>NZ_JAPZUB010000031.1 GCF_027533505.1 Flavobacterium sp. | reverse complement strand
AGGATTAAATAAGCCCGTGCCACTAGCCAAAGCCGGTGTCCACGTTCCTCCTGCTTGAGGCGCTCCTCCTAAACTTAAAAACAAATCGGTCGGGGTAGCATTCGAACATATCACTAATGTGCCGTCCGTTCCCGCATTGGGTTGTGGTACAACTGTAATTGTCATTGTTGCAGTGACTTCACAGTTTACACTTGTACTTGGGGTAAACGTATAGGTGGTCGTAGCCGTATTGTTTAATGCCGGTGACCAAGTTCCGGTAATGCCATTATTGGACGTGGTTGGTAAGGCCGTTAGTGGTGCGCCTTGACAAATTGGAGGCACTTGGGTGAAGGTGGGAACGATATTCGGGTTCACCGTAATGGTCATCGTGGCCGTGGTCGCACACTGTCCTGCTGTTGGAGTAAACGTATAGGTAGTTGTAGCTGTATTGTTTAAAGCGGGGGACCAAGTTCCGGTTATGCCGTTGTTGGACGTGGTGGGTAAAGCCGTTAGTGGTGCCCCTTGACAAATCGGGGGCACTTGGGTGAAAGTGGGAACGATATTCGGGTTCACCGTAATGGTCATCGTGGCCGTGGTCGCACACTGTCCCGCTGTTGGAGTAAACGTATAGGTGGTGGTTGTTGTATTGTTTAAAGCGGGGGACCAAGTTCCGGTAATGCCGTTGTTGGACGTGGTTGGTAAAGCCGATAGTGGCGCGCCTTGACAAATCGGGGGCACTTGGGTGAAGGCGGGAACAATATTCGGGTTCACCGTAATGGTCATCGTGGCCGTGGTCGCACACTGTCCTGCTGTTGGAGTAAACGTATAGGTGGTTGTTGTTGTATTGTTTAAAGCGGGGGACCAAGTTCCAGTAATGCCGTTGTTGGACGTGGTTGGTAAGGCCGTTAGTGGTGCACCTTGACAAATTGGAGGCACTTGGGTGAAGGTGGGAACAATATTCGGGTTCACCGTAATGGTCATCGTGGCCGTGGTCGCACACTGTCCTGCTGTTGGAGTAAACGTATAGGTGGTCGTAGCTGTATTGTTTAAAGCGGGGGACCAAGTTCCGGTAATGCCGTTGTTGGACGTGGTTGGTAAGGCCGTTAATGATGCCCCTTGACAAATTGGAGGCACTTGGGTGAAAAGAGGGGTTATACCGGGTGTCAATGTTACTGTAACATTTGCAGAAGCATTCGTACAAGGAGGTATTCCTGTTACAGTGTAAGTGTAAGTTCCTGGCGGATCCAGTAAAGGATTAAAAACGCCTGTACCACTTGCCAATGCAGGTGACCAAACACCACCTGATTGTGGAGTTCCACCAAGAATAGTAAAAAGATTCACTGAAGGACCTAAAGCACAAACGGTTGTATTGGCTGAAGTACCAGCATTAGCAGCTGTATTTACGGTAACCGTAACAATCGCTGTATCATTACCACAGGCGTTGGGACCTGTAACGGTGTAGGTATACGTTCCCGATGGATCTACGGCTGGATTAAAAACACCGGTTCCACTTGCTAGCGGCGGAGACCAAACACCACCGGCTTGTGCCGTTGTTCCGAGCAATGGAAACAAATTAACAGAAGGGTTATTAGAACAAACCGTTAGTGACGCATCATTCCCAGCATTTACAGGATTAGAAACCGTGATGGTAACGGTTGCTGTATCGGGCGGGCAAGCGGCATTGGTAACTGTATAGGTGAAAATGTACGGACTTCCTGCTGCGGTTAATGTACTAATATTCACCGTTCCGAGATGACCATTGGTGGTAGGTAGAGGTCCACTCCATGTTCCTGTCGTTTGTGGACTTCCTCCTAAAATTGAAAATAAATTACGGTTGGGATTTACGGTCAAGGCATTGGAACACAAAGCTAATGTTCCATCTGTACCTGCATCGGTAGGTGGCAATAATTGTACCGTAATTTCTAAACGGTTAATACTTTCACAGGGTGGATCCACAGTAGTCGCATAATAGGTCTCACCGTTTATAAGAGGTGTAGCCGGATCTAAAACCACCGCTGAAGAGACCGTTGCATACCAATTGTTTGTCCCACTCGCTTGCAAATTAGCAACGGTCGGTGTGTTTCCTAGCGAAAGACAAAAAGATTGTATTGCAGGTCCTGTTGGAACAGGCACCACACCAACATTGACAAAAACCGCCAAACGTGAAGTCTCACATCCCGTATCAGGATTGGTTTGACTCGCATAATAAATGGTGTTGTCTGTTAATACAGTGGTCGTTGGCAGTGGCGTGCCTCCCGCTGGAGTTGTGTACCAACGAATATTATTCCCATTGGCAATCAAGTTGGCAATAGTCGCTTCAAGTGGATTATCAACACAAACCCCTTGAAAATTTTGTCCTGTGGGCGCCGCAAAGATCGTTACTGTAACAGGTTGCCGTGTGCCGCAATTGCCAGCTGCATTATCGGCATAATAGGTTGCACCATTAACCAAACCTGCCCCGGGCGAAAGGGGTGTTGTTGATGTGGTCGAACTGAACCATGCGACCCCTCCTCCATTATTAATTGCATTTAAATTAGCAATGGTGGGCGATTCTGTATTACAAAAAGATTGGGAGGTATTGGTTACCGTAGGACATTGGGCGTATACCCATTGGGAAAAAATGAATATAAAAATCCCAAGCCCGTTATAGAGAGATTGTAGTAAAAAACGTTGTAAAGAACGATTCATAGGCGAAATCAAATTAGGGTATTACTACTTCTTTTTGATTTTTCCCTTTCCGAGTTCTTCAAAGATACAAAAAACAATCATCGCTTTCATCAAGGATTAATTACTTTTAGAGTACCATTGATTTCTCGTTGCAAAAGAAAAAAAGTACGATTCTCATAGTGATCTAAACTTTTTGAATCGTATTCAAATTGAAGGAGTGTTTGTTTTGTTTTATCGTGTTGCAATGAATGGGACAACCCTTGAGCTTGCGCCATTCGTAGAGCGATATCAAATACAATATCAAATCCTTGCATGTAAACCAAATCGGGTTCATCGCGATATACCTTTCGATAATGGGTCACAAAATTTATATAGGATTGATTTTTTTCAATAGGTGCATAGGTTGGATATACTGTTCGCAATATGTTCATGCGAAGTGGGGAAACATTTTTATAATAATCAATCAAGTTGGGTTCCAACAAAGCCACTTGAATATTGTAATCGGTTACGGCATTGAGCAAGGTATTGGTTGCACTGATAATCATACTATTCTTGGTCGTTTCCAAGATAATCACATTCATTTTGCCTTTCACCAGCAAGCGTTTTAAATCTTCATTATCCAATCCTGTTCGTTCAGACACCAAAGCATATTGTGCTTGCGGTATTTTTTTGAGTATTTGCTGTTTTTTATTTTCATCGGTAAAACTACTCACCACAATTACATTTGCATTTAAAGGCACCAACACATCCAGTACGCGATCTCTCACTTTCATTTCAGGCTGAATAGCTACGACTTTTTTGGATTTCAACCCTTCTATGTCTACTGCTGTAATTAATGGCAACGGTAAAAATGGCATCTTTTCAATGGAGCAATTTCCACTTAAAAAGGCTGCATCCATTCCTTTCCACACGCGATTAGCTGTCATTTTCTTCAAATCAAACGATTTTTTTGTCCCTTCGGCATGAATCATTTTTGAAGAAATCGTATAACCTAACGTGTTTAAGGAATCCAATGCTTTTTGAACCCCCATATGATACATAATCTCGAGTCGGGAACTCTCATCAGCAATTTGAATATCGGGGAATGTTTGTTGGGCACGTTGCCAATCGGCTTCTGAAAAAGAAACCATAAAGGCAAATCGCTTTACCGAGGTAAGATCAGCTGTTTTTAGCACATCCTTAAACTCCATCACAGAAGGAGTTGCACTTTCACGCTCTTTTGTTGCGGTCGGCTCTTCTTTTGATACCACCACATCGGTGGTAGGAACAACGTCAACAGCTGTAGTGGCAAGTGTATTGGAAGTTTCAGGCACAAAGGCTTGAGCGTCTTTTGGCATTTTTATTACCATTCCAATTTGCACGCCTTTGGAAAGCATCGGATTAAGCTCTAAAAAATCTATGATTTTCATATTCGCCCGTTTCGACAAACCAAACAAGGTCTCTTTGGGCTGAATGGTATAATCTACCAAATCATCCCTATTTAGGCGCGCTGAAGCATCCCTACTTTGAGCCACAGATTCTGCTGGAACCGACTCAGGAGTTTTAACCGTTTGGGGCGTTTCTTTCGTTTCTGATGATACTGAAATCGGATTTTCAGCAACGATGGCTTTAGCTTTTGGGGAAACAACATCCTTTTTAGAATCTTGTTGTACAGTTTCAACAGCTTTATTTTCTTTTGCTTCTGCAACCCCTGTCGCTGATTCAACCGGAATACGTATACGCTGTCCCGTTTGCAACATGCGAACAATTTGCGGATTAGTTGACTCGAGCGCATTTATAGTCACCTTGTAACGCCGCGACAATCCAAACTTGGTTTCGCCAGCGACTACTTCATGCCAAATCGCTTTATCATTGGTATATTGGTCCGCAGGAACATGCAATAACTGCCCTTCTTTTAAAACCCCCACAATCCGCTCCTGATTCATCGCCATCAATTCGGCCAAAGAAATACCAAACCGCTTCGATAAGCCAAACAACGTCTCTCCCTTCATTACCGTATAATCGCGAAGATTTTTATTTAATACCTGACGTCGATACGAAGACAAATCCTGCTGATAAGCCGTTGTTCCTTTAATTTTTAATACATGTCCCGCTTGGAGTCCCAAAACGATATGCGGATTTTGCTCCTCCAATACTGGAATACTTATCCCATACAATTTCCCTAATCCAAACTTAGTTTCACCGGGCTGTACAATATGAGTTTTAAATTCACTCGAGAAATTTCGAACCTTATCCGTAGCAGTCGCTGGTTTTTGTGAAAGAATATTCTTGCTTTCTTCGACACTTGTTGCCTCTGTGACACCCGCAACAACAACCGATTTTGGAATAACCAACACATCATTAGCTTTCACCCCTTGCGCAGCATTGGGATTCAATTTGATAATATCATAAGGGGTCACTTTATACTTTTGCGCTACTTTAGCAAGCGTCTCACCCTCAGCAACTACATGGGTTTTTTGGCCTTCTTGCGCTAAAAGCAATTGGCCCACAAAAAGCAATGTTATTAACAACCTATGAAGTGTGTTTTTTACAGGGTTTTTCATCAATAAAATAATGTGAAAATCACCCTAAAATTAAAGAAAAAACCGCTGTCGGACATCCCCAACAACGGTAGTTATTAACACGTTATTAACACTAAATTAAAAGTTATTAATAAATTTAGGCTAGTTATTAAAAGTTAGAAGACAAACATAGCACGTTCTCCCATTAAGGCATTGACTTCTTCAGTCACTTGCGCAATAACCGCTTCATCGTTGGGATTCATCAAAACGCGATCGATAAAATCAACCACCGTCTCCATATCCGCTTCGACCAAACCACGGGTAGTAATTGCAGGTGTTCCCACGCGTATTCCAGAAGTCACAAAGGGCGATTTATCATCAAATGGTACCATGTTTTTATTGACCGTGATATCTGCTTTTACCAAGGCATTTTCAGCGTCTTTACCAGTAATCCCTTTGTTGCGTAAATCAATCAACATCATGTGATTATCGGTACCGCCAGAAATCAAATGATAGCCTCTTTTTACAAAGGCATTGGCCATGGCTTGGGCATTTTTTTGGACCTGTAACGTATATCTAAAAAATTCATCGGTCAACGCCTCTCCAAAAGCCACGGCCTTAGCGGCTATAATATGCATTAAGGGGCCGCCTTGATTTCCTGGAAAAACAGACATATCCAAAACATGCGACATCATACGAATCTCCCCTTTGGGAGTCGTTAATCCCCAAGGATTCTCAAAATCATTGCCCATCATTATCATTCCCCCACGCGGTCCACGTAAAGTTTTATGCGTTGTGGTCGTCACAATGTGGCAATGCGGAATCGGATCGTTTAGCAAGCCTTTGGCAATCAAACCCGCAGGATGTGAAATATCGGCCAACAATAAAGCGCCAACGCTATCGGCGATTTCACGAAACCGCTTGAAATCCATATCTCTCGAATAAGCCGAAGCTCCAGCGATAATCATTTTGGGTTTTTCCCTCAGGGCGATCTCTTGAATTTTATCGTAATTCAACAATCCTGTTTCTTGGTCCACACCATAAAACACAGGGCGGTATAACTTTCCTGAAAAGTTCACTGGAGAGCCATGCGTCAAGTGGCCTCCGTGCGAGAGGTCAAATCCTAAAATGGTATCTCCAGGCTTTAAACAAGCGGCAAAAACTGCAGTATTCGCTTGCGAGCCCGAATGCGGTTGCACATTCACATAGGCGGCACCAAACAGGGCTTTGGCACGATCAATTGCGATTTGCTCAACAATATCAACGACTTCACAACCTCCATAATACCGTTTTCCAGGATATCCCTCGGCATATTTATTGGTCAAACAGGAGCCTGCTGCTTCCATCACTTGATCACTCACGAAATTCTCGGAAGCAATCAGCTCAATTCCATGTATTTGTCGGTCCTGTTCGTCCAGGATTAAATCGAAGATTTGTTCGTCTCGTTGCATTTTTTAAGGGTTTTTCATTAAAGCTCCCCAAAATTACAAATTCTGTTGGTCAAATAGATTGGAACGTCTATATTTGGTTGTAATTTTTTCAACAACAAATCAACAACGACCCTATGCCGCAATACGCAAATAACCCCGATCGAAAAACTTGGCTTACTGTTCCTGAAAACAGCGACTTCCCTATTCAAAATATTCCTTTTGGTGTTTTTTTAACCAAAGAAGATGTGATCACTATTGGAACACGAATTGGTGATTTCGCAATTGATATGGGCGCTTTACAGCAATTAGGTTATTTTGACGACTTGGGACTCCCCGATGATATGTTTCTACAAGATTCCTTAAATGACTTTATTGCTTACGGGAAAAAAACTTGGCGCCAAGTGCGCAACCGTCTCTCTGATTTGTTTGAAATCAACAATCCGACTTTACGCGACAATATGGAGCAGCGTAAAATTGTGATTTTCCAAATACAAGATGTGGAAATGTTACTTCCTGTACAAATTGGCGATTACACCGATTTTTACAGCAGTAAAGAGCATGCTACTAATGTGGGAAAAATGTTTCGCGATCCCGAAAATGCTTTGCTTCCCAATTGGCTTCACATTCCAGTAGGTTACCACGGACGCAGTTCGACCATCATCCCTTCTGGAGTACCCGTACACCGCCCTTTGGGGCAAACCTTACCTGCTGACGCCACTTCGCCGGTGTTTGGCCCCTCCAAATTGGTTGATTTTGAATTGGAAATGGCATTCATTACTACCGATGCAAATGTTATGGGGGAACCCGTACCTATCCATGAAGCGGAAGATTACATTTTCGGAATGGTACTCTTCAATGATTGGAGCGCGCGTGATATCCAAAAATGGGAATATGTCCCGCTAGGTCCGTTTTTGGCTAAAAACTTTGCCTCCTCCATCTCCCCTTGGATTGTGATCATGGATGCGCTTGAACCCTTTCGCGTAGCCAGTCCTGCGCAAAACCCAAAACCGTTACCCTATTTGCAGCAAGAAGGAAATCATGCTTTTGATATTCATTTGGAAGTGGCTTTACAACCCGAAAACAGTACCGAAACAGTGATTTCCCGATCCAACTTTAAATACATGTATTGGACCATGGCACAGCAACTCGCGCATCATACCATCAACGGATGTCGTGTCAATTCGGGCGATATGATGGGAAGTGGAACTATATCTGGCCCCACAGAAGACAGCTATGGTTCGATGCTGGAACTCACTTGGGGCGGGAAAAATCCGTTGCGCCTTACCGATGGCTCCGAACGAAAATTTATTGAAGATAACGACACTGTCATCCTACGCGGGTATTGCCAAAATGATCGGGTACGAATAGGCTTCGGTGAATGCAGTAGTAAACTTTTACCGGCGTTACCTTTTTAATGTAAACTACCATGAAAAAAATTAATGTATTCTTCATAGCTTTATTTTTTGTTGCAAGTTGTGGTGTCCGCCAAACACAGAACGCATTAGCCGAAGGAAATTACGATCAAGCGATTCAAATCGCAATCGATAATTTACGCCAACGAAAAGACGCTAAAGGAAAACAAGAGTATGTTCTTTTTCTTGAAGAGGCCTTCGCCAAAGCCAAAGCACGCGATTTACAACAAATTGAACTTTGGTTTAAGGACGCCAATCCCTCCAATACGGAAAAGATTTACAATACCTATGTCGCCTTGCACCAACGGCAGGAACGCATCAAACCCTTATTGCCACTTCGGGTTATCAGTCAAAACCGTAAGGCTACCTTTGATTTTGATAATTATAGTGACCAAATCGTAAGTAGCAAAAATGCGCTAGCCAAACACCTGTATGATAATGCCAAAGCACTGCTTGCTACTCGGGATAAAATGAATTTTCGCCGGGCTTTCGACGACCTTAATTACCTACAAGAACTTAGCCCAGGGTTCAAAGACACCGCCCAATTAATGGATGAGGCCCGTCAAAAAGGAACCGATTACGTTCATGTGTACACCAAAAATGAAACGCAAATGGTTATTCCCATTCGCTTGGAAAATGATTTACTGGACTTTAGTACCATGGGACTCAACGATCCGTGGACCGTTTACCATAGTAATCGCGTCAAAGGAATTACCTATGATTATGGAATTTTGGTCAATTTTAGAGCCATCAACATTTCTCCAGAACAAGTGAAAGAACGCGAATTTGTGAAGGAAAAACAAGTCAAAGACGGACAAAAAAGACTTTTGGATGCCAATGGAAATCCCGTGAAAGATCAACAAGGAAATTTCGTAATGGTTGATAATATGAAAAATGTATCGATTACCATTTTTGAATTCCGTCAGTTTAAAACAGTTCAAGTCACTGCCAAAATTGACTATTTGGACCTAAAAACCAATCAATTGCTCAACACCTATCCGTTGAGTAGTGAATTTGTCTTCGAACATATCTATGCACGTTACAAAGGCAACAAACAAGCGTGTGAAAGCAATTATCTACCCTTTTTCGATCGGGTGGCCGTTCCTTTTCCAAGCAATGAACAAATGGTCGCCGATTCGGGACAAAATCTTAAAAATAAATTGAAAGAAATCATCAGCCGCCATCGTTTGCGAAACTAAACCAAATAAATCATTGATACGAAAAATCATCATCAGCGGCATAACTTTCTCCGTATTACAAGTACTAAATTTTGTACTATGCACGGAAGTTTTTTGTAGCAGCTGTGCTTATGATGCTACCCATTTCTTATTTCAATTCTTTTTTGAAATCGATGCCCTAAACGAGTTCAGCGTTTCTCCTTCTCCAATGAATATTATTGTGTGCTTAGCGGTTAGCTTGCTGATGGGACTCATTTATCCCGATCGAAAATAATCACAAAAGGAAAGCTTCCCCAATTCACGTTTTATTTTTAGCTACTTTTGCAAAAATTTTTCAAATACTATGGCAAATGTAAATGTAGGTTTGGTACAAATGTCGTGTACCCAAGACAAAGCCGCTAACCTTGAAAAAGCAATACGCGAAATACGCGTGGCCGCCGAAAAAGGCGCACAAATTGTTTGTCTTCAGGAATTATTTACTTCCTTATATTTTTGTGATGTCGAAGATTACGACAACTTCCAACTCGCAGAAGCGATACCCGGGCCCAGTACCGATGCGCTTTCTGCTGTAGCCAAAGAATTGGGTGTAGTCATCATCGCATCGCTATTTGAAAAACGCACCCACGGCATTTACCACAATACCACAGCTGTTTTGGATGCCGATGGAACCTACCTCGGGAAATACCGCAAAATGCATATCCCCGATGATCCGGCATTCTATGAAAAATTCTATTTCACACCCGGTGATTTAGGTTATAAAGTATTCCAAACCAAATTTGCCAAAATCGGGATTTTAATTTGTTGGGACCAATGGTACCCCGAAGCCAGTCGTATCACAGCTTTGATGGGCGCAGAAATCCTATTCTACCCCACGGCAATTGGTTGGGCCACCGATCAAGACGAAGAAACCAACCAAGACCAATACAATGCGTGGCAAACGATTCAACGTTCCCATGCGGTCGCCAATGGTGTCCCTGTTGTGAGTGTTAACCGTGTTGGCTTTGAACAAAATGGCGCCATGAAATTCTGGGGCGGTAGTTTTGTTGCCAATGGTCAAGGGAAATTATTGTATTTAGGAACTCACGACCAAGAAGAAACCACTGTCGTGCCCTTAGATTTAAATCAATCCGATTATTTCCGTATGCATTGGCCTTTCCTACGGGATCGCCGCATTGATAGCTATGCTCCAATCACCAAACGTTTTATTGATGAAGACTAATTTGGCGACTCCCCAAGCTTTAGGTTATTATTTCCCAGCTGAATTTGCACCCCAAGAGGCCCTTTGGCTCTCATGGCCACATAAAGAAGAATCATGGCCGGGTAAAATTCATACCATTTTTGATCCGTATGCCGAATTTATATTGCAAGTGGCTTCGCACCAGCGCGTATGCATTAACGTAGCCGATGCGGCCATGCAAGCTTTCGCCGAACAAAAAATTAAAACTTCCGCGTACGCCCAAACCATCAGTGATTTCGCCAACCGTTGGACACGTATCTCTTTTTACCATCATCCCACCAACGATGCGTGGTGCCGCGATCACGGTCCGGCCTTTCTTTTGCATAAATCAGAAGCGAAAAAAGCCATTGTGGATTGGGGGTACAATGCCTGGGGCGGTAAATATCCTCCGTTTGATTTGGACGATGTGATTCCGACGAAAATTGGTGAAAAATTAGGCTTACCGGTATTCAATCCCGGTATTGTCATGGAAGGCGGTAGTGTGGAATTCAACGGACGTGGCACATTAATGACGACCACCGCTTGTTTATTAAACGAAAACCGTAATCCGCATTTAAACCAAGCGCAAATTGAAGAATACCTTCACAACTTTTATGGCGTTGACCATATTCTTTGGCTGGGCGACGGTATCATTGGTGACGACACCGACGGCCATATTGACGACATCACGCGCTTTGTCAATGAAGATACCGTATTGACCGTGGTGGAAGAAAATAAAAACGATGCGAATTACGAAATTCTGCAAGAGAACTTGAAACTGTTACACCAAATGCGTTTGGAAAACGGTAAGCAGTTGAATGTGGTCGAACTCCCCATGCCGAAACCGGTGATTTATGAGGATCAAATTCTACCCGCTTCGTACGCTAATTTCTACATTTCCAACGAAACAGTGATCGTACCTACGTTTCAAGACTTGAAAAACGACGATCGCGCGTTGGATACCATTCAGCAGTGCTTCCCTACCCGACGCGTGGTGGGCATCAACTCTGTCGACCTGATTTGGGGTCTCGGAAGTTTCCATTGCTTGAGTCAACAAGAACCCTCGATTATAGTATAAAACGAAAGCCCTTCATTGGGCTTTTTTTTGGAGCAAGAACTGTAGTGCTTTTAGCGCGTCCCACCCGCTTTCCGTTCTATCCCCGATAGCTCGGGGGATGCCACTTCAATCGGGGCTAAAAAAGAACGCATGTACTTCGAAACCACTTACCCAAACGGTGCCAAAGCCACTACGGCTATGCCTTCATGCGAAGCATCATACACCGCTTGCCCGTCTTTGATTACAATCACTTGCGGCGATTGGTGAACAACACCCAACCGCTCTGCAATGGCATTAGATATCGGTCGGTATTCCAACAAATCCAAAAAGTAAGGGGTGATTTTACCCTCCAAATTCCAATCGGCCTCAAATTGACGCAACGCCATCCGACTGATACTGCATCGGGTACTGTGCTTGAAAACGACTACAGGATGTTGGAAAGATTCTTGGATCATCGACTCTAAATCGTTTAAATCCGTTAACTTAAACCAATTGATATTCGATGAAGATTCGGAGGTGTTTCCGCTAAATAAAGATCCCAATAGACTCATTGTTCTTTTTTTTTCAAAATTACAAAAATAAGGTAAGCCACATGCAGTCAATGGAGTCAGGATTTCACGACAAAAGGTCAGCAAAAGTAATGTGAGATCATTGATTTTCAGCCAATTTGACAGCCTAACCCAAATGGAATGCTTATTGACAAAATCTATTTGACGTTTTCAAAACGTTTATTCCACAACACACAAAGGAAAACAAAAATGAATTTAAAAAACTTAACCATCAAGTCTCAAGAGGCGCTGCAACAAGCCCAACAAATTGCACAAGCCTACGGACACCAGCAACTCGAAAACGAACATCTTTTCAAAGGAATTTTGGAAGTTGATGAAAACGTAACGCCTTTTCTCTTGAAAAAGCTCAACGTCAATGTCGAGTTGTTTCAACGCATTTTAGACAGCACACTACAGAGCTTCCCAAAAGTTTCAGGGGGTGACATCATGCTGTCCCGTGAAGCCAATAACGCTTTGACCGAAGCCGGTATCCTCGCTAAGAAAATGAACGATGAATACATTTCGATCGAACATTTAGTCCTCGCCATCTTTAAATCCAAAAGTAAAATCGCCCAAATCTTAAAAGACCAAGGTGTTACCGAAAAAGGCTTGGAAGCCGCTATTGCTGAATTACGCAAAGGCGAACGCGTTACTTCGACTTCGGCAGAGGAAACCTACAACGCCTTAAATAAATACGCTAAAAACCTCAACGAATTAGCCCGAACTGGGAAACTCGACCCTGTCATTGGTCGCGATGAAGAAATTCGACGCGTATTGCAAATCCTCACCCGCCGCACCAAAAACAACCCGATGTTGATTGGCGAACCCGGTGTAGGGAAAACTGCCATCGCCGAAGGGCTCGCCCATCGTATTGTCGATGGTGATGTACCCGAGAACTTAAAAGATAAAATCGTCTTTTCACTCGATATGGGTGCCTTAATTGCGGGTGCAAAATACAAAGGGGAATTTGAAGAACGTTTAAAATCTGTGGTGAAAGAAGTCACCTCCGCCGAGGGAGATATCGTTTTGTTTATTGACGAAATCCATACGCTAGTCGGAGCTGGTGGCGGTGACGGTGCTATGGATGCGGCCAATATTTTAAAACCGGCCTTAGCCCGTGGCGAACTCAGAGCGATTGGTGCTACTACTTTAGACGAATACCAAAAATATTTTGAAAAAGATAAAGCACTTGAACGCCGTTTTCAAAAAGTCAATGTAGACGAACCCGATACGGAGAGTGCCATTTCAATCCTAAGGGGGATCAAAGAGAAATACGAAACCCACCACAAAGTGCGAATCAAAGACGATGCGATTATTGCGGCGGTCGAACTCTCACAACGCTATATTACCAATCGTTTTCTTCCCGACAAAGCCATTGATTTAATGGACGAAGCCGCTTCCAAACTGCGTATGGAAATCAATTCCAAACCCGAAGAATTGGATGTACTCGATCGTAAAATCATGCAGTTGGAAATCGAGATCGAAGCGATTAAACGCGAGCAAGATGAAACCAAGTTAAAGTCGTTAGGATTGGATTTGGCCAACTTAAAAGAGGAGCGCAATGAGATCTTTGCTAAATGGAAATCAGAAAAAGAAGTCGTAGAAAACATCCAAAATGTAAAACAAAACATCGAGGACTATAAACTGGAAGCCGAGCGTGCCGAACGGGAAGGCGATTATGGAAAAGTAGCCGAATTGCGCTATGGAAAAATCAAAGAAGCCCAAGAACAACTCAATGCACTACAAAACCAATTGCAAGAAAATCAAAAGGGCGATTCCTTAATCAAAGAAGAAGTGACCCATGATGATATCGCCGAAGTGGTAGCCAAATGGACGGGAATTCCTGTGACCAAAATGCTGCAAAGCGAACGTGAGAAGTTGTTGAAATTAGAGGACGAACTCCACAAACGTGTAGTGGGTCAAGAAGAAGCCATTGCCGCCATCAGTGATGCTGTACGCCGCAGTCGGGCTGGATTACAAGACGCCAAAAAACCGATTGGTTCCTTCCTGTTTTTAGGAACTACCGGTGTCGGGAAAACCGAGTTGGCAAAAGCACTCGCCGAATACCTTTTTGACGATGAAAATGCCATCACCCGTATCGACATGAGTGAATACCAAGAACGCCACAGCGTGAGTCGATTAGTAGGTGCGCCTCCCGGTTATGTGGGGTATGATGAAGGCGGTCAATTGACCGAAGCCGTGCGCCGAAAACCCTACAGTGTGGTTTTGTTGGACGAAATTGAAAAAACGCATCCCGATACGTTTAACATCTTGTTGCAAGTCTTGGATGAAGGGCGTTTAACCGACAATAAAGGACGCTTAGCTGACTTCAAAAACACGATCATCATCATGACTTCGAATATGGGTAGTGCGATTATCCAAGAAAAGTTCGAGAACCTCAAAGGTAACGTCGAAACAGCCGCCGAATTGGCCAAAGTGGAAGTGCTGGGCTTACTCAAACAAACGGTACGACCCGAATTCCTGAACCGAATTGATGAGATCGTCATGTTTACGCCGTTGACCCAAGATAATATTCGTCAAATCGTGCATTTGCAATTGAAACAGGTCACCAAAATGTTGGCACAACAACACATCACCATGGATGCCACTCCTGAGGCAGTTGATTATTTAGCGGCCAAAGGCTACGATGCCGAATTTGGTGCGCGACCAGTGAAACGAGTGGTACAACGCGAAGTCTTGAATCAATTATCCAAAGAAATATTAGCCGGAACCATCACCACCGACAGCATCATCCTATTGGATAGCTTTGATGGGAAATTGGTCTTCCGCAATCAATAAAACATAATTTAAAGGTTGGTTTAGTTGATAGCCTAGCCTGCACTTCGGTGTGGGTTAGGTTTTTTTGCATTTAATTTGTACTTTCAACCTAAAAAAAATGGACTATTCCCTCTATGCCACTGCTACCCCTGGGAAGCGACTTGCAGCCTACTTGGTTGACATGGTTCCTATTATAATCATTGTTTTATGTTATTACTATTGGGTTCATGGATTTTCGATTTGGGATGTCCAATTGAAAAAAGAGAATCCTGAAGGTTACGCGACCCTTCGAAGTGCTGTTCGCCTGCACGCTTTTGGCTTTTGGGCCTTACTTTGTTTTATTCTCGAAGCTTCTCCTTGGCAAGGAACGTGGGGCAAAAGATTGATGGGCATCAAAGTCGTCAATGGGATGAATGAACCCTTGAGCTGGGAGCAATCTCTCAAACGAAATGTATTAAAAGTTCCAGCTTATTTGCTTTTTGGACTTGGATTCATTTGGATACTCCTCAACAAAAATCGCTCGGGAATTTATGATGCATTTGCCCATACCAAAGTGGTAAACCGTTGGGAATAAATTCATTTAGGATCGCACTTTGTCTAAATTATTTTTTTTGTACGTTTACATGACCTAACCAAAAAATAAACAACGTATGAAAAAATATGTTTTACGCTACAGTTTAATCGCCTCCCTGATTATCGTAGTATGCATGATCATTTCGACGGTTTTGTATGCGCATTATAATCAAAAACCAGCCTCCATGGCTATAGGTTTCGCAGGCATGTTGCTGGGTTTTTCGGCCATTTATTTTGCATTAGAGCGTTACAAAAGAGACCATTTAGGACATCTCCCTTTTTGGGAAGCGCTAAAAATCGGACTCACTATTGCAGTTATTGCTTCGCTAAGTTACACGATTGTTTGGATGGTTGAATTTCAGTGGGTATTTCCAAACTTCATGGAACAATTTTCTGCCGATCAAATCGCTCAACTCAAAGCTTCTGGTTTGACCGGTGAGGCGCTTCAAACAGAATTAAATAAAGTTTCAGAAATGGCGGAAAACTATAAAAATCCATTATTTCGTTTTGGGATAACGTTCTCAGAAATATTTCCTTTTGGATTTATGATTGCGTTGTTAGCGGCCTTTATTTTACGAAAAAACAAAACTTCCTAAAAAAAGAAAACCCTCAAAAATTAATGAGGGTTTCTTTTTATTTATTTATCACGTGTGAATCCAAAACTTTGTTTGCCTACCGTGAGTACAAATCCTTGTTTATCTTCGGTGAATTGAATCGATAATTCGGCGGGTTCGAAGGTAAACAAATGATTGCCTTTGTCTTCAAGCGGAATTGAAGGTTGCCCCGCTGCATTCAACATCAAATTGTCATCGTCCTCGGTCAACTCTATTTTCAAAGGTATTAATGCGCTTGAATAGTTTCCGGTGTAAGACGAAAAATCTTTTGTTTTTGCAATTCCATCCTTCTGTAACGTCCAGGTATTGTTTTCTGAATTAACATCGGGATAATCGTGGTCAGGATCCAACGTAATAGAGGCCAAAGCTTCTGTTGAAGGAATACGGAAAGTCCAATACACATTGCGTTTCCAAATCTCAACCGGTAACGAAAGACGCCCTGTGGCCCCCGATTCCGTTTTATACGCTACTACAACAGGCATCGGCATACGCTCTAAGTTAGCGATTGTAACAATGGCTCCGCGCTTGGGATCGTTTTTCTCATAACGTACTTTTTTGATCGCTTGATCGGCACGCCAATTGTTGTAAAACCAACCGCGCCATAACCAACTTAAATCTTCACCGCTTACATTTTCCATGGTACGGAAAAAATCTTCCGGTTGCGGATGCTTGTATGCCCAACGTTGAATGTAGGTGCGTAACGCAAAATCAAATCGCTCTTCCCCCAAAATCTTACGCAATAGGGTCATTCCTGCGCCGGGTTTATAATACGCTAGAATTCCTAAATTATCCTCTTGCATATTATCCGGAGCAGCCATGATGGGTTCCATTCTTGGATTCATCAATACATCAGCGGCGGCATGCATATCCTCTTTAGGTTGACGGTATTCGCCATTATTAAAGTCTTGCGAGCTAATGGAATTGATAAAGGTGTTCAATCCTTCATCCATCCAAGCGAAAAGACGTTCGTTGGACCCGACTATCATAGGGAACCAAATATGACCAAACTCATGATCGGTCACGCCCCAAAGATCGGCACCTTTTGATTCCCAACTACAAAAGACAATTCCAGGATACTCCATCCCACCTTCATTTCCGGCGACATTGATGGCCGTAGCATAGGGATATTCATACCAACGTTTGGAATAATTTTCAATAGAGGCTTTGGTATATTCGGTTGAACGTGCCCAAGCGCCTTGTCCATCACTTTCAACAGGATAGGCCGAAATGGCTAACGATTTTTTACCACTAGGCAAATTTATACGTGCCGCATCGATGATAAAAGCCGGGGAGGAAGCCCACGAAAAATCGCGGGAATTACTGATTTTAAATTTCCAAGTAAGTTGTTTTTTTGCAGTAGGTCGCGATTCGGATTGGCCAATTTCACTGGCGCCTCTGATAATTACCGTAGCATCACTGTTTTTGGCTGTATTCCATCGCTTTACTTGTTCGGGCGTGTATACTTCACTTGGATTGAGCAATTCCCCTGAGGCTACCACGATATGGTTGGAAGGTGCAGTAATGGAGACTTCAAAATCGCCATACTCCAAGTAAAACTCGCCCGCGCCTTGGTAAGGATGGGTATTCCAACCGCGAACGTCGTCATACACACACATGCGGGGATACCATTGCGCCATCGTAAAAATGCGACCGTTTTTGGTTTCGAGAACACCCATACGGTCCGAACCATAGTCGGGGGAAACAAAGGAAAAGTCCATTTTCAATTTAATCTTCGTTCCGTTTCCAGCCAAACCTTGGGGTAATTTGATTTGCATGCGGGTATCGGTGATGATAAAGGGCAACTCTTTTTCCGACGTTTTACCGTTGATTTGGGTAATCATTTTTAGCGATTTGATTTGAAAACCGCCGTCAAAATCCTGACCTTTTGCACCGTTTCGGCTTCCTTTCATGGGAATAACCGCATTGCCCCGGGAATCTTTTTTAAATAAATTTTGATCCAAATTCATCCACAAAAATTCCAATTTGTCAGGACTGTTGTTTGTATACGTCAAAAACTCAGTTCCCGAAACTTCTTTGGTGTCTGCGTTGAGTGTAACTGCAATTTGATAATCGGCACGGTTTTGCCAGTATTTAGGGCCGGGTTGCCCACTCGCTGATCGGGTATCGGTTCCATTCTTGGTGTAAAAATGATTTCCGAATGCTTCATTGTAATCATAAATAGATTCAGGACGTTGCTGCTGGGCTAGGGTCACTGTAGAAAACAATCCCAAAAGTCCTAGAAAAAAGGGTTTCAATACGCGTTTCATGTTTGTAAAAATTAAGTACAACAAATAAATGAAAAAAAGTGCCATTTTCCTTGGGATTTAACTAATTTCACACAAAGCAAAACTATGGCCTCGCTATTTGATCCTTTCCCTTATCTTGAAACCCCGCGTTTACGACTTCGGCCACTACTCCCTACCGATTGGGAGGCGATCGTTGCGCTGCGAGGTAATCCCGAAAGTATGCGCTTCATACCACGTCCAATAATCTCTGATAAAGCCAGTGCCTTGACAATGGTTGAAATGATACAACAAAAAGTCGACGAGGGAACAGGAATTAACTGGGTGATTACAGAAAAAGAAGCCGATGAAATGTTGGGAATTATTGGCCATTATCGCATAAAACCCGAACATTTTCGCAGTGAAATTGGGTATATGTTGCTTCCTAAAGCGCAAGGAAAAGGGTATGCATTAGAAGCCGTTCAAGCCATGCTTATCTACGGATTTGAACAGCTTCATTTCCACTCTGTAGAGGCAGTGATTGACCCCGAAAATGAAGCTTCCATCAAGGTAATAGAAAAACTAGGTTTCGTCAAAGAAGCCCATTTTATAGAAAACGAATACTTTAACGGACGTTTTTGGGACGCTTTGGTATACTCTTTGTTAAAACGTAATTTTAAGCCTATTGTATGAATGAATTTGAAAAACAATTTCAAGAAATCGAGGATTATTTGAAATTTGAAGACTATCCTTTGGTTATCAAGCGATTAATTGATTTTACTTTGGATACAGAAACCCTGTCGTTCTATCAAGAGATGAATCAATTTTTGGATTGGTTGGATCTCAACGGAGCAGATACTGCAGGACAAGCGACACGTTTACGACAATTGATTGACGCGTTGTATGTCTTTCTAAAAGAAAAACCACAAGCGCCCCGTGAGTTATTGGTATCGTTAAAAGACGTTGTTAAAAGTTACGGCACTGGTCGCTTTGGGTTGGGACCAATTCACTTGGAATTGTATACAGGCCAAATTGTTGGACTCGTCGGAGAAAATGGCAACGGTAAAACTACGCTCTTACGCAGCCTTTGTGGTGAATTACATCCCTCAGGAGGCACGATTACCTATCATTTTACCTATACCGATCGATACGATTTACGGACGCAGCTGGTCTATATTCCCCAACGAACCGATACATGGTATGGCTCGATGTATCATAACCTTGTATTGACCGCTTCTTCTTATGGGTATGCTCCTGAGATGATTGAACCGTTGACACATTTGATTATCAAACGATTGGGATTACGAAAATACCGTTTACATTCTTGGAACAGTTTGTCGTCAGGATATAAAATGCGTTTTGAATTGGCCCGGATGTTGTTGCGAAAACCTAAGTTATTGTTGATTGACGAACCTTTGGCGAACTTAGACATCTTGGCCCAACAAACGATATTGGAGGATTTCAGAGCCATTGCTAAGTCCCCTTTTCGCCCGATCGGCATAGTGCTAAGTTCACAACAATTGTATGAGGTGGAAAAAACCTCTGATCAAGTCGTGTTTTTGAAACAAGGAATCCAAAAAAACCTACGACAAGAGTCGCCTTCAACGGCAGAGACCTCCGAAAATTTCTTAGTCATTGAATTTGAAAGTACCTTCACACAAGGGGAATTAGGGAATTTACTGCAACCTCTAGGTTTAGAAAGTTTACAATTCAATGGCGGTACATTTATCGCTACGTTTCCCGAATCAGTAACGCGCTTACAATTTTTGGAATGGGTGACCCGTCACGAAATTCCGATGCCTTACTTCAGAGATATTTCACAATCTACCCGTCGCTTTTTTGTTTCTTAAAATCCCTTACATTTATGTTCAAATCGATTCAACAACGCCTTTTACTTCGTCATCCTTTACTTTGGAATACCAAAATAGTACCCATGGGTGTGCTATTGTTGACGTTAAGTTTGTGCTTTTTTATATTAGGTTTTGCCCTCAACGGAATCTCATTCGAGGAGAGCCATCGCAATTTTTTCGATTTCGATGCCACGCTTGTCTTACTCGCTATTGTAATTTCGTTACTCGTGCTGATTTTATGGCTGGTGCATTATTTTAAAAATAATGTACTGAAATCCTTTTACCCTACTTCAAAATACCATGTGTTTAAGGAATGGGGATTGATTTTTGTGCTTTGCTTTGGACTCACTACTCCCATTTTTTGGTACAATCTAGGGAAAGAAACGCGCTACCGCAGTTATTTTTCACGCGAAGAATTAGAAAAACGATGCGCTACGTTACGCGCAGGATCATTCTTTCTGGACGGGTCGTATTCCTACCATGAGATTGATAATAATGCTGTGGTAGAAGCAGCAGCAGCAGATACTGTGATTGTTGACAGTGTAGAAACGAATAGTGAAGTGCGAAATTATTTCATGTACCGTGGAAAAAAATACAAGAACACTTCACTACTCAATAAAAACGTCAATAGTTATACAATTTTTGATAAAAAAAGTGATTCATTGGCCATTGAAAAATTGAAGTTCTGGTTGGTTAGCCAGCAAAAAGATTCGTTAAAACAACTTTTTACGGATTACTTGAAGATTGCCAAAGAACACCAATTGGAATCCAATATTAATGCTGAAAAGTGGCTCACTTTAATCAACGACTACCCTTTATTTGAAAAAAGTCATACCATAGGGCCGCAAATGACCAATGACGAATATTTTCCCGAAATGTATAACAATCAAACGGTGGTGCGCGATACAATTGATCGTTATATAGCGCGCGACAAAACGGGAACTGAACAAGAATTTTACAAATACTATGTACCAGAGAAGCAATTGAATTTTAACTATGGTCGGATGGCCGATGCTTATATAGATCCTGATATAACTATAGAAACCCTAATTATCCCCGTGTATTTTGCGTTGGGCCTTTCATTGCTCATTTTATCGTTTCGGGTCACTTCGGGTCGTTCGTGGTTGATTGGTTTGATTGCTGTAATCATACTCAACATTATTTTGGGAATTTGTAGTGCCATCATTACCTCTTCCTTTACCTATGGCATTGGCTATTGCATCGCGTTTATCATTGTGAGTGTGTTATTTTTTAACACCGTAGGACAAAACCGAACCAAAGGCTATTCGGGCGTTGTGCTAAATCTCTTTTTGTGGTTACTTCCAGGATTAATTCCCCTACTTTATGAACTGATTAATTCCTATTTAAGTATGCAATACAGCGCTGATTATGCAGTTAATTTTCATAACTCAAAAGCGTACCTATTTGTACAATGGATGGAAGACCACGTTTTTGAAATCAATTGGGCGAATATTTTTCTAATAGGTATGGCGATGCTCCTTATCGGAAAAAAAATAAGGCTATGGCGCGGCATCGCCGAAGCATAAAAAAAGGCTGTCTTTTTATGGAAGACAGCCTTTCTTTTTGAAACTTTATCTATTTATTGAACGGCTAAGGAAGCATTGATATTGCCAAATCCGTATTGACTGTTACGTGTTGGGAAATAGGTAGCTGACTGACGCATTTTGGCCAAAACCTGATCGCGGTTCCACGATGGATTTTTAGACCAAACCAAAGCGGCAATGCCCGCCGTAGTGGCTGTAGCTACCGAAGAACCTCCCACATAATCGGATAAATTCTCATAATAACTGCCTACAGGAACGGTATTCCCTGAAGTTGAACGTTGCATTTGTACCGTAAATTGAATTTCACTTCCGCTGTGGCAAACATCGCATTTCTGATTGGATGTTCCCTCTTTTACACCGGTCACAGCGACTACTTCGGGCATCCAAGCGGGAAAAATGACCCCCACAAAATTGGTAAAGCTCGTTGAAGTTCCACCCGCACAGAAAATTAATTTTCCACGACTGTGAGCATAGCGAACGCCATCTTCAATGCGACCCACCGAAAAAATATGTCCCATTGACATCGAAATGATGCGCACGGCGGGATTATTCCCTAAAGCGGTAAATGCATTTTTCACCCCATTTTGTTCATGGTACCCATCAAGCACCACATTGGAAGCAGCGCGGTAGGTTATTAAATTGGCATTGTATGCAACGCCTACTGGTAATCCGCGGTCATTTCTTGGTGCAGCGGCTACCCAAGCCATACTGGTTCCGTGGCCACAGCGGTCGTTGGGTCCATCGGTAGTCGTGCTCCAGGGCCATATTGAGTCGACAAAGGTGCCAAATTTTTGGATGGAACGCCCTGTAGATACGCCGTTATTAAAATTAGACCCCAACAACGATTGTGAAGGAGAGGTTCCTGTATCAACAATTCCGATAGTGATACCACGGCCTGTTGATTGTGCCCAAGCTGCTGGAATTTGATGCTGGTTGAAGGTCCAAGGTACACGAGCATTGGGCGTAACGGTTGTAAAATCTGCAGAATTTAAGGTTTGAGCATCATATCCACAACCCGAACTCGTTGAACTCTCAGGAGCCATTTGGGTATCGGATACCGAAAAATATCGAAAATCTGCGGGTTCCACGTACCGAACCAAACTCGAACGACGAAGGGCTTCGACGGTTTCTTGTTTTTCGATATACACATCAAAAAGATTCAAAAATGGATCGCTGTACATCAATACTTCTTCTTTGCTTTTTCCTTCATAGTGTGCAATCATTTGTACCAATTGCTCTTGTAAACTTTGGGCTTGCGAAGTCTTCGTACGATCAAATTGTTGCGCTGTCATTCCAAAACCGATGGTAGCGAGTTTATTGCCTTTTAGGATGGCACTCCACACCATTCGCGTCGAGGCGGCACTCCATGTAAAATGTACTCCCGCTTGTACGGATTCATCAATTTTAGTTTTAATTTCTTGCGCCGTCATGGGTTCCCGTTGCGTTTCGGCAATGGTAATGGCGTCAGAGCCTTTATCGTCAGAGCACGATGTAGTAGCTAAAACTAAGGCCACAAAAATGAGTGGAATAATTTTTCGAATCATAATTTTGTTTGTTGGTTACTCTACGAAGTTACTAATTTTAAGTCAATTGTATAAAAAAAAGGTCACCCCATTAAGCGGTGACCTTTTCGTCCGATTGCTCGGAACTAACCAATAACTCTAAACTATTAGGGAACTAGAATAAAAACTTCACTCCTACGCGTAATCCTCCAACGGTGCGTGTACCGGGATTTAAGTCAAATGGATTAAAATTCACTGAAAAATCACTAGTACTGTCGCCCACATTGGGTTTGTTGGACGTAGACGTAGCATTGAATAACGAGAATGATGTTTCAACGGTCATCCATTTATTGACGAAAAAGTCAAACCCTGGCGCGATGTCCAATCCCACGGAAGTAATTTTATCGTCCGAGATTTTGTCCTTACCAAAGGTCATCGGTAAAGAAGCCTGTCCGAAGAAATAGAATTTGCCGCCTAAACTCCAATACTTACGTACCAAAGGCTGAACAATGAACGTGCTGGTTTCGGCTGTGGTTAATGAAGGTGTGCCTGTAGTTTCGGTTTTTGAACTAATTGAACCTATCCCGATACCCAAGGTCACATCGGGTGAAATGAAATACCCTACCACAGGAACAAAAGTTGACGAAGTGGTTTCAGAGGTACCGTTATCATCTTTAGCGAATGATACTTGACCTCCGGCCCACCATGCGCCTTCTAGTCCTTTGTTTTCTTTATCCTGTGCATTTCCGTTCCAACTCATTAAGGCTACTGCTGCTACTAAAAATAATTTTTTCATTTTGTTTTTTGTTAAAGATTTACAGGACAAATGTACCCGCATCATAGCAGTAAAAACCTGACATTAATCATTGTTTCCCTTTTTTTTTCCATGTAAAATAGCTCCCTTTTAATTGGGTTTTATTGTACCTTTGCTCCATGATTAAAGAAGTTTCGATACAAAATAAACGCGCCCGTTTTGACTATGAAATCCTGGAAACCTATACGGCTGGGATTGTGTTGACAGGAACCGAAATCAAATCGATACGATTGGGAAAAGCGCAAATTGCAGAAAGCTTCTGCGAGTTTCATGGGCACGAACTTTTTGCGATCAATACATACATAGAAGAATACGCTTTTGGCACTGCATTTAATCACCAGTCGCGTAGTGAACGTAAATTGCTTTTGAATAAAAAAGAATTAAAATCACTCGCTCGAAAAGTAGAAACCAAAGGATTAACCATTGTGCCGCTTCGATTATTTACCAATGAAAAAGGCTTGGCCAAATTGGACATCGGTTTGTGCCGCGGTAAGAAAAACTACGACAAACGGGAAACCTTAAAAGACCGCGATACACAACGGGATATTGACCGTTTAAAAAAGGCGTTTTAGTATGCTGGATCAACTTTTGAAACAGGGTCGCGAAGCTTCAGGCTTATCTACACGAGCATTGGCCCACCAATCGGGAATTGATCAAGCGCTAATCAGTAAATTTGAAAATGGCAACCGGATTCCCACCCAAGCACAAGCGCGTTTATTGGCCGCACTGCTTGGTATAGAACTTCAACCCGTGCTCGTTGCTTGGTACCGCGTTAAACTTTTACACCTCATTGATTTTAACCCTGAAGCCATTGAAGCCATCACAGGAATTTTGGAAGAAAAAGGATTGAACCTTGCCAAAAGTGCCGAAAAAGAAGCGCAGATTGCTTCCATTCTTTCAGAGATAGACCTTCTAAAAAATCGCTTGCAAAACCTATAAAAAAATCCGGAGTAAAAATTAACTCCGGATTTCTTATTTTATTTAAAACCAACGATTTGTTCTTCGGCGGCAATCACATCTTCAACATACTTTTTATAGTTGAGATATTCTGCCGTATCGATATCATTCCAATCTAAGGTCACATCACGCGTTACTTTTAACACATTCGGACTCACACTTTCAAAGCGTAAACTATACGAATGTCCTTTATATTGGAAGGTTTTACTTTCAGGAATCTCCGAAAACTTCTTCCCTGTAGGAATGGTCAAAATAACCTCGCTGTGGTAGGCATTGGAATTTTCATACTTAAAGTACTGAATTGGATAATTCCGTTTATCGAGTGCCACGATATCGCGGGTATACACTTTATCCAAAAACGGAATCTCAGTAATTTTTAAGTTCCCTACATTTTGCAAACGCTCGGCAATGGTGAAACGCGTTTCAAAAGTGATTCCTTTTTCGTAGGTATCGTTTTGAATGGATTTTGCGCTTTGGAACGTTACATTCTTTTTCAACTTATTATTGTAATCCTCTTCAATACGTTTTTTACGAATGTCTTCGGTAGTGGCATCCGAGAATAACTCGTTGTAATACGACTTGTTGGCTCCTTCAACCGTAAATGTATTGACAAAGGTTTTTACATTATCATCCAAAGTTACTTCCGTTTTGGCGCGTGCCACATTGCGAAGGGCATTGTCGAAAGGAATGCGAATAATCTGCGCCTTTTCATTTTCAGCTTTATCAAAGGAAATAACCAAAGCATTGGCGGTAAACAAACTACTGGGCAAGGCTTTAAATGGTAAATATTTATCGGTCAATTCTAAGAAATGATCTTTACCGTCCAACATTACTTTTACGATACAATGGTTGAACTCATTGGTAGGAAGTGCCATAGAAGAAAATCCGTTGTCATTGGTCATCACCAAAACCAAATTCGCTTTTAGCCCTGCTTGCTCAGCCAAAGCCACAAACAAGGTAGAAACGTCTTTACAATCGCCCAATTTAGTGGTAATGGTTTTGGATGGTTTTTGAGGAACGTGACCACTTTGACGGAAGTCTTGAGAACTGTACTTGATATTGCTTTCAATGTAGGTGTAAATCGCTTTGGCAATAGCTTCCTGTGACATTCCAGCCACTCCTTTTGGGAAAATTTCGGCAAACGTTTTACGCGTCACTTTATCTTGCTTCAATTGTTTTTTTACCAAATCCGAATACCAGTTTGAAATTTCTTTCCAACTTTTAATCGTTCCAATGCGAATCGTATTGGTTAAATCCGAATTATCGGCGGCATACGGCTCTTGCAAAGGCATGGCTGGAACATTGGTACGCTTGTACAAGCTGAGATTTCTTCCGTTGATTTTCTTTTGAATTGGTGTCACATTTCCATTGGAAAAATGCGTTAAAAACTGAACGTCTTGCGGATAAATAATCCCAAAAATCACTTCAACTGCAGGATAAAAGCTATTGAAATAGCAGGAAACATCAAAATCGCGGTAAAAACGTCCATAGGAGTTTTCATAACGTTCATATTGAATAAAAATCACATCACCTACTTTTAAATCGGTAAATACCAACGTTCCACTTCCCTCTTCGGCCGGAACAATGGTACCGTCTTGTTTAATCACTTCCGACTTTAAAAGCGAATTGCGGTACGATTGCATATCGTACTCTTTCATTTCCTCGATGCCTTGCTCGGACGTAATTTCATAGAGGTACGTCACTTTTGACTTGCGCCCGCCTTCAGGAAGCACATTCACAATATATTCGTCCAACAAAACGGTAACCCCAAAATCGCCTTTTAAGGTCGTATTGCGCCGTTTTTTGATAATTTCATAAATGTCTTTGGAGGCCACTTCCTCGATTTCATCGGGAGTTTTGGTCATGTCATACAACTGTTTACGCAAATTACTATTCCCCGAATTGTGGGTCAAGGACTTACGGAAATACACCTCTGCCTCTTTGAGTTTGTTTTGGTTGTTGTAAATAGTTCCTTTTTGTTGCATCAAACGAAATGAATAGGGGAAGTTTTGCAACGCCCGATCAATTTCTACCATCGCTTCATCGTAGCGTTTTTCCTTGATTAACAAATCGGCATAATCATCGCGCAATCCATTATGAAAAGGATAACGATCCGATACTTCTTTGGTCAAACGCATCACGTCTTCCTTGCGGTTGGCATCGTCATAATAGGAAATCAAATTCTTTAACGCAGTAAAATTCTCACGCTTGGCCAGCATTTCTTCCATCATAGCGATAGCTTTACTTTTATCATTTTTCAAGCGTTCGTATACATTGACGAAAGAGGTGATGTAAAATTCATTATAGTTAGAATTTGAAAATAGCTCCTCTAATTTGGTGGTCATCTGATTTAAATCGGATTTCCGTGAGGCCAAAATAAAATCAAAAACGGTATTGATGGCTTCTGATTTTACCGATTTCAATTTCTCTCTAAACTTTTCCAATTCGATAATTGAAGTGGAACGCAACCAATCGCTGTCTTGAACTTTCATCAAGAAATTGTAGTAATATCCTTCATCATTGACCTCAATGTTTTTGGCTACCTCTTCTGATTTTTGATTTTCATCGCGATTGTTCAAATTGGCAATTTGCATCACTTGAATCAAAGAAGATTTTGGATAAAGCTTGGTCAATTCTTCAATGATATCGGTCGCTAACTCGTTTTTACTATTGTTGTTGTAGGCTTCAAAAAGTAAAATTTTATACAAGACATTATCGGGATTCTGGGCTATTTTTTGTTTAAAAAAGGCTTCGTGTTCCACTTCCAATTCAACAGGATTGAGTTGTTCAAACGTAGATTTTTGATACGGTTTATACGTATTGTATTTGTTTAACCCCTGAATTTCATTCCCTTGAGCATCCAAAAGGGATACAAAGAAATTGTCGTTGGAGCCATCCGTAGATAACTTCACCAACAACCGATTCATTCCTTGGGGCAAGGTAAACTTTACCCGAAACGCATTCATATCGGTTGCATCAACATCATTATTGCTGTAAATTTCGGTATCGTTCAGGAAAAACTTTATGGAACTGCTTGCGCCAAAATTGAGATATACTTCTTGCGTTTTGGGATTGTCCAAAAACAATTGGGCGTACATGATTCCGTCGCCATATTCTGCTTCGTTATTAAAAATGTGATACCCTTCACGATCGCGATCAACAGGGTTGTACCAGCCTACTTTTCCGTTGCTGTTGGCATCAAACAATTTGTCGTTATTGGCATAGGTTTCGGGTTCATATTCCGTATCAAAACCACTGTCATTCAAGTTTTCAAATACCCCGCAGTATTGCCAAGAATCCAGCGCTTTCAATTGGGTAATTGCTTTTTCAAAACCTGCATAATCACGACGACGACGGTCGCAAATAGCCTTGAAATAAATCACCATAGGATCGGTTCCAAACAAAGGATGGGCTGCGAGTAAATCAATCTTTTTGTACGTATACTCGTTGTAACCATTCCCATTGGGACTGTCCATCACATAGGGTTTGTAGAAAATAGGGTACAAATACGCACGATCTTTACAAGTCGCTAGGAATTGTTTTAGAAAGGTGTCATCAAAGGACATTTGCCCCATTTCGTGCGTTAAAATCGCATCAAGAATTAAATACTCCGTTTGCGTTTCTTTCTTGGATTTCAACTCTTTATCAAAGAGTTTTCGAGCTTCTTCACGCTTGTTGGCGAGTAGTAAATCCCATACTTTTTTTTCTGAAGTTTGGGCCACAAGACCTTGGACCAATACCAGGCAGATAATTACAATTTTTTTCATAAAATAGTTTGGTTTCTAATCAAACGACAATATAGAAAGAAAATTGAATATCTTTTAATTTTTATTTTCGAGTAAGGGGACAAATTTAAACTCACCCAATTCGTGCTTTTCAAACTGGGTTTCATTTTTACGAATCAACAAGGTCATCACCTGCTCTTTTTCACCTACAGGAATGACAAGTCGACCGCCAATTTTTAACTGCGCCATCAAAGCTTGCGGAATCGAAGGTGCTCCAGCCGTAACAATAATGCGGTCAAAAGGCGCATGTTGCGGCAGTCCTTTGTAGCCATCCCCAAACGACAGGTGCTTGGGACGAATGCCTAATTTGGGGAGCAAGAGGGAAGTCGCTTTAAACAGTTCGTTTTGACGCTCTACCGAATACACTTTGGCGCCCAATTTACAAAGCACGGCGGTTTGGTACCCACTCCCCGTCCCGATTTCAAGCACCTTATGTTCTTTTTGCACTTGCAGCACTTGCGATTGAAAAGCGACGGTGTAAGGATGGGAAATGGTTTGCCCTGCTCCAATGGGAAACGCCTTGTCTTGATAGGCAAAATCTTCAAAAGAAGAGTTGAGGAATAAATGACGTGGTATTTGTCGTATAGCTTCCAAAACGGCAGTATCACTAATCCCTTTGGATTGTAATTGGGTAACCAATTGATTACGCATGCCTTGATGTTTTGGGGTGTCTTTCACAAAAAACTTTTTTTCGAGCGTAAAAGTACACGGAAATGTGTCAAGTTGCAAGTAGAAAAGCACCTTAAAAATGGGGTAAAAAATCGAGAATATTTTCTGGCTCTTGCCCATGATTGTTTTTTGATTTATTGCTACTTTTGATAAAAATATCAAACTATGCTGAAAGTAGGCGTTCTCGGTGCAGGCCACTTAGGAAAAATTCACTTGCGACTTTTACAACAATCTGAAAAATATGAATTGGTAGGCTTTTATGATGAAAATGCTGACTATGCTGAAAAAATAGCTGCCGAATTGGGGTACCACCGTTTTGACACCATCGCCAAACTGATTCATGCGGTGGATGTTGTAGATATTGTCACACCTACCTTATCGCATTACAAATGTGCCAAAGTGGCCATAAAATCGGGGAAGCATGTTTTTATCGAAAAACCCATTGCTACTACCGTGACCGAAGCCGAAGAAATTATTGCCTTAGCACGGGAATATGGGGTACAAGGACAAGTGGGCCATGTGGAGCGCTTTAACCCTGCCTTTCAAGCGGTTCGGGATAAAATTGAGCATCCCATGTTTATCGAAACCCATCGTTTGGCCGAATTTAATCCGCGGGGAACTGATGTGCCCGTCGTTTTAGATTTGATGATTCACGACATCGATGCAATCCTCAGCGTCGTAAAATCAAAAGTGGTCGCTGTACATGCCAGTGGCGTATCGGTATTAAGTCAGTCGCCCGATATTGCCAACGCCCGTTTGGAATTTGAAAACGGTTGTGTCGCCAATATTACTTCAAGCCGCATTTCGATGAAAAACATGCGTAAGTCGCGCTTTTTTCAGAAAGATGCCTACATCTCCGTAGATTACCTCGATAAGGTTTGTGAAGTGGTAAAAATGAAAGAAGCCCCTGAACATCCTGGGGATTTTGATATGATTTTGCAAAATGCGGAAGGCGAGCGGAAACAGATTTACTTCGATAATCCCGCTGTGGCTCCAAACAATGCTATTTTGGAGGAATTGGAAACATTTGCAGATGCCATTCAAAACCATACCACGCCCGTTGTTACCCTTGAAGACGGAACCGAGGCATTGCGGGTTGCTTACCAAATTATTGAAGCAATGGAGCGTCAGCAATAAGTGGCTCATTTTAAACAAAAAAACAAAACAAACTAAGATAAAATACGAATGAAAACAGTTGCAGTTATCGGTGCAGGAACGATGGGAAATGGCATTGCCCATACGTTTGCACAAAGCGGATTCACCGTAAAATTGATTGATATTTCTGAAAAGTCTTTGGAAAAAGGCATGCAAACCATCGCTACCAACTTGGATCGCATGGTGGCTAAAGGAAGTATTTCGGAAGAAGATAAACACAAAACTATTGGCAACATAATTACCTATACCGACATGAAAGACGGGGTGGTAGGGGTTGATTTGGTAGTTGAAGCCGCTACGGAAAATGTAGGCTTGAAATTGAATATATTTAAGCAATTGAGCGAATACTGTGCCCACAACGTCATTTTGGCAACCAATACCTCTTCTATTTCTATTACGCAAATCGCAGCACAAGTCGTGCACCCAGAACGTGTCATCGGGATGCATTTTATGAATCCCGTGCCGATTATGAAATTGGTGGAAATTATTCGCGGGTACAACACCTCCGATGAAGTCACCAAAATCATTATGGATTTATCGGTGCAATTGGGTAAAATCCCCACCGAAGTCAATGATTACCCTGGCTTTGTGGCCAACCGAATTTTGATGCCTATGATCAATGAAGCCATTGAGACTTTGTACAATGGTGTAGGCGGCGTCTATGAAATTGATACGGTCATGAAACTAGGAATGGCACACCCAATGGGTCCCTTGCAATTGGCTGACTTCATCGGATTGGATGTGTGTTTGTCCATTCTGAATGTGATGTATGACGGCTTTAAAAATCCGAAATACGCTCCCTGCCCCTTGCTTGTCAATATGGTAATGGCGGGTAAATTGGGCGTGAAATCCGGCGAAGGCTTTTACGATTACAGTGAAAGTAAAAAAGCGGAAAAAGTGGCCAAGCAGTTTTTGAAGTAGACGTTAGACTTTAGACTTTAGTCGTTAGACTTTAGACTTTAGTCGTTAGACTTTAGTCGTTAGACTTTAGTCGTTAGTACTACCAACTCATAACTCATAACTCATAATTCATAATTTAAAATTCAAAATTCAAAATGTCCACCCTGCTCCCATTTAAAGCGGTTCGACCCGTGGCGGATAAAGTTGCCTTAGTGACGTGCCGCAATTACGACGATTACAGTCCGGCTGAATTGGCAGCGTGGCTCAACTTCAATCCGTATTCGTTTTTGCACGTCATCAATCCGGCCTATATGTACGCGCAAAAAATTACCTTAGACAAACGGTTTAAAGGCGTGGCGCATAAATACCAGGACTTCAAAGAGGATGGCATTTTCGTCACCGAAAACACACCCGCTTTGTATTTGTATGAGATTCAAACGAAAAATCAAACCTTTACGGGCATCGTAGGGGGCACTTTGATTGCGGAATACAAAAAAGAGGTCATCAAAAAGCACGAGGATACCTTGCAATACCGTGTGGAACTGTTCAAAGATTATTTGCATCAAACCGGATTTAATACCGAACCCGTATTGATAACCTATCCCGACAGTCAGGCGTTAAATTCTTGGATTGCACAGAAAAAACAAGAAGCACCGCTGTACCATTTTTCGACGACCAATAAAGAAAAACATACGCTTTGGCGCATCGATCAACCGGAGGAAATCCAATGGATTCAAACGCAATTTGAGGCCATTCCCGAACTTTATATCGCGGATGGGCATCACCGTTCGGCTTCGGCTGAATTGCTTTATGATGAAGTTGGCGATGAACATCATCCCAATGCAAATGCCTTTATGAGTTTTTTAATCGCCGAAAGCAATGTCAAAATCTATGAGTTCAATCGCATCATCCGCGACTTAAATGGCCACTCTCGCGAAGCCTTTTTGGAAGCATTGGAGACCCATTTTATCCTTAAACCCAAAGGACAAGAATTGTGGAAGCCCCAAGATAAATTTGAATTTGGGATGTATTTGGATGGCAATTTTTACGCTTTATTTTACAAACAAGAGCATCCCAATGCTGCACTTTTAAAAAATTTGGACGCGCAAATTTTGTACGATTATGTCTTGCATCCCATTTTAGGCATTGAAGATCTTCGCAATGATGAACGCATTGAATACTTACCGGGAAAACAATCGCTCCTTACCTTGAAAGAATTGGTTGATGAAGGAGAGTTTGAAGTAGGATTCATGCTCTACCCTAGCGATATTTCTGAAATCAAAGCCTTGGCCGATCAAAAATTAATTATGCCCCCCAAGAGTACGTATATCGAACCCAAGTTTCGAAGTGGCCTTTTGGTCTATGAATTATAACATTATACAGCATGAGCATCGCCGAAAATATCCAAAACATCAAAGCCACGCTACCTCCTGAAGTTACGCTGGTAGCGGTGTCTAAAACGAAACCTGTAAGCGACCTGCTAGAAGCCTATCACGCAGGGCAACGTGTTTTTGGTGAAAATAAAATCCAAGAAATGACCGATAAATGGGAACAATTACCCAAAGATATCCAATGGCATATGATCGGACATGTACAAACGAATAAAGTGAAATACATGGCTCCTTATGTGGCTTTAATTCACGGCGTAGATAGTTTTAAACTGTTGGAAGAAATCAACAAACAAGCCGCCAAAAACAACCGAATTATTGATTGTTTACTCCAAATACATATTGCCGAAGAGGAAACTAAATTTGGCCTCGATCCCGAGGAATTAGCTTCACTATTGCATTACGAAGCATTAGAAACATTGAGCAACGTGCATATCGTGGGATTCATGGGCATGGCGACATTTACCGAAAATACAGTGCAAATTGAAAAGGAATTTAGGTACTTAAAATCCCTTTTTGATCAATACCAATCGTTAAAAAGATCAAATGTCTCGCTACAAACTCTTTCCATGGGGATGTCGGGCGATTATCAATTAGCCATAGACTGCGGTAGTACCATGGTGCGTATTGGGAGTAGTATTTTTGGTGTTCGTAACTATGGGTAAATCCTTGAAAACTAATATTCCTGACGACGATCATCCTTCACTAGAAAACTGTACTTTTGTTTGAACTTGTAATCACTCTAAGTTTATAAAATTGTAAATTTGTAACCCCCACATTGTACTGTATTCTCGACATAGAAACCACCGGCGGCCAATACAACGAAGAGGGCATTACCGAAATTGCTATCTACAAATTTGATGGCCATGAGGTTGTCGATCAATTCATCAGTTTGGTCAACCCTGAAATTCCCATACAACCCTTTGTGGTCAAGTTAACGGGCATCAATAATGCCATGCTTCGCAGTGCTCCTAAGTTTTTTGAAGTCGCCAAACGCATTATCGAAATCACCGAAGGCTGTATTGTCGTGGCGCATAATGCCTCTTTTGATTACCGTATTCTCCGTACCGAGTTTCAGCGATTGGGGTACGAATTTAAACGGCCCACTTTATGTACGGTAGAGTTATCCAAGAAATTAATTCCCGACCAAATATCCTACAGTCTCGGAAAATTAGTACGCGCTTTGGGCATCCCAATGGCCGACCGACACCGTGCAAGTGGTGATGCGATGGCTACGGTGAAATTGTTTAAACTTTTGCTCGCCAAAGACACGGAAAAAGAAATTCTGAGAGGATTGGTGAAAACCGAAATTAAGTCGGGACTTTCCCCAAAACTCCTCGATATCGTGGAAGCCTTGCCTACCAAGACTGGGATTTACTACATCCACAATGAAAAAGGGGATTTGATTTATATCGGGAAAAGTAAAAACATCAAAAAACGGGTCAACCAACATTTTACGGGTACTACCAGCAAAAGCAAAAAAATTCAACGCGAAGTATTTGCCGTAACCTACGAAGAAACGGGCAGTGAACTGATTGCGTTACTTAAAGAAAGTGAAGAAATCAAGATTAATAAACCCATTTACAACCGTGCGCAACGCAAAAGCATTTTTCAGTGGGCCTTGTATGAAGTCCTTAACGACCAAGGGTATTTAAGTCTTCAACTTCAAAAAGCCGACGGGCGAAAAAAGGAAATCACTGCTTTTAGTAGTATTCAAGAAGGCAAAAACTACTTATTTCGCATTACCGAAAAATTCCAACTCTGCCAAAAAATCAATGGGCTGTATGAAACCCAAAACAGTTGCTTTCAATACAAAATCAAAGAGTGCGCTGGGGCCTGTATTGGGGCCGAATCTCCCGATAGTTATAACGCGCGCGTCGAAGCCTACCTTGAGGAAACACAATTGGGCAACCAAACGCTAGTGGTCATCGATCGCGGGCGACGTACCGACGAACGCAGTGCTGTTTTGATTGAAAATGGCATTTACAAAGGGTATTGTTTTTACGATTTAAACTACCAAATTCACAACCTCGAGATATTAAAAAATCTGATCATTCCGATGCAAAACAATCGGGATACCCGCTCCATTATTCAGGGCTATTTAAGCCGTAACAAAGTCTTGAAAGTGCTCACTTTTTAATTTTTTTGAAGTCCAATGCACAAATTTTAGTTGTACCACAACAACCATGAAAAAAATACTTTTAGAAACAATTCACATATTTGTACCAATTGTAATTGGAATAATTGCATTCCATTTTGTTTTTGATTTGTCAAATATAAAAACTGAAAGTGTTATAGATATTAATGTTCATGATACCTATTTCATTGTGGAAAAGAGTGAAATTTTACCTGTTTTCTGTATAACCATCATTTACTTGTTTTATTTGATAAAAGTTTGCTTTCAAAAATTTGAAAATTACCTTTCACTTTGTATTTTATCAATTATTAGTTTGATCTTAATTTTGATTTTACCAGCTATTATAAGTTTCATAAAATCACTTGCAACACAACCAGGTTGGACAATCTATCCTCCGCTTTCAGCTAAAAAAGTAGAATTTAAAGAGAATCTTTTCAGCAGAATTTACCCAAAAATTTACATTTTATATTGTACAGTGACATTGTTTGGTTTTTTTGTCTTTTATAAACTTGGAAAATTACATAAACGACAAAGCTCTTAATTCATCTATAACCAGTTAGTTTAAAATAAGCGAGTTATTAACTGGACCAATCTGTATCAAATGTGGAGAAAACTTATGGTTTGAAGTAAATGTTGTTAATCGCATACATATTTAAATTACCCATCAATACAACCAATTTGCTACCTTTGGCCTTATGCAAACGCCCCCTCTTTTACTTACGGTAATCGGACCCACCGCCATCGGGAAAACAGCGCTAGCTATAGCATTGGCAAAGCATGTTGGTTGTGAGATCCTATCATGTGATAGCCGTCAATTTTACCACGAAATGCACATCGGCACTGCGGTTCCTTCCCCCGAAGAACTGGCAGCCGTGCCACACCATTGCATCCAGCATATATCGATACACGATACGTACAGTGTGGGTAACTTTGAGACGGAAGCTTTGCGTTTGCTGAATCAGCTGTTTCAAAAGAATCCAATGCAAATTATGGTAGGCGGCTCGGGCCTCTATGTCGATGCCGTCTTGCGTGGCTTTGATGAATTTCCAGCCCTTGACGGCTCGGTCCGGGACACCATTAACCAACGATTTAAGGAAGAAGGTTTGACCTATTTGCAAGAAACATTACAAAAATTAGATCCGCACTACTTTGCCAAATTAACGGCCGAGAATCCGCAAACCCTACTAAATCCGCAACGCATGAAACGCTTTGTAGAAGTTTGCTTAGGTACGTCAAAACCTTACTCCTCCTTCATTGGAAAAAAAGGAAACACGCGTCCTTTTCAGTCGATTTGTATCGGATTGGAAGCAGAGCGCCACGAATTATACGACCGTATCAATCGCAGAGTGGATCAAATGATGGCCGACGGACTCTTGGAAGAAGTTCGCGCCCTCTACCCGCAACGCCATTTAAATGCCCTTCAAACGGTGGGGTATCGCGAACTGTTTGCTTACATTGAAGGCGAAGTGGACTTGCAAACGGCCATTGAAAATATCAAAATGAACACCCGCCGTTTTGCGAAACGACAACTAACCTGGTTCAAACGCGACCCTAATACGATCTGGTTTCATTACGCAACCCCATTTGAAGAAATTGTTAATTCGTTACCTTTTTTCGCGGGGCAACGCAACCAATAGCGTTTGAATTCATCATTCATTTAAATCCTCTTTTATGCGATTATTTAGTGGCTTACTGCTGTTGTTCCTTTCGAGTTGTGGTATTCCGTATGACGGTGAAACAATTATCAATATCGAGGGACGCGTTGTCGATGCCTACAACCAACCACTCCCTAACCAGCGGGCCTATCTCGGAGCCCAATATGATGATGGCTACGACACGGCTACTTACCAAACCGCAACGGATGGACAGGGTGCCTTCCGTTTAACATTATTTCGACCGAATGAGTCGGCGGAACTGATTTTTGAGGAAAACAGTACTTATTTGCCGCTGATTTGCACGGGGTTGCAAGCATCCAACTTTAGTGGATTGCAATGGAATTTGGGGACGCTTGTTCGGTATAAAGCTTCTGATTTGGTTTCGTTGAATATCGTAATCAACTCGGTGAATCCCAATAGCATTCTGGAGGAGATCAATCTTACGGGAATGATTTATACTCCCAACTATGATTTTCATACCCTCACCGCTGGAGATCCCATTTTGTTGGATTATCAAGTGCGAAAAAATCAAACCTGTACGTTACAGTATAAAGTCAAAAATGGACTTACCCAACAAGTATCCGAATTATCCGTCCCTATTGTAATCGCTGAAACGGCACTAACCTATACCCTTAATTTATGAAAGTGAAGAATTTAATACTTGTTATTCTTGGGTGTTTTAGTCTTGCGGTGCAGGGTCAAAAAATTAAAAAAGAACCCTGGATTGATTTTTATCCCGCTTTTCGTTTTGGATTTCAGTATCCTAAGCTGGTTGGATCCAATTTTTTTGCCGACGATTTAACCGAGTCCATGGGGTTTCACAGCAGTTTGTCACTGGTCAAAATTGCCAATTTTCGGGCAACTGTGGGTTGGGAATTGCAAGGCTACCGCAACACCAATCCAAATCGGATCGGAAATTTTAGTCACATTCAATCAAGTACTGCGCTGTTTCAAGTTGAATATGAACATCCTTTGAAGGGCGCATGGGTATTGAATCCTACGCTGGCGTACGGCCAAAGTCGCATGACCTATCGCGCCACACGCAGCGGTAGTACCTTAGCCCGACAAAGTTGGGAGGAAATACGACTGGGTTCGTATGTCAATTATAGTTTCAGTAAAACCTATGTAGGGTATGCTGGATTGCATTATGCTTTTTTATACAATGACGATTTAAAGGCGTCACCTGCCGACGAAGACTATTTTGGAAGCGGAAATAAACTCGTACTTTCGCTGGGTATTTTAATTCACTAATATGGCTATATCGCCTCATTTTACATCGCGCTATTCACAAGAATGGACGATTAATTTTTTACAATGTTACCCTAACGGTATGTTGAAATACACCGATTTATGCAATTTATTGCAACTCACAGCCGGGGCACATGCCGATCTTGGCGGATTGAGTTATCGGGCCATGCAGCGCCACCATCAAGCATGGGTTTTGAGTAGGATGCGGGTGGAAATAAACGCCTTACCCCGTTGGCAAGACACGGTGACGGTGAAAACGTGGATACATGCCTTGGAAAACTCCCGGTCAACACGTTGTTTGGAGTTGTGGCACGGCGATGAGAAATGGGTAGGTTGTGAAACCTATTGGGCAGTTTTGAATACCCAAACCCGACGCCCTGATACCTTGGCTTTACCCAACGATCATTTTGTACGCTATGACGATCGAGCTACTGCTTTACCAACCCATAAAATAGCTTTACCGAACACCATTGAAACGGTTGAAACTTACCGCATTCGGGTATCGGATTTGGATATTGTGAATCATGTCAATAATGTAAAATACTTGGAATGGTGTTTGAATCATTGCGATCCACATCATTTGTTTGAAGGACGTTTGCGCGCCTTTGACATGAATTTTATGCGGGAAATGCATTTAGGTCAAGAGGCCGAAATCGGGCAAAACGATGGTGTCTTTGTGGTAGCGCAGGAAGGTAAAAATTGTTTCGCCTTGGCGATGGACTGGGCCGATTGATGCAGTAGGGAGCGCCGGGATAGTCGTGGAAAGCCCGCCTTGACGGCCCAACTAGCAAAACCCCGAAAACAAGGCGACCTTGTGAAGCCCTTGTTTTCGGGATTTTTTGCTTTGGGGCGGTGGGCGGCTTGGAACAGATAGCCCGAAAAGCGCCCAAAAAAAATCCCCGTCGCAGGACAGGGATTGAAATTATTTTTTCACCACCAAACGGAAACCTTCGCCGTGGATGTTGAGGATTTCTACATTGGGATCGTCTTTTAAATATTTACGTAATTTGGCGATATATACGTCCATACTTCGCGAGGTGAAGTAATTGTCATCGCGCCAGATTTTGGTTAGTGCCAATTCGCGCGGCATCAAGTCCTCGACATACAAAGCCAAGAGTTTCAACAACTCATTTTCCTTCGGTGTTAGTTTGATGGGTTCCTCGCCGGGGAAGGTAAGAAAACGCAATTTGGAGTTCAAGTGAAACTTTCCGATAGTGAATTCGAACTGCGTATTTTCAGCCTTTGTTTCGGACGATTTTCGTTGCATAATCGCTTTGATTTTCATCAACAGCACTTCTGAATCGAAGGGTTTATTGAGGTAATCATCGGCGCCCACTTTATAGCCTTTAAGAACATCCTCTTTCATGGTTTTGGCGGTGAGGAAAATCAGAGGAATTTCTTTGTTTTTCTCGCGAATTTCTTTGGCCAAGGTGTACCCATCTTTGTAGGGCATCATCACGTCCAATATACAGAGGTCGTAGGTATCTTTTTTAAATTTTTCGAAGCCTTCCATACCGTTTTTGGCCAGCGTCACTTCAAAGTCGTTGAGGGTTAAGTAGTCTTTGAGGATGGCGCCAAAATTTTGGTCGTCTTCTACAAGTAGGATTTTTTTTGTCTCTTTTTCCATGGTAATCTAGTTTATCAGTGGGACTTTAATGATGAATGTACTTCCTTTTCCTTTTTCGCTTTCCACGAAGATTTGACTGTTGTGATCGTCCACTATTCGCTTCACATATGCCAAACCTAACCCGTGTCCTTTTACGTTATGCACGTCACCGGTGTGTTCGCGATAGAATTTTTCAAAAATTCTTTTTTGAGCGGTTTTGCTCATTCCTATCCCATTATCCTTTATTTTAATCAGTATAAAATCCTTAATATTTTCAGTGCGTATTTCTATAACGGGTTCTTCCGAAGAATATTTTATCGCGTTGTCCAAAATATTAACAATTACATTTGTGAAATGTACATCGTTGAGCAACACCGTACTTCGAGTAGCTTCACAATAACTTTGAATGCTTCCGTTACGATCTTCTACGATTAAATTCACGTGTTCAATAGCATCATCAATAATTTCATGAATGTCACGAGGTTCTTTGCTAATATCGAGTTCTTTCTTTTCGAGCTTAGAAATTCGTAGCACGTTTTCTACTTGAGCATGCATTCGTTTGTTTTCGTCACGAATCATTTGCAGGTATCGAAAAACTTTTTCTTTATCTTCGATTACTTTGGGATTTCGAATCGCATCGAGGGCCAAATTGATGGTTGCAATAGGAGTTTTAAACTCATGCGTCATGTTGTTGATAAAGTCCGTTTTGATTTCGGAAATCTGTCGTTGTTTGATCAACTGATGCAATGCATTGGCATACGCAATAATGATGATGAGTGTAAATACGATGGACAAAAGGGTAATGGCTAAAATTTCGGAGAAGAGGAACTTCTTCTTTTGGGGAAAATTCACCAGAAGGTTGTACCGATTGTGACCGTCATTATCGATAAGAATCGGAATGGAATAGGTGGAATATTTATCGTAATTAAAATGCTCCGATTTGATTTTGGTTGCCAAGCCGTTGCTGTAAACATCAAATTCAAAGGGGGTATTGATACCGTATTCTTTGAGTTCGGCATTAAGCAAATTCCGGAGTTGCGCTACCGTTATCCGCTCTTGAATGGGGCGTTGTGCGGCCACGTCTTTATAGGCAATTTCAAACTGAACATCTTGAAGAATATCCACGGTTCCGTCGCGTTCGATGGAAATATCGGGCGTCAACTTATTCTGTAAGCCTTTGTCTTCGAATTCTTTACCATTGAAAACAGCGGTTTTCCGCTTGGTGGTAAAGTTTTTTACGGTTGTACTATCATCATTTTTATCAAAGAACGACTGCATGATATAATAATCCTCCATCGTGATACTGTTGGAGTAGATTATCGTTTGGTTTGTTTTTTTGTTTCGCTGTACGTATTTATACTCCAAAAAATCTTCTTTTTGAGGGAGTTTACCTGTACTGTCCTTGAGTTGATTGTAGCGATTTAGAAACGAGTATTTTTCTTGTTTTTCAAGCTTTTCAGCTACGTTCCCGAGGACTTGCTTCACATGAAATTTAAATTGCTCTTCGCTTTTTTCTAGGGAACTATTAAACCAGTATACCTGTACCAAAATGATTCCCAATAGGGAGATACTCATCAAGAAAACCAGGAGGCGAAAAACAAATTTATTCATCACCTCAAAATTAAGATTTTAACATTTGGGATGTTAATGTATTAACCAAACATTAACACAGACGTGTTTTATTGCTTTTTTTTCAAAGAAAAGAGGATTTCCTCGATTTGGCGCTTGGTTTCTTCAAAATTTTCATTTTGAATGACATACTGACTTCGGGCGGCACGCTCTTCATCGGAGAGTTGGTTGTTGATTCTTTGTAGAATTTTTTCTCGGGTAGTTTGATCGCGTTTTAAAACACGGGCGATGCGTAATTCTAAAGGAGCCGTTACGGTAATCACAGCGTCGCAGTCTTTATAGCTTCCGCTTTCAAAAAGAATGGCCGCTTCTTTAAATACAAAAGGTTCGCGTTGGTGTGTGATAAGCCACTCCTCAAAATGTTTTTTTACCGCGGGGTGTACGATGGCATTGAGTTGTTTGAGCTTTTCGGGATTATTAAATACAACGGCTGCCAACTGCTCACGGTTTAATTTTCGTTCTTCATTATAAATTTCAGGACCAAAACAAGTCGCAATTTGGGCCACAATTTCGGGAAAATCCATTACTTTTTTGGCCTCGAGGTCAGAGATATATACGGGATATCCTTTGGCAATGAGATACTGGGCAAGTGTTGTTTTGCCGCTTCCGATTCCTCCTGTTAAACCGATGATTTTTGTTTTCACAGGGGTGGTATCTACGATTTTCTGCAGGGGAGCTATGAATTTATCCAATGCCTTTTCAACCGACTTATGAATAGGTTCTTCGGCTTCTTTGTGAATATGAATTTCTTCGGTGAGTCGGGCTTCCTTGGTAGTAAAAAACAATTCAGGGAAAGCTTCCTGCGGATTTTTTTTAAGCCAATGGATTCGATACTGGGATAAAAGAAAACCGCTACCGTATCCTTTAAACTGTTTCCACACTGCAATAATTGAGAGCAGACCGATCCATGGATTACGGTTTTGAATCGAAGACACTAGAAAAATTAGGCCAAAATACCCCATATACATTCGCATTCCCCAATCCCATAAAAATAGCAACCCCAAAAAGGAAACCAAGAGACCGGCCATAAACAAGGTAGGAAACCAAAAAGTTATCTTGGCATACTCGGGATACCAACGGTTTAAAATGGGGCGTGCTTTACCGAATTTATGGACTTGTAGGCTAAATTTATCCCAATCAATTCGCCGTTTATGAAAAACGTAGGCTTTTTTAAACAAACGTGTTTTGAATCCCATTTTCCACAAACGTATGGACAAATCAGGATCTTCTCCTGGATGAATATTTCCAAAACCGTGGGAGGCTTCGAAGGCTTTTTTGGAAATCCCCATATTAAAACTTCGGGGCTGAAATTTATCAATTTTCTCCGAACCGCCTCGAATTCCGCCTGTAGTTAAAAAAGAAGTCATGGCAAAATTGATGGCCCGCTGAATCGAAGAAAAGGATTTCAAAGCTTGATCGGGTCCTCCAAAACAGTCAACATAATTCGTATTTAATTCTTTAACTACTTCAGACATGTAGTGTGGTGGTATGATGCAGTCGGAGTCAAAGATGATAAAATAATCTCCCTTGGCCACTCGCATCCCAAAATTTCGGGAGTCGCCCGGACCTGAATTGGTTTTGTAATAATAGGATAGCTGCAATTTTTGCGCATATTTTTGTACAACGGCTTTACAATCGATGCTGGATCCATCCTCTACAATTACGACTTCAAATTTGGAATAGGTGGATTGCACCAAACTCGAGAGAAGTTCATCGATTTCGTCAGGACGATTGTATACAGGGATAATGATCGAAAACTGCATTCCTATTTTTTTGGCAAATATACTCGATACCAAAAGAAAATGAAGCCGTCTCACAACTTGAGACGGTTTTTTTTTACGTTTTTTCTTGCATAAAAGAGTTGCAATTTGTATATTTATATCTGATTTACAGATGATTAGACATGAATTTCAAACACTACAATCAACGTCAAACCACACTTTT
>NZ_JAPZUB010000008.1 GCF_027533505.1 Flavobacterium sp. | reverse complement strand
TTTGAATAAATTTTGTTGTAAATCGGGTTTTATTTTGCCTAACATATTGCCACTATTTTATACTCAAATATACCATTTTTGGCAATAATTATCATCTATTTCTAGCTAAATTTTATTGTAATAAAATAACAATCAGACAGTTATTTGTTTTTTAAGGGATGACTATATAGTATCATTGTTTGTAGGGACACACCAATACCTTATATTTGCACTCCATTAAAATAAACGGAATGATTCAGATTACTTTACCAGACGGTTCGATTAAGGCGTTTTCCGCGGGCGTGACTCCGATGGAAGTGGCCAAAAGTATTAGTGAAGGATTGGCGCGAAATGTAATTTCGGCCTCATTTAACGGCACTACGGTGGAAACCGAAACGGCTTTAACCACGGACGGCAGTTTGGTATTGTACACATGGAATGATCTGGAGGGGAAGAAAGCCTTTTGGCATTCTACCTCGCACGTCATGGCGCAAGCTTTGCAAGAAATCTACCCTGGCATCAAGTTAACCCTCGGTCCTGCTATCGATAATGGGTTCTATTACGATGTGGATTTCATGGAGCATAAAATAACGGATGCCGATTTCAAAAAAATCGAAGACCGCGTGTTGGAGATTGCGCGTGAAAAACACGAGTTCAAAATGCGTTCGGTTTCCAAAGCAGAGGCTTTAGCAATCTATAAAGACAACGAATATAAAACTGAGTTGATCTCGAATTTGGAAGACGGAACAATCACTTTTTGTGACCACTCCAATTTCTTTGACTTATGTCGTGGGGGACATATTCCGAACACCGGATTAATCAAAGCGATGAAAATCATGAGTGTAGCAGGAGCCTATTGGCGCGGGGATGAAAAAAACAAGCAATTGACCCGTGTCTATGGGATTTCGTTCCCGAAACAAAAAGATTTGACGGAATACTTGGAATTGCTGGAAGAAGCAAAACGTCGTGACCACCGTAAATTGGGGAAAGAGTTGGAATTATTCGCTTTTTCGCAAAAAGTGGGGCAAGGCTTACCGTTATGGTTACCCAAAGGAGCGGCTTTACGCGATCGTTTGGAGCAGTTTTTAAAGCGTGCACAAAAGAAAGCGGGTTACGAACAAGTGGTAACGCCCCATATTGGACAAAAAGAATTGTACGTGACTTCGGGACACTATGCCAAATACGGCGCCGACAGTTTCCAACCCATACATACCCCTGCAGAAGGAGAAGAGTTCTTATTAAAACCCATGAACTGTCCCCACCACTGTGAGATTTATAACACCAAACCTTGGTCGTACAAAGATTTACCGAAACGTTATGCCGAATTTGGTACGGTGTATCGGTATGAGCAATCGGGGGAATTGCATGGATTGACCCGTGTGCGCGGATTCACGCAAGACGATGCCCACATTTTCTGTACGCCAGAACAGTTGGATTCGGAGTTCAAAAAGGTTATCGATTTGGTATTGTACGTGTTTGGTTCGCTCGGATTTGAGAACTTTACAGCACAAGTATCGGTGCGCGATTTGGACAACCCCGATAAATATATTGGTAGCGTTGAAAACTGGGAAAAAGCAGAGAACGCCATCATTAATGCAGCACGAGATAAAGGACTGAACTACGTTATTGAAAGTGGTGAAGCCGCCTTTTACGGTCCGAAACTTGACTTTATGGTGAAAGATGCCTTAGGTCGTAGTTGGCAGTTGGGAACCATTCAAGTGGATTACAACCTACCCGAGCGTTTTGAGCTAACCTACAAAGGGTCGGATGATAAGTTGCACCGCCCTGTGATGATTCACCGTGCGCCTTTTGGATCGATGGAACGCTTTATCGCGATTTTGCTCGAACATACGGCTGGAAACTTCCCGTTGTGGTTAATGCCCGAACAAGCTATCATCCTGTCTTTGAGTGAGAAATATGAAAATTATGCACAAAAAGTTTTAAGTTTGCTGGAAAATAGCGAAATTCGCGCCCTAATTGACAACCGCAACGAGACGATTGGCAAGAAAATCCGTGAAGCGGAGATGCAAAAAATGCCGTTTATGTTGATTGTGGGTGAAGAAGAAGAGAAAAACGGAACCGTTTCCGTGCGCCGTCATGGACAAGAAGGCAAAGGCAATAGTACGATGGCTATCGAAGATTTTGTTGGACTTGTTCAAGAAGAAATCGGAAAATCATTAAAATCATTTGAAGTATAACCCCCTGGCAACAGGATAAAATAAAAAAGCCATAGCAATTAGAAATAACAGAGGTAGTTACAAACCTCGCGAAGAAAAAAAAGACGCACACCGAATCAATACCAATATTCGTGTGCAGGAGGTTCGTTTAGTTGGCGACAACGTTGAACCTGGAGTCTACAAAATCACGGAAGCCTTGCGCTTGGCCGAGGAATTGGAAGTGGATTTGGTGGAGATTTCACCCAATGCCGATCCGCCGGTATGTAAATTGATGGATTATGGCAAGTTTTTGTACCAACAAAAGAAACGGGAAAAAGAACTGAAAGCCAAATCGTCACAGATTACGGTAAAAGAAATTCGTTTTGGCCCACAAACCGATGAGCACGATTACGAATTCAAAAAGAAGAACGCCGAAAAGTTCTTGAAAGAGGGTTCGAAATTGAAAGCGTTTGTTTTCTTCAAAGGCCGCTCGATTATTTACAAAGAACAAGGTCAAATCTTGTTACTCCGTTTGGCGCAAGATTTGGAAGAACACGGAAAAGTAGAAGCACTGCCGGTGTTGGAAGGGAAGCGAATGATTATGTTCATCGCACCCAAAAAGAAAAAATAAAGCCGCCTTCCCGACGTATATGTTTCGGAAATTTTCGAAGCAACCCGTCGTCGCGGTACGAAATTGAGTAAATTGAATCGCAATAAATTTGGGAAATTATGCCTAAAATGAAAACAAAATCCAGTGCCAAAAAGCGCTTTAAAGTGACTGGTTCTGGTAAAATCAAAAGAAAGCACGCTTTTAAAAGTCATATTTTGACTAAAAAGTCTAAAAAACGCAAATTAGCGTTAACGCACGCGGCTTTGGTTCACCCAAGTGACGAGCGTAGTGTAAAAGAGCAATTACGTATCGTATAATTGCCTTTACGGTTAAAATTATTTCATAACCCTGGAGCTGGGCCCCTCAAGCACATTCAATTGTGCGCCTACTTCAAAAAAATTTAAAAAATTATGCCAAGATCAGTAAATTCAGTTGCTAAAAGAGCACGTAGAAAAAAAATGATGAAGCAGGCTAAAGGTTTCTTTGGCCGTCGTAAAAACGTTTGGACAGTTGCGAAAAACGCGGTAGAAAAAGCAATGCTTTATGCATACCGTGATAGAAAGCAGAAAAAGAGAAACTTCCGCGCTTTATGGATTCAGCGTATCAACGCTGGAGCTCGTTTAGAAGGAATGAGTTACTCCCAATTCATCGGATTAGTGAAGAAAAACGGTATCGAATTGAACCGTAAAGTATTGGCTGATTTAGCGATGAATCACCCAGAAGCTTTCAAAGCTATCGTGAATAAAGTAAAATAAAAACGTTTGTACAACCAGATTCAATTTACTCACTATATCAAATCCCAATCGTAAGGTTGGGATTTTTTATTTTTGGGCGTGCCACCGGCTCCATCCTTCCGCCGCTGTCAGGCTCTCCGCTGTAGCCGTGCGGTTCCGCTAGCGCTCCACCTTCGGGCTGCCGCTGCGATCCTTCACGCAAATCCGTATAAAAAAGAAACCCCGAGGTTCAATCGGGGCTTCTTTAATCGTTCAGACGCTAGACGACCGTGGCGATAAAGCGAAACGATTATTTCTTACTAAGATAAATGTTTTTGCTAAGCACCGTTCGTAAAATTCGGGTCTTGTAAACCAACCACCAAACTAGAGCATACCACGCATAGCGGCTAGCAGCTTTTAGCAGTAGTAATTTTTATCCTTCAACTTCAAATACCAATTTTCTAGGTTTTGGGAATGCTGTTGTGTCTTCCTTCATAGATTTTTTTATAAACTCTATTTTTTTATTTTCCAGATTACTGTTTATATCTATTTTATGATAAGTTTCACCAATTTCAATTATTTTTAAACTTCTGTAAAGATTTCTAATTGAAGAATATTTCTTTTCATTTTCTGTAAAATTGTAGTAATAAGATTTTGATGTATTATCACTATAATTTACTTTAATTTTTAAAATTGGTAAGGGTTTTATGCACCCAATATTTGAATCATAATGTATAACACTTTTATATTCTTTGGAGAGTAAATCAACTCCTTTAACTAGGCTATCTATGCTATTTCTGTCAATCTTTGCTTCGAAATATTTTTCCACTTTATTTGGACGAAAATCGCATGTGTAAGTTCTGTTTTCTCCATTTAGTTCAATAATCGAATAAATTTCTGGCTGAATTTCAAACTTTGGTTTTTGGTCATTTTTTGGCTCAGAAACATTCCAATTATAAGCCATAAATTCAATATTCTTCACTTCGTTCTTTGTAGAACAGCTGATAAAAATAAAAGCAAATAAAAAAATTAACTTCTTCAATTATACGGAGTTCAAAATTAATACTGCTAACTTTCTTCTTGCTTCTTTGCTCTTGCTTCTTTGCTCTTGCTTCTTTACTCTTGCTTCTTTGCTCTTTCTTCTTACTGAAAAACGTCTTCTTTCTCCCCATCATAACTCGCAAACACCATACTCGGATGGGAATCTTGATGAAACATTGTCCCGTCTTTCGCAATCGCAATCGCGCCAGCAAATCCATCAAAAGGGGTTAACTCAGCAAACGTTTTAGCAAAAGCATCTTCTAATGCAAAACCATCGGTCACGCGCGTCACGATTTTGGCCGCAACCGCCCCCGAAACAATATCTTCGCCTACACCCGTCAAACTCACGCCACAATCGGCATTGCAGTAATTCCCGGCCACCGTCGCTGAATCCGATACGCGTCCCACCAACTCAAATCCTTTCCCTCCTGTTGACGTAGCCACTGCAATGCTGCCTTCGGCATCCAGCGCCACACAACCTACCGTGCCCAAACGCGTAGCAGCTACTTTGGCTTCATACTCGGCACGACGTTGCGGAATTTCGGTCGAAAAGGCTTCAAATCCGTTGGCACGCGCATAGGCCGTTGCCCCTTCCCCACTCAAAATTCGGTCGTCCACCGCTAGTAAATGCTGCGCCACTTGAATCGGATTTTTGACGTCTTCAATATTAATCACGCCACTCATTTTCATCGTAACGCTATCCATCAACGAAGCACTCATGCGAATCTTGCCATCACTCTGAATCTGCGAGCCAATCCCCGCATTAAACAAGGCATCATCTTCCAATAACGACACTGCATAAACCACCGCCTCTAAGGCCGAGTGTGTCTGTAAATAAGCATACGCTTCTTTCACAATACGCAATAACGCTTGTTGTTTGGCGACTTTTGTTTCCAAACTGGTTGACGATTCTGAAAAAAAACCGCCGTGGATGATGATTCGTGTGGGATTCATGGAAAAGTTTCAAGTTTCAGGTTTATTTCGCTTCGCTACATCAGTCGGCTAAAGCCTCGTGTCAGGTTTCAGGTTTTTGATTAAAAACCAAAAAACCTATACTTTCAAAAATTAAACGTATTGTGATGATTTGATCGTCATTTTAAACGTATCCAAATCAAAGGTATCGTTCTTACTCAACACATGCGTCACCAAATGGTTGATCGAAATGGGTTGTCCCAACTCGACTTGGGTCAAATTGGTATCTTTAATTTCGCGTCCGTCGACCAAAATAACCAATCCGGAACCAATCGCTTCCATTTGTTTGCCATTGGCAATAAACAAACCGGTATCTTCTCCGAGTCCGACCCCCAACACTTTAGGATTTCCAACTACCGCTTGAAACAAGCGTCCGATGCGCCCGCGTTGTACAAAATGGGTATCAATCACCACATCGTCAATCAATCCCAATCCTGATGTAATTTTTACTTCTCCTTTCAACAAGGCTTCGCTACTACTTCCTTGATAAATCATATTGTTGGAAGCTGCCGCTGCCCCTGCCGAAGTTCCGGCATAAATAAAATACTCGTTTCGGTATTTATCGAGTAACAAATCGTGAAAAGGAGTCCCTCCCAAAATAGAAGTCAGTCGCAATTGGTCGCCACCCGTAAACATGACCACATCGGCCTCGCGCAAACGCTGAATGATTTCGGGATCCATGGCTTGTTCCCGCTTTTCAATATACAGAACATCCACATTGTGAGCGCCCAAATAATTAAAAGCCTTCACATATTCGGGTCCGATTTGTCTCGGAATTTTCGAAGCTGTCGTTATCACCTCGATACGTGAATTCTCTTTATGTAAGGATTCTTTGATGATACGTTTTAAAATACCTTCCTCAAAGAAGTTTAAATTTTGAGGCGCTGTCGTATCCAAATCGGTTTCGGTAAAACTTCCTTTGTCTACTGCCCCCCCGATAATGATCAATTTTCCTAGTATTTTCATGGGGGTAAAAATAACCATTTCAATACATTTCGCAAACGTTTTCTTCACAATTAGCCCAGGAGTTTTCCCCAAGTTTTCCACGACATAGGCAACAATCTAAAAAATCATTTTCCTGAATTTCAGAAGTATAGTTTTTCAAATTTATTTTTTCGCAATCAAATCGTACAATCAAAAAAATAATTCCTTATTTTTAACAAATTCGTTAGCTAAATTCAACCCAAGACCCTTGTTTTATGAAAATTGAAAAGATTCAGGCCCTGCGTGGACCCAATATTTGGAGTGTACAACGCAAAAAACTAATCCAAATGCGTCTCGACCTGGAAGACATGGAAGAAAAACCCACCAACAAAATTTCAGGATTTCGCGAACGCATTGAAGCCATGTTTCCTACCATGATTGAACACCGTTGCTCAGAAGGCGTGCGCGGTGGATTCTTCTCCCGCATTGATCGCGGAACTTGGATGGGGCATGTGATTGAACATATTGCCCTTGAAATTCAAACGCTCGCCGGCATGGAAACGGGTTTTGGACGCACCCGTGAAACCAAAACCCCAGGCGTGTATAATGTCGTTTTCAGTTATGTGGAAGAGAGCGTAGGGATGTATGCCGCTGAAGCTTCTGTGCGCATTGCCGAAGCCTTAATTGCAGGCACCGACTATGATGTGCAAGACGATATTCAAAAAATGCGTGAAATTCGGGAACGGGTTCGTCTCGGCCCCTCTACTGGAAGTATAGTCGATGAGGCGGTAGCACGCGATATTCCTTGGATTCGCTTGGGCACTAACTCTCTTGTTCAATTGGGTTATGGCGTAAATCAAATGCGTTTTCAAGCGACCATAACGTGTAAAACCAGTAACATCGCCGTAGATATTGCCTGCAATAAAGAAGAAACCAAACGCATGTTGGATATGGCCTCTATTCCTGTCGCTAGCGGAGGCATTTGTGTGGATGAGGAGGATTTGGAAATGGTCATTAAAAAAATTGGCTTTCCCATTGTCATCAAGCCCTTGGACGGCAACCACGGTAAAGGGGCATCTATTAATGTGCAAAATATAGAAGATGCCAAAGCGGGGCTCGCCCATGCCAAAAACTACAGCCGAAGAGTTATCGTTGAAAAATTTATCACTGGATTTGATTTCCGTGTGTTGGTGATTGACAATAAATTGGTGGCAGCCGCTTTACGCGAACCGGCTCACGTGAAAGGCGATGGTGTTAATTCCATTCAACAACTTATCGATGAAACCAATAGAGATCCGCGCCGAGGGTACGGACACGAAAATGTGTTGACTGAAATTACCGTAGATAGAGATACTACTGACCTTTTAACCAAAAAAGGCTATGATTTGAATACCGTACCTGCCAAAGATGAAATTGTCTATTTAAAATCTACGGCCAATCTGAGCACAGGGGGAACCTCTGTTGACGTGACCGACATGATGCACCCCGAAAACATTTTCTTATGTGAGCGCATCGCTCGTGTGATTGGTTTGGATGTGTGTGGTATTGATATTATGGCCCCCAATTTAACGCAACCCCTTAAAGAAACGGGGGGATGTATTTTGGAGGTCAATGCGGCGCCAGGATTCCGAATGCACTTAGCCCCCTCTGAAGGGTTGCCAAGAAACGTAGCTTCACCGGTCATTGACATGTTATACCCCCCCGGTAAACCGTCGCGTATTCCGATTATTGCGATTACGGGAACCAATGGGAAGACAACCACCACCCGTTTGATTGCGCACATGGTCAAAAACAATGGTTTCCGCGTGGGTTTTACCACCTCCGACGGGATCTACGTTCAGAACCACATGATGGAAAAAGGCGATACCACAGGACCCATTTCGGCCGAATATATCCTGAAAGATCCTACAGTGGAATTTGCTGTTTTAGAAACGGCTCGCGGTGGCATTCTTCGCTCGGGTTTGGGCTTCAGCCGTTGTGATATTGCCATAATCACCAACATTCAAGAAGATCATCTCGGCCTACAGGATATCCATACCTTAGATGATTTGGCTCGTGTAAAAAGTGTGGTCGTTCGCAGTGTAAAAAAAGATGGTTGGGCGATTTTGAATGCCGATGATGAGCATTGTATGAAAATTGCACAAGACTTAAGTTGTCAAATTGCCTATTTTTCGATGGATGAAAACAGTCCCAAAGCTCGGGAACTTTCAAAAGAAGGAAAAATTGTTGCTGTATACGAAAATGGATTCATTACCATCAAACGCGGAGAATGGAAAATCCGTGTCGAACGCGCCACGCATATTCCGCTAACCATGGGGGGAAAAGCCAAATTCATGATTGCCAACGTCTTGGCAGCAGCACTAGCAGGCTATCTTCACGGTTTCAAAACCGAAGATATCAGTTTGTCATTACAAACGTTTATTCCTGGCGCGGCACAAACGCCCGGACGTATGAACATTTTTGAGTTTAAAAAATTCAAAGTGATGATCGACTTTGCGCACAATCCTGCAGGCTACCGTGGCATTGAAGATTTCTTATCCAATGTTGAAGCCACCAAAAAAATTGGTATCATTGCAGGAGTTGGGGACCGTCGGGATGAGGACATCAAAGAATGTGCAACGATTGCCGCCCGTATGTTTGATCATATTATCATTCGACAAGAAAAACACTTGCGTGGCCGTACAGAAGAGGAAATTATCGGACTCATTATGGAGGGAATTCAAGAAAGTGGATCGAGTGTCACTCATGAAATTATCACCAAAGAAACCGAGGCCATCAAGCATGCCATCAGTACGGCAGAAGAAGGAAGCTTTATTACGGCTTTGAGTGATGTGGTAACAAATGCCATTGAAATTGTTCAAGAATATTTAGACAAAGAGCAAGAAAGTTAAATCGCTCTAGAAATGAATATAAAAAACCGGTGTTCATGCACCGGTTTTATTTTTGGCATAACTTTAAATCCTATCTTTACTAAAAATCAAGAAAATGAAAAATAGTATTTTATTATGGTGCTTGACCTTGGGCTTGACCGCTATGGCCCAGAAAATTCAATTAAAAAAAGACAAAGTTCTATGGGATAAAGTGGAAGTAGCTACCGTCAAAGAACCGTATCGCGACCATTTGGAAATAGGAACGTTGAGTGGTGAAAAACGATTTACTGTCGCATACAAAGGACTTAATGCCAATGAAATGCAAATGTATAACTGGTTGGAAATTACTTCCGCCGATGGTAAACAAAAAACAGAAATTCCGTATGAAGTATTGATTACCGCCTTTAACTCCGATCGCATTATTGTGCACTTATTGGCCGTAAAGTACAATCTTATCAACGAAAAAGGGATCAATGAAGATGCATTGAAAACATTCTTTGATACACCGCGAGAATCGTTGAGTGAAAAATACGGCAAAATCGTTGCTTCGGCCAAGTTTGAAGCCGACGAACAAAAACGCAAAGTGCAACAAGTAAAGAGTTCATTGAATCCCCAAATCAAAGCCGATAATAGCATTACAATGAACCTCAACGGCCGTCTGACGATAGTGGGAAGTATTCAAGCCAAACCCTATGTAGTAGGTAATGGCGTTAATCAATATGTTACCGTTTATGACTTGGATGGGATACCCGTAGCGCGATTATCCAATACCGCTATGGACTTTTATAAATACCGTATTGAAACTTATGATGGCAAAAACTATGATTTTTATATCAAAAGTCAGTATAACAATACCAACAGCACATTCTTGTACGAATTTTTGTGCGACTTAGTGAGTCGAGGGTATATGTTAAACCATCAAGCGAAGATGGAACAACAGCAATTGCAACAAGCAAAAATTAATTTAGCCAAAGAACGCAGTGTCAATATTTACCAAAAACCAGGCTATTTAATTGATGAAGAAGGCGTGAAATATACTGGAATCATAAGTATTAATTTTCAAATGTTGGATGTCAACCAAACCGGGCAAGTACTCCCTGAAAATACGGCTGATCGATTTGGAAAAACGGTTTCCATTACCTACAAAAACGATAAAAATCAGGAACGCACTAAATCGTTTAAAGCCAACAGTGGGGCGTACTTTTGCATTCAAGAGCAAGGTCAAGAAACCTTTTATTACGGTATGGCAGTGAAAGGCGATTCGATGAAAAAATTACAAAATATGGGGAACCTGAGTTTTGACAATGCTTATTTTTATCAATTGATTTATAAAGAAGACGCCATTTTAGTATTGCAAGACCCTGTCGAAACCGATCGTTATGTGATGAAAATTAAAAGCGAATCCAAAGGACAGATGATTGACCGACGCGACACCGATGAATTGGCGCCCGTTTTGGCCGACTACCTCAAAGCTTGTCCCGCAACGGCCACCTCGATTCGAAAAGGCGAAATGGATTTGAAAATAGAACGAAATTTAATCACCATCGCCAAAGAATACCAGGCGTGTAAAAAATAAAGGAAAAGGGCAACGTATACGTTGTCCTTTTTTTTGCTGATTCGCGCCTAGTGGCAGTAGGGAGTTCCCCATGAAATCCGTATTTTTACCCCACAAACCTCTATACTCATGAAGAAAAAATTTGGAATTGTATTGGGATGGCTCTTGGTTTTTGGCTGGAGTTCGGCCCAATTAAAAACAATCACGTTGGAAGAGAGCGTCTTGCAACAAAATCGAAAATTTGGGGCCGATCGCATGACGGGATTTCAATGGATCCCCGGGTCAACGGATTATGTTTATTACACTAATACGTGGACAAAAATGATGCAGGCGTCAGCAACGCGTACTGAAGCCAAAGAAGGCATAACGCTAGCGGAACTCAATGCCGCTTTAGGAACTAAAATCACTAATTTCTTTGGCCTTCAATGGATCGATAATAGTCATATTTTGGTTACCGAAAATGGGAAGTATTACCAATACAATCGCGGGACAAAATCGGGAAAACTTCTCTTTTCCCTTCCTGAAGAAGCCGAAAACACAACTCCAGATGCGGCAAAACAAAAAATAGCCTACACCAAAGGCAACAATCTTTATTTGCAAACAGGTTCACAAGAAATTGCCGTAACCCAAGAGTCGTCGGTAGGCATGGTGTCGGGACAATCCATTTCGCGGAATGAGTTTGGGATAAGTGGAGGAATTTTTTGGTCACCCAAAAGCACTTTCCTTGCCTTTTACCAAAAAGACGAAACCCAAGTGGCAGACTATTCGTTATTGGACATGACCCAAACGCCAGGAAAATTAATGCCTATCAAGTATCCGATGGCGGGACAAGCGTCAGAGCAAGTGCGCGTAGGAATTTATCATTTGGCTTCGGGTAAAACCGTTTTTATTCGTCCAAAAAGTGGGGGATTGAATGATTACATGACCAATCTTTCATGGACACCGGATGAAAAATATGTTTTAATTGCCGAATTAAACCGCGGGCAAAATTCGATGCATTTGAACCTCTATGAAGCCGCTACGGGCTCTTTTGTGCGCACGTTGATTCAGGAAACCCATGAGCGTTGGGTGGAACCCGAGCATGAGGCTTTTTTCCCTTCGGCGCAATCAACTAATTTCATTTGGTTTAGCGAACGTGATGGATTTCAAAACTTGTATTATTACGATATAAACGGGAAATTGATACAACAATTAACGCAAAACAAATTTCCTACCCGCGAAATCATCGGAGCGAATTCTGCTGGCACCGTGGTGTACTTTAAAGCGACAGGCGAACAGGGCACCAATATGCTCTTGTATAAGGTAACTGTAAAAGGAAAGCAAACCTTAGTATCTACTACCCTTGGGGTTCACAACGGTATTTTATCGCCCGATGGACAGTGGTTGTTTGACGAATATTCCAATGCAACAACGCCTTCCCAATCGGTACTTTGGAATGCCAAAGGAAAGGCAACGGTGTTAATGACCAGCAGCAACAAATATGAGGGGTATGCAATAGGCAGTGCCGAAATCAATACGATAAAAGCTGCCGATGGTACTACTGATTTATTTACACGGTTGATCAAGCCGAGTAATTTTGATCCTTCCAAAAAATATCCCGTGTTGGTTTACGTGTACGGGGGACCGCATGCACAAATGATTACCAACTCCTACCTATTAGGAGCCAATTTATGGATGTATTGGATGGCTGAACAAGGGTATTTGGTATTTACGGTAGACAACCGCGGCTCGGACAATCGGGGCTTTGCGTTTGAAAGTGTCATTCACCGCAATTTGGGGAATCATGAAATGGCCGATCAATTGAAGGGGGTTGAATACTTAAAGACCTTACCGTATGTGGATGCCAATCGATTGGCGGTACATGGGTGGAGTTATGGCGGTTTTATGACAACCTCGTTATTGTTGCGTCACCCCAATGTTTTTAAAGTAGGGGTTGCCGGCGGCCCTGTGATTGATTGGAAATGGTATGAAGTGATGTATGGGGAACGCTATATGGACACGCCCGAGGAAAATCCTGAGGGCTACACAACGGCCAATGTGAGTCAATACGCTAAAAATTTGACCGGAAAGTTATTGCTGATTCACGGCACTTCGGATGATGTGGTGGTGGAGCAACATAATTTGGCTTTGGTTAAAAAATTGATTGAAGCGGGCAAACAAGCCGACTACTTCCCCTACCCGATGCACAAACACAATGTAACGGGGAAAGATCGAGTGCATTTGATGACCAAAGTGCTGCATTATATTCTTGAAAATAACAAATAGTAAAATTTCAAATTCCAATTATAAAATTGGAAATTCCAATAATAAAAACCCAGATTCCACATTGTATTTCCAACGGAATTTGGGTTTTTTTATGCCTTTGAAAAACAGCATGCCCTTACTAGCCCCGGTAGAGCCCTTGTTGGAGCTCTTGTAGCGCAGCGGAAAAGCGACGGGCGAAAACGGGAGGAGGGTACTTTTGAAAACGATACAGGTGCTCCTAAAAATCAACCGTGAAAACTTACGGTAAAACCGTACGCCATTGTGCGTTTCTGCTATGTTTTTTGCTTTTTCTTCTTGGCGGCGGGAAATAGAACGTTGTTGAGAATCAAACGAAATCCGGGTGAGGTGGGATGCAGGTCCAATACGGTAGGTTCGTCGCCCACTTGATGGCGGTAATCTTCGGGATCGTGCCCCCCGAAAAACGTGAAAAAGCCTTTCCCCTTTTGGCCGTGTATGTAGCGGGCTTCTTCATTTATTTGGCATTCGCCCAAGACCAGGACATTGGATTTGATATTCGTGCGGTCGAATGCGGTCGTTTGACCCATAAATCCTTTGACCAGTTGGGTATGGTTTTGGCATAACATGCTCGGAATCACGTCCCATTTGGCAGAGTATTCCATCAAGGTAAAATAGTCTTTTTCAAAAGGTACGCGTCGTTTTTCGGTCATATCGATATCGGAGAACTCGTAGCGTTCAGGGCGGCGTTCGAGGATAAAATCTTTGAACGCAAAAGTGCGCGTATAATCGATACGTGCTTGGTAGTTGGGATCGCTGTCATCGCCATCAAACATGGGTTCACAAATATCAACGCCTTCGGCTGCCAGAGCAATATCAAAACTGTCTGTAGCTGAGCACATGGCAAACATGAAACCACCGCCGATAACGAAATCGCGTATTTTTTTGGCAACGGCCAATTTCGCTTCAGAAACTTTGGTGAATCCCAATTTGGCAGCAAGTACTTCAGCCTCGCGCTTTTGTTCGATATACCAGGGAGCATTGCGGTAAGCGCCATAGAATTTACCGTATTGGCCCGAGAAATCCTCATGGTGTAAGTGCAACCAATCGTAAAAAAGCAATTGATCCGTGAGCACTTCTTCGTCATAAATGGGTGTAAAAGGAATTTCGGCATACGTGAGCACCATGGTTACGGCATCGTCCCAGGGTTGTTTGCCTTTGGGGGTGTAGACTGCTATTTTGGGTGCTTTTTCCAAAACAACCGTTTCCATGTTTTGGGAGGGACTCGAAATTTCTTCCAGAATTTGATTGGCTTCGCCGTCGGAGAGGATTTCAAAGCTCACCCCGCGAATCTGACATTCTTTGCGAATTTCGGGCGCATCGGGAAGTAGAAAAGAGCCCCCACGATAGTTAAGGAGCCAGCTAGCTTTATAGTCTTTGGACAGTACCCAATACGTAATCCCATAGGCTTTGAGATGGTTTTTTTGCGACACATCGTCCATGGGTAAAAGAATAAAATTGGCGTAAACCTGCCCTAAACAAAGTAAAAACAACCCTACACAAATTGAGCCCCAATTTTTCATAGCAGTACTTCTAAATTTGTTTCGAATTTACAGTTTTCTCTGCTATTTAAGCAACAAAGATTTGTTAATTCTAGAAACATACAAAACACGTAAAAATACGTATAGGTAATAAAAACACGAATTGTAATTTTGAATCATGACTAACAACCCAACCGCATTTGTAATGAAAAACGCCATGAAAAATATGAGCGTAGGCACCAAACTAGGTTTGAGCTGCATACTCATCTTACTATTGGTCTATTTAATTTTATCGGTTAATTTTTTACTGAGTTAACGCTCCTATCGCCCATTCTCAAGTAATGTTGTACGCCAAAACCGATACTATGCAACACCGATTCCTAGTAGTCGGTGTTTTTTTTACAACCCCTCGAGTGTGACAATTTTGTTTTGAATGGCATAAACGACCAAGCCTGCTATGTTGCGTGATTCGGTTTTCAGCAGCAGATTATTGCGGTGTCCTTCGACGGTACGGGGACTGATAAACAGTTTATCCGCAATTTCTTGGGTGTTGAATTGTTGACAAAGCAATTGCAAAACTTCCCGTTCGCGGTTGGTTAAATCATCGGTGGCAAATCGCAATCGGGGCGTTTGCGTAACGATATCTTGTTGAATAACTTCGAGGACTTCGGGCGTGTAGTAAAATCCTTTTTCATAAACTTGTCGTAGGGTTTCGACCATTAGAGCGGGGGAAGCATTTTTGACCAAATAAGCAGAGGCGCCCACATGCAACATATTGGCAATGAAGGCACGGGTATGGTAACTCGTTAATGCAATGGTTTTTATAACCGGAAAGGCTTTGTGAACCATCCGCGTAGCTTCGACTCCATTAACGTCTGGCATTTTTAAATCCATTAAAATGATATCGGGATAGGTATCGGTATTTTCTAGAAAATCCAGTACTTGTTGCCCGTTGGACGCTTCAAAAATTACCTCCATGTCGGACTCGCGTTGCAGTAAAAAATACAAGCCTTTTCGGAACAACTCCTCGTCATCCGCGAGTAGAATTTTTATTTTATTTTTCATTTGGAAACGTAATTTGATAATGTACTCCTTGACCGGGTTGTGCCTTCAAGGTAAGCGCTCCATGAAGGAGCCCCACGCGACTTTCAATATTGCGCAAGCCAATTCCTTTGCGTACTTTGGGATCATTGACCTCAAATCCGCACCCATTGTCACGGTAATCCAACCGCCAATGCGTCGCAAGCATTTCAACATGGATAAGTACTTCGGACGCTTTTCCATGGCGAACGGAATTGTGCAACAACTCTTGTAGAATACGAAAAACAGGCAATTGCTTTTCGGAAGATAAGCTATCAAAGGAGCCTTCGCCTGTGCGAGAAACACTTACTTTTTGTGTGGTATTGTATTCCAAGACCAATTCGTCAACGCCCGCTTGTAGTCCAAATTTTTCCAACACTGGAGGCAACAAATCGTGGGCGATACGTCGTGCACTTTCTAATGCTTTGCTGGTAAGCTTTTCGATATTTTCCATGATTTCAAACCGTTCATTTTCCTCTAAATTGGGTGTTTTGAGTAAATGGGTATGCAGGGTAACCACGTTGAGCTTGGAACTAATGTCATCGTGTAGGTCTTGCGCAATTCGTTTTCGCTCTTCCTCTTGGGTAAATAGTACCGCCTGCAACAAGGCTTTTTGATGATTGACTTCTAATTCCCGTTTTTCAATTTCTTTGGCCACGATTTTTTTTCGGGAAAAATAAAAAAACAAGATAAGTACTATCGCCATGGACAAAAACGCGAGAAATGTCCACACAATGGTTTGCACAACGGTTGATTCACTCCACGTTAGTTCCATAATTTAATTTAAAAAGTTGATACACTTGATAGGCCATGAGCATTTGAAAAACGGTGTATAAAAAGAGATTGAATCCCGAAATGAGCCAAAAAGGAAAATCGTACGCTATTTTCACCATTAAAAAATGGGCTAAAAATAAGGCCGCACTCCCCATAACATACAAAACAACGCCTAAAGTAAAATAGTAAAAAGTTTTATCCCCATCCAACATTTGGTACAGATGCCATGTAGCATAAATGACAATAGGCATCGATAACAAGTAAATTTCAACGGGATTAAAATCGTGAAATAGTTGAGGGTTTACGAGATAAGGCACCCCATTTACGAGTAGGATCACGGGAACCATAATTTGAATCCAGCGCCTATTTTTGGCCTTATCAAGTACTGTAAAATAAAATCCTGAAAGCAGTAAAAATTGGAATATAAAATAAAAATGCGACAAAAACAGGTTGTGAATCCCAAGGGAAGAAAGTGCTTTGTTTAACGTTTCAATCACCCCCATTGTTGTCGCATAAATCGTGAGCCATTGTAGTGCGCGGGATGTTTTAAAAAAACGAACCCACAACACCAAAATGACTCCGATTTGGATTAAATAATAAAGTTGTTTAATAAAAATGAGCATTCATTACCCCATTAACGGACTGGTATAATCGCAGTTTTTGGGACAGGGTGAGGTCATATCATAAACGTACAATCCTTGATCGTAATTGATTAAATCGACCCCATTTTTATCAACCCCAACAATCATCAGCTTGGGATTGCCGGTGTCATCAATACCCAAATAAGCGCGAAGATTTTCAACATTGGGTTCGTTGAGCACTTGCGTAACGTCAATTTCGGGAATCAAAAACGCTTTGATATCTACAGAGCTGGCTTCTTGCCAACGTTTGGCCCAGGTTTGTGCTTGTGTCAAAGGAATGACATTTACGGGTTCAGCTTTCATATGTTTTAGGGTTTTTAGTTTGATGACATAAATATAACTTTTTGGGCAAAAAAAACAGGTATTTCTACCTGTTTTCGCTAATTTTTAAAAAGGAACATCACTATCGTCCTCGAGCGAAGGTGGCGGTCCACCGAAGGCGTCGTTGGGTGAAGGCAGATTTTTGGTGAAAAACGGATTATCATCGGCATTCATTTTGGACGGTAAATCACTAAAACCACTGGCAAAATCATCAAGGTTATCAAATTTACCGAGGTTTCCTATAAATTTCAAGCGAATATTTTCCAACGAACCGTTACGGTGTTTTGCAATGATAAATTCCGCTTGTCCTTGTGTGGGGGATTGTTCATCATCATCCCATTCTTCAATTTTATAATATTCAGGTCGATAAATAAACGATACGATATCGGCATCTTGCTCAATAGCTCCCGATTCACGTAGGTCCGAAAGCAAGGGCCGCTTGCTTGAACCCCGCGTTTCAACGGCACGGGATAATTGTGATAGTGCAATTACGGGAACATCCAATTCTTTGGCCAAGGCTTTTAAATTTCGTGAAATGGTAGAAATTTCTTGTTCGCGATTTCCACCGCCTTTGCCTGCACCCCCCGCAGTCATTAATTGTAAGTAATCGATAATGATAAGTTTAATGCCGTGTTGTGAGGCCAACCGTCGCGCTTTGGCGCGCAAATCAAAAATCGACAACGATGGGGTGTCGTCAATATAGAGCGGTGCTTTTTCCAAATCGCGCACTTTGACACTCAACTGCTCCCACTCGTGTTTTTCTAATTTCCCTGTACGTAATTTCTCGGAAGACAAACCGGTTTCGGAGGAAATCAAACGGGTAATCAACTGAACGGAGGACATTTCGAGCGAAAATACAGCTACTGGACTTTGGGAATCGATAGCAATGTTTCGGGCCATCGACAATACAAAAGCTGTTTTTCCCATCCCAGGACGTGCTGCGATAATAATCAAATCGGAGGGTTGCCAACCGGAGGTAACTTGATCGAGTTTGTGGAATCCGGTAGGGACGCCGCTCAATCCTTCTTTATTGGAAATTTCTTCGATGCGTTTTTTGGCTTGCATCACCAAACTTTGCGCTGTTTCGGAGCTGCGCTTGATATTGCCTTGGGTAACTTCATACAATTTGGACTCGGCCATATCAAGCAAATCGAAAACGTCCGTTGCGTCTTCGTAGGCTTCTTCAATAATATCGGAAGAGATTTTGATGAGCGAACGTTGAATATATTTCTGGAGAATGATGCGTGAGTGGAACTCAATATGCGCCGAAGAAGAAATCTTTTGCGTAAGCTGAATAAGGTAAAAATCACCGCCTGCCATTTCCAACTTCCCGTTTTTCTTTAGTTGAGCCGAAACGGTTAATAAGTCTATGGGTTGGGAATCGGTAAAGAGTTGGAAAATAGCTTCAAAAATGAATTTATGTGCTTCTTTGTAAAAAGCATCGGGCTGCAGGATATCAATGACCTCATCGACTCCTTTTTTATCAATCATCATCGCCCCTAAAACCGCCTCTTCCAAGTCCAATGCTTGCGGCGGAAGTTTCCCTTTTTCTAACGTAATTAAGGTTGTTTTATCCACCTTTACGGGGTTAATATTGCGTAAATTTTCCATAAAGCGAATGTAACCAATTCTACTAAAAACCGGAGGAGGATTTATTACCACCACCTTGTTTATAACTCCTAATATTTTGTTAACAACACAAAAAAAATCCGAAACCACGGGCTTCGGATTAAGGGTATTGTATCCTTCTTTTTTACTCTTTAAACTCGCCCATCTTGCTGTACTTGTCCATTCTATTGGCTACAAGCTCGGATGTTGATAATTCTTTGAGTTCTTGGAAGGCATTTAAAATATATTCCTTCACTGTTGCAAATGTCGTTGCTTTGTCGTAGTGGGCTCCACCGAGTGGTTCGGGAATAACATCGTCGACCAACTTTTGTTTTTTCATGTCGGTCGATGTCAGTTTCAACGCCTCCGCAGCTTTCTCTTTATAATCCCAACTTTTCCACAAAATGGACGAACAGGATTCGGGAGAAATTACGGAATACCATGTATTTTCCAACATGAATACGCGGTCTCCTACACCAATTCCTAAGGCCCCTCCAGAAGCGCCTTCGCCAATGATGACGCAAATGATAGGCACTTGTAAGCGTGACATTTCAAAGATATTTCGGGCAATAGCCTCCCCTTGTCCACGTTCTTCTGCTTCCATCCCCGGATACGCCCCAGGGGTATCAATAAAGGTGATTACAGGAATACCGAACTTCTCAGCCATTTTCATCAAACGTAGTGCTTTGCGATACCCTTCAGGATTGGCCATCCCGAAATTGCGGTATTGACGCATTTTGGTATTAATCCCTTTTTGTTGACCGATGAGCATAAAAGACTGTCCGCCTATTTTCCCTAAGCCGCCTATCATGGCTTTATCATCTTTAAAATTACGGTCGCCAAAGAGTTCTAAGAACGTGCCGTCGGTGAGCGTAGTGATGTATTCTAACGTATATGGACGGTTGGGATGACGCGAAAGTTGCACGCGTTGCCAAGCGGTTAGATTCTTATATATTTTCTTTTTGGTTTCTTCTAATTTCTTTTCGATTTGTTTGCAGGTATTCGTAACATCCACATTGGACTCCTGACCAATAAGCTCACATTTTTCTAATTGGTCTTCCAATTCTTTAATGGGAAGCTCAAAATCTAAATACTCCATACAATATAGGGTTTAGTAAAAGTTCGAAATACAAAGATAGGGGTTTCCTTTTTTTGAGGAAATAAAAAAAAGGGATTAATTGTAAACAATACGCTAGGAAGTTGTGCGCGATTTCAGAATCCCATTGGCGATAACCGTGACCAAAATAATTACCGCGCCCAAATAAAAGGTGCCACTCATAGTTTCAGTTTCTTCAAAAAGAAGCATGGCTAAGATAATGCCGTAAACGGGTTCTAAGTTGATGGTAAGCATCACCGTGTAAGCATCCAACACCCGAAGTAAAGCGGTAGAAGCAATCATAGCAAAAGCGGTACATACGGAACTGAGCAACAGTAAATAGCCTAAATCGCTCCATGATAACTGGAAAAAAGTAGCGGTAAAACTGCCTGATATTCCCAATAAAATGGAAAAAAACAATACGCCTCCCAACAATTCAAACAGGGTAATGACTACGGGTTCATGACGGGCGACCCAACGGGAATTTAGTACCGCAAATAAAGCCGACAAAAAGGCAGAGAGTAAGGCCAAAACGATACCCGTTATAAAATGAGTTTCTACTTTAAAAATCAAGGCCAATCCTCCGATGACCAACAATCCAAAGAAAAGCTCATAACGCACCATCTTTTTTGGGGTGAAAAGGGGTTCCAACAAAGAGGTAAAAAAAGCACCTGTTGACAAACACGCTAGGGTTACCGAAACATTTGAGACTTTAATCGCTTTAAAAAACGTAAACCAATGCAACGCAATCACCACTCCAGCGCCAAGAAAAATGGGAATCATAGAGCGGGAATGCCGCCACGAGATTTTTTGATACACTACATAAGCCCCAATAAAAAAAACGGCAAACAACATGCGAAACCATACCAGAGCCAACGCATCCAACGTAATGAGCTTCCCAATTATGGCCGTAAATCCCCAGATGAATACAATGAGGTGCAGTAGTAGGAGACTTCTAAATTTATCGTTTGGCATTGCGCAATAAGTAAAGAGCTAAAATACCAAAAATCATATTGGGTAACCAAACCAAAAGCATGGGAGGGGCACTGGATTTCTCGGCCAAAACTCCAAAAACCTTGTCCATAAAGACAAAAGCAAAAGCAATGACAATTCCAATCACCAAATTGATTCCCATACCGCCACGCCGTTTCATGGAAGAGACGGCCACGGCAATCACCGTTAAAATGAAAGCGGAAACCGGTACACTGTATTTTTTGTACAACACTACCAAATAGGTATTCATATTGGCGGAGCCTCGCTTTTTCTCTTTCTCGATAAACTTTACTAAATCAAAGTAATTTAAGGTCTCTGCAACATAAACCGTTGGGGTCAATTCATCAACATCAAATTGAAGTACGGTGTCTTTGCGCGTGCCAATTTCGAGCACATCATTGAGGGCACCTACTTTTCGTTTTTTATATTCAAATAGCGAATAGGTGCTGTCGTTCTCATTGAATTTGATCCGATCGGCGGTAATTTTGTAGACTAAGGAATCGCCTTTAAACCGTTCCATGGAAAACTTAAACCCTAGTTTGCTATCGGGATTGTACGAACTCACATAAATATATTCGTTATCGCTGATTTGTCGGTACACATCCGAATTGTCCCGCATCTCATTTTGACCATTTCCAATCAAATACATGAATCGAAAGGTTTTGAACCCCTCACTAGCCTTGGGCACCAAAAAGAATCCCATGAGCAATGCAAAAACCGATACCATGGCTGCCCCTATCAAATAGGGGCGTAAAAAACGAGTAAAGGAAATGCCCGAACTCAAGATGGCAATAACTTCAGTGTTGTTGGCTAATTTGGAGGTAAACCAAATGATGGATAAAAAGAGAAATATTGGAAACAATAAATTGGCAAAATAAATGGTAAAATCGACATAGTACTGAGCAATCGCAGGAAAAGGAACGCGATTTTCAATCATTTTGTTGACTTTTTCGGCTACGTCAATGGTTATCCCAATGGGAATGAATAGCAACAGCATGGTGGCAAAAGTCACCAAGTACCGTTTTAAGATGTAGCGATCAATAATTTTCATTACAAACGTTGACTCATTTGTTGTACCATTTTATTTTTCCATTCCCTGAAATCCCCAGCAATGATGTGTTTTCGGGCTTCACGAACCAACCAAAGGTAGAATCCTAAATTGTGAATTGTGGCAATTTGTTTGCCCAAGTATTCATTGGCGGCAAACAAGTGACGAAGGTAGGCTTTGGAGTATTCGGTATCGACAAAGGTAATTCCCATTTCGTCAATAGGAGAAAAATCGTCTTCCCACTTTTTATTTTTAATATTGATTACCCCGTGGGCCGTAAACAACATTCCGTTACGGGCATTGCGTGTAGGCATCACACAGTCAAACATATCAATTCCCAAGGCAATATTTTCCAAAATATTAATAGGCGTACCCACCCCCATTAAATAACGGGGTTTGTCTTTCGGAAGTACAGCCGTCACCACTTCGGTCATGGCATACATTTCTTCAGCCGGTTCGCCTACGGACAATCCTCCAATAGCATTTCCTTCTGCGCCTACATTGGCAATGTATTCGGCCGACATTTGACGTAAATCTTTGTACGTACTGCCTTGAACAATAGGAAATAAGGTTTGTTCATACCCATATTTTGGGGGAAGCGTTTTCAAATGCGCCACACAGCGATCCAACCAACGGTGGGTCATGTGCATACTCCGTTTGGCATAGCGGTAATCACACGGATAAGGCGTACATTCGTCAAAAGCCATGATAATATCGGCGCCGATGGTACGTTGAATTTCCATGACATTTTCGGGAGAGAAAAAATGGTAGGAACCATCGATATGCGATTTAAATTTCACCCCTTCTTCTTTGATTTTACGATTGGCAGAGAGGGAATACACTTGGTACCCACCACTATCGGTCAAAATATTTCGATCCCAATTCATGAACTTGTGCAAGCCTCCAGCTTTTTCTAAAATATCCAACTGGGGACGCAAGTATAAATGGTACGTATTTCCTAAAATAATATCGGGATTAATATCGTCCCTGAGTTCGCGTTGATGCACCCCTTTTACCGAAGCTACGGTGCCTACAGGCATAAAAATAGGGGTTTCAATGACGCCATGGTCTGTGGTAATTTTACCCGCACGGGCTTGGGATTGTGGATCGGTATGCAGTAACTCAAATTTCATTGAAAGGTATTTCAGCCGACAAAGATACTTTTTTTTGGGAAAGGGCTGGAGGGATTAAGATTTCCTTAGCGAAGATAAAAATTCACCCTAGTGGCAAAAAAATAGAACCTGTTATACTAAATTGTGTGAATTGAAGTTATCCAAAAAACGAAATCTATGCATAAAAAATTGCTCTTCTTCCTATTTTGTTTAGTTCATATCACAAGTGTAGCGCAAGTATTCGAAAAAATTGGACAAAAAACCCCCACTCCAACAGTCACAGATTACATTCTCAACACCCCTAAGAACAAATCGTTAAAGGGAAAATATTTGGTTATCGAGTTTTGGGCAACTTGGTGTGCGCCTTGTTTGGCAGCTGTGCCGCACATGAATGCGTTACAGGAAAAATTTCAAAAAAACAAAGAGGTCATGTTTCTATCAATGACCTATGAAACACCGGTGAAAGCGCTACATACAACTAAACGAATTGATTTTAAAACCGTTGTTGTCTCAGACCAAAGCAAAAAAACACACCAACAATTGGGTATTGAACAAGAGGGAATGATGCTTATACCACAAACCGTTGTTATTCACCCTGACTCCACTATTCTTTGGATTGGTGCTCCAGAGGCTTTGACTGAAACTATTTTAGAACAACTTTTACTAGGGAAATCAATTGAAGAGAAACCATTTACCCCTTCCCCTGAAGCTCTGGAAGAACAAAAAAAGTTTATAGAAGAAATGGAGCGATCAAATGTCTGGTTTGAGCGCCTAACCGATACCAATACCAAATCGCTATTTGCATTACTTCCACAAAATTCAAATAGTTCGTATGTACGTCACAACAAAAGCGTACTCAACGGATTAAATAAAGGAGTCTACTACTGTACGAACCATAGTTTGGCGGAGATTTTTGGAGTACTCTTTGAAAAACCTTTGGCTGAAATTTATGATGATTGCAACCCAACTGCAAACTATTTTTCATTGTATTACAAATTCAAAAATCATACGGACAAAGAAAAAAGTGTGGCACATTTGACAGATTTGATTCAAAAATCGCTTGGGATAACCCTAGTACATGAATCTAAGACACTTGATGGGTATTACATTCATATAAAAGATACCTCTAAACTCATTATCAATACTAATCCCGAGGAGAATCATTCTGGAAATACGGAATCGCTGTTAATTTTTTCTCAAACCAAAATAACAACGGTTACCAACGATTTATGGGAACGAATGGGTGAGCGGTTTTATGCTGATCCACGTTTAAATAGTACTTATGATTTCATACTTGATTACTCTTCAATGGATGCCCTAAAAAAATCATTGGCCTTTTATGGTTTAGAATTGGTACGAAAACCAATAACCTTTGAAGCAATTACGCTTAAATGTATGGACTAAAATTTGGGCATTAATCCTTAAATTACATTGCTTGATATGTGATTTGACTTCCATAGAAGAAACATCCCTCTTCAATTTGTGTAACCCACAGAATCGGTGTACTTTTGTGCCACATTTTAATACCACAACAATGTCTAACATGCAACAACTACACGATTTAACAACACAAGTACGCCGCGACATCCTTCGAATGGTACATGCTGTAAATTCAGGTCACCCAGGAGGTTCTTTGGGTTGTGCTGAGTTTTTAGTGTGCCTTTTTCAAGAGGTGATGGAGCGCAAAGAAGGATTTGATATGAATGGTATTGGGGAGGATATTTTCTTCCTTTCCAACGGGCATATTTCTCCTGTATTTTACAGTGTACTCGCACGAAGCGGGTATTTTCCTGTAGAAGAATTGGCCACCTTCCGAAAATTAAACTCTCGTCTACAAGGCCACCCTACTACCCACGAAGGACTTCCTGGTATCCGAATGGCTTCAGGATCATTGGGTCAGGGACTTTCGGTTGCCATTGGAGCCGCCGAGGCCAAGAAATTAAACCACGACGACAAACTCGTTTACATTCTAACAGGTGACGGTGAATTACAAGAAGGGCAAAATTGGGAAGCGATCATGTATGCTTCGGCCAAGAAAGTGGACAACCTGATTGCAACGGTGGATTACAACGGGCAACAAATTGACGGTTCAACCCACGATGTGTTGTCGTTGGGAAATTTACGGGCCAAATTTGAAGCCTTTGATTGGGAGGTTTTGGAAATCAAAGAAGGAAACAACATCGAAGCGATTTTAGCCGGGATGAACGAAGCCAAAGCGAAAACAGGAAAAGGGAAACCGGTAGCTGTTTTACTCTACACTGAAATGGGGAATGGCGTCGACTTTATGATGCATACCCACGCTTGGCATGGAAAAGCGCCCAACGATGCGCAACTGGAAAGTGGTTTGGCGCAAAATCCAGCAACCTTAGGAGACTATTAATAGGCAACACATCATGAAAAAATACGAAAATACAGGAAGTAAAGATACCCGCTCCGGATTTGGCGCAGGGATGACCGAATTGGGTCAGAAAAATGAAAATGTAGTCGCTTTATGTGCCGATTTAATTGGCTCGTTAAAGTTTGATGACTTCAAAAAAAACCACCCCGAACGCTTTTTCCAAGTGGGAATTGCTGAGGCCAACATGATTGGTATTGCCGCGGGTTTGACTATTGGTGGGAAAATTCCGTTTACGGGAACCTTTGCCAATTTCTCAACCGGTCGTGTCTATGACCAAATTCGTCAATCGGTAGCCTACTCCGATAAAAATGTCAAGATTTGTGCTTCGCATGCAGGTTTGACCTTAGGGGAAGATGGCGCCACGCACCAAATTCTGGAAGATATCGGTTTGATGAAAATGCTCCCCGGAATGACCGTTATCAATACCTGTGATTATAACCAAACCAAAGCGGCGACGCTGGCCTTGGCCGAACATCATGGCCCAGCTTATTTGCGCTTTGGCCGTCCTGTAGTTCCTAACTTCACTCCTGCTGACGAACCTTTCGTTATTGGAAAAGCAATTCTGTTGAATGAAGGTACCGATGTAACCATTATTGCCACGGGGCATTTGGTTTGGGAAGCTTTAGTGGCAGCAGAAGCTTTGGAAGCCAAAGGAATTTCAGCAGAAGTGATCAACATTCACACGATCAAACCGTTGGATGAAGAAGCGATTTTAAAGTCGGTGGCCAAAACAGGTTGCGTTGTAACGGCTGAGGAACACAACTTCTTGGGGGGCTTGGGCGAGAGTGTGGCACGAACCTTGGTGGTAAACCACCCTGCTCCGCAAGAGTTTGTCGCTGTAAAAGATTCGTTTGGAGAAAGCGGTACACCCGAACAATTGATGGAGAAATATGGCTTAAATAGCACTTCGATTGTGGCCGCTTGTGAAAAGGTAATCGCTCGAAAATAATGTGAAGTAAAGAATAGAATATGATAAAGGCTCCTCAACAGGAGCCTTTGTTGTTGATAGGATAATGAAACTGTAAAGAAACTCCACAGTATTTCTCTTATTACACCATATAAAAAAAGGAACACAGAGGTGTTCCTTCTAAGAGCCGATGGAGGGACTCCCCGAATCCACTAGGTTACTCGGGGTAAATTTCTCGTCCCTAGCACGAATAAAAAAAGGAACACAAAGGTGTTCCTTAAAACTGAGCCGATGGAGGGACTCGAACCCACGACCTGCTGATTACAAATCAGCTGCTCTAGCCAGCTGAGCTACACCGGCGGTGTATTGTGATGCAAATATAAATTTGAATTTGAATTCTCCAAAATATTTCCGTCACTTTTTGGAAAAAAATCAGTCTTACAAAGCGTTGATTTTATCAACCAATTGATTCGCAGTCGCTTCCAATTCTGTATTGATTTGCTTAAAATGCGCTTTTCTATTTTCAACGTTTTTGGCATTCACTTTTGTCATCAAATCATCAAAAGCTACTAAAGCTTCCGTGATAATGGCTTGGGTGGGTTCAGTAGGTTTACCTGCGGTGGTCATTTCCAACAAATAAACGGCTTCAATGATATCGCCCAATACGTAGTTAATGTCTTTTTTTAAGTTTCTTACACTGGCCATAATGCTTGGTATTTTAAATTTGGGCAAAGGTAAGGATTATCTTCGGAATGCAGTTAGGAAATTGTGATTTCTAATAACTCGGCAATGCCCTTCAGTTGTACTGGCCCTAAAGCAGCGGGTAATAAAATCGTTACTCCTTTGGTTATTGGCATTTTTTCATCTCCATACAAAAGGATGCCATCGCCTTCCATGACCATCAGAACGGTAAAGGAATCGTGTGTGCTGTGTAGACTTACTGTATCGGTCAACGGAATAAAGGAAGTTGTAAAATAGGGACAATCCACCATTACGTTAGATTCGTTGCTATTTCTAGAATATGTAATTTTACTGTTGGTTCGCCGATAATTTATTGCCTCAAGCGCTAAATCGGTATGCAGTTCGCGACGATTCCCTTGAACATCCTTACGATCAAAATCATAAATACGGTAGGTGATATCGGAAGTTTGCTGAATTTCGGCAATCAATGTTCCTGCGCCAATGGCATGCACCGTCCCTGTTTCTAGAAAAAAAACATCCCCTTTTTGCACCGAATGTTTCGCCAACAAATCCACTACTTGATGTTGTGACAAGGCAGTTTGATAGGCTTCAGCATTGGAATCTTCTTTGAATCCTACGATCAATTGTGCGCCAGGATCGGCTTGCATCACATACCACATTTCCGTTTTCCCAAACGAATTGTGGCGTTCCTTGGCCAGAGCGTCATTAGGATGGACTTGAATCGATAAGTCCTCATGAGCATCCAAGAATTTGAACAATAAAGGAAATTGATTGCCGAATTGTGCTACTACTTTCTTCCCCAAAACCGCCTCAGGATTGAGGGAAACAACCGTGTTTAAATCGGTGCCTTCCAGCGCTCCATTGGCGATTACACTCACATCGCCTGGAACCGTTGAAAGTTCCCAACTCTCTCCTGAAATCTCAGAAACAATAGGTTTGCGTAAAACGTCGCGCAATTTTGTCCCGCCCCAAATTCGTTCTTTGATGATGGGTTTGAAAACTAAAGGATACCAATGCATAATGTTTGTGTCAATAATACAAAAATAAGGAGATAGTTGTATAAACTAAAATAATAGGGGTTAAACCTTGCTCTTCAGAAAAGCTAAGGCCCGCTCCATGTGACCACTTCCACTTATCGAGTCAAAGATATAGTGTATCTTCTGATCGAGACCGATAACATAGGTCGCACGACCGTCGACCAAGCCCATTAAATCTTTGGGAACACCAAATAAGGTTCGTATTTTCTTTTGGGTATCGGCCAATAAGGTAAACGGAAGTTTGTATTTGCTTTGAAAACGCACATGAGAAGCTACGCCATCGGAACTGACGCCTATCACCACCGCACCTAAATCGGTAAAATCTTGGTAGCGATCGCGAAAAGCACAGGCTTGTGTGGTACATCCCGGGGTATCGTCTTTGGGATAAAAAAAGAGGACTACCCATTGTTTTCCGAAAACCAAAGCGCTATCGAATTGCTCTCCTTGGCTGTCTATTGCTGTAAAATGAGGAACAAGTGAACCCTTTCGTAATGCCATGATTAATTCCCTTTAAAGGTCACAAAGTTACGTGGCGTTTCATACAACACCACTTCTAAATCTTTATCCAAACCGATATGAGGACGTAGTTTCTGCCAAATCACGACGGCAATATTTTCAGCAGTCGGATTCAACTCTTGAAATTCGGGTACATCCAAATTAAGGTTTTTGTGGTCGAATGCATCCTCGACAAGGGTTTTCACCAAGTCGGAAATAATCTTTACATCGATCACATACCCCGTTTCTGGGTCGATTTCTCCAGTTACAGAAACAATAAGTTCGTAATTGTGGCCGTGAAAATTGGGATTATTGCATTTGCCAAATACCGCTTGGTTTTGCTCCATCGTCCAATCTTTTCGATACAAACGATGCGCAGCGTTGAAATGGGCTTTTCGGGATACAGTAACGCGCATGATTATAATTTATGGTCTTCGAGGTAATGATAAAATTCGTCAAATATGATTTTAAACCATACGGTATAAATCTCAGGTTGGTTTTTCATGTCTTCACGGATGGCCTCGATATCCATCCATTTCCAACGCTCTACTTCTTCAGGATTGATGGCCGGTTCACCATTATAATACCCAATCATCACATGGTCCAATTCGTGTTCAGTCAACCCATTATCGAAAGGCGCTTTGTAAATAAAATGGAACAATTCTTTCAATTCGGTTACAAAACCCATTTCCTCCTCCAAACGTCTTTTACCCGCTTGAATATTCGTTTCACCCGCCCGTTGATGACTGCAACAAGTATTGGTCCAAAGTAAAGGAGAATGATACTTATGATGGGCTCGTTGTTGCAACATCACTTCATTTTTATCGTTTAATACAAAAACAGAAAAGGCACGGTGTAACACGGCTTTTTCGTGGGCTTCCAACTTGTTCATCAAACCAATAGGCTCATCGTTGGCGTTGACTAAAATGACTTGTTCTTCTTTCATAGCGGGATGTCTAGGGTCAAAAGTACAACAATTCTCGGGTAATTTTGTCGAAGCTTTACAAACAAGCGTTAAACTTTCCTTAAAGCATCGCCCTTTGTAAACTAAATTACGAATTGAAACGTATTTGCTTGATACCTTTGTATTGAAAAGCATTGAAAATATGAAAAAAATATATAGTTTATTACTCAGTTTAAGCTTATTGTCCACAACAGCATGTGGCCAAAACCAGCCACAACAATCCCAAAAAACAAAAAAAACGACGATGGAAAATACAATTCAAAAACCCGAAAATCCGTATTACTCTAACACGGATACGAGCAAACTTGTTTTATCTGATGCCGAATGGAAAAAAGTGCTTCCCCCCGACCTTTACGAAGTAGCCCGTCATGCCGATACCGAGCGTGCCTTTACGGGTTCGATGTGGAAGAGTGAAACCAAAGGCACCTATTATTGTGCAGCTTGTGGCAACAAACTATTTCGCTCCCAGCAAAAATTTGTCAGCAGTTGCGGGTGGCCTAGTTTCTTTGAACAAGACAATCCTAAAAGCATTTGGTTCCGACCCGATAATTCGTATGGTATGCAGCGGGTGGAGGCCTTATGCAGCCGTTGTGACAGCCACTTAGGCCATTTGTTTGACGACGGACCTGAACCCACGGGAAAACGCTATTGTATGAATGCCGTTTCGCTTGATTTTGTTCCTGATTCGGCTGAAAAAGCAGCACAATTGAAAACGGTAGTCTTAGGAGGTGGTTGTTTTTGGTGTGTGGAAGCCGTGTACCAAAATTTGAATGGGGTTGAAAAAGTGGTTTCAGGCTATGCAGGAGGCACTGTAGAGAATCCGAGTTATGAAGAAGTTTGTACCGGCCGAACGGGAGCTGCAGAAGTAGTTGAAATCACCTACAATCCTAATGTTACAAGTTTGGATGAAATCTATCAAGTGTTCTTCACGGTACATGACCCCACGACACTCAACCGACAAGGAGGTGATGTAGGTACCCAATACCGTTCTGTAATTTTTTATAAAAATGAGGATGAAAAAAAGGAAGCGCAAGCATTAATTGACGAATTGAACTTTAAAAACGTATATCCTTCGAAGATTGTAACCTCATTAGAACCCCTCAAAAAATTCTGGGCGGCAGAGGAGTACCATCAAAATTACTATGCCAACAATGCTAACAAACCCTATTGTCAAATGGTTGTTCGCCCCAAAGTGGAAAAATTTGAAAAAGTGTTTAAAGATCGTCTGAAAAATAAGAAGATATAGTAATTGATAAGCCCCAAAAAGTTAGCTACTCTTTGGGGTATTTTTTGGTCAACGATTCAGCAATTTTAAGTGCACATTTCTCCCCATCAATAGCCGCAGAAATAATACCCCCAGCATACCCTGCACCTTCACCGCAAGGATACAAGCCTTTAATTTGAAGATGTTCTAACGTATAGGGATCGCGCGGAATCCGCACGGGGGAAGAAGTACGACTTTCGGGAGCATGCAAAATGGCGTCATTGGTAAAATAGCCTTTCATCGATTTTCCAAAGTGTACAAAGCCTTCCCGCATAATTTGGGTTAAAAAAGACGGAAAGACGTCACCCAACTCTACCGAAGTTGTACCCGGCACATAGGAGGTTTTGGGAATATCGACGGACACCTTTTTTTGTGAAAAATCAACCATGCGTTGGGCCGGAACTCGCTGCGTTTGACCCGCCAATCGAAAAGCACGCTGTTCGATATCTTTTTGAAATTCCATCCCCGCTAAAGGTCCAAATTTGGCAAAGGGTTTGAAATCCTCCAAACGCAATTCCACTACAATCCCAGAGTTGGCTGTAGCTTGATCGCGTTTTGAGGGCGACCACCCGTTGGTAACTACTTCGCCCGGACTCGTCGCACATGGCGCTATGACCCCCCCGGGACACATACAAAACGAATACATCCCGCGTCCGTTGACTTGCTTCACTATCGAGTACGGTGCAGGCGGTAAGTAATCCCCCCGAAAATCACAGGAATATTGAATTTGGTCAATTAAGGTTTGTGGATGTTCTGCGCGAACGCCAAGAGCAAAAGGCTTGGCTTCGATGAGGATTTTTTTTCGATCGAGTAACTCGAAAATATCGCGGGCCGAATGCCCGGTGGCCAAAATCATTTTTTTGGCTTCAATACGCTGGCCATTTTGGAGTTCCACCCCTTGTACTTCGCCTTGAGTAACCAAAATATCCGTTACGCGTGATTCAAACAACACTTCGCCCCCAAAATGGATAATCGCTTGGCGTATATCTTGAATAATTTGCGGTAATTTATTGGTTCCAATATGCGGATGCGCTTCGACTAAAATTTCAGGAGAAGCTCCAAAACCAACCAAAAGTCGGAGAATGCGATCCACATCACCGCGTTTTTTGGAACGGGTATACAATTTCCCATCGGAATACGTTCCAGCCCCTCCTTCGCCAAAACAATAATTAGAATCTTCATCCACCACATGATCGCGATTGATGGCTTTCAAGTCCCTACGGCGGCCGCGCACGTCTTTCCCACGTTCAATAATGATGGGCTTCAAACCCAATTCGATTAATTGCAGTGCAGCGAATAATCCAGCAGGACCTGCACCTACTACAATGACAGGCGTTTTATGGGATACATTGGGATAATCGGGTAAGCGAATTGCTTCCTCAGTTAATGATTCCCCTAAAAAGTAAATCGTGGCTTTAATATTGATTTTAATCGCCTTTTGACGGGCATCAATACTTCGTTTTTGAATAATTACATGTTCGATTTCCGCTTCCGTTACCTGTACTAAACGTGCCACATGTCTATGCAACAACTCAGGCTGAGCAGCTATTTCGGGTGTAACTTGAAACTGAAGTTCTCGTGGCATGGAGCAAAAGTACTACTTTTCTAACGTTCCTTGGACTTCAAAAGCATACAAAGCAAAAGAAGCCAACCAATGTTCGCCTTCGTAATTGCCATCCACAATGGCCGGTAAAGAGAAATTGAGGTGACTTTGTGCTAACGCTTTCAAATGGGATAATTCTTTAGGAAAAGCATGGGCTAAATAATATAAATTCCACGCCCGACTAAAATTTAAACCATCTAAATGTACGAGATGACCATCGGTGCGATCGCTTACCCTTCCGGGGGCCCAAGTATAATTTTTGCGAAATAAATCGGGTGCAAAGGCTTTTAACCATTTCAAAAATGCTTTTGGCTCCATAATGCGTTGCATCAATCCAATTTCTTCCATACATGGCGAGAGAAAATCCGTTCCGCTGGGCTCCCATGCAAACGGGCAATCTTGATCGTTTAAGAAAAGACGAAGCGCGTTGTGACGTAAACATTGTTGTAAGGCTATGTTATTGGAATAAACGGCATAATCCCATGCTAATGCCATTCCAAAGGCTGTGTTGGTGTGCGTTCCCACGCGAAGGGCATAATTTAGTTTGGGTAAAAATTCAATATAACGCTCACACAACAATTGAGAAAGCGGTTTTAAGTTTTCCCCCAACGCATTTAATGTGGCATCTTTACTGCGTTCCAACTCCATCTGCAACTTTAGCACCCATGCCCATCCATAGGTTCGCTCAAACGATTGCTCATGCTTTTTGGATAAATACGCAATTTCAGCTTCAATATTGGCTTTGCTAAGATTAGTTTGTAGTTTTTCTATAATTTGATTTCGGTTGTCTAATTGCGGAAAATGATTCAACAAATAGACTAAACTCCAATGCCCATGCACAGCCGAATGCCAATCAAAACAGCCGTAAAAGGCAGGATGTAACGTTTTGGGAGAGCCCAATTCACTGGCATCGAGGAGTAATTGATTTAACTTATTAGGATATTCTTGTTGCAAACATTTTAAGGGCAAACGGGCTAAACCGTTGGCACGATCGAGTGTCAATTCTTGTGCTTTTCCGAAAAGAGTGAAAAGAAAAGCTATGCTAGTTATGCGAAAGTTCATGGGTGATTTTTTTGAATTATAAAAAAAGTCGGTCATACAACCGACTTAAAAATATAAATATTGATGTGTTATTGTTTCATAAACTTGGTAGTAGCAACTCCATTATCTGTGTTCCATTGAATTAAATATAAGCCAGAAGCCAATTCATTCACTGGAATGGAGGAAAGTGTTGACGCATGAGCAATATTTTTTACCAATGTTCCTTGTACATTATATATCGCAATGGATTGAAGGGGTATATTTTGATCATTCTGAATGTACAATACGTCTTGAACCGGATTTGGATAAACCCCAATGATTCCTGCTGTGAGTTCGGTGGTCCCTAAAGCCACATTACTTTCCATATAATCAGGAGTTCCATTGCCATTGGTGTCATCGTCAGCGGGATTACCATTTCCATTATAATCTTCTAAATAGGTTAAAACCCCATCTCCATCATCATCATTATCCAAATAATTGGGAACACCATCAGCATCGGTATCTAACAATGAATTTTGCACCGTATTGGCATTCATTCGAGGGAATACGTATTCTAGATTAGTAAGAATCATATCACCATCATCATCATTATCGGCGTAATTTGGAATTCCATCACCATCCGTATCGTCATTAGCCAAATTCGTATCGCCATTCAAATCTTCCAAAGCAGTAGGCACCGTATCAGCATCCGCATCGATGGCACAATCAATAGCCTGTAACGTCACGGGTTTGATTTGCCCATTAAAAACCGCATAAACCACTTGATTGGAAGAATTCGAGGTATAGACTGACCCAGTGATTGGATTGGATTGAAGAGTTGCATCTGTTAACGTTTGATATAATGCAACAGACGACGGATTGGAAGGAGCCAAATCATTTTGAAGAGTTGTCAAAAGGTATTCTCCGATTCCATCGTTGTTAGGGTCACAAACAACATAACTGTAATTGGCATAATACCCCGGTCTTGAAAATCGCCACGCTTCTTGTGATGCTGTCCAGAATCCAGTATTACGACCCGGAGGTGCAATCCCATTAGCCCCTGTAGCATCTATAAGCCCCGTTACGGTGCGACCCGAATTCATATTCGCACAAGCCTGTTTATCGATAAGAATAATGTCAATGAGATTGGAGGTTTCATGCAATACAATTTGAAACGTACTTCGTGAAGCAGAACATGCAAATAATGCATTTTGATAATAATATACCACAAATTTTCTATAGGGCGCTGTTCCATAAGTACTATATCCTATAAAACCTCCTGATGTGTTATACAAATCTTGATAAGCTCCAAGAATAGAATTTTTTACGGGGAATGTAGTATTTGGAATAGCTATTGAAAAGGAAAACGGTGAAAATAAATTTGCACTCGAACTTCTAAAATCAATATATCCATTGGTACTAATCACTACTTGATTGTAAGTTGTACCATAGTAATCAAACGAAAAAGGAAGGGGAATCAATCCAGAACACATATCATCGTTAGTATTGATATTAGTCAAAGTTCCTTGGTAGGAAACATAAGGAAATGAATTTACTGAGTAGTTTCCTTGGGCCTTGCTATAATTGATGCTAAGAAGCATAAATAATAGAATTAAAATGTACTTTTGTTTCATTGGTTTTGTTTGTTTTTTCAAATATACAAAAAAACCCATAACTACTGAAAATTAAACACTTAATGAATCGCAACATCAAACTCATTTGGGATTTTCGTGGTCCTACATCGGCAAAAACCGCTGCACATCATGAAATTCATTTGAAGGAATATATACAAATAGAAAAGCTACCCCTTGAAATAACCGGGCATGAAATTATGCATGAAATGCATGCCATCGCCTACATGGTGGTTCCAGAATCGCATATGATTGCGGTTCGAGATGCATTAAAACCGCACCGAGGAGAGGTATATGAATTATGAATTATGAATTATGAGTTATGAGTTATGAGTTATGAATTATGAGCCTGCCTGCCGAATGGCAAGTTATGCGTTATAAAAAACCGCAACCCGATTGTTCGAATTGCGGTTGGATAGGTTTTATAAAAAAATTAATTCGCTACTTCGCTGATAAATTTAATTCGCATCAAACGAAGTTCTTCAATATCATAGTCGCCGTCAAACTCACGTAAGGCATCTTCAATACGATCGGTTTCCGACTCCATAAAGTACTCATGAATCTCCTCTTGTTGGTCTTCGTCGAGTATTTCATCAATCCAATAGCCAATATTCAACTTGGTTCCCGAATAGACTATCTGCTCCATTTCTTTTAATAACGCGTCCATATTCATGCCTTTGGCGGAGGCAATATCTTCGAGCGATAATTTACGGTCGATATTTTGAATGATATAGAGTTTGTTCGACGAATTGGCTCCGGTAGATTTCACCACCAAATCATCGGGACGAATAATATCGTTATCCGCAACATAACGCGCAATTAAGGCGACAAAATCTTTACCGTATTTTTTGGCTTTCCCCTCACCCACGCCATGAATATTAGTCAACTCATCAATGGTAATGGGATACTTTAATGCCATATCTTCCAAAGAAGGATCCTGAAATACCACAAACGGAGGTACCCCCAACTGTTTGGCGACTTTTTTACGCAACTCCTTTAACATGGCCATTAAAGTTTCATCAGCAGTACCAGTGGCTTTGGAAGCGGCAACGATTGTTTCATCCTCACTTTCACTATACTCATGGTCTTCCGACATCATGAACGAGTGCGGAGAAGCGATAAACGCATGTCCTTTTTCGGATAGTTTCAATATCCCATAGGTCTCGATATCTTTATGCAACAATCCGTCGACCAATACTTGACGAATCAGCGCCATCCAATAGCGCTCGTCAAATGCTTTTCCACACCCAAAAAAGGGTTGCGTATCGGTGCGATGCGCTTTGATAATGGCATTGACTCGGCCGATAAGAGTAAAGACAATCTCTTTGGACTTGTACAAATGCTTGGTGTCACGTACGACTTCTAAAAGCAATTTAACCTGGGCTTGGGCTTCCGTTTTGGACTTGGGATTGCGCACATTATCGTCCATATCAGCACCTTCGCCTGTTTCAGCATCAAATTCTTCTCCAAAATAATGGAGTAAAAATTTTCGCCGCGACATGGAAGTCTCGGCATACGCGACCACTTCTTGCAGTAAGGCAAATCCTATTTCTTGTTCGGCCACAGGTTTTCCGGCCATAAACTTCTCCAGTTTTTCTACATCCTTATAGGAGTAGTAGGCGATACAATGGCCTTCCCCACCGTCACGACCTGCACGACCTGTTTCTTGGTAATAACTTTCTAACGATTTTGGGATATCATGGTGAATCACAAAGCGCACGTCGGGTTTGTCAATTCCCATTCCAAAAGCTATTGTTGCCACCACCACTTCAACATCTTCCATCAAAAACATATCTTGATGTTTGGCCCTGGTTTTTGCATCGAGTCCCGCGTGATACGGTACTGCACTAATGCCATTCACCTGCAATACTTGCGCAATTTCCTCTACTTTTTTACGGCTCAAACAATAGACAATGCCCGATTTCCCTTTGTTTTGTTTAATAAAACGAATGATGTCGGCCTCCACATTTTTAGTTTTGGTCCGTACCTCATAAAACAAATTGGGGCGATTGAACGAAGCTTTATAAACAGTCGCATCGGTCATGTCCAAATTTTTGAGGATATCTTCTTGCACTTTGGGCGTGGCTGTTGCTGTCAAACCAATGACAGGTATATTTCCCAATTGCTTTATTATTGAACGTAAATTGCGGTATTCCGGTCGAAAATCATGCCCCCATTCTGAAATACAATGCGCTTCGTCAATGGCGACAAAAGAAATAGGAACCGATTGTAAAAACTCTACATATTCCTCTTTCGTAAGCGATTCTGGGGCCACATACAATAACTTGGTTATCCCCGTGGCAATATCTTTTTTCACCTGATTCACTTCCGTTTTATTTAAGGAAGAATTCAGCACATGCGCTACCCCCTCAGTCGCCGACAAACTGCGAATTGCATCGACTTGATTTTTCATCAAAGCGATCAAAGGAGACACCACAATGGCAGTACCTTCCTGAATCAAGGCTGGCAATTGGTAACATAGGGACTTACCGCCTCCTGTAGGCATAATTACAAAGGTGTTCTGCTTAGCAATCACACTTCGAATCACACGCTCTTGCAACCCTTTGAATTGGGAAAATCCAAAATACTTCTTTAACGCTGCGTGGATGTCAATTTCGTTGGAATTCATTCTTTAGTTACAGGTATTTTTATCTAAATTTGCAACCATAAATATACAATAAACTTCTGTACGTACAAATTTTATAACATTTCATTTTGATAACGAAAGAAGCCCTAGTCGCGTGTGCACGGCGCACCTTACAATCAGAGAGTGTCTCGATTGCCAAACTCGCTGAATTTCTGGATGATTCCTTTGTCGCTGTGGTCGAACTTTTGTTTCAAACCCAAGGACGTCTGGTAATCACAGGAATCGGGAAAAGCGCCATTATAGCGCAAAAAATAGTCGCTACCCTGAACTCCACAGGGACACCTGCGCTTTTTCTTCATGCTTCTGAGGCAATACATGGCGACTTAGGCATGGTACAACCGGGCGACCCCGTACTCTGTATTTCCAAAAGTGGAAACAGTCCCGAGATAAAAGTACTGGTCCCCTTTTTAAAACGTCAAGGCAATATACTCATCGGCATGACGGGCAATCCTGAGTCCTATTTGGGAAAAGCCTCTGATTTTGTTTTAAACACATGGGTAGAACGCGAATCAGACCCCAACAACTTGGCACCCACCAACAGCACCACGGCCCAATTGGCTATGGGCGATGCGCTTGCGGTTTGTTTGATTGAAATGCGTCAATTTACCGCAGAAGATTTTGCCTTATACCATCCTGGAGGCGCTTTGGGAAAAAAACTTTTACTCAAAGTAAACGACCTACTCGATACAGCACACCGTCCTATGGTGGATCCGGATTCAGACATTAAACAGGTCATTGTGTCGATTTCGGAGGGCCGTTTGGGAGTCACCGCTGTGCTAGAGGCCGAACAGGTAATCGGAATTATTACGGATGGAGACATTCGACGTATGTTGAATAAAACAGAGACGATTACAGGCTGGAAAGCACGTGATATCATGACCGTCAATCCCAAAACAATTGCGCCCGACACCCTGGTGGTGGATGCTTTAAATCGGATGGAACAGTACGCGATCACCCAATTGGTAGTGGTAGAGGGCACGCACTATCTTGGCGTAATTCATTTGCATGACATTTTAAAAGAAGGCGTCGTCTAATGGCAAAAAAAGCACATAAAGAAATGTCCTTCATGGAACATTTGGAGGAGTTGCGATGGGTGTTGGTACGGTGCTCGTTGGCTACGGTAATCATGGCGTTTGCCACTTATCTGGTTAATGACTTCTTATTCAATTCCGTAATTTTCGGCCCTACGAAAGCTGAATTTGTCACCTACCGTTTTTTTTGTGATGCCTCAAAATATTTAGGTATTGCCGAGAATATTTGCATTACTGATTTGGACTTTAAAATCCAAAACACCTCGATGGAAGGGCAAATCAACACCTTTATTTGGATATGTATAACCGCAGGATTCATCTTGGCCTTTCCCTACATCATTTATCAATTTTGGAACTTTATCAGTCCCGCTCTATATGAAAAAGAGCGAAAAAGTGCCAAAGCCTTTATCATCGTTTCGTCGCTTTTGTTTTTTTTAGGAGTGTTGTTTGGGTATTTTGTGATCATCCCAATGACCATTAACTTTGTCTCGACGTTTCAAATTAGTACCGCCGTAGTCAACGAATTCAATTTGGAATCCTACATCAGCATGATTAAGAGTTCGGTTTTGGTGAGTGGTTTGTTTTTTGAATTGCCCGTAATCATTTACTTTTTGACTAAATTAGGATTAATCACGGTCGCCTTTTTGCGCAAATACCGTCGGTACGCCATTGTAATTGTATTAATTATTGCCGCTATAGTCACGCCACCCGATGTGGTGAGTCAGGTTACCGTATCCATCCCAATGCTCTTGGTGTTTGAGGCCAGTGTAATCATTGCAGCTGTAGTAGAAAAAAGAAGATTAAAAGCATGAGTCACCTTGTAGAAGAATTTAACAGTTACCGTTCAAAAATGAACGAAAAATTGATGGCCGACAACAATTTGGTCATCAAACGTATTTTCAATTTAGACACCAATGCTTACGCCGAGGGGGCTTTGGATGTGAAAACCAAAGAACTCTTAGGATTGGTTGCCTCTGCTGTATTGCGTTGTGATGATTGCATCAAATACCACTTGGAAACCGCCTACAAGCAAGGTGTTTCAAAAACTGAAATGATGGAAGCCATGGGAATTGCCACGTTGGTTGGAGGCACCATTGTGATTCCGCATTTGCGTCGTGCTTACGAATTTTGGGAAGCTTTGGAAACGCAAGAACCCTAATCATTTAACACTTTATTGGGCGATGAACACGATGAAAAAGTAGTAATTTGACCCCTAAACGTTTGCTGACTTATGAAATTACGCGCTGAACAGCTAATCAAAACCTATAAAAAACGAACGGTCGTAAAAGGCATTTCGGTAGAAGTAAACCAAGGCGAAATTGTGGGACTACTGGGTCCAAACGGCGCTGGAAAAACAACTTCTTTCTATATGATTGTAGGGTTGGTCAAACCCAACTCGGGAACGATATACTTGGACGATTTGAACATCACAGAATTCCCAATGTACAAACGTGCGCAACACGGTATTGGCTATTTGGCGCAAGAGGCGTCGGTGTTTCGAAAGTTAAGTGTGGAAGACAACATCATGAGTGTATTGCAATTGACCTCCCTTTCGAAAGCCGAACAAGAGGCCAAAATGGAGAGTTTATTGGACGAATTCAGCTTGCAACATATTCGCACCAACCGTGGCGACTTACTTTCGGGTGGAGAACGGCGTCGTACAGAGATTGCGCGTGCCTTGGCTACAGACCCTAAGTTTATCCTTTTGGACGAACCTTTTGCGGGGGTTGACCCGGTTGCCGTAGAAGATATTCAGCGTATTGTTGCGCAATTACGCAATAAAAACATTGGCATTTTAATCACCGACCACAACGTACAAGAAACCTTGGCCATCACGGATAAAACCTACTTAATGTTTGAAGGAGGCATCTTGAAAGCGGGTGTTCCCGAAGAGTTGGCAGCCGATGAAATGGTACGAAAAGTATACTTGGGGCAAAACTTTGAGTTGCGTAAAAAGAAACTCGAATTTTAACGCCCATCCGATGCGGATTGCCGGTTGCGTGAAGGATTGCAGCAAGTACCCACCGGACGTAAGGGAGGTGCGTACTGCGGAAAGCCTGACCCCGAGGAATCTGAATACCGCTTTGAATTGAAGCATCGCCTCCGAGGGGGCACGCCCAAAAAAGAAAACTATGAACCCTATTTCGAAAGAAACGCATCAATCGTGGATGGAAGAACCCAAAAATTGGCGTTGGGGTGGGTTGATCTACCATAATGCTGACGACCTGCGGTATTTCCCCCCAAAACCAATAGAATGGATGGGATGTATGGTCAATTTTGCGCATCCGAAAGCGGTGCTCGCTTTCGTGCTTCTGCTCGTCGTTTTGTTGCTCCCGGTTTGGTTTTTGGACTAAGGGTGTACGAGGTATTCTAGCATTTTGGGGGTACCGTTGTACAAATTGACATCGACTTTTTCGGGAATTCCCTCGACCCGTCCTTTTTCGGAAAACTGCCAAAACAACCACTCTGGCTGCAGGGTTTCGGCAAAGAAATTGTAATTGGCCACCCAAAATGTATACCCCGAAAATTCTTTCTTTAAAAAATCTTCATAATAGCGCTGTCCTGAGTAAATAATGGGTTTTCGTTGGTAATGCTTTTCAACGGCATCAAGCCATTTTTGCAAACCCACTTTTAGTTGCTCCATCGATTGATTTTCGGGCACTTGTTCAATATCCAACACCGGCGGAAGATCACTGGGCTGTAACGCAACCGAAGCGATAAACTTTCGGGCTTGCTCCAATGAATTTTCGTCGGGACGGTAGTAATGATAAACGCCGCGAATGAACTTTTTGGCGCCTTTCCAGTTGGCCTCAAATTGTGCGTCTTTTCGGTCACGACCACAAGTTGCCCGAACGAATACGAACCGAATCGGGCGACCTTCTAGCGAATCGACCGCTTCCCAATCGATAGCGCCTTGGTATTCAGACACATCAAGACCCACACAGTAATCGGGGTATTTTTGAAGAATTTGAAAAATACGGGCTTCAGCCACTTTATCTTCTTGGAGGTTGTGTTTGGACTTGAAGCTGAAATAATACAAAAGCGCATCACGGTAATGGAGCACTACTCCTGCGGTAAATAAAAGGACAAATCCCCAACTAAGTACTTTCGCCCAAGAAAAACGGGAAGCGGATGAGGACTTGCGACGAGCGGGTGCTTTTTTGCGCGGTGTGGCAGCCATGTTATTTTTTCATTCCTAACGTGGCGCGGGTAAAAAACGTATGCAACACCGAAACAATTACATACGAAAGAATGATGAAAGGCACCGCGACTATCTTTAAAAAAACGAGTAAAAGCATTGCGTAGGCCACAAAACCCAATTGCAATTTGTAGGCACTGATGCTAAATTTTTTAATTTTTAAAGAAAAAAGCGGAAGGGGTGCATTCATGACCCAGGTACTGAGTAGGGTGATTCCGACTAAAACCCACGGCTGTTGCAACCCAACAAACCAAGCTGGGTTTGGGGCATACCGAGCCACAAGCGGTAAACTCATAATAAATAAGGCATTGGCTGGAGTGGGCAACCCAATGAATGAATCGGATTGACGGGTATCGATATTAAAGTTGGCCAAACGATAACAAGCGCCTAAAGTGATCAGGAAGCCGAGGTAAGGAAAAAATCCATGAATTGGCATCGGAAACGCTTGACCACTCAACATACACATCATCACATACCCTGGGACAACACCACTAGTTACCATATCGGCTAACGAATCGAGTTGCACTCCCAAGGGACCTGCAACGCCAAATTTTCGTGCAAAAAACCCATCAAAAAAATCAAAAAAGATACCGAGACACACCCAGGAAAAGGCGACTTCAAAATTGAATTCGGCCGCGTGTTGGAGCGCAATGCATCCGCAAAGCAAATTGAGAAGGGTGAGAAAATTGGGAAGGTGTTTGAGCAACGCCATGCAATTAAATTTAAATCACAAAGGTAGCACAATAAGTGTATGTACAAACACGTTTAAAGACGTAGTTTTCGACAGGTTACTTGTTGGAAACCGCTCAGAAAATTGCTACTTTTGAAAAAAAAATTGCGCTTGAAAAAAATTGCTCCATGGGTATTGTTTTGGATTGCAGGGGTTTCCTTTGGCCAATCGGTACGGAAATATTCCAATGAGTTTTTGAACATTGGAGTAGATGCCGCTGCTTTTGGTATGGCTAACGCGGTTGTAGCGCAAACGCAGGATGTAAACTCGGTGTATTGGAATCCCGCCGGTTTGGTCCATTTGGAAGACGGACAAGCAGCTGCCATGCACGCGAGTTATTTTGCCAATATTGCCCAATACGATTATGCAGCTTTTGCCCAACCCATTGACACCGAAAGTGCTTGGGGAATTTCGGTCATTCGTTTTGGGGTTGATGACATTTTGAATACGACGCAATTGATTGACAGTCAGGGAAACATTGACTATAATCGCATCAGTAAATTCTCTACCGCTGATTATGCCTTTACCCTCTCTTACGCCCGTAAATTAAAAATCCCCGGATTCCAGTACGGCATCAATGCCAAAGTCATCCGACGTACGATTGGTGATTTTGCCAATTCTTGGGGATTCGGTTTTGATTTGGGATTGCAATGGGACCGCGACGATTGGAATTTTGGACTCATGGTACGGGATATTACCACCACTTACAATGTGTGGGCTATTAATGAAGAGGCATTTAAAAGCATTCAAGGTGCGGTAGCGGGACAAAATCAGGAGCTTCCTGAAAGCACCGAAATTACGGCTCCGAAAGCACAATTTGGGGTATCGCGTGAATTTGACTTGCACAACGAAACGTTTTTGCGGGTGTCGGGGAACCTCAACATGCAGTTTACCAAAACCAATGATATTCTAGCAACCGACGTGGTAAGTATCGACCCTGCTTTGGGAGCGGAATACAACTATACCGACTTGATTTTTGTTCGCGCTGGTTTGGGAAATTTCCAAAATGTAACCCAAATTGATGGGAGTCGTCGAATTGGTTTCCAGCCCAATATTGGCATAGGTTTCAAATACAAAGGCATTCAAATTGATTATGCCCTCACCGACTTGGGCGATCAAAGTGCTGCGTTGTACTCGAATATATTTTCTGTAAAAGTTGATTTTAGCATTTTCCGATAAATGAAGGCACTCCTCCGTTGGCTGTTTTTGTGGGTTCCCTTAGCATTGTTGGGACAGACACCCACCCTTTCCAAAGACGCTAAAATAAGTGTGCTAACCTGTGGCCGTGGTTCAGAATTGTACACGACCTTCGGACACACCGCTTTACGAGTTCAAGATACGATACAAAATCTGGATATTGTTTATAATTACGGGATGTTTGATTTTCAAACGCCCAATTTTTACCTCAAATTTGTCAAAGGGGATTTGCACTATTTTGTGGCTGCCTATGCCTTTTCCGACTTTTTGATGGAATACCAAATGACCGAACGTGAGGTGGTTGAACAAACCTTACGACTCACTCCCGAACAAGTAAACTCTTTATTTACGGTACTCAACCAATCGTTATATTCTGACGAGCGCTATTACACGTATAAATTCATAGACCGGAATTGTACCACCATGGTCTATGAAAAAATCAATGCCCTACTGGGAAAACCCATTTTGCAAAAGGTAGACGATACCGCAATTACATATCGGGAATTGTTGTACCCCTATTTCAACGACCATTTTTATTTTAAACTGGGCATAAATATTCTATTTGGGGCGAAAACCGATGAGGCCGCCACCCAGATGTTTTTACCTGTTGAATTGATGCATAGCCTCAACCAAACAAAAATCAAGGGAAAACCCATCGTGGTTGAAGAGAAAAAATGGGTAGAAGGAAAATCCTTAACGTCCGATTTTTCCTTTTGGAATAGCATCGTCGTAGTGATTTTATGTTTGGCCGCCCTTGTGCTGAGTCGCCGCGTTTGGATATACCATGGCTATTGGTTTTTAACAGGAGGGTTGGGGATTTTTTTGGTATTGATAGGCTTGTATTCAGAGCACAAAGAAGTATTATGGAACTACAACGCTTTATTATTCAATCCGATATACATTGTACTACCGTTTATCCGTTCGATGAAAGCGTTAGTGCGATTAATGGGAGTAGCGTTGGTAGCTTTGGGAATTTATGCCGTACTCTTATTCAATAAACCGCATCTTTTGTTGATGCTTCCCTTTGTGGTAGCCCATGTAGGGATGCTACGGATTCGTTTGCAACAAATTCGCAAAAAATCACTGCCCACGGTAGAATAAAATCGTACTAAAGGTTTTAATCACAATATTGATGTCCAAGAAAATACTGCGGTGTTTGATGTAATACAGATCGTATTGCAACTTCACCAAACTATCATCAATGGAATCGCCATAGGAATAATTAACCTGCGCCCAACCGGTTAGTCCGGGTTTCACCACATGACGGGTTTCATAAAAGGGCATGTTTTCGGCAATTTGCTGTACGAAAACAGGGCGTTCAGGACGAGGCCCAATAATCGACATATCGCCACGAAGAATATTGATAAACTGAGGAAATTCATCCAGTCGGGTTTTTCGCATAAATTTACCAAAAGCCGTTATTCGAGAATCATTCGCAGTGGTAAATACAGCCCCGTTAAACTCGGCATTTTTAACCATGGTTCGGAATTTATAGATGCGAAACACTTCCCCGTTTTTACCCACTCGTTCTTGCGTATAAAACAAAGGGCCTCGATTTCCAATGAGATTTCCAAAAAGAATTAATGGAAAAAACACGAGCCCCAATAGAAGTCCAATCACCGAAAAAAGCACATCAAAAATCCTTGAGAAAAGCAAATACAAATGATTTTGATTGCTTCGGCTAAAGGGGAAATACCGGTAAAAATCGCGCGAAACATATTGCACGGGAATGCGCTTTGTACTGTCTTCATACACTTGGGTGTATTCGCGAATAATAATCCCGTTTTCGAGCAAATGAATCAATTGATTGTAGAGATTTACCGTAATTCCATCGGTTTTCTGAGTAGCGATAACCAATTCAGAAATAGAGGTTTTACGCACAAAGGCTTCAAGATTTTGCGAGGGAATTCGGCGAATGGAAAAGGTTTTTGCACTATCGGCATCCGTTTCATCCGAATTTACAAAAGCAATAAATTTATAATGCGGATCGACGCTTTCGATACCTGAAATCAATGCATCCAACTGTTCTTGATCACAGACCAATATCGCCTTTTTCACGAAACGATGGGAGGCTAGAAAAAAGACATAAAACAAACGCCATAGCAGCAATGTGATAAAAATCGAAAGGAAGAATATGATAATTTGAATTCGATTCGACGGTAAAACAGGCGTGTAGATAGGCGTTAACAAATAAAACAAAACAGTCGTCGAGGTTGTCAAAATGATACTTCGAATGACTTGAAACTGGTTGCTTGCCACTTGCAAGTTGTACATTTCAAACACCGAGCTAAAAATATTGAGGTAAACCGCCAAAACGACCGACCAGATAAAATTGTCTTTGGAAAAGGTAAAATAGCGGAAATCAAAAAGCGAACTGATGATGTAAAGTGCCATTAAAACGAGCAACGTATCAAACAAGCGCAGCAATAATTTCCGTTCGGAGATTTCAAAATGTATTTTCTTGTTGCTATTCATTTAGAAGTTCCAATTACGGGTGCAAGTTACAAATTCTGAAATGAAAGTCTACGCTTTTAAAAGTTTTATCCACGCTTCTTTTACCACCGACCAATCATACTTTTCCACTTGAGTACGCGCACGTTCAGCCATTTGCAGGGCTTTATCTGGATGACGATGAAGATACAAAACCGCCTCCGTCATCGCCTGAACATCCTCGGGAGGGACCAAGAGTCCTGTTTCATCGTGTGAAATAAGATACGGCAATCCACCCACATTGGTGCTCACTACGGGCAATCCCAAAGCCATCGCTTCGATGACGCTTACAGGGGTATTATCGGCACGGGTTGTATTGAGAAAAATGGTACTTGAAGTTGCCCGTTGATGCCACTCGGTTTTGGTCAGCTTTCCCGTAAAAGTAACCGAAACGCCCAATGTTTTGGCTAAAGCTTCGAGTTCAGGTTGACGCTGTTGTGGATCGGGCCCAATCATCGTAAGTGTACACGGCTGATGGTGTTGCAAGGCAGCACAAACTTTTAAAGCCATTTCAGGATGGTACAATGGAATCAACGAACGTACCCAAAGCAAATTTAGCGTTCGTGTATCGCGGGGTTGGTAGGTATACGCTTGAATCGGTATCGCGTTGGGTAGGGCAATCGTTTGAGGAAAAAGGGGCTTAAATACGGTATACAAATAACCGGAGGGCGCTACATTGGCATAGGCAGGAGCAAAAACCCAACGGGAAAGTCGGGGCCAGTGTTGCAGCCGATGGGGTAAATGACCACCGTGTAAGATAGGAATATAAGGCACTTGAAACAAACGACAGAGTGTAGCGGTAACTACCACATAATAAAAACTCCAGGTGCTATACGTATCAATGAGTACATAATCAGCACTTCGAGCATGGCGCAATACAGCCCCAACGATATCGAGAAAACGCCACAGTAAGTTTTTTTTATCGGAAGCATACCGCACCGTAAACCCCTCCTGCTCGAGGTCGGGACCCAAGGATTCCATAACCGTCTGTCCGCGATTATGTTTAGACAGTTTGTTCCCGATGTAGAGTAATTTCATTAGGGTCTATGAGGTAAACTTTCAATAATGACAATGCGTATATGAATGAGGGAGCTGCCGTTCGCATGGCCGCATGATTGATGGTTAATAGCCAGAAGGCTACGAAACAGAAGGCATACACATGTTGCCTATTCCCCAAAAACAAAATAGATGGGGTAAGTATTAGTAAAACCAATCCCAACAAACCAAAAAAACCATGCTCGCCCAGCATGCGGGTGATTTCGTTGTGCGAGGCGATGACCTGACCTGTTTCTGTCAAGCGAATTTCGGTTCCTTTGGCCACGCCCACCCCAAAAAAAGGATTATCCAAAAAAGCATTGATTTCACTTTCGGCAATCTCTTCTCGACCGGTAAACTTACTCTCCTTTTCCCTACCTAAAGCATCTTTATTGGCGTAGCGGAGTCCGATTAACCCACCCGTTTGCACTTCGGTATAAAACCAAACTGAGGTGAGAATAACCGCCATGATTCCGCCAAAATAAAACATTTTAAAACGACCGCGTTTACTGGAATTCAGATACATAAAGGCAAATAAAATGACCAACATGGCAAATCCAGTAATCATTCCGCCGCGCGAAAATGTTACCAGCCCTCGGTAGGAAATATTCAGGGCAACTACTAAATTGATTACAAACAAGACCTTGGTTTTGGAGGCCACAAAAAGCCGGGAAAGGAACACAAACATCCCCAGTCCCAAGGCAGTAGACACTTGGTTGGGACCAAATCCACCCGATGTTTCACCATTAGAACCCGTACCGGTCAAAACTTCTTTCAATTCGGGAGTAAACAACCATAAATAGGTAGAACAAGCTACCATAGGGAGCCCAACCATGAGTAAAATATTGTTCATCTCAGGAAAGGTGAGTTTCCTATTGTAACAATACAGGGATGCCATTCCTAAACAAACCGGTCCTGAAATATTGAAAGCTAACGTTTTTCGAATATTTTGCGTATTCAAGTCCAATTCTTGGGTCCCTAAAATCAGTCCCGGCACCAACAATAGCAAGAAAATCCAATAGGGTATCGCATTCTTGGAAAAACCACTATAAATCATACCAATAGTCACATACAGCATGATTCCGTACTTTGAAAATTCGTGGTTGGGATTACCCTCTGTCATTCGAAGAAACACTTCACTTCCCACCAAATAAGCGGAGGCGTAAAGCACTTCGTTGTTCCGATTACGCGTTTTTACAATAAAATACAAACTCACAACGAAGATGAGTATACCGTATATTTTAGAGATAAAAAGATTGTAATAAATCAGCACCCCCAATACCGCATGCACGAGGATGAGTAAAAGATAATTTCGTTCTTTTTGTTCTAAAAACTTAAACACGCGTCCAATTTTTATAGCGTTGTATCATGGCAGTTGCCGAATAATTTTCTTTTACAGCATGATGCCAAGCGGTTCCGTAAGCTTGTCGCTTTTCTTCCGAAGCCATAAGTGTTGTCAGTGCCGAAGCCAATGCTGAAACATCCCCTTGAGGTACTAACAATCCCGTCTCACCCGAATGAATGATGGAAGGAATCTCCCCAACGGCTGTGGCAACAACGGGCAAACCATACTGAGCTGCTTCCAATAAAGAAACGGGCAACCCTTCCGAATCGGAACTCAATACCAGCAAATCTGATTGCTGAAAAATCCAATCTGTATCGGGACAGGCTCCATACCCAAACACCACCGTTTCCAGTTGATTGTCGTGGATAAAAGTAGTTATTTTTGCGGCATATTCATCGTTAAAATCTTTCCCCACCAAATGAAAGGTCCAATCGGGAAACGCATTATGAATTTGCCGTATAGCCTCCAACAAAAGAAGCTGATTTTTTTGAGGACGCCAATTGGCAAGATTCAAAACCCGTTTACCAGCTCCCCCATGCAACAAAGTCACTTTTTGTTCTTGTATGGAAGGCAATGAAAAATTAGGTAAATACTGAATATTTTTACACCATAAGCGCTGTTGAGACCATGCGGCCAACTTGTGATTCACGGGAAGAATGCCCCAAAAAAATAGGGAGAAAAACCGTAAGGGATACAGCGGTCGCGCTTCGGGAAACTCACTTAATCCATAATGGTCATGCCAAATAATTTGCAATCGTGGCCAAGTGAATTTTAACAAAACAGCCCAAAAAAACGAACTGGAATGCGCGTGGATCCAATCGATTTTATGGCGTTTGCAAAAGGCTCGTACCCGAAATAATGCAGCCCCATCAATCGTCCCTTTTTTTTGCACAAAAAGATAAGGTACCTCGGGATGCAATTCGGCGCGCAAAGGCCCCTCTTTTCGAGTTACCGCCAAAGCCACAAAATCGCCGGCTTGGTGCAAGGCATTGGCATAATTCACCGCCATACGCTCGGCACCGCCCGTTTCTAAGGTATCGATTAATTGTAATATCCTCATGGTTGCATCAGTTTACGGATAGCCATTTCAAAAGCGTCCAACGTATATTGCCGCGACCATTCCATCGCTTGTTGCGCTTGTTGACGCAATGCATTTGGATTGGTACACAATTGCTTAATATGGTCAAGATCTCGGTCCATGTCTAAGGTCAACAGGAGTCCTCTTCGCCCTTCATCCAGCATTTGAGGCACGCACGAAACAGGGGTAGCCCAAGGAATAGCGCCCCAAAACATCCCCTCAGCCACCGCTTTGGGCCAACCTTCACTTTGCGAGGGTAAACACACAAAATGCGCCTTACAAAGTGCTTGTTGAATTACCTCGCGGGGTTGATTGCCCTGCAACACAATCCATTGTGACAAATTGTGCTCTTTAATAAACTGCGCTATCCGTGCCTGCGCTGCCCCATGCCCATACAGTGCCAAAGTGATCGGAACCCCTTGTTGACGCAATTGCGCCACTAGTTCCACCACATACATCGGCCGTTTGTTGGTCCCGAGTGTTCCCACAAAAACTACATGCCACGGACGAGTATCCCATCGATCAGGAACAGAGTGAATTTCGGAGGCATAATAACTCGCTGTAAAAAAAGGAACAATATTTTTAGTCGCTTGAGGCCATTCCCCATACACCAATACACGCATATTTTGGGTAAAACGGGTATGGGATAAGAGTTTTTTTTGCCAACGGTACGCCAAGGGTTGCGCCGCTTTTGGGTCCCAGTTGCCCGCATATTTGCAGGTTTTGTACGTTTTGGGGAAAAGGGATTGCACCACACAACCCAACAACGACAAATTCCCAGGGCAACGCAAATGAATATGTTCAGCCCGTTGCATAGCACGGTACAATTTCCAGAGATTGGGTAGTAAAAAGAAAAACGCCCGCAAAACACCTTGCAGCGTTTTGATATTAAATTCATGAAGAGTTATAACGTGTTCGGGCGAAAATGACAATCGGGTAACCAAGGTGCCTTTGGTGTCTGACCAAACAGGACAAACCATGGTGACTGTGGTGGCGTACTTTGCCCATAACTCTAATTCTTGGACATACGGACTGTAGGCATACCAGCCATCAGCCTTTTGAATGAGCGGAGCAGAAGAAACGACTACCGTTTTCATGGAATCATTATGGTTTTAAAGCGTAATATTCTTCCAATAACGCCGCTCCTTTTCGCATTTCACCATCTTTTAAAAAAGTAAACGCATATCCTTTGGGGGAAGACACCGAACGTTGGTGTAAGGTAAAACGATCGAGGTATTTTAGCCATCCGAATAAAAATCGCGAAAGGAAAAGTGCTCCTTGACGGTAGTATTTTTGTGCCGATAAATTCATCATATAATTGCCCAACGTAACGCCAACCATAGCCGCATTACTCTCGGTAATCGACGCTTTTTCTACGCTGCATTGTTCAAATAAAACGCGTAATCCAGTGAAGGTAAACCGAAAGAAATCGTAGGGCTGTCCGTGATAGGGGTAATTCTGAGGAACTTCCATTTGAACCCGACCCCCTATTTTGGTCACACGTTGTACTTCTTGCGCCACTTTCCAAGGATTCATGGTGTGTTCCAATACTTGGGCCGCAAACACCAAATCAAAAAACGCATCGGGAAAAGGAATTTCATGCGCATCGATAACACAATCAGCACCCAGTTGTAAATGCACATCACTACAAACCACCTCACAAGCATGGAATAGATTTTTATAATAGTTTACCTTATCGCCCGAACCGATGACAAGAACGCGACCGCCCTGTGCATTAACGGTTTGTGCCAATTCCCTGTAACGCTTTTCGATGTGAAAATCTTTAGCCAAGGAAGGGAGAACCCGTTTGCGGAGGTAATTCTTCATCGAACCTTGGGTATCAATAAATGTTGCTTCTTGCGTAGTCGCTGCATTTTGTAAAATACCTTCGATGGTAAATAAAGAATCTTCCGAAAGTAAAACAGGTCGCCCTTGCATCATCGGTAAGCTGTGACCGTCTGCAAAACGAATCCTATCGGTATCTACAGCCGTAACTGAAGCTTTTGTTTTGGGATGAATAAGGGAGGTAAGTATAGCGTCGGCAATCATGAATGTTCAATTTTGGGTTGATGGACTATAAGGCTAAGCCACCCTGAAAGGCGACCGAGCGTTTCCCGAAGGCAGTCCATACGGTTGGTGGCCGTAAAGATATTACTAAATCGTATGGCAATCAATACACCTGTGATGAGATTCCATTTTACGCGGTTGCGCCAACCGGGGTATGGCGCATACACACGCCACACATACCACCCGTTACGCACAACCATACGCCCGTATTTATACGCATTAGGGCGACCCGAAAAATCATGGTGGTGACTTAATCGTGCCGCTGTATTGACATATAAGGGTCCCAATTTGGAAAGACGCGAGGTAAAATCGGCATCTTCATAGAGTCCGTAGCCTTCAAAATAATGTGAAAATTGTAGGCGATCAAAAACCGATTTCCGAAATGAAGAAACGCCTCCCATGAATTGTTGTACCGGATAAATTTTTCCACTGGGCGGTAAAAACCCCACACTACGTCCGTGAGAAAACATCGGAATACAGCCTGGCGGCACATCGGCATCTAGCCCGAGTTTTCGACGAATTTTATTTCGCAGGGGCTCGTTTCTTTTCCAACCATCATAAGCAAACCAAGAATTACTAAGGAGTTCATTGGCTTGCATCGGAATCCATTGCGTTTCGTTGGTAATATAGCCTCCCACACCCAACGCCTCAGGATACTCCACATACGTTTGCAATAAAGCTTGAAAATAGTTGGGTTCCAACAAAACATCGTCGTCCAAAAAACAAACAATATCCATGGGGGACGCCACCTGTTGAATCCCAAAATTACGTTGCTTGGTCAAACCGCGTTGCGCTGGAGCCACTCGAAAATAAACTAGATTGGCAACCGGATTGGCTTGCAACATCACTTCGGTTAGATCGTCGGGTGAACCGTCTATAATGAGAATGGCATCGGGATATTGCGTTTGCGCACGTACGGTTTGTAGTAGGCGACGCAAACTTTCAGCGCGTTTGTAAGTGCAAATGATTAAGGTAACCTTAAGCGCCATAACGGACTTCTTGATTGAGGTAAAAAAATAAAAATCGTTTGGTTTTAACTGTGGCATACAACGTAAAACCTGCCTTTTCAATGCCTTTTATAGAAGGCGTATTATGGACATCTACAATCACAAAAACTTCAGGAACTTTTTCCTCTACCAAAAGTTTGTTGGTGATTAAATTGAGCATGGCGGGGTAAATACCGTGCCCGCGATAATCGTTGTGTGTAAAGCAATTGCCAATGGTAGGCCCTTGCTTATCGATGATTCCTAAAAAATGAAGACGATTATAAACGGTACTCTCGTGAATCGTGCAACCGTCTTTTTCAATTCGGTAGGTGGTTTGATTCTTTATATTGTGCTCAACATGATAGGCGTATTCCAATTCAGGCAAATCCACCACATTTTGCGTATCGCGTTGATACACGTGCATGTGGATGGTTTTCATTTTAAAATATTTAAAAATACTCATGCCTTTTTGAATCGGTTACTTCGTTGCAAAAAAGATTAAATTATTGTATCCTTTCAAACGGTTGTAGGGAACCCCCATTTCTTTATATAATTCCGAAAGCGATTTGATTTCAATATTTTTAAAACCGTTATCGTTCAAATGATCGTACAAACCTTCCTTAGAAAAATAATAGCCTTTTACGTTAAATCCATAAAAGCCCGTATTGCGATTGCCTACCTCATTGCGGAGGAACGGTTTAAACAATCGGCGCAACCAAAAATAAAAGGTTTTCTGGGGCGTACCCACTTGATTGTGCACCACACCTATCAAACAGCCGTTGGGTTTTAAAATGCGATGTACCATTTGAAAAAGGGTATACCGCTCTTTTTGGGTGGCCACAAAGGTGAGAATACAACTCATCAGCGTCACCAAATCATAGGTGGCCTCAGGAGCAGTGTAGGTTACCGCATCTTGAACGCCTAGCGCCACTTTATCCGAGAATCCCCAGCGTTGGATATTCTCTTTCCCTTTGGCAATCATATTTTCAGAAATATCCGTAGCATAGATTTTTTGGATATCCATAAATTCCAAAAGTCCTTTTACTTCACGCGCTGTCCCGCATCCAAACACTTTGGCATGTTGAATGGAGATCTGTTGCTTTTGAAAATAAGCTACTACTTTTTCATACAAATACGCTTCATAATTGGCCGTATTTTCTACTGTCTTATCCTGAGAATAAATCACGTCTTCACGCTCCCAGAATTCCTTATTTTCAATCTTCATTGTACCGTTTAATCCGTTTTAAGAGTTTTGCAATGTGTCCTTTATAGGGTTTTATCCAAGTGTCAAAGTAACGAAAAATTTTAAAGCGAATCGGTTTCAACACCCGGTAATAGGTTCCTTCATTAAAATAATAAGGTACTGTTCCGAAACTTCCTTTAAACGCTTTCACACCCTCGGAGCCCCCCAATGAAATATTGTAACCATCCATCCCCTCTTGAAGTGCCATTTCTAACGCTTTCATTTGCAGGTAATGGCCGGTATGCCGTGTGGGTTTTTCCTTTTTAGTGCCGCCCATAACGTAGGTGTAATACTGTCCGGCTTTCAAAAACAAGCCAGCCCCTTTTAGTTGCCCGTCCGATGTGGTGGTCAAAAGTTTTAATCGCCCTTTGCCTATCAAGGTCAACAGTGTGGGACCGATATCCGACCACGAACGAATTTGATACCCATTTTCGTCGGCATTTTCCTGACATAAGGCGTAGGCTAAAGCCACTTCCTCAGAAGTTGTTGCACAAGATAGCTGTTCGTTTTTCCGCATACCGCTGCGAACGTCCCGACGAAAAGAAGCCGAAGGAAAGGATTCAATCAAACCCTCAAGGGTGTTTTGACCCGTGAGGTCCACCCAATTAAATCCGGGACTGGAGTATACGTATTTGAAAGCATTTCCCAATTGAAATCCCGGGGGAATGTAATCTTCATTCCATCGATACATGGGGCGGCAGGATTGGCTTCCCATCGGAAGGGTAACCTGAATGATGCAGGCACCCACCGCTTGAGCGCGATTCAAAGCCGCATCCAAACAGGCTTGAATCACCTCGGGGGCTGTACCAATCGGTCCGTAGGGGATAATGTAAAATCGAAAACCCACTACTTTAGCAATAACAGCTCCGAAACCGCCCTGAATTCCCCCTGCCGTTTGATACATCCCAATTTCCGTTTGAAATCCGTAGTTTCGGTAGGAATGTAGCCAGTCGGAATACAACAAGTGAGACGCCTGCGGATAGTGCTCCACAAAAGCATCCCAAGCCTCAAATTCAGCCGCAGTGGAAGGAAATTGTATCATGATGTTGTGATGCGATAGTTTAATTGACCGTCACACACCACGACGCTATGCCCCGAGGCATCGCAGGTGAGTACCGTTTTTGTAAATCCTTTGACATAGGCCATCCATTCGTCAAGGGTTGGATTCCATACTACTTGCCCGCGGATTTTCTCCCCCAAATACTCAAAATTTGAACGCACCTTGGGCTGAACCGTTTGATCATTCAACAAAAGACGACCCGTGTGGTAGGCTAAAGGAACTGAAAAATAGGTATGGGCAATAAACACGCCACTATCTGCAATCAAATCGTCAATATTCGTGGGACATAAAGCGCGTTCAAAATCGACCATTTCGACAGTTTGAAAAATGGACACGGGATGGGTAGCTATAGTATATTCAAAAAAGAGGGTTTGGTAGCGGGCCAACGGAAACGATTCGCTGCCACGAGAGCCCCAACGAAAGAGCACTTTTGAAAGTGGACCCGTTACGTGTATCATTTTCTTGACAAATTCGGGGAACTGCCGCCATTGCCTACGGAATACCACCGCCTTAAATTGTGAAGCCAACGATTTATACTGCCGAATCAAGGATTCTTGCGCATAATAATGAAATAAAATGGCTTTGAGGAGCAGTGAAAGTCGGGTGACTCCACCCAAAGTTCGATTGCCTTTATGGTAGGCCTTTAACGTAAAATGCTGTGGATTAAGCTGATTCAACACGCCTTTCGTTGCGGTGCCACAATCCACATAGTTCCAAAGGTTAGTGATATTTTTATGAGACAATTGTTGTCCCATCCAAGCATCGCTTTTTCCTTGATGGGCATACAACGATAGATTGTACGGTTGGTAGCCATGATCTATCCAAGTTGGCATGGATACCGGAGGTATGGTCGTTTCAAATTCTTGAAAAGCGGCTTCCTGATCGCGAATCGATTGGGTCAACGAATGATAGGCCAGTTCATGTCCGTCATTGGCCCAAGCCTGTAATAATGCCGCTTCCCGTTCCCAAGAAGCATTATCCTCGCGTTTAGAAAAATGGTGTACAAACATTCCTTTGGTCACCCGAATACCACATTCCTGAAGGAATTGGCGTTGGGTTTCCAAATTTTCAGGCGTATCAAAATCACAGTGATCGGTAAAACATGCCGTTGCAGCAAACGGTATAGGCGCCCTACTCCACGACACATACTGGGTACAAAAAAGCAATCCCGGCAACGCGGGTAATGGGCCAACGCCGGCCACCGATTCCAATTGCCGCTCGTGATGCGCTCCGGTATAACGGGTAAGTACTTGCGCCTTTTCGGGGTAAAACCACCACCGCAAACGATTGGGGTAACGCGCATGCAATTCCCAATGACCGCCTTGAATCGTAGCTTGAATCAGTTGCCCATGGGCTAATCGGATCACTTTGGGCACCATCAAACCACAAAAAACGGGGTGTTTACTGGGTAAAACCTCCCAACGGTAGGCGTGATTTTGAAAGGCCGTAATGGGAGCATCAAAAACAAACTCCAAGAAACAGGCTTCGGAAAAATCGGTCACAGCAAAGGTTTCAGGCTGCCATTGCAACCCGTGTAACGCGGTATCCAATTTCCGACGTATGCCTTTTTTTTCCCAATGAACCGAGACAATCATATTACTGTGTTCGTTTGCCTAAAGCCATTAATTTTTTGGCGTAAAAAACCGATTTTCGGTATTGCAAAATACGCATAGGAAGTCGGAACACACGCATCGGCAAGGTCCACGGTTTCCCTTTAAAAAGGTAAAAAATAAAATATTTCACCCCGTATTCCTTGCGTTGTTCGGCGGTAAAATGCTTATGTAGTTGGTACATGATGGTGGGACTAGGAACAGGTCGAATGGATTTTACGGGCGTGTCCAATTCCCAGGGTTGGGCTTTGCGTTTTTTGCCCATCAACTTCGCTTGACTGCCCCAAAAACGATACCCTCCCATCGGAGGTTTTAAATGCAAATTGGTCGAAAACGGATTGAACAACACGTCGACGCCTATTTTCGTCAGGGACAATCCAAAATCACTGTCCTCGCCATAGCCTCCATCATAGTTGATATCGTTCCCCACCAGGGTTTGTACATGCTCCCGACGTACACACGAATTGGCATTATTGAACGTCGCTGCACAACCTACCAACCAACGTTGTCCTTTATAATGTTGTAATTTATAAGCTAAATCGGTCAGGTCCTGTTGCTGGTGGTCGGCACGAATATCCAATCCATTGGCGGCACCTGCGCGGTACGTTTGCAACAAACGAATATGATTTTCTACAAAATCAGGAGGGATACGGATATCGTCATCGCCAAAAATGATAAAGTCCCCCGTACACAACCCAATAGCTTCATTGCGTGCCCGACAGCTTCCTTTGGTCGTTTGCCAACGAAAAATCACCTCAAACGGGTAATCTTCAGGACGATATAACGAGGCATCTCGGGCATTTTCGGGAGTAGCATCCACTACCACCACTTGGGTTGGAAGATAGGTTTGTTGCTTTAAATCGCCCAACAAATTCAGCGTAAAATCTTGACGCATCATCGTGGGAATAATATAACTCACCGTAGGGGTTCCTTGAATGGGTTCCAAGGGTTTGGGTGGAATAACCGGCATGTCTTTTTTTAGGGAAAGACGGGATTTCGCTTTTGCTAAGGCCCACCATTCCAAAGGATTCCACCAGCCTTTGCGAAACGCCATATACACTGCATGAGAAGGAATAAAATTACGACGGTAAAAATCGTACCGGTCTTGACGACTTATTTTTGGAGCCGCTTGTGGTGTAGCGGGAAAAAGTCCTTTCACATACATCGGAATCGCTCCTTGATAACGTAACGCATTGAATCCGAAATCGAACGCTGCCATCACCGGATTGGTGTACGCAGTATCAAATCCTTTCAGCGTGTCCCAAACTGACTTCCGCACCACAAAAGCATCCGGATTGATGCGCCAACTCACACATTGGTACAAATCGTCAAAATCACTAACAAACCAAAAGAAAACAACGGCTTGATAGACAATATCGGAAAAAGCATTCTTAAATCCTTGATCCAGAGACGAATGCCAAAGATCGCCATAGCCTGCTGCCAACGCCTCCAACTGAGTCGTATCGGGTTGACCCAAATAATATAGCGTTTCTCCTTTGGAAGTCGTATACGTTTGAAAATTCATACTGCAAAAATCGTTCAAATTCCCGCAAATGTAAGCAATTCTAACGGGTTAGCCTGTACGATTTTACACCGAAATACGGAAAGGAAATTTTACAAAGTGTCTATTTTTTGGCTTGAATTTGCGCTTGATAATACGCTTCGTGTTGGGCCGCAATGGCCTCCAATGCAAACGCTTTTCGCACCTTTGCTTGGGCGGCTTTCCCCATTTCAACTGCCTTTTCTGGGTGGTGAAGTAGCGATAAAATGCGTTGCGCAAAAGCAGCATGATCGCGCGGGTCGGCCAAAAAGCCATCTTCGCCATCGGTTATAATTTCGGGCGCCCAACCAATATTGGAGGCTACCACGGCTTTTCCCATCGCCATGGCTTCAATCCAAGAAACAGGAAGGGCTTCGGCAAAAGAAGGAAATACACACACGGCCGCTTCGTCCAAATACCCTTGTACCGCCTCATAGGGAACCGCCCCTACATACTGTACATTTCGGAATGCCTCCGGATGAAAAAGCGGTTGCATTAAATCCCAAGTAGGTTGCCATTGGGTACTGATGTCTAAAGCATTGGTGCCCACCAACACCAACCTAACCTCGGGGTCGTTTTGGTAAATGGTGTTAAAAATAGACGGCAATTCCATCATCCCTTTTTTGCGAATTAAAGTCCCAATATACACGATGGTTTTGGATGTTGAAACTTGAGGTACACGGGTAAACTGTTGGGTATCCAACCCGTTGTGAAGCACCGTATAGGCCCGTTGTAATCCAAATAATGTATTGGTCGTGCGGCCGGTAAAATCACTCACCGCGATGATGCCATCGGCTTTGCGTAGGGCGCGTCTTTCCAAAAACCGATTCTTAAATTTCACCTTTCGGTTTTCCAAATGGCAAAAGTAGGTGTCGCTCCCGTGCAACTTGATGATGACGGGACATTTTTTTGGTTGCACAAATGCCGAAAAGCCTGTCCATTCAGGTACTTCTACAATATCCATTTTTCCTTCGGCATGCAACGTATTGATTAGGGCTTCCACCTTTTTTTGAGAAAAATACAAGGAAAGTCCGCGCACGACCACATTTTTGACCATGTATACTGTGATACCCTCGGTTTCAAAAACAGCATCCTCTTGTTGCGCATACAAAATGACCGTAGCTTGGTGCCCTCTTGCGATAAGTCCTTTGGCAAGATTGTAAATACTGGTTCCAATGCCGCCAGAAGACCCAACACGGGGGTGCGGAAATTCCATTGCAATAAAACCAATATGCATCATGCGTGGGTTGTTATTAGAAAATGAATCGCGCCAAAGATAGCCATTATTTTTGGAAGCATCCTTCGTTAATCGCCTTGATCACGCCATCGGTTGCCGCTTGACGACCGCGGTAATTTACATGAATCGCATCGTAATAATACTTCGCCTCAGTAAGGTATTGCGAATGATTAAGGATACGGTATTTCGGGTGTTGCATCACGACTTGCGTATGGTACTGTGGCGCTTGATAGACGATCAAACGGGTTTGATGCTTCGCACACAAGTCGGCGATACGTTGTATAAACGGATTCTTCCACGAAAGAGTAACGGTTTTAAAAGGGACCTTTTTGGAAATCCCTTCGCCGGGATAGGCATAATCGCCGTGGGCATCAAATCGATTCTTTCGTTGGGGTTGCACCATCCCCAATAGCGAGGGAACAATCAATTCGGTATTGTAATAAGCCACGCCAATAGCTGGAATGTACTGCGAAAAGGTAAGAGGTTTGAAATAGCCCGACTCCATTTCGGCATAATAGTCGTGGACATAGGGTTCATTGACAAACGGCAAAAACCGATAATCATTATTGTTCAACAGGGGCTGCGCGTTGTCGGCATCCCAATAACTTACGGCCAAAATACAATTCTTCGCCGTTTTTCCTTGGGCAAAAAAATGATGCAACATCAAGTAATTTGAACTTAACGAGGTGTCGTCGATACTCAGGTTAAAACCCTGTAGGCCTGTGAGACTGTCAATGCGTTGGGTGTTTAAGGTGGTCAATCCGATACTGGAGCCGATAACCACATAATCCAAATTTTTGGGGGCGTAATGCGAAGCCACATACGACGGTTTGTAAAACGAGGATTTTCGCAAACCATACAGCACTGCTATTGCAAAAACGTTGACCAGCAAAAATGCCCCAAGACCATACAGCGCTATTTTCTTTAAAAACTTGTGCATCAGAATTGAAAATAGATGAAACTCATTTGATTGCGATATGTACCCATGGCAAACAACATAACGATAACCCAAAGGGTCCATCGCGGCGAAAATACGGGTTGACTTTGTTTTTTAAACACCCAATACCCCTCTTGAACGAGCAGGTAAACTAAGGCTAAAACGGTAATTCCGGTGAGTAAGGTATACTTGGCATTTTTGAAGAAAAAGTCAACATCAAAAGGAAACAAATGCGTCATTTGTGTGAGATACTGCACCGCATCGGTGAGCGAATCGGCGCGAAAGAAAACCCAAGCGATACTTACCAACACAAAAGTAGTCAGCATGCGAAATCCATCCGACCAACGATACCCCGTTTGGTGTACCGAATTTCGGTTTCGTTGTAGGAGCAACAACGGAATAAACAACAAAGCATGGAGCAATCCCCACACGATGAATGTCCAATTGGCACCATGCCAAAAACCGCTGAGCAAAAAAATCACCATTACATTGCGCAACTGCTGCATACGAGTACCTTGGCTACCGCCCAACGGAATGTACACATAGTCGCGAAACCAAGAAGACAACGAAATATGCCATTTGCGCCAAAAATCAGCGATATCGGTGGCAAAATAGGGGAAGTTGAAATTTTTAAGCAACTGAATTCCAAATAGTTTAGAGGTTCCCAACGCTATATCCGAAAAGCCACTGAAGTCGCCGTAAATCTGAAAGGAGAATAAAAACATGCCCCCCAGTAATTCCCAACCTGACAGTGAACCGCTATTTTTAAAAATTTCATCCACAAAAAAAGCGCAATTGTCGGCCACGACTACTTTTTTAAACAACCCCCAAACAAATTGTTGCACTCCTTCAACCGCCAAGGGATAGGAGAATTGACGTTTGACCTTTATTTGAGGAAGCAAATGGGTAGCACGCTCGATTGGACCCGCCACTAAAAGCGGAAAATAGGTCACAAAAAGTGCATAAGTAATGGGATTTCGTTCGGGTTCGATGCGATTTTTGTAAATATCAATCACATACGAAAGGCCGTGAAAAGTATAAAAAGAAATCCCCACGGGAAGCACCAGCGAAAGGGTCACTACATCGACCTTGAGTCCCAATTGCCCCAGCAAGGCTTGAAACGAAGTCGCAAAAAAATCATAATACTTAAAGGCGCCTAAAAAGCTGATGTTGACGCCGATACTCAGCCAAAACCAAAAGGACTTGGCCTGCTGTGTTCGGGCTTGGTGCATGCGCAATCCGGTATAATAATCGAGTACCGTTGAAAACAAGAGCAAGAACAAAAACCGCCAATCCCAACAGGCATAAAAAAAGTAGCTGGCTGCCAATAAAAAGGCGTTTTGTAGCGACAATGCCTTACGGGACAAGCACCAATATACCCCAAACACAAGAGGTAAAAAGAGTAAAAAGCCTATGGAGTTGAAGAGCATTCGCGCACAATATTTAAATAATTTTCAACCATGTGACCCAACGTATATTGGCGTACTTCTGGACAACGATGCAAGCCATTTTGAAGCATGGTCGGATTCAAAAGTAGCGTTTTTAGGTGATGCGACAATTCATCAACAGCCCCTTCCTCAAATAAAAGTCCGTTGACCCCGTGTTGCACCAATCCCAACACATTGCCTTGGTGTCGTGTTGTGATCACGGGCAGGTTGGCCATCAGGGCTTCGACAACAGCATAGCAAAACGTTTCGCCATGTGAGGGATGGAGAAGGGCATCAAATTCGTGGTACCGCTGCTGCAACGTAGGCACACTGCCTTCAAAATGAATGACCGACTCCAACTGATGTTCGGCGACTTGTTGTTGCAACGCCGCGGCGGCAGGTCCCTCCCCAAAAATTGAGATTTGAAAATGGGGTAAAGCAGTTCGATCCAATTGGGCTACTGCTGCAATAAGATCGTGAATGCCTTTTTCAGGGCGCAAATGAGAAGCGGTTAAAAAACGATAGCGCGGTGTAAAATCGGTTTTTTGAATCAAGCCCGCATCGGCAATTCCATTAGGAATGACAAGAATTTTTGAAGGAGGAATCGAACCGAAATCGGTGATGAGACCGCTTTTCATCGCCTCGGAAACCGCAATAAATAGATCGATAGCGGCTTGATAGCGCCACCCTTTGATGCGTTTTTCTAGGCGTTTCTTCCAGGAATATCCTCCCGCGGGACGTGGATTGTGGTCGACAGCAACGATACGGGCTTGGGAGCCTTGGCGCACCTGAGCATAAAAAGGCGTGCAGAGTTCGAGAAAATGCGTAAAAATAACCTGATAGTTTTTCTGGGGCAAGTGCGCTAAAAATACGGTTTCCAAGGCTTCGGGTTCGGCCGCAACAATAGAAAACGAGCCATAGTCTAAATGGGTAGCGCTATTGGGAAAATACCAATCAACAGCGATACCGGCAGCCAAACAATGTTGATTGAATTGCATAAAAAAGTGATCCATCCCTCCTACCCGTTCGGGCATCAAACGGTAGTTACACACAAGGGCGATATGCATGGGCGTTACGACCATTGGTAAAGAGTATCAGCGATTCGAGCACTGGTTCCGGGTAAGGGCAATCCGATTTCGAGGTCGATAAAAGCTTTTCTTTGGTCACTTTGCTCGTCACGTCCTGATAACATTTCATTTAAAGTCTTCAAAAAAGTTTCTTTATCCTTAACTATATTTGAACAATGGGCATTGACCATATGCTTTAAATGCTCGTAATTCAAAAACTTTTGATCGTCAAACATTCCATTTTGAGGATTTCCAAAAACTGGGTTAATCACCGGTTTATCAAACAAACAAGCATCCAAAGTAATCGTAGAAAGCACGTTAATATTTAAATCACAATGCATCAATAAAGCTTTTAGATCACTCAAATCAGAAGCCGATGGAACACGTTGAGACCATTGCTCTTGGTGATTGCTTCTTTTGTTTTCCCAAGCGGGATAATTCCACCGAATAAAAGGAAACTCTTGCGACAATTTTTTGAATCGTAAAGGCTCTTCCGCTGGTGATGTACGAACAATTAGATTGACCGATTTCACCAATTCATTATTCTGAATAAAGCTTGCCAATTGTTCCAAATACAAAGGGTCATTTTTGCTTGTTGAATCGTTACATGTAAATAAAATGATTGGCCATTCAGGATTTAATTCGAATTTTTGACACAAAAGTTCTTTAGAATATCCATACCGATCTAAAACATACGGTTCAAATTGTGGTGTCCCTACTACAGCTACCTGATGGGGTTTTACGGAGCTGTAAAAATGTAGAAGCTCTTCTCGCATCAAGGAACTCCAAACAAGAAAAAAATCAAAATTCCCTGCCATTCTTCCCTTAGAAGCCAAGTTATCCCAACTAAAAATAAAAGTAGATGTTTTTATCGCTAACTTTTCGGCGGCAAAAATTAATGGGGCAACATAAGGAGGCCGTTGGTGGGTAAAAAAGAGCTGGGTTATGCCATACTCTTGTAAAAGTTTGGAATAACTTTTCGTTACAGAATGACGCGCAAAAGAGCGCTGTTGCCATGCATTAAACCGTAAAATCCATTCTTCGGAGTGAAAAAAACGGGTGAAGTTTATAATCAATCGTGTAGCAATACCTCGAGTTGTGATTGCCGTAGCATTGTTTAAATCAAAATTATCTTGAATTCCAAAGTTGGATTTTCGGTGTAGCTGAAGGTGCGCCGTTTCTTTTGCCTTTCGAAAAAACCAATGTTTAAATTGCTCTGTAAATACTTCCAACTCGACAACTTCGCAGGAAACAGAAAGTTCTTCAAAGGTAGACTTGGGCAGGCATGAAAAAATTACAACACGGTCAAACTTTTTTTGAGCTTCCGCTAAAAAATCGGTTAGAATAAAGTTTCGAAAACCAACACCATCGGTAATGACAACACCTAAACACTTCATAACTTACAAAATACTTCCAACTCTTCCATGATCGGAAAAGGAACGATGAACGATAAAATCTTTATCAACAGGCTCTTCTGAAAGATAGGTAATATCACAAAAATAATTGGGTTCAATAGGATTTAAACGCCAGGGAACAATGGACTTATAATCCAATACCCAACCCTTTTTCTCAAACTCTCGGCACCGTAAATCATTCCAAGAAGTAATAAAATCAATCCAATGGTAACCTAATTCCCAAGCTTTTTCTTCAGCAAATCCAATGTTATCAACATCCACAAAACGAAGCCCGCCAACAAGTTCCTGAGAAAAGGCTGTTTCGGTAGGTGATAGCCGAATGCCTTTTATGGTAGGTTGTTGAAAATAATGGGACTCTGTAGTTAGAAAAGCATCAATGTTAACCTGAACCGGTACGCAGACATGTTCAAGCGTCGGACTATGAAGAGCAGGATTAATTTTAACATAACGAACCAAATCATGGTAACGATACCAGCGCATATTTCGGTACAAACCTAATCCAGCTTCATTGGCCGCTGTAGCAGCTAAAGGATAATATTGACGAGCAAGTGCATACAAGCGACCAAGAATTCCTTTTCCTCTGCATTCTTCATCCAAAAAAACATTGATTATCCATGCCATGCCTCCCCCAAAATTGGCCCCTACATGTCCTACAATTTCCTCTTTTTCGTTAAGACAAATAAAAGAACGACCATGAATTGGATTACCATATTGCCACTCCCAAAATGCACGATTTTGCAAGGGATGGTTTGTTCTATAAACTCGGGTAAAAAAGGATAACAATTGATCCCAATCTTGAGTTGTAGCTTCGCGTGTTACCATAATTTTTTTGTATAATTTTTACCCCCGGGCAAATCATTACAATCAAAACGATTTAATCGCATTGGGTTTGTAAATTGATCATTTATTCCTCTTGTAGCCATAAAACCTAACGAGTGACCCCTTTGCATTGCTATTGTGGAAACGAGCTCTGGAGCAGCTTCATAGGTGCCATAAGGGAACGAAATTGCCATGGGACGATGATTTGTAATTGTTTCAAAGATAAGGAGGGTTTTCTCAATTTCAGAATGAATCGCTTCTGGTGAGAGCAAACCTAGTGGATAGTGGGAATGGCTATGACTTCCGAGGCAATCTCGTTGGGCTAAGTCGGTAAGTTGCTTTTCAGTAAAATAAAGTTCTGGTCCCACGAGTTCCTCTTGAAAATAGAGATCAAATATTTGATTGGCAAAGTGCTCTTGTTGTACAAAATCCATTTTAAAATTCAACAAATACTTTACCGTTGCTGCCTCTGTAGTATCATACACATACGTGGCTAAGGCGCTTTCTTTTTCCTTCTCGGTAAGATGCAAATCAAAATCGTCTTTTAATTGATGCAGTAACATTGACGAAGCGATTTGGGAACGTATCAAATGAAGTTTGTGCACAGTACTCACTTTTTGCTGTTCATAGTACAATGAATTCGCAAAAAAAAGCGCTTCCATTTCTAAGGCGTCCAATATCGGGAGAGCATATTCATACTGCTCCCGTAATCCATCGTCAAAGGTGATTAAAAGATACCTCTGAGAATCCGCCAAAATTTGCTGATAATGTGAAACGAATTGCTGGGGCGTGATAGCAACAAATTCTGATTTCAATTGCAGTAACTGTGCTTCAAATTGTTCGGGTGTAACGCCAAAAATACTGGGATAAGGGGCCTCAAAATGAGGTCGAATATAATGATAGTTACTTACAACAAGCATGTTACTATTTTAAAAAAGCGAAATTATCCTTTTTAATTCTCAATTGCTAAAATAAAAACAAAAAAAACGCTGAAGCAAAGCCCAGCGTTTTTAAAATGATCTTTTGCAAATTAGTTAAAAATAATCTTTTTGGTATCGGCTTTTTTGCCATTGATCCATAAGCTTACCCCATATACCCCAGTGCCGAAGTTGTCCTTAAGTAAGGTTTTTTGGATGGTGTTACCCCGCAAACGTTAAAATTTCTTGGCGGGTTAACCGAATGGTTTGGTGTGGATACCCGAGTTGGGTCAAAAAAGCTTCCACCCATGCATACGTGGGAGCACCGTTTACGATATGATAGGTCGCTATCGCCATCTTGGGGTGCAGCGTACGTAAGGTTTCAACAGCGCCCTCCAAAGCTTCAATCTCAGCGCCTTCAATATCCATTTTTATAAAATCCAAACGGGTCAATCCCAACGATTCCACCCAAGTATCAATGGTTAAGGCTTGTTTTTTTACAATGGCCTCGCCACTGGAAAACCATACCGCAGACGAACCTACCGTACCCGATTCCTGAAAATCGACCCACGTATTGGCATTCCACAACAACTCAGGCTGCACTACAATGCGGTCTTGCAACTCGGGATTAATCGCCAAATTCCGTTGAACATCGCGAAGGTTATGCGCATCGGGTTCGAAACAATATACTTTGCCCGAAGGTCCCACAAGTTGTGCAAAATACAACGCCAACATGCCGACATTGCCGCCCGCATCCATGACCACATCACCGGGTTGGGGTTTGTATAATTTTTGATAATAAAAAAAATCGTTGGCTACCGTATACACCGGGTCGACCGTGCGAATCGAAACGCCTTCAATCGTTGTGCGGTAAATCCAACCCGAAGCGGTGGTTTCTAAAGCAAATCGAATACCTCGTGGCGCACGCCATTGGTAATACCGTAACTTTAGTTGCTCCCGAAATAAACCTTGGGGCACGAGACGACTGAGGAGGAATTTGACTCTTTTTTTCACTACAACTCAAAAATTAACGGTCTTTAAACTGTTTTTGGTGGTTAATGTCCCACAACCCCGGGCGTTGCAAAGCTTCAAGAAATAGCGCTGCACTGTTGCCCGCTCCAAAATCGGAAGCCGAAGGTTGCACAGCATGCGCATCGATTCCCTTCAAAGCTTCTCGAATGGCTTCCAAAGAATAGTCGGTATTGATGATATCGGCATGCAAGGCACGATTTTGCTGCCGGGTACCAATATTTATAATCGGCACGCCATAATAGGGCGCTTCACGAATGCCCGCACTGCTGTTTCCGATGATGAACTGCGCATTTTTTAACAGGGTCAAAAAGTACTCAAACCGCAAGGAAGGAAACACCCGAAACCGCGGATGCCCTTGAAAAGCAGCGTAGGCGTCTAGAATTTTTTGACTGCCCAAATCATTATTCGGATAAATCACAACATACTGACGGGTGTCATCAAGCAAGGCCTGCACCAATTGCTGGGCATAATCTTGCATGGCTGCCGCTTCGGTAGTTATAGGATGAAACATGAGAATTCCGTAGGTCTCAAACGGAATTTCATAATACGTTTTAGCGGTTTCGAGGGAGGGCAACTGATCGGAAAACATAATATCGACATCGGGCGACCCGATCGTCACGATAGACGGTTCCATTTCCCCCATTTGAATCAATCGATTGGCCGCTTCTTCATGGGAAACAAAATGCACGTGACTTAATTTGGACACACTGTGGCGTATCAATTCATCAACGGTACCCGACAATTCGCCGCCTTCAATGTGCGCGACCAAAATATTGTTGAGTGAACCCACGATGGCACCCGCTAGGGTCTCCACTCGATCGCCATGCACCACAATCATATCGGGTTGAACCGTTTTGACATACGCCGAAAATCCCGCAATGGTTTTGGCCAACGTCAAGTCCATCGTGGTTTCATGCGTATGATTTTCAAAGGTATGCACGTGTGAAAACTGACACCGTTGAATCTCAATGAGCGTGTAGCCATAGGTTTGTTGCAAATGCATTCCGGTGACAAAAACATAGGGTTCAAAATCGGGGTGTTCCTCTAGAATTTGAATCAAGGATTTGATTTTACCAAAATCGGCTCGGGTACCGGTTAAAAAAACAATTTTTCTCATGGATTGGGATAACGTAAAAAGAACAGTTTTTTGAACACCTCTTTTTGAATTTTGTACCAAAACGTTTTGTAGTCGATCATTTTTCCTTGTTGAAAAACAGGAGGGTCGTAGGGCGCTTGAGGCAGGGCTTGATTGTCTTTTTGTATAGCATACATCCAGGCATCGGCGGCATTCCCCATGTGATACGCCCAATTGGCATAAGTAGAAACCCGCATTTTTCCAGCTAAATCTACAGGCAAATCGATATAATTATACACCGAATGCTTCCCGATTAATATCAATGTTGGATCTTTGGGCACAAAATCACGCACAATCGAACGACGCATCGTTACAACACTATGTCCGCCTCCCATCAAAGCTTTGTGAGCCCCCAAATCAATGACAGGCCATTTCACCTGTACATCGTCAATGGGTTTCCAATTGATACTAAGGAGAAAACAATTGTAGTCCTCCATATTTTGGGGTAACGATTCGTAGTAAAAACGGTATTTCCCGCGAAGTAATTTTCGCATCGTAGCCACGGAGACATAACTGTGCGTGTTGCGAACCGATATGGGAGAAACCGACCCGATATCGGGATACGCATCCAAAAGCTGTTCCACCGCTTGTTGCCAGCCGTTTTTGAATAAAATATCGGTATCCGAAAAGGTAATATATTCTTCACGAACGCCGCGTGCTGCCTGCATCATGGCATCTATTTTACCCATATTTTCTTGGTGGTGAATCACACTATCGATGTGTCCGGACTCAAACAATGTATTGAAATAGGTTCGCACAGCGGCGCAACTCCCGTTGTTGACCAAGGTAATTTTTCCGTGCGCGTTAAACGTTTTTATCGCCGATTCGACACAGAGTTGGAGCACCTCAAAGGACGCTTGGTAATAATCACTAAAATCAGGAATATAGCAAACCATGATCATCCGGTGTTTGGATGTCAACGAAATAAAGCCTTCGCTTTTTTGGGGGTTCATTCCTACGCGCATAGTACTTAGTTAAAATCTGAAAAATCCAATTGTTCATCGGCCGAAATGGCACGGGTTGCTTTTTTTCCGAGCAACGACTCAAAATGTTCGGCTAAAATCTTTCCGGTTCCCGGTCGTTTTACCCATATATTGTCCTTGGTTAGCATTTCCCCTTCGGCAATGGGTGCGATAGAACAAACGGTGGCAAAAGCAAAATCGATGGTGACTTGTTCTTCGGCCGCGGGACGTTTTTCACCGCCACGCATTTGCCAAATTTCATTAGAACTTACGATCAATTCACGGCAGGCTTGTTCATCCATACTGCACACAATATCGGGACCGGTGCGCTGCATGTGATCGGTAAAATGGCGTTCCAAAATACTGGCCCCTAACGCCACTGCCCCAAGGCATGCATTGTTGTTTAGGGTATGATCCGACAATCCAAACACTTTATCAGGAAAAGCTTCATGCAACTGCGTCATGGCGCCCAGACGAACGAGTGGTATGGGCGTGGGATACAAATTGGTGGTATGCAAAAGGGCTACGGGAACTTGATGGCGGTCAAAAATAGCCACCGCCTTTTGGACACTTTCGATGGTATTCATGCCCGTACTTAAAATGACCGGTTTTCCAAAAGCCGCAATATGTTCGAGTAGCGGATAATTGTTGCATTCGCCCGAGCCAATTTTGTACGCTGGAATATCAAATTGCTTTAAGCGTTCGGCGGCAGCACGGGAAAAAGGGGTAGAAATAAAGAGCATTCCTTTGCGTTCCACATAGGATTTTAACGCCCATTCATCGGCTTCATTTAAAGCACAACGCTCCATAATTTCATAGATAGAAACCGTGGCATTGCCGGGAATAACCTTTTTGGCAGCACCACTCATTTCGTCGGCGACAATATGGGTTTGGTGTTTCACAACCTCAGCACCCGCACGATGCGCGGCGTCAACCATGGCTTTGGCCACTTCCAGATTGCCTTCGTGATTAATACCAATTTCGGCGATGACCAAGGGCGGGTAATCCGGTCCTATTTTGCGACCAGCGATTTCAAAGTAAGGATTCATGGGTGGTTTGATTTATGTTGGGTTTTATAATAATGAAAACAAAAAGTAGCATAGGCAAAGTCGGCTTCCGTATCGATATCGACGGTGGCAAATGGATGGGTAACGACTAAGGGATAGCAGGTTTCATCCATCACAGCGCCACTGTTGATTAACGAAGGTCGACAGACATAGAGCAAGCCATTTTCATAAAACAACGGTTCCATATCTTGACTGCGTTGGCCAAAATGGTAATTAAAAGGCACAAAGCGCTGCTCATGGATACGTCCTAATTTATGGGGATTGGGCGAAACGGTAAACAATCCCGAAACGTTATGCTCGGCAAAGTAATCCAAAGCTTCGTCCAAAAGTCCCAAAGGGCGCAACGGATTGGTGGGTTGCAACACCACTACCCCATCAGGGGATTCGGTTAATTGTGCCAACACATGTTGCAAGGCCGAAACCGTAGGAGCTTCATCACCCGATAATTCGCTAGGCCGTTGGATAACTTCGGCACCATAGTCCAAGGCCACGGCTTCAATCGCAGGATCATCGGTAGTTACGATCACCCGCTGGATACGCGAAGAAGCTTGTGCATACCGAATACTGTGGGCAAGTAAGGGCAGGTCACCCAATACACGAATGTTTTTACCGGGCAAGCGTTTTGACCCGCCACGGGCAGGAATAATGGCGATATACTGGTTTGTCATGGGTTAGGTTTCCAGAATATAGGATTCAAAGGTAACTTTTTCATCCGAATATACTGCATTTTAGTCAATCGGTATCGGTTTTGAAACAAGTCGCCTAAAGTGCCCAATATACTAAAAATCGCACGAAAAGTCGCCCAAAATGCCACATAATCCCGTGCTTTTAATTTATTGTAAAACTGCATGACCGTACAATACGCCAAGGTATACGGAAGGCGAAAATAGGGGTAAAAAGTCATGTAATTGCGAATACTATTGGCAAACGCCTTTCGCTGTCGGTAAGCATAATCGGCATCGTTTTTTCGTAGGCGCACTTCCACTCTATGGTGAACCAGTAGATCGGGGACATAATGCATTTCCCATCGTTTCTGAAGCAGCGCCATCGCGGCAAACTCTTCTTCACCATAAAATTCATAAGGCTCGGGATAATCGGGAATGGTTTCCCAAGCGGTTTTGCGCCAAACATGTCCACAGCCTACAAATCCAAAACCATTGTGGGGTAAGGCGTCCGTATGGAGAGAATCGGGTAACGTTTTTCCCCAAAAAACACGACAGGCTATGAGTCCGCAACGGGGATACTTTTCAAAGTGATGCTGTATGATTTCAAGGGGTTGCGGCAACACCAAATGCGCATCATCATCCAAACTGATTAAATACGGCGCTTTGGCGGTATGCAACAAAAAGTTTCGATTATAGATATACCCTCGGGGTTCCGGGTGAGTAAAAAGCTGTACCTGTGGAAATTGTTCGTTCACAAAAGCAGTAGTACCATCGGTAGAACCGTCGTCGACAATCAAGCATTCTACATCGTCACGCTGGAATAACGGGAAAAGTTGTTGCAACGTAAACTGTAATTCCGGCCAACGGTTGCGGGTGGAAATTATTATACTAAAAACAGGAATAGTTACCATGTATCGATCACTGATTTTGGAAGTCCTTTACGAAGAATACACCAACGGAAAAGCAGTGGTGTGTTCATGATTATTCTTCGCCAAAACCGATACCGCCAAAAGTAAACGAGACGGTTAATCTTGGGCGCAGCGGCTGACAATGCAATGTGTGTTCGCGTAGCAGTTTTGGGCATCGGGGGTGGAACTTCCATCCAAGACTCTTTTACATTGCCCATGTGAAAGGCATAATTGGACTGCGTAGTCACTTTATGATAATGAAACTGATAAGGTTTTTCTTCGAGGTACCATTCCGAATCCCCGCCCAACTGATGCGGAACGGACTGCTGTAATTCACGAAACACATCCCGTCGAAAGGTAGTCACCACATGACCCGAACCTACCCACATCGATTTGCCATTTTCGGTATAGAGCAAGTTATACTGCAAATGGTTTGGATTATAGTCGCGATTCCAACCAATACTGTCGTAAAAACGTTCGCCAGCCGCAACATCGGGAAGTTGGGCAAATCGCAAGCGGGTTGAAAACAAATGTTCCCACACCAACGAAAATCCATCGACACGAAATAAATTCATCTGCGGAATGAGTCCCACTGCCCCTATTCGTCCCACTTTTTCAAACAAATCGATGGTCTCTTCTTGCCACCCCGGTTGAAACAACACGTCGGCATCGGTGAGGGTTACCAATGGGGTTTGATGACCCACCAATCCTTTCAAGAGCGCATTGACTTTTCCGATGGCGGTGGTATGGATAATTTCATGCACAGTGCCCGCTTCTTGTCGGCGATTCAATTCTTGCACAACAGCTTCGCAAGAGCCGTTGTTGACTACGGTGATCAAGGTAAACGGCTGCACTGTAGCGGTTAGGGAGTCTAAACAATACTGTAAAATGGATAGACTATCCTTAAAGTAGTCCGTTTGGTGGGGGATATGCACGGGCACCACTACTTGATGGAGGTACTTGGAAGGCGGAACCAACTGATCTTTGTTGGGATTAAATCCAGAGCGCATATTACAAACGGTTGTCGATGTAAAAGGTATTGCCGAGATTTCCTTTAGTAACCACTTTACCGATAAGGGTATACCCTACGGAAACGAGGTAGTCATGCATTTCCGAAACCAAGTCTTCTTTTAGCGGTAAATCGGATTCAACCACTAAAAACCGAGGACGAAAACGCGCCCAATCATTGGTTTTCAACACTTCAAGATCGTATCCTTCCACATCCACATCAAAGAAATCCAAACGATCGCCAGGTTGCAAATGCCGCTCCAGTATAGTCGCCAATGGAATGGTCGGAACGTCGAGTACTTTTTGAATTTGCGATTGCAATTCCCGTTTTTCAATAAACCCATAATCAAGGGTATTCATCGAACTGTCGGGAAGCATATAATATTTTAAATTGAGGTCTTGGGATCCTAAAGCACAATTCTCAAAAATATCGGTAGGACGAAACTTTTGATACAAAGGGCGAAGTTCGGGATTGGGATCAATACAAATGCCTTTCCATCCGTGAATGTAAAACAAATACGTATTGGAGGCTTTCACGGGATGCCAACAACCGATGTCGACATATACACCGGGCGTACGATGAATGATTAACTTCATCAGTTGCATGTCCTCACCCGCCTTAGAAAAGCTTATATTATAACGGCGATAGATGAATTCTCGAATTTTGTTCGCTATCATTTCAATGTCCAATTTTGATTCAATAAAAAAGCGCCATGCTTCCGCGCAATGGGCATTTGACCCGTATGGAAAAAGTTGGAAGCCAACACGTCTACTTCAAACGCGTCGGTAATTTCGTCACAAAACCCTCCTTTAAAGGCCATCCACGTTTTGGCGGTATATTTTCCCTCCGCCAGGGCCATAGAAGGCACGATACATTCGATGGATTGCACCTGACCTGAATCAGAGACTTGGGCGTGGGCATCGTACCGATTGGAAACGGTAAATACAGGATAATTCAGTTCATTTCGAAAGACAACATAAAACGCCAAAGACGAAGCCTCCTTGGCCGAGATGGGTTTGTTGAGAAAAAACTGCATGCGTAAGGGATCACCGGAAGGTAGTTGCGTGTAATTCACCTCATCGCTATTGATCAAAAAGCGTTCTACGTATAAATCGCCATCTGATTTACGAATTAACTTCCCACTACTTTGCGACAAATTAGAAGCCAAATACTGTTGAATTCCTTCATCGGTGGGCATGCGAGTAGAGCATTCGCCATTTTTCAAAATAATTACCGAATCGGTCAAAGCATGAATAGCGGTCATATCGTGACTGACAAACAACACGGTGCGCCCTTCCCCTTTGGAAATGTCTTGCATTTTACCAATGGCTTTCTTTTGAAATTCGGCATCGCCTACAGCCAAAACCTCATCGACCACCAAAATTTCGGGTTCGAGATGCGCTGCTACCGCAAAAGCCAAGCGAACGGTCATCCCGCTACTGTAGCGTTTTACGGGAGTATCGATGTAACGTTCACAACCCGAGAATGCAATAATTTCATCTATTTTGCGATCGATTTCTTTTTTGCGCATTCCTAGAATCGCGCCGTTTAAATAAATATTTTCGCGGCCCGTCAATTCGGGATGAAATCCAGTACCCACTTCGAGCAAACTAGCGATGCGGCCTTTGATTCGAATTTCCCCTGTGGTAGGTGCGGTAACACGGGACAAGAGTTTGAGTAATGTACTTTTTCCGGCTCCATTTTTACCTATAATCCCTACTGCATTGCCTTCTTGTACATCAAAATTGATATCGCGCAAAGACCAAACGATATCCGAATCGGACTTCACCGTTCGATCATTAACCTCTCCTACTTTCAAAAAGGGGTCTTCACGACGTAAAATTTTAGTCACCACAAATCGCTCCAAGTCGCGTGAAATGGTACCGGTACCGATTTGTCCGATTTGATAGGCTTTGGAAAGCTGGTGAACTTCTATAACAGTGCGTGGCATCAGATGGTATCGACGAACGTACGTTCGGTTTTGTTAAAAATCAAAATCCCCAAAAACAACACCACTAAGGTTACCCCAGTAGTATACAATAAGCTATACGTAGTAAATTCTCCTTTTCCTAAAAAGGCATAGCGAAACGTCTCGATGATAGTCGTCATCGGATTCCATGCAATCCATTTTTTATATTCGGGTTGGATATAACTCAACGGATAAATCACCGAAGTAGCATACATCATGAGTGACACGCCAAACGTAACCAAAAAAGTAAGATCCTTGTATTTGGTGGTAATGGCTGTAATAATCAAACCTAATCCGAGTCCCAAAAGCGCCATCAGCAAGACTAAAAAAGGAAAAAGAAAAATCCCTTCCGTAAGCTGAAACGAGGTATTGGGGATAGGATAGAGCGTAAAATAACCCATCATGGCGATGAGCAACAATAATTGCACTCCAAAACGCACCAGATTACTCACTACGATACTCAAAGGCATAATCAAACGCGGGAAGTATACTTTGCCAAAAATATTGGTATTGTCTTTAAATACGGTACTGGTTTTGGTTAAGCAATCGGAAAAATAATTCCAAGCTGTGATGCCGCACAAATAAAAAAGCGGGTGGGGCAAACCGTCGGCGCTAATTCCTGCCAAATTCCCAAACACGAAAGTAAAAACGAGGGTAGTGAAAAAGGGTTGAATAAAAAACCACAGTGGCCCTAGAATCGTTTGTTTATAAAAACTTACGAAATCGCGTTTTACAAACATGAAAAGTAAATCACGGTACCGCCATAAATCCTTGAGGTGGAGTGCAAAGATGCCTTGTTTCCCTTTGATGATGAGATCCCAGTCTTCGGTTTCGTTATGTGGACGTGTATGTTGACTCACAAGGGTTGGGTTATTTGTCGGGCAAATATAAAACTAAATCACGAATTAGTTACCTTTACCGCGCTTTTAAAACGGATAATTTCATGTGGTTCTTCAAGAAACAAAAACCAGTAGTAAGCAACTTAATTCCTGAGGGTTATGTCGACATCCATTCGCATTTACTCCCCGGAATTGACGACGGTTGTACTTCGTGGGAAGAGACGCAACAGCGGTGCATGGAATTGAAAGCGTTGGGGATTCATCACTTTACCGCTACGCCTCATATTATGGCGGGCGTTTGGCACAATACTAGGGCTACCATCGAACCCTTAGCGCAGTCGTTTTCAGACCATATCCCTTTAGACTCGGGTTCGTTGCATTGGGCCGCCGAATATATGTTGGATGCCGATTTTACGCAAAAACTTCAGGAAGGCCCCCTTTGTACCTTAAAAGATAATTTGGTTTTGGTTGAAATGTCCTACCAACAGCCTCCTTTGGCTTTATACGACTGGCTGTTTGAGCTTCAAGTTGAAGGCTATCGTCCAGTAGTAGCACATCCAGAACGGTACAATTTTTATCATGGTAAAATGGACGAGTACCGACGTCTTAAAAAAGCAGGGTGTTTATTTCAATTGAATCTTCCTGCGCTAACAGGGTATTATGGCTGGCCGGTCCTCAAAACGGCAGAATTGCTATTACATGAAGGACTTTATGACTACTCAGGAACCGATGTGCACCATGAAAAACACGTGCTCGCCTTACGCCAGCCCCTAGCCGTCAAAAACGAAAAAGCCGTAATAGAATTACTGCAAAAAAATGTAGGCTTTTACGCGAAATAAGTTAACTACTTATTTCTTAAAAAAGCGGAGTATCCTATCCGTGAGGGTGAGTTTCTTTTCTTCTACACCATAACCGTACCCATAGCCGTACCCATAGCCATAGCCATAGCCGTACCCATAGCCATACCCATAGCCGTAAGAACGTTGAATATCGGTATCATTCAACACTACAGCCATGTTAGGCAACTTACGCTCTTTGTATAGGTTTTCCACAAAACGCAACATGCGCTTGTCCAAATAATTGGCACGCATCACATAGATAAAAGCATCGGCATTGTGCGAAATCAAGAAGGTATCGGTAACCACACTTACGGGAGCAGTATCCACAATAATGTAATCAAATTCTGCTTTCAATTCATCAAAAAGGCGATTGACTTTATCATTCATCAAAAGTTCTACCGGATTGGGCGGAATAACCCCAGAGGGAAGGGCGTAAAAATTTTCATACCCTTTGACTTTAATAATGTAGTCTTGTATCGCTTCGCCCGTTTTGGACAAATAATTGGTAAGTCCCTTGGCAGGAAGATTGATATACGTATCCAATTTTGGATTTCGAATATCCAAGCCGATCACTAAAACTTTTTTCCCAGAAAGAGCGATTGTCGTAGCTAAATTAATGGCAATAAACGTCTTCCCTTCTTTAGGAATGGAGGAAGTGACAAAAATTGTTTTACAGCGACCGGGCTGCACTTCGGACAGCACAAATTCTAAATTCGTCCGAATCATCCGAACCGCCTCTGCCGAACTAGAGCGACTGTTGGAGTCGATAAGCTCTTCGCTGTTATCCGAACGTGGAATATCGCCCAAGTAAGGAACAGATACTTTTCCTTCGACGTCCATGCGACTTTTAATCTTGGTGTCTAATGCAAAAAGTAAGGTCAAAAATCCAATGGGCAAGGCCAAACCTAACACAAAAGCGATTAAATAAACTAAGGATGATTTAATTGAAATCGGACCCGTGAGATAGGCCGCATCAATAATCTTGGCCTTGGGAGAGGTAACTGCTAAGGATATTTCGGTTTCTTCACGTTTTTGGAGCAAGTATAAGTATAAGGTTTCCTTGATTTTTTGTTGCCGCGCAATTTCATTATAAAAACGCTCATTCGTAGGCACATTGTATACTTTCCCTTCGTAAAGCGCGCGTTGGTTTAATAAATCGTTCTTTTTGATACGCAAATCCCGTTGGTGGCTGATGATACTGCTGATTACACTTTGCTTTAGCTCCTCTAATTCACGCTCAATTTGCTTCACGCGAGGGTTGTTCTCGGTACCACTAATCAAAAAGGTTTTCCGATTTAGTTCTGATTCATTGTATTTTGTAATAAAGGTAACTATCGAGGGAGAAGCAGTAACCACATTGGTGGGGATTAACATTCCCTTTTTGATTTTACGCACTTCTTCCAACAGAAAGTCGCTTACTTTAAGTTCCGTTTCTAAAGAAAGAACCGATCTATTATACTCCGTTTTTGAAGACAAACTCAATCCTGCATCGGCTTCTAGTGTAGTTAACCCGCGTTGTTTTTTAAAAACTTCGGCATCGCCCTCAACGCCCCCCAATTCTTTGGTAATAATTTCAAGACGTCTATTGATAAACTCTTTGGTAAATTCGGCTACTTGATTTCGGTCACGAACGGCATCTTCATTGTATTGTTCAATGAGTCCGTTAATATAATCCAACCCGCGCTCTTGGGTTAAATCGGTAAAACTCAAATTAACGATATTCGTTTTCTCCTGACTCATCACGCCCAAACTAGCGCGTAAGGCATTGGCTTTCGCCTCTACCGAACTTTTGACGATGAGAATATCAGACATCGGCTTGTTGACGGGGAAAGATTTGATTTGAATAAAAAAGGTTCCAACAGGCGAAGGAATCAATTGTCCAAAACGGTATTGTTGGGACTGCGATAAATCCGGTTGGGATAGTTCAAAGGACTTGGAATCCAAGACGCGAACACGCCACGATTGTGAGCGCGTATCATAGGTTTCATTTTTCTTGACAAAGACTATTTTTATGGGAGAATCACGGTACAATTCTTTAGCGACCACGCGCCCTTCACTGAAATAACTAATATCCAAGTCCAGTTTTTTGACGACATTTTGAGAAATCCCACGCGACTTTAAAATAGCAATCTCGTTTTCGATATTGCTTTTCCCGGCAAAAATATTCAAATCACTAAAGGCCGAAAACTCACTGGTTCCCCCTTTTTTTTCATCTTTAATCAAAATGGAAGCATTAGTACCGTAATATACTTCCTTATACCGTAAAAACAGGTAAGATAAAGAGAGACTGATTACTACCGATAATACAAACCATTTCCAATAGATAAGGTAACGAAAGAGAATGTCTTTGATATTAAAATCTTCCGATTTTGTTTCGGTTGTGGTTGTCGTATTTTGTGTAAGGGGTTGTTGCATAGAATCGTTATCGCGTAAAAAGAAATATCATTGTAGTTATAAAACTAATCGTTGAAGCAATGATGGGTAGACTGGGTAACGCCGTGGCGTCAACTTTGGCTTTACGCTCGCGCACATAGACCACATCGTTTTGATCCATATAGAAAAACGGAGAATTCATAAGGTCGGCTTTGGTTAAATCAATGGTGTTAAACGATTTTACCCCTTGATAGTCCCGAATGATAAGCACCTCTTGACGGCGTCCAAAAGGGGAAACATCACCCGATTCGGCGATAACGTCTAGGATAGTTACCCGATTGGTATTAAAACTTTTCACACCAGGCTTTCCTACAGCCCCTAAAACGGTCACTTTAAAATTGAGTATCCGTATATTGATGATGGGATCCACCAAATAGGCTTTCAGTTTCTCGGTCAACATTAAGCGAAGCTGTTCAATTGTATAGCCCGCCACCGATAGTTTCCCTAGGGTTGGAAAATCGATAGTGCCTTCACTATCCACTAAATACCCCGCATTAGGATTGTTAGCAATATTTCCACCGCCCATATTACCCCCAACATTCATATTAAACGGCTCAGAGAGTTCCCGCTGATAGGTCATCACTACAATCGAAATCCGATCGTCTTTTTGAATAATAGGCTCATAATTGGCAGCGGCATTCCCCATATTGTAATCGCCCTGCAAATAATAGTACTTTTTCTTGGAGACACACGACACTTGAGTAAGGGCCAATAGCAACAAAAAAAGTAAGGAAATTTTCTTCATAGTATTCGTAATGAGTTGCAAATATAGCGATTATTCCCAAAGCTACTTAGGGTGAGGTGCTATCCAATTTTTCGTATACCGAATTTAAGCTTTTAAAATCAGGCACCAAAGCCTTCATTTGTGAAACCGTAGCTTCAAAAGCTCCTGTTCGGGCAGTGGTAATCAAAACATCCACCTGTTGACTTACGTACTCAAAATCGGCGCTACTTTCCACGGCTATCATAATCTTTTCGTGGTGGGTAGGCAAGTTTTTGGCCGAATCATTCAACAATTCTTCATACAACTTTTCCCCCGGTCGCAACCCAACGATTTTGATGGCAATGTCTTTTTCGGGAACAAAGCCTGCTAAACGAATCATTTTACGAGCCAAATCAATAATCTTAACGGGTTTCCCCATATCAAAGATAAAAATCTCCCCTCCTTTCCCCATCGATCCCGCCTCCAAGACCAACTGACAAGCCTCAAGAATGGTCATAAAATAGCGAATAATCTCAGGATGGGTAATCGTAATAGGTCCCCCTTCTTGAATTTGCTTTGTGAATAGCGGCACTACCGAACCGTTGGACCCCAATACATTCCCAAAACGAGTGGTAATAAATCGTGTAAATCGGCCACTGTTTTGACGTTGGTGTTTAAAATGTTTCGCTTGAACATACATTTCTGCAATGCGTTTACTGGCGCCCATCACACTACTGGGATTTACCGCTTTATCGGTGGAAACCATCACAAAACGATCCACATGATATTGATTGGATAAATCGGCTACATTGCGGGTGCCCAACACATTGGTAAAGACGGCTTGAGCGGGATTGATTTCCATCAACGGCACATGCTTATAAGCAGCTGCATGGTAGACTACATCGGGGAGATAGGCTTTGAAAACGGTTTCCATAAAAGCATAATCCCTTACGTCGCCCACTACATCAATCAATTCAATTGCCGAATCTTTCCCCGCTATTTCCAAAGAAAGGGAATGCAACGGAGTCTCGGCTTGGTCCAATAGAATAATGCGCTTGGGTTGGAATAAAAACACTTGACGCACAATCTCACTCCCAATCGACCCGGCTGCCCCCGTAACCAATATCGTTTTTTCCTGCAAATACTCCGAAATTAATTGGGTATCCAACGTAATCGGCTTGCGCTCCAACAAATCGTGAATTTCAAAATTCTTAATCTTCTTGGAGATTTCTTTTTGATCGTCCCAATCGGAGACAAGGGGTAACGTATACACCTTAAACCCATATTCAATACACTCATCAACGATAATCGAACGCTCCTCTTTGGTCAACGACCGATCGGCAATAATCAACGCTTCTACGCCTTTGGAACGCAGCAATACAGGAACACTTTTGCGTATTTGAAAAATAGGTAAGTTTAAAATTCGTTTCGTAAAATTTTGATTGTCTTTATCGATAAATCCATACAACTTAAAGCGACCCGGGCGCTCCGAAAGTAAGGCATTGGCTACCGCAATCGCATTGGCATCCGACCCGTAAATGATGGCAGAAATACGATGTTCGTCGGTAGTCGAAGTAAACATTCGATCAAAAATTTGCTTCACGACCAAGCGATAAAAAAACAAAAAACTGAAGGATAAGACCGCATTGATAAAGGCGCCTGTCGTGAGATATACTTTGGAATTGGAAAATACAATCACGATAAAATTGAACACCAAGAGCGCAATGAAAGTAGATAACTGCGAGAAAAATAATTTCAACGCATCAATTAACGAGGAGTGACGAATTATCCCTGAGTAGGTGCGGTATAACCAAAAGAAAAAGACATTAATCAGCAGGTAAAACACCAAGGCAAAGGAGAGCGAATTGTCGGGAACATACGACAAACGGAGCCCTTTAAATAAAAAATAAGTGAGAATACTGGAGAGTAACACAATACACACATCCAATAACAAAATGAGCCATCGCGGCAAATAACCGAGGTTCCGAAAAGAAAACGACGTATTGACATCCGCAAACGTTCTTCGAAATAGGGCAAAATAATTATGTCTATCCTTATCCTCCAATACAACCTAATTATTGAGGTAAAGTTAGGGAATTTTAATTCTTAAAAAAAACTAAAAAGAATTTATTATCCGAGCGATTCGTTCGCAATCGTTATCGGTAAGATTAGAGCCTGAAGGCAAACATAAACCGTCGTCAAATAAACGTGCTGCGACTGTTCCACCATAGTAGGGTGCTGAAGCAAATACAGGTTGCAAATGCATGGGTTTCCATAAGGGGCGACTCTCTATGTTGGCCGCTTCTAGAGCCAGACGCAAATCTTCTCTATTTTTTCCTTGGCATTGCGTAGGATCGACCAGGATCGCAGACAACCAAAAGTTACAAAAATAGTCGGAACTCGGCTCTTGAAAAACCCGAACGCCCTCATGGGATTGAAATAAATCGGTATAAAAATCATGCATCTTACGACGCAAGGCGATATGGGTATCCAAAACTTCCATCTGTCCCCGACCAATCCCCGCACATATATTACTCAAGCGGTAGTTATACCCAATATGGCTATGCTGATAATGGGGTGCAGCATCGCGGGCTTGGGTGGCTAAAAAAACGGCATGGTCTTTTTCAGCCGCCGTACGACAAACCAAAGCACCACCGCCAGAGGTTGTAATTATTTTATTCCCATTAAACGACAATACGCCAAAGTCACCAAATGTTCCACAAAACTGACCCTTATAATGGCTCCCCAACGCCTCAGCACTATCTTCAATCAACGGAATATCGTAGGCACGCGCCAAGGCCACCACGGCCTCCACTTGAAAGGGCATTCCATATAAGTGCACTGCAATGATGGCTTTGGGTTTTTTCCCTTTCGCCATTCGAGCTTTAATGGCGTCTTCCAACGCTTGAGGACAAATATTCCAGGTTTCAGGTTCAGAATCTACAAAAACCGGAGTTGCCCCCAAATACACAATCGGATTGGCCGAAGCCGAAAAGGTCATCGACTGGCAAATGACCTCATCACCCGCCGTGACCCCAGCCATAATCAAGGCCAAGTGCAAGGCGGCCGTACCCGAACTCAAGGCTGCCACGGGATAGTGCCCCCCTAAATACTGCTCTAAATCCGATTCAAAACCACTCACATTCGGTCCCAAGGGCGCCACCCAATTGGTATCAAACGCTTCTTGAACATATTTTTGCTCTGTACCGCCCATGTGGGGCGAGGACAACCATATTTTAGAATTATTCATACGTTTTGTTGTATTTTATTATTTTTCCCGGATTACCAACGACCACAGCGCTATCGGGAACATCGCGAATAATCACTGCCCCGGCCCCAATGGTACACCCTTTACCAATAGTCACCCCTTGAATCACACAGGCCCCAATTCCGACATGTGTCGCTGAACCAATAGTGACATTGCCCGCCAAAGAAACCCCTGGGGATATATGTACAAAGTCGCCCACCACACAATCATGGTCCAAGGTCGCCCCCGTATTGATAATGCTATGCTTCCCCACACGGACATCGGTATTGATGACCACACCGGCCATAACCACACTCCCCTCCCCAAAAGTAGCATGAGGAGAAATTACCGCTTGGGGATGTAAGGCCGTTATAAATGGACCTGCATACCGTTGCGCCAAAGCAGCTCGGATCGCATTGTTCCCAATGGAAAACAGCATCACATAGTTTTCGTTCCAATCGATTTCCTTAGTTGGCACTACCGGAACACCGTGAATGTGGGAAAATTTAGGATTGTCGTCACAAATACAATCGACGACAACTCCTTGGGCTTGGAGAATATCCAACACCACTTTGCCATGCCCACTGGCCCCATACAAAAGCACTTTAGTTTCCATCAAACGGTTCTATTGAAGCGGAATCTGCCGCGTTGATTCCCTCACTGATGAGGACTTTTTTTACAGTCTTGAACAATATTTTGACATCCAAAAAAAAGGATATATGATCTACATACCAAACATCGTAAGCAAACTTCTGGTCCCAAGAGATGGCGTTGCGTCCGTTGACTTGCGCCCATCCGGTAATACCGGGCTTTACTTCGTGCCGACGGTTTTGAAAAGCATCATACAAATGGAGGTAATGCGTAAGCAAGGGTCGGGGTCCTACAAAACTCATGTCGCCTTTCAACACATTCCACAATTGAGGCAACTCATCCAAGGAGGTTTTCCGAACCAAAGCGCCCACGCGAGTTAACCGATCCGCATCGGGCAACAACTTGCCTTCCGCATCTTTTCGGTCGTTCATCGTTTTGAATTTATAAATACGAAATACCGTTCCGTTTTTCCCCGGTCGGGCTTGAATAAAAAACGGTTTGCCTTGATTCACCACGGCTAAACAAAAGGTCACCAATAGCAAAACAGGAAGAGCTATCAACAATCCAAACGCGGCAAACAGCCGATCGAAAAAAGGTTTTACGAGATGTAGGTACGCCTTATGCATTGCGGTCAAAGGTACGATATTCTTCCAAAATGGCTTCCCAAATTACTTGCTGTTCATAACGTTGCGTAATCAAACTGCGGGCCTTCGCTTGCATTTGATGGCGTAAATCTACATCGGTTACCATAGTATACATGGCGTCAAACAATGGTTGCACCGTTTTTACGGGAACAATTAAACCGTTGACCCCGTGTTCAATAATCTCGTTACAGCCATTGATATCGCTTACAATCGAAGGCAAGGCCATCGCGCCAGCTTGCAATACCACATTCGGGAAACCCTCGCGGTAACTCGGAAATACCAAGGCATCCGCCAAGGCAAAATAGGGACGGACATCGTTTTGATACCCTGTGGTAAATATATGGGGATGCTGCTCAATTACTTCCAAAGTGGAGGCCTGCAGCGGATCCAATTCCGATTCTAAAGGACCTACCAACAACAACTGACAGGCAATCCCTTTTTTATGCAACGCTTCAAACGCGGCAACCAACTCTTGAATCCCTTTGTCGGCTACAAGGCGCCCCACAAAAACAAACACAAAAGCCGAGGATAAACCAAGCGTTTCCCGCAACGCAGCAAGCGATTCAGAAGAAAAATGATGTTTAGAAAAATAAGCGGTCGCAATTCCATTGGAACTCCCCGCCCCAATCACGCTCAATTTTTGATCAGGAGCCAAACGCTCTTGGACCATAATGCGACACAAGGCCTTGGAATTAGGATACACCTTCGTCGCACAAAACCCCGTTAATCGCTCTACCGCATTCAAAATTAAACGCTTTATCCCCCGAGCCTCCAACAACGGCAAACCTGCCACCGTATGCAACCGATGGGGAACACCGGCCAAGCGAGCCGCCAACATGCCCACCAAACCCGCTTTGGGGGTATGGGTATGAACGATAAAGGGTTTTTCATTTCGAAAGAAACGATACAATTGATACACCGCTTTCACATCGTGAAAAGGCGTTATTTTTCGGGTCATCGTAACGGGATGGTAACGTACCCCTTCCCGCTCGGCAACACGCTTCAAATAAGCAGCCTCCGACGACACCGCCACCACCTCATAATGCGAGGCCATATAGCGGAGTTGTCCCTCCAAAAGTTTGTCCAACGAAAGCGGTACGGTAGTAATACGAATGAGCTTTTTCATAACAAATGTTGGTATAAAGCCAGATAACGATCAACCATAAGCGTACTATCAAATTGCGCGGCACGGGTTAAACACTGGGCAACAATAGCTTCTCGATACGAAACATCCCCAAGCAATCGCTGTATTTTTTGTGCCAAATCATTGGCATCGCCATAGGTAAAAAGGACACCTGCTCCTGCTACCGAATCGCGAATTCCAGGCACATCCGACGCAACAAAGGGTTTCCCAGAGGCCATTCCTTCGATAGCGGCTAATGATAATCCTTCATATTTCGAACTCAATACGATGATATCGGCCGATTGCAACAATTGGGGAATGTCGGTACGAACTCCCAAAAAATGAACACGAGAAGCGACACCGCATTGCACAGCATGAGCCGCCGCTGCCGCACGTTCAGGGCCCTCCCCCACCAATAGCAAATGTACCGAAGAGTCCAAAGCCACCATCGCTGAAATAAGGGTTATAGGATCTTTGGGAGGATAAAAACGAGCCACATGAAGCAGCACCCGTGCGTCTTCGGGAAGTCCCAAATCGGCTTTGGTGTAGGGCTTGGCTTGACGCAATGCGCTACCATCAATACCGTTGGGAATGACTTGAATCCGGTCGTTGGCCCATTGCAAATGCGCTTGTAAATTGGTTTTCACCAAAGGGGTTATGGCTACGACACAACGGTAGCGTGCATAGAGCCAACGGTCAACGCATCGAAATAACCATCGGTCGCGCCGTTTGTTGTGCGTACTATGTTCGGTATACACCATAGGGGGAAAAGTACCGGGTAAAAACGTTGCTAAAGCCGCCCAATACAAAGCAGGAAATAAATGCACATGAATCCCATCATAGGATTGAAGAGAGGATCGAAGGGCAAACAACAACTTCGGATGGTATACGGAAGAACGGCCCAAATCAATGATCTTACCCGTACTAATGGCTTGTAAATGGGCAAGAAAAGGCGTTTCTGTGCCATTCAACAACAAAAGATCAACAGTAATCCCGCGTTGTTGAAGCGCTACGACCATATCGACGACTAATTTCTCGGCGCCTCCCGTTCCTAATCCGTTGATGACTTGAAGAATGCGCATGATTATCGGGTTTTAAAACGGATGTAGGCATGTAAAGCCAATCCCGGTAGGAATGCCAAAAGCGTCAACACAGGCCGTGGACTCCTAGTGAGAAGTGAAAAATCACCTGAAAAAAAAGCAGAGGAAACCAAGTGCATGGCTTGTTTAAAATGATTTACGAACGTATCGGGATAGCGTAAACGGAGTAGTCGAGCGTATCCAAAGCCTCGGGGACTCACCTTGTATTGCTTCAAAATCGTATTCGAAGATCCATCGGGCTGGTAGTCGACCACACACAAAACCGCTGGGGTATACAAAAAAGTATAGTGCTGATCGATTTGCAGGTAAAGCGTTCCCAAAGGAACCAATTTTTCACCGGGATAGATCGGATACGATGGAAACTGGCGCACTACTGCTGTTTTCAGCACCACTTTTTTATCCCCAGTAACCCCTTTTCGATACAAATCATTCAACGTCCCACGCTCCCATTGCGCTGGAATAGCGGTTCCGATAAGCTTCCCTTGAGGATCACAATCCAATCCAATCATCCCCGCACAATCCGACGCTTCGAGTTGGGGAAGATGGGCCAAAATTTGTGCTATAGCATCATCGGGCATGTAATCATCCGAATCAATACACACATTGTAGGGTGTTTCGATGTGAGCATAGGCAGTATTATGAGCCCCATGCATCCCTTGGTTGGTTTGATAAAGATAGGTAATGGGAATTTTTTGCGCGGCGATCCATCCCGCCACTAAATCCTTTGTGGTATCCGACGATCCATCATCCACAATAAGCCAACAAAAATCGGTGGCCGTTTGCCGCAACAAACTTTCGTAAAGCTGTCCCAAGCAGTAAGCGCGATTAAACGTAGGCGTAAAAACTGTAATACCTTTTGTATTAAACATTATTTTAGACAATTTGAAACAGTTCTAATTAAAGACTTTCTAAATTTCTCTTTTTTATAAACAACAGCCTGAATTTCTAACATAGTGTCAATGTCCTGACGTTGTAATGCCTTAACAAAATTATCGTTTTTAAAATTTTCTAGATTTCGACTATATTCAATCACATCATAAATTTCTGGTCGACTAAATAATTCATTTAAAGATGTATTTATAAAAACTGGATCGTTTCTTTTATATTCAATCATCATTTTTACAAATGATTTAATATAATTTACCATTTCAATAATAATCCATTTATTATATTCTGGTTTGTTATATTCAACAATCATTTTTTTCTTTAAATTAAACATGCTAAGAGCAGACTCAATAATTTTTTCATTAAGCTTTGTAGTCATACCACCAAATCGATAAAAATATATCGGCGAGTCAATAAAATGGATTATATTGGCCTTGGGAAAAACCTGAATATTATAATTCAAATCCTCGCCCAAATCAAATCCACCGATTGTAATTTCAATTTTATCAATAAATGATTTCTTGTAAAGTTTAGCCCACATTGAAATTGAAAATCTATTAACACCAAAAAATCCGATAAAATAATCCCTGATAAAACTTTGACTATCAAGAATTAAATCGTTAGGGATATTATAAGGAGAGGCTTTTTGAAAGACTCCGTATCTATCCATTACACGAAAATATTTAGCAATAACAATATCAGCTTTTGAACTATCCGCGGCAATAATCATTTTTTCTAATGCCGTTTTATGTAACCAATCATCAGAATCAACATGCGTTATGTATTCACCTTTTGAATGAAGTATTCCAACCCTTCTTGTTTTTTCTAAACCTTCATTTGCTTTGTTAATTATGATAATTCGATTGTCTTTTTCTTCGAATTTTTCACAAATCTCTAAAGACATATCAGGCGAACCATCAATTATTAGCAACAACTCGAAATTTTTATACGTTTGATTTAATATTGATTTTATACATTTAGCTAAATACTTTTCAGTATTATAGATGGGTACAATTACGCTAATTCTTGGGTTATTAAAGTTTTTCATTTATTTTAAATTGCTGAAAATTAAAACTATTCTCAAATAAACTTCATATTATGTTCAACAAATATCCAAATAAAAAATAGAACAAAATCACGCATGCAACCACTGAGTTTTGATTTTTAAAAAACTTATATTTTATTAAAGGAAAGATTAAAATGATACCCATTAAAAACCAAGACAAATAGGCAAATCGATTGGAATAGTTGGCACGTATAATCAAAATCCAAAAGCCATTAGCAAACAAATAAAGGGCTGTGAGTTGTTGAAATATAACATCTTGAATTTTTTGTTTAAAAATAAAATAGGCCCCAGAAATGACCGGTAAGGCACTAAATAGCAAAAAGTCCCAACGAAATCCTACTTTTAATTCTACACCCTCATTTAACTCGTTCACATCACCTAAATAAATCGAAAGTTTCTGATCGTCGACAAAGCCTACACTTAAAAAGAAACTTTCCAAAACACTTCCCAATACTAAGGATAAAGGAATACAAAACAACCAAAACAAAAAATACAATTTCACATTTTTAACCAATGTAAAAGCCAGGTATCCCATCAAAGGCAATAACATCGACTTGTGAAACAACAAGGCAATTAAAAACCAGAGCGCTTTCTTTACTATAGTTTTTTGTGAAAGTGCCAAAATAAAAATCGATCCTGCAATCCCATTACGAATCCCATTAACCCCATACGACCAGAACGAAAACGAAAACACCAACATCAAAAAGGCATAGCCCCAATAATCTAAAAAAATACGTTTACTAGCATAATACAATGGGGTAATATACAGCGCGGTACAAGTAAAAAAGAAAAGTTCAGGAGACTTAAATTTTGCTAAAATCTCCATCAAATTCTGGAACAAAAATTCAACCTCACCCTTTGGAGGATTACCTCGCATTAAATTTACAAACTCTGCATTATATACCATCATGTCTCCAAACCGGTAGTTGACAGGACGTAAACCCATGTGCAACAGCACCAACGCAAAGACAAGAAAAGCCATCCCTGATATAAACTTTCGATTGGATGTAAGGGCTAAATCACGGGTAAAACAATTGAAAATCACAAGAATACAAATCACCAAAGTAAAATGGTAAAACAGGTCGGTGTATATCGGTAACGGAACAAGTGTATTCAAGAAATTTCTTTTTTTATTCGATTAAGGCTTGCCAAGAAGCCATGACAATGGGCAATTCAAAACGGCTACTATGCTGGTAGGCGCGCGCTCCCATAGCCTGCCGTTCTTGGGCATTAGCAATCACAAAAGTAATATTTTTAAGCATAGCAGCACTATCGCCATCGGGCGCCAACAATCCATCGGCTGCATGAGTAACTATATGACGTGGCCCAGTGGGAGCATCGTAAGTCAAAATCGGCAAACCAACACTCAACGCTTCCAACAAAACCATAGGAAAACACTCGGTCCATGACGTCATTAGATAAAAGGAGTAATCCAACAAAACAGGTTGCAAACTCGGTACAGGGGTTTTAAAAAATACATGCTGCTCCAACTGATGGTGTTGAATCAACTGACGTAACTGGGCTATATAGTCGGGTTCCCCTTCTCCATAAATATCCAATTGCCACTCCGGATGCTTCACTACAACGTCACGCCACAGAGCAATCATGCGCTCAAAGCCTTTCACCGGGGCAATACGACCCGCAGCTACAGCCTTTGTAGCCGTAAGTGCGGCTTGTTGAGGGAAACGCGCCATGGGGTTGGGAATCACAACCGTTTGTGCTTGGGGATAAAACGCTACTTCATCCGGATTCAACACCACAACTTGGGTATATTTCGATTCAAAATAGCCGTAAAATCGATCCCATAAACGACGAAAAACAGCGGCTTTTTGGCGATTTTGATGATAATAAAAACGGGAAGAATGGTATTCTTTAAAGGTTTTCACCCGTGGAGGCACGCACAATGGGGTCCAGAAAAAATCAAAAGCATAATTACAAACTACCACTACATCGGGAGTGAGATTTTGCATGACTTTACGCCAACGGCGATAATGTGAAAACACCCGAAAAATATTAACCGGATGAAAATACGATTGGTGACGCACATAATTGACCCCCAAATCAACGAGGCTAATCGAAGGGTCTAAGGGATAACATGGCGCTTTACCCATTTGCTCGGTGGTAAGAATCGAAACCGAATACCCCAAATCACGGGCAAAATAATTAGCCTTGAGTGCCATCACTTTTTCAATGCCTCCGTGTTTATAAATTTGATCTGTCGTAAAAAGCACCTTCATTTTATCCTTTTTTGTGAAAATTTCTAGCGCCAACTACGGTTTCAAATAAGGCAATCCATTGCTGCCCCACGGTCTCCATAGCATAGTTTGTAACATCGGCTCGCGCGGTTGTTCCCCAAGACTCACGTAAAGAAGCATCGGCCATCAATCGAGCCATGCCTTGCGCCAAGGCAGCTACATCGCCCGAGGGAATGACCAAACCCGTGGTTTCGTGTTGCACCAAATCGCCAGGTCCATGCGGACAATCAAAAGTAACACAGGGCAGTCCATGCGCCATGGCCTCAATCAACACCATACCAAATCCTTCGTAGCGGGAAGACATCACATAAAGAGAAGCCTTTTGATACTGCGCACTTATATTTTTTTGAGGAGGAAAAAAATGTACCGAAGCATCCACTTGCAAAGTTTTCGCCAGCGATTCCAACCCTTGATTTGGGTCCAATTTGCCATAGACTTCCAAACGCCAATCGGGAAAATCAGCGGCAATTTGGGCCCAAGCCTGCACCAATAAATCATACCCTTTTTGATACGATTGCTTCCCTACCGCCAAGACGACCTTTTCCCGTTGCGCCGCGACCGACTCAGGATAAAAGGGCAACGGGTTGGGAATTACGGTCAAATTTGACAGAGGCCATTCCTTACGATTACTGGATGTCAACACCACAAAACGATCAAAACGTGTCGCCAAACAAGTGATGAGTCGGGCTTGAACACCCTTTACAATTCGGGGTAACAGTCCTTTTTGTGTGCCTATAAATACCGTGCGAGAAACATGACGTTCATAGATAAGCGGCGCATACTTTTTTAAGAATAACGGTAAAAAAAATGCTTTAAGACCATCATCACACACCAAAATGAGTTGGGGTTGAATGGCTTTCACTGTAGCAACCAAACCTTTGGAATAGGCACGCCAATAAGCAAATGGATTTCCACCTACAGCAATCGAATGAAAAATAATCTTCGGACTGAAGGAAAAAAACGGCTGTTGATAAGCCCCATTGAGCACTAAAACATGTACTTCATAGCCTTTCGTATCAGCCAACCACGAGGCTTTCAACGAAAGGACCCGCTCAAGTCCGCCCGAACCGTCAATACCGTTGGTGATGTAAAGAATGCGCATCATGTTAACTGTAACGGAATACGCAACGCAAACCCTTGTGTAAAGGGCAATACCTCAAAGGTTTGGGCATACACCCCGATGCCTTTGGTATCCCCTTGTGAAAAATCAATGGCCCCGTCACGACGGGTCACTTTTTGTAAATAGCGACGGGACAATGCAGCTGCTTTTGCGGTCGCCTCCGTTTGTAAGGAAGAGGGCAAATGTGTGAGCGTCCACCCCATGACCGCAGTAATGGAAGAATCTTTTCGGGCTTTCGCGTCAAAAAGCAACCAGTTCCAACTCCCATCGGCCTGCTGAAAAGGTAACGCTGCTTCCACTAAAGCACGCAACGCCTTTTCGAGTTCTTGCTTTCGCGCATGTCCTTCGGGTAAAGCATGGTATAATTCCACTAAACCATAGCTATACCAACCCAATCCACGACCCCAACCAAAGAGTCCCACCGGAATTTTGGTGGCCACATGATAGGTATGGCAAGGTATGCCCCCGCCCGGCATCATCCCATATTGGTAGAACAATCCCCATTGGTCAAGCGCTAAAGTAAGCGCTTTTTCATCGTTAAACTTTTGGGCGTAAAGGGCCAAAAATGGACAGATAAATCCAATCGTATCGACAAAACGATACCCCCGCATATGCGCCTTATAGGCAATGGTACCATCATCTCCTTGCAGCGAATACAATAACGCCAACGACTCTTGAAAGGCAGGCTGATAGCGTGTGACATCCATCCACGGGATACGAATCACCGCATGAGACAACATAATCCAATCCGATTCTTGCGGAGGATTCTTCCAAGTGCCATGGGCCGTAAACAACCCCGCTACAAAACGGGTAAGTTCGGCTTGCAATGCCTTGTCGTGGGTACGCTCGGCCACATCGGTCAACCCAATCAACAAGGAGGCTTTTTGCCAAACTTGTATCGTCGAACGCGAATAATTGCCCCGAAGCATATCCCACAAAATCAAACGACTCTGATCGGTCAATTTGGCCGTGGGGGTATGGTATAACCAACGTAAGGCGCGTTTTTTTACCGCTTCTTGCCATTGTTGGGCATCGTGTAAGCGTCCAATTTTGATACGACTTTGCCACACATACCCATGGTGAAACGCATCGACCGCGAGAAAAACCATCGCAATAGCGAGGAATATACAAAAAAGAAGCATCATAGGGTAGCGTTTTCTATCCAGTGGTACAATTTAGTAAGTTCTTCTTTTCCCACCGAAGCTTCCTGCCGAAGGTTTTCCGTAAGTTGTGAACGTAACGCAGCATCGTCCAACAATTGCGCTAGGGTTGCAGCGACCGCCTCAGCAGACATATCCACGATGAGTCCGTTGACCCGATGGGTAATTTGATCGCGCGCCGAGGGATAATTAGTAACCACAATAGGTTTGCCTAAAACTTTGGCCTCGTCTATGGCAATAGACTTGCCTTCATAACGCGAAGGTTGGGCATAAACCGTAGCCTTTTGCAAATAGGGATAGGGATTAGCCCGTAACCCCAAAAGGATAAAAACCTGTTCCAAACCTTGGGCTTTAATTTTTTCTTCGAGCATAGGGCGATCGGGACCTTCTCCGATAATATACCACCGAAAGCGATACCCTTTGGCGACCAATAGAGCACAACTATCAATGGCCTGATCAAATGCTTTTTGCGATTGTAAGCGTCCAATACTTACTACCGTAAGGCCATCGAAATCCTCCGTTATGGGGGCTTCCGCCAAACGTTGAATCATCGATTTTGAAATCATATTGTATTTCAAATGAATGCGTGAGGCAAGATCGGGAAAGGTTTCTTTTAAAATGTGTACACACGATTCCGAAATCGAAGCCAAGACCTGCAATTGCGCAAAATAGGGTCGATCTAATCCCGCACGGAGTTGTAAATGCTGGTAATCGTTATGGATAAACCCAATCTTCACCGGTGCCTCAACCTTATCTACAATGTAATAAATGGGCGTTTTTTGCAAATAAGCAATGGCGGCATCGTAGGGTTCGTCCAACGCTGGAATGACCGGAGCGATACACGGCCAAGTCAATTGCTCCCGCACCGTGGCGGGATACGATCCGCGCAAAGCGTTCTTCATGCGCAAACGTGCCCACAAAGGAGCAAAATCAAAGTGAGTCAACGCATGGCGCAACACTTGGGTGATGGGCATGTCAAAAAAACGAAAGGCTTTGGGTGCGGGGAGCAAGCGCACGGCATCGGGGACTTGATCCAAAAACAAACCCGTAGGCGAAAACAACAACAAATCAACGTCATAGCGCGCATAATCCCATTCGTGAAGTAAAGAGACTAAGGCTTTTTCAGCGCCACCGGCCGATAAATTATTGATCACAAACAATACTCTCTTTTTCCGCATACTTAGATTTGATTCATAAAATTACGCTTTTTATCAAAAAAATTAGGGCGTCAATAAAGCCGTAAACTGTGCAATTTCATTACCATAACGCTGACTTTCTTGCGCCAATTGGGAAGTCAGCTTTTGTTGTAATTCAGGCGATTGCAAGACTTCGATAAGGGCTTCGGCGATGGCTTCGGGATGTTTGGCCACAATGATTCCGTTGACGCCCGAGGTAATTTGCTCAAAAACTACATCAAAATCGGTGACTACAATGGGCTTTTTCAAAATCTTGGCTTCATTGACGGTATTGCTTTTGCCTTCGTACAATGACGTCTGCACATAAACCGAACATTGTTGCATATAGGGATAGGGATTTTCCAAACGTCCCAACAAAATAAAATGGTCTTGCAGTTGATATGCGGCGATTTGGGGTTCCAACTTTTGCCGTTCACTTCCCTCCCCGATGATGTACCAACGCACGGGAATACCCCGATCCACCAAAATTTTACAAGCCTCCAGGGCCAATAAATACCCTTTTTGCCCCTCCAATCGTCCCACAGTGACCAAGGTGATTTCATTGGGATCAATCACTTTTTCGGCCCGGGCACGCTCACAAATGGTCTCGGGAAACGTCACATTTTCAACACACCGAATTCGCGTTTGAAGGGATGGAAACTCGCGAAGCAAAACAGCTTCTGACAAATTACCGTTGGCACACAAATAATCCAATTGCTGAAAATAAGCCGCGTCAAAGGTTTTATCCAAATTCAAAAAGGTATAATCCACCCGAATGAATCCGATCTTTTTGGAAGCCGTAATGCAATCGACACAGGCATAAATGGAGGTTTTTTCCAAAAATCCGATGGCCACATCAAAGGCATCCGAAGGGGGAGTAAGAAATTTTCGAAGCGCTTTCCAACTGTACTGCTCGGCTTGATTAACAGAATGCCGTTGGGTAATCCAAGTAAAACGCAAACGGTGCAGTACGAGATGCCACTGAAAACGAAGCAACCAATACAGTACCGACGGTAGAAACCCTTTTGAAAATTGAGCAAACCGCGCCCCTGCATCCCAAATTTTTACTTCTTTGGGTACTTCGTGCATCAATACCCCAGAAGGGTCAAAAACCCACAAATGAAGCGCATACTGCTCCTTATCCAACTTTTTCAAGAGGTTAACCAGGGCCTTTTCAGCGCCACCCATGTGCAAGCCAGGGATAATAAACAGTAGTTTTTTCTTCATATTATAAACGTTTCAAAGCATCACCCGCCGACCATGATAGCGCTTGAATTTCGGGAATACGTTGCGTCAACGCTTGACGAAGTTCATGTTCTTCGCGAAGTAAGGCATCAAATTGTGCAATCAATAAGGCTGTGTCAGCAATCTGGTCAATCGACAACACCATGCGTTCGTAACCAAATAAATCCTTGGCAATCCCTTTCGATTTGATACTGTAGCCCAAAACTAAGGTGGGCACAAAATTGGAATAGGCCGCAATCGTTGCATGAGTTCGTGCCCCAATAAAAAAGCGCATTCGGGCAATATACCCCTTGTATTGAATCGCATTGAGCGTATTGGGCAATAAAATAACCCGCGGTTCGGATGAAAAATGCGATTTGAATTCTTCCAAAACGGCATAATCATCATTCCCCGGTATAATTACGTGGGGCGTTAAACAAACAGCCATATCGGTAGTCGCTAAAATATGCTGCACCAACGCCAAAGCCGCTGCTTTCGATTGCGGATTGCGTTGCCACACAAGGGGACTGTAATTGAATCCCAGCGTATTTCCTTCCAACCAGCCTTCGGGCAAGGGCAGTAATTCTTTTTCCATGGTAAACGCCCCATCGGCACATAATTGTACGTTGGGAATCCCCGCTTCTTGCAAGGCGGCTTGGGTAAGGGTTTCCCGAACCAATACCAAATCAAACTGCTTTAGGTCGGCGACCTTCGCCGGCGACAAATCCTCCGGACCTATCGATGCGCCCCAAAGAATTAATTTTTTTCCCGCTTTTTTGATTGCTCGGTCTACCACATACAACCAAGGCTGCTCGCCGTAACAATAGTTATCCCCACCAATCGACAAAAATAAATCGTATTGCGGAATCAAGGCCAGCAACGCCTCATTTTGGTAACGGTGCATGGGCGAATCATCGCCAAACAACTTGACGGACAAAGCACTTTTCAACCAAGGAAGCGAATACTTGGCTATGGTGGTTCGCCGCACATCATGAATCGTGAGCGTCCCCTCAAATAGGCGATCGGTATCGGGAGCCATAGAGGCCAATCCAATGTGCGCCTCGGGCATACTTTTTTTAATAATACCTAGGGCTGAACGCACGATAGCCTCGCAACCGCGGTTTAAACTTCCTCCGTGATAAAATAATAGTACTTTCAATTTATTTCGTTTTATTTTTATAATGACTATAGCGCAGGGCCAAAAAAAGGAAGGTAACCTGCTTTTTTTTCAATAAAGTTAAAATCGTTTGATAAAACCGGGACTGACCCGCTAGAAACGACTCCGGCACCTCTAGCAAGGCTTGTTGCACCGCCGAGTGATGTGCTAATTTTCGTAAGGTACGCCATTGCGCCCACCACGAGAGTCCATTGGCTTTTTTAGTATACAAGCCCAAACACATCATCACTTGTCGTAGGAACTTTTCGGATTGCAATGCCGTATAATTTGGTATGGATTCCCAACCCGTAGGCGTCGCATAATCCTGTAAAGCCGCTTGAAAATAATCGTGTTTTAATAGATTTCGCGTGGCACTTCCAACCACTTCCCGGTAATAATACCCACAATAGTCCAAAACCACCAGCGATTGCGCTTCAGAAACCACCTGTCGACCAAATACGCCGTCTTCACCCAAGGCTTGACCTACGGGAAAACGAATCGATTGCACCAGCGCACGGGCAAACAATTTGTTACAGACCGAATTCAATCGATTACTTCGCAAATACGCTGGCCAAACCTCTTGGCGAATTTGTGCCGTATCCAACCGTGTATGCAAGGGCAATTGGGGGACTTCAGCATACCATTGGCCTTGTAACTCGCGCTGGAATCCCGAAAAAACCACATCACAATCGTATTTTCTCGCCGCGGTAACCAACTGTTCCAAAAAATCAGGAGCTAGCGTATCGTCGACATCCATAAACGCAATATAATCGCCTTGAGCCACAGCCAAAGCAGCATTTCGGGCAGCACTCACCCCTTGGTTGGTCTGCGAAACCAAGCGAAAACGGGGTTCTTGGGAAACCTTTTCCTGGAGCAATGCTTCGGTAGCATCGGTCGACCCGTCGTTCACAAACACCGCTTCAAAATCGGTCATCGTTTGTGCCTCCAAGGTAGCCCAACAAGAAGCCAAATGGGAAGCCGCATTATAGACCGGAATGAGAATACTAACGAACACGCGTTATCGTTTTTGGACCGTCGGGTAAAGATACAAAATCCCGTGGGTCGGATTAAACTTCATTTTTATTTCGGGGCAAAAGTCCCTGCTTTAGGCGCCACAAAAGTGTACGAAAGCGTTGCTTCCATCGAAAACCGTGTTGTATGAGCCAAAAAACGACATACGGACGGTGAATCGCTGGATAGGTAGCCGACAATGACACCAAAAGGGATTCCTTCTGTTGTTCCCGCACCCAGCGGGCAATATCGTTAAAATAACTTGCCTTTAGCGAATACACCACATGATGCCTCGCGATTCGATCGAGAAACAATAAAAGTTGGGCGTCAAAATAGCGTGAGGCCGCTGTATGCTCCAGAAAATGCGCTTTTTGAAAGTGTACAATTTCATCCAACGCCTGCCGAAAACCGCGATAGGCTTTATCTGTATTAACCGCTTTGGTCGCCGAATTGCCCCGAAGTAAATAGCGATAATACGGGAGCGAGCAGTAACTGACCCGTTGCGCAAAGGCTTGTACTTTTAGGTTAAAAACCGTATCCTCCCCAATGGGTATACCTAAAGGAAAACGGTGGTCTCCAATAACTTCTTTATGGTAAAAAGTAGCTGTGAAAGTTCGCCGCGAATGACGAAAACCGGTGTCAACCACATCATCAAAACCCACGGTGTAATCATGTGCTACTGGGTTATCATTTTCATCAACAGCCTGAATATGGGTATACAAAATATCCAAATTGGCTGCTTCAAAGCGTTCCAAAACCGCAGGCAAACTGTTGGGTTCAAGAGAATCATCCGAATCGACAAAGGTGACAACCGTTCCACGTGCCCGATCCAAACCGGCATTTCGAGCCGCTGAAACCCCTTGATTGTTTTGATGAATCGCAATGATTTGAGGATAAGCCTTAGCCAAGCGATCGATAATGGCAGCACAACCATCGGGGGAACCGTCGTTAATCACCAACACTTCATAATCAGAAGGGGCTAGCGGTTGCGATACTATCGATTGCAAACAATGCTCCAAATAGGGCTCCACATTGTATACAGGCACTATAATACTCAATCGTACACTCATCGTAAAGACACCATCGTTACATATCCCTTGGGGGAATAATTATACATTAGTTTCAACAACCATTTCCATTTTGAATGGCGAAAAGCCTCCCAAGTGAGCTTACGCTGAGGAAGTACTTTCTTGATTTCTTGTACCAAGGCCAACTGCCGTTCTCGGGCATCGGAGGATTTTAAATACTTTTCCAACAATCCAAACAGATTGCGCTCGTAGGCTTCGCATTTTTGGTGCAAGAAAGCAGCATCCAAATCGGTAATACCCCGCAACAGTTGGATTAAATGCAAATAGGAACGAATCCGTTTGGCGATGTTCTCACATTGAATGGAGGTGATAATACTGCCCGGGCGACGTCGGTAATAATACAAAGCTTGTGGCAATTTGTAGATTTCCGTTACTTTTCCAAACAGCGAAAAGTTCAAATAATCATCCTCGTGCAATTGCCCTTCTTTGAAACGATACCCATGGGCCATCAACAAAGAACGTTGGTACAAAAAACTCCATGCTCCTGTAAAAAAGAAGTGCGATTGTTGTATGAACTCCCGTCCCGTGCAAAGCGGAATGGATTGCAAATATTGCGCTTCCGAAAAGGTAGCGGTGGCTTCCCAATAATCGATATGGGAAAAAGCAATCATCTGGGCGGGTTGCCTTTCGATCGCTTCCAACAAAATCGGAAGCGCCTGCGGGGCAATCCAATCGTCGCTATCGACAAACCAAATATAGTCGCCGGTAGCCGCTTCTAACCCTGTATTTCGGGCGGCACTCAACCCTCCATTTTCACGTGAAATAATGCGTATCCGAGCGTCTTTAGCGGCCCATTGCGCGAGTATAGCGGGCGAATCATCGGTAGCGCCGTCGTTGACCGCAATGATTTCGAGCGGCCCCGTGTATTGGGTCACACTAGCCAAGCACGCCTCCAAATACGAGGCTACATTATAGACAGGGATAACGATGGACAACTGCATTAATCGGCAAAGGTTTTTAATAATTTTAATTTAATGTAAATTAAACTATGGTAAATCACATTATACACATTGGGTGAATAAGTAATTAATGTTATCAAATTAGTAAAAACATGGCGACTTTTGAGGGCAAATGCTTTTTGATAATTTTTCTGTGCTGTATTAAATATTATGCGATTTAGCGATTGTGATACTTCCTTTTTCAGAGATGTGCTATGGCAATAGTCACAAAGAATTACTTTAATACGCTTTAAATCATTAACGTTTTCACCAATAATCGACTTTGTTGAAGTACTCGACTGTGTATGAACGCGGTAACAGGCCAAGGGTTGTGCAATATACCCGATGGGATAATACTTGGCAATTCGTGCCCACATTTCCCAATCCTCGGTCCAACTCAACGTAGGATTAAAGGTACCTAGCGTTTCATACACCTCTTTTTTTACGGTGATGGAAGGGGTTTGAATAAGCTGTTGTTTGACCTGCATTTCAAAAAAATTCGGAATAATTCCGTGGTGTTCTTGAATTTTTTTGGCCGTATGAATAATTTCATTGGCGCTGTTCACCACATGATTTTGTGTAAAACAAGCTTTGATTTCGGGGTATTGCGCATACATGTTCAACATTTGGGTATAAAACCCGGGCAATACAAAATCATCGCCGTGCAATAAGTGAATAATTTCTCCTTGCGCACGAGACAAAGCCGTTTGAAAATTCTTCACGTGCTTAACGTTGTAGGGTTGTTGAAAAAACATCACCCGCCCCTTCCCTAGTTCGGCCACAACTGCTTCAGGGTGGTCTGTAGAGCAATCATCGATCACTTCAATCTGCATGAGCTCAGGGCCCAAATCCTGCTCCAAAACAGAAGCTAAGGTTTTACGCAACAATGCCGCACAGTTGTAGGTGGGAATCATGACCGATATTTTGGGTTTAAGCTCCATAGGTTGATTTATTTTTAAGATAGTTGTAGCGAAGTTTGAACTCCAAATTATACAATTTTCTTCCAAACCAACCCCATCGGCGTATTGCGTTATTAAAAAATGTATTCTTTATTCCACGAACGGTATTCAAATCGGTACCATTAAAACTTCCAACCATGATCGACTCCCCTTTGTAAGTCTGAAAAGCATATCCAAAAGTGGCCAAATGGTAAGCGTATGGGAGCGCTCTTTCTTTAGCAATGGGCACTAAACTGTCGTCGTCAATATATTGAATCGCCATATCTATAGACGTTGGAAAATAAACTGCTTCGAGAGCAGTGTAAAAACTTTGTCCCAAACCGACAGATGTTTTCCCCCAAAATGTGGCTTCAATACCAACCGTTGAACCGAAAGAGATCACCTTATCAACTTCCATCATCAACTTGTAAGTACTGTATTTTGAATCGGGTAAAATAACCGTAACCGCATCATTTTCTAATGCTTTTAGATTACGAATGAAGTCAACAGACTGTTTAGAATTAGGATGTATTCGTATGTAAAAATGACAATTTTCTTTTCTAGGTAATTTTTCAAAAAGCTGCTGAATCCCAACTAACTGATTCGAAAATAAACCTGCTTCCCAAGTATTACCAATTGCAATAAATTCATCTTCGGAAGAGAGAAAAATTCCGATATTGTAGTGGTTTGGATTCCATTGTTCTGGTAACTTTTCTTTTTCTTGATTTGCAACAAAAGAAAACCAACTCTGACTTTTTCCAGCCATTCTGTCTTGATAATACTTTTCGGCAATGGCTGTCTTTTCGGTTAGTGAAACCGAATCGTCGTTCCAAGCTTCAAGCATTATCGAATTGTATAACTTCATGTCATGAGGCAATGCCTTGGGGTACATCATAAACTTGGTAGGATCGGCACCGCGTTCATGAGTATAAAAAGGAATGTTCATCGCTTCACAAGCTCTTAGAAGAGCCCGAGTATAGGCGAATCTACCGTTAAATATAACTACCAAATCGGGCTGCTCTTTCGAAAACGATTGGATAAAGAAGTCATACAATTGAATACTATTGGCATAAAAATCTTGGAAGTCTGATGCATATTTACGCAATGTAGGATAGGCATCGCGATAGATTGAAACCACCGAGGATAAAACAGCATACCCCACATCAAAATTATGATGACACATTTTTTTAAACTCCTCGATGGATAAATCTAAATCCAAAGAAAGCTTATCCCCCATCAATTGAATGGGGATAGATCGAAAAGGACGGCGCATGAGTTGCAACCCTTTCAATCGCTTTGAAATACACTTTGAACAGTAGTACAAATCTCTATGTGGATTCCCATCACATCGTTGCAAAACATCATTACATTGATAGCTCAATACTTCGGTTTGTGCGTCAAAATAGTGCATTAGCTCGAGTTCGGTCTCCAAATGAGAAGGCCAATTTACATGTGAATGAAAAAAAGCTACCTTTTTAATACCTGGAGGAAAATTAAAATGTTTCATAAGCTATTCCCGTATTTTTCCCATATTTTTTCAGCCAAAAACCAATCCCACTCTGAATCAATATCATGCGAGGATTGTTCATTCATAACGTATTTTTTAATTTTTTGAAAAGCGTTTAAAGGTTGTTTTCGCAAGGCTTTTGTCGCCATAATGTAAATCGCTCCATTATATTCATAAACAGGAGGAACATCTTGTCTTCGCGTGTAATGAGCTTCTTTTGAAGGTGCTAACCAACCTTCATGGGATTCCTCAAAAAGATTATAATATGGATTTTGTTTGGATTCTTTTACACTTACAACCATATCCAACTCCTCTTGAAATAAGGTCAAAGCCTCTCGAATATGATGTGCATTTCGAAAAGGAGACGTGGGTTGTAACAAAACAACATAATCCGCTTCATATCCTTGTTGGGCATAAAAGTCCAAAGCATGGAGAATGACCTCGTAACTTCCAGCTTCAGCTGTTGCCAGTGCCGCTGGACGAAGAAATGGGACGTTTAAACCCGTTTCCTCTGCCAGTGATTTAATGTCTTCTGCATCGGTTGAAACACAGATTACTGCGCTATCAAAACAGGCTTGGGCGGCTACTATCGTGTGTTGAATCAAAGGTTTACCTCCCAAGACACGAATATTTTTTCCCGGAACCCCTTTGGATCCTCCACGAGCAGGTATAATAATTAATGGCTTCATTAAAACTTTATTTGCGTTATATCATGTTGCGCTTTATTGAAATCTTCAGGGTTCCCCACATCCAACCAATACCCAGCTAAAGGATATGAAACTACTTTTTTACCCCTTTTAATGAGTTGCTCCATCAAATCAGTAGCATTATAAAAGGTGTTTTTTGGAATAAAATCCAACATACTTTTTTTCATTAAGTAAATTCCCCCATTAGAGTAATAAGTATATGTTGGCTTTTCCTTAAAGCTCACAATTGCATTGTCTTGCGATTCTAAAACTGCATAGGGTATTCGAACTTGATAGGGTATTGTAACTACAGAAAAATCAGCATCCTGATCGATAAAATCAAGATAAAAATGCTCATAATCAAGATTGGTTAAAATATCAGAATTGGTGATAAGAACATAATCATGCGTTAAATTATTTATTTGAGAGACCGCTCCAATGGTTCCCAGTGGCTGATTTTCCCACAAATATTGTATTTGGATATTCTTTAGAGAACCCGATCCAAAATAATCGGCAATTTGTTCCCCCAAATAATTGACCGAAATCCAAAAATCATCGATACCATAGAGCGCTAAACGATCCACATTGTGTTCCATAATAGGTTTGTCACCAATTTTTAGAAGCGGTTTGGGTGTGGTGTTGGTAAGCGGCTTCAAGCGTTCGCCACGTCCTCCAGCCATAATAATGGCATCAATAGGCAAATAAGAACGCATTTCTGATAAATTTATCACATTGACCACCCGATCATCTTTATCCAAAACGGGAAGAATTTGGAAATGTCCTTCACGAAAAGCAATAATTTTTTTTAAATCATGCTCACCTTTGCGAATAAATTTAGGTTTTGATTGATACACTGTTTGAATAGGATCATTGATAGTCACTCCTTTCAACAAAGCACGTCTCACATCACCATCCGTTAAGGCACCCACCAATTGCTGTTCCTCGTTCACCGCAAACAGTATGGCGTCTTTACCTAGGGCATCCAATTGTACTAGCGCGTCTTTCAATTGGGCATGAGACGGGATAAGATGTTCTCTAATTTTTTTCATGCGCTTCTAATATTTGGAAGATTTGTTGTGCTACATTTTTGCCTTGATAACAATTGATTCCCTTGTATGTTCCTTTTTGTAATACGGAACGCGTGAGTTCAATAATTGCTGGGGCATCAAAAGGAACATTAAATGTATTAGCGCTTTGTGCTCTTCCCTGTTGACGATTACCTACATTGATGGTATACTTCCCAAAAGAGGCCGTTTCCACGATACCGCTTGAGGTATTTCCTAGCATCAATGCACAATAATGAATGGCTGAAAAATAATTGTTTTTTCCAAAATTCTCAACCAAGACAAGGGCGCCATTGGCACGTTGTTCTAAAGCAATCAAGGCCTTACGATAAGCCGACCCTTGGGTATCTGCATTGGGCATAGTAACTACAATTGGAATTTCTCGAGCCAAGACTTCCAATGCGGTTTCCATAGCTGCTATATGGTGTACATTATCCTCAGGGTGCAGCGTTTCGGGATGAAATGTAACTAGTAAATAGGGGGTTTGCGGCAACTTAAATTGGGCCTCCAACTCTACTCTAGGCACAGGGGTAAAATGCGATAGTTCGTCCAAACTAATCGAACCCAAGGCATAAACAGGAACAGGGTAGTCAAAAAGTTTTTCCACGCGATCTTTGTACTGTGGCGTGGCTGTAATATGAAGGGAAGAAGCCAAACTGATTTGATCGCGATAAATATTATCAATGGCTCCCAAAGTCGTCTCTCCACCATACAAATGAACAAATCGAACCCGAAAAGGTATCCCGGCTTGAACGGCCGCACTCATTTCATACCGATCGCCCAAACATATAACATAGTCATAGGTATGCTGATTCCAAAACTCAGCAAATTTTAAAACAGTTAATCCATAGCTTGTCGCAATGGCATTGGCATCATCATGAGCTAAGACGGTATTCAACTCATGTACTATCGGGAACGAATACGCTTGAATCTCGGAGAGAGTATATCCATGAAAAACCGAAAGATGCGTCCCAAAGGCAATAATCTCCAACGTAACATGAGTTTCGTTTTGAAGCACTTTCAATAAGGGAAGATAAATTCCAAAATCGGCCCGTGAACTGGTTAGTATTCCTATTTTCATGATTACAATTCAATTAATTCATCTTCTTGATAATCCCGTTGCGCCGTTTGTCCAATAACCTCATGCCAACGCATAGGAGACAATCCGATTCCTGGACGTTTAGTGATTAGATTTTCCTCAGTAAATACAGCACCTTTTGGAATAAACGTTCGGGCTACAATACTTTTGCGTGCAATTGCAATATTTTTTATTTCGGACGGAGAGGGTTGTTTGATCCCATCACCAGCCATTGCTTTTTCAATATTTCGAATGGCCTTGGTCATAGCTACCAACTCATCCGGTTCTAACGAAGCCCGATGGTCGGGTCCTTCCATGTTTTTGTTTAACGTAAAATGCTTTTCGATGACCGTGGCACCTAGGGCTACAGCTGCAATTGGGACTTCAATCCCTAAGGTATGATCTGAATATCCTACAGCGGTTCCCATGGTGTTTTGAATACTCAACATAGCCTTCAAGTTCACGTCTTCCATGGGGGTAGGATATTCGGTGTTGCAATGTAAAATGGTAATCTTCTCACGAGGGATTCCCGCTTTTTCAAAAACTGCAACTGCCTCTTGTATTTCAGGCATTGTACACATCCCGGTAGAGAGAATTACTTCCTCAAATAAGGAAGCTGCTTTTTGCAATAAAGGTAAATTAGTTACTTCTCCTGAAGGAATTTTTACCATTTTCAATCCCAAAGAAGCCAAGTAATCCATGGATTCTAAATCAAATGCAGTTGAAAAAAAAGCAACTCCTTTCTGTTGGCAATAGGCAATAATCGCCTCGTGATCCTCGGCTGAAAGTTCTAATTTTTTTACCATTTCAAATTGCGTTTCGGTCGCATTAGCGGTGTTTTCAATTTGATACGCAGCCTTTACTGCTTTCTTTGAAATGGCTAGTTCTGTTTTAAACGTTTGAAATTTTACAAAATCAACCCCAGCATTAGCAGCGGCATCAATGAGTTGAAAGGCCAAATCCAACTGTCCATTGTGGTTTACTCCAGCTTCAGCAATGATAACAACAGCCATGTATTTAACGATTTAAAGGTTTTGCAGGAACACCTATCATAACTTGATGATCTTCAATGGATTTCGTAGCCAAGGAAGCAGCACCCAATGTAGTATAGTTTCCGATACTTAAATACTGAAGTACAGTTGCATTGGTTCCCAACAAATTACCAGAACCCATTTGAACTCCACCACTGACATTGACGCCCGGATTAAATACATTTCCATTCTCAATTCGGGTATCATGTCCAACAGTTACCCCTAGATTGAAAACATTAAATGACCCTATTTGTATATCTACAGTGAAGATACATCCTGCACAAATAATATTCCCTCGACCTAACTGGATGGATTGAAAATCTCCAACAAAGGAGGGATGAATTAAATTAGGAAAATGATATTCTTGAAATTTAACACTTAATTTCAATAACAATTTTGGGTCTCCTACCCCCATAAACAGTGTAGTATTATTTTGGGGTAAGACTTGACTTAAAAAAATATTTTCATCCCAAACTTTAACTTTATGTTTACGTACTTCTATAGAATCATTAATAGGATTTCGATCAATAAATCCTCCAAATTGGTAATTCGAATCTAAAACTTCTGATGCAAGAAAATAAACTTCTTTAGCAAACCCACCTGAACCTAGAATAAAATAGTGTTTCATAACTTTTTTTTAAAGGGCACTACTTGGAATATTAACGATACGTTCTTCTAAAAATTCGGCATTGATTTGTGCATCGCGCCAACAATGTTGATACATGGGTAACCGATACATCAATTGCCAAATGGGGCGGGTCATTACTTTCTGAGCGTTGGTTTGTTGCAACAAGGCATCCCGTTGTTCTTTATTTTCCGTTTCTACACACATCAACCAATAATTGGCTGTACTCCCTTCAATTTCCATTCGAAAACGCATCGAAGTAGTAGCAAAAAACTGAGCATATCGCTGTGCGAGAGCTCTTTTACGTTGTAAAAAATAATCGAGTTGTTCCATTTGACCCAATAGTAATGCCGCGTTCAAATTGGGCATCCTTAAATTATAACCTAACTCGTCGTGTACATATTCGTAAGCATGGGGTACTTTGGCTGTGGTGGTAATGTATTTTGCTTTCTCACCCAACTGTATTGATGAAGTGACTATTGCCCCTCCTCCACCGGCTGTAATTATCTTATTTCCATTGAAGGAAAAAACACCAACAGCTCCAAAACTTCCAGTACTTTTTGACCCCATAAAACTTCCTAAAGACTCAGCAGCATCTTCAACCAAGGGGATATGCCATTGGTCGCACAATTTCACCAATTCAGCAATACGAACTGGAAATCCAAAGGTATGCATAGGAACACATGCCGCTATGCGTCGTCCTGTTTTTTTGTTAAAACATCCCTGTTCACGAATTTCGGCATTTTGCTCCAAAAAATCCTGAACAGCATTTGGGGATAATCCCATGGTGTCTCGATCGACATCCAAAAATACAGGACGTGCGTTTAAATAAGCAATGGCGTTGGCTGTCGCCACAAAAGTGAGGGCTTGTGTCAATACCTCATCATTTGTTTTCACACCAACGAGTTGTAAAGCAACTTGTAAGCCTGAAGTTCCATTAACCACTGCAACTGCCTTTGCCGATTGTGTATATTGGGCTAAAGCGACTTCAAACTGATCGACAAATTTTCCAACCGAGGAGACCATCGTGGAGCGAAGGGTTTCTTGAACATATTGGGCTTCATTACCAGAAAAAACAGGAGCATGTAGCGGAATAAACTCCCGAGTACCAAATTCCTCTTGGATGTATTCAACAATGTTTTGCATAGGCTACATTTTACTATCTAAGTATTTTCCTTTTTCCAAATGATTAAAATCAGGTAATAACTTTTCAAACCATGCTACAATTGATGCCTTCGACCACTGTTTGGAGGTACTCATTTGCGTTATTGCTTCTGCAAATTGGTCCAGCAAACGCAAGTCAACAGCAACATTATTTTTTACTACACCAAAACCTTGATAAGTAAGGAGGTCTAACTGTTCATTTTCGGTAAAAAACTCTTCAAAATCTTTTTCCCCGGTGGTATCACTTGCGGTAAATAAACATGGCCACTTTTGAGTTCCTCCGAGTGTTTGAATAGCTTCACGTGCTTCCTCTTCGGTTGTCGTATGATAGGGTTCGTATCCTAATTCCCTTAAGTATCGTTCGGCAATTTCTTGAAAAGTGATTAGATGTAAATCGCCTTCTAATTTTGGAAAGAAAATATCACCATTATGACCAAAAATACAAGACATCAAACACAATTGCCCTGACTCTTCGGGAACTATAAAATAGCGTTTCACATCATTGGGAGCAACGATTGGTTGCTTTTTTAACAAACGCTGATTAAAACCATGGAGCAGTGATCCATCAGAAAAGGCAACGTTAGCAAATCGTGCTGTAGAAATTTCGATTTGATTGCTATATTTAAGAAGAAACATCTCCATTATTCGTTTTGAGGCTCCCATCATATTTACTGGATTGGCCGCTTTATCTGTGGAAACACAAAAATACTTTTTGACCCCTTTGGCGATAGATTGTTCAATGGTTTTGGTAGTATTGAAAATATTGACTTCAATCATGCGCATCAAAGTAAAGGGGTCTTTTTCACTTCGCACATGTTTCAAAGCAGAAAGATTTAACACATAATCATAGCGGCCATCATGTGTTATAAAAGCATCATAGGCAACAGAATTGATATCTAAGGCAAAGGTTTGAAAATCACCCTCAATATAGCCAAACGTACTTCGTAAATCACGCACCAACTCCACCAGATTATTTTCACTGATATCAACTACATGAAGTTTCAACGGATTTCGTTTAAAAATCTCTTTGACGACCGCTTGACCAATTGACCCAGCGCCTCCCAAAACTAAAAACCGAGATTGACAAACAACAGACTGTAATGCCGTTCTATTGCTTTCTATATCGGCTTCAAATAACTGACGCTCTCTGTTGAGTAACTTTAAATAATTCATAATTCCTTGGCATAGGGGTTAAAATAATGGATCGGTTGATTCTCAAATTCCCAAGAGTAAGGCACTAATGGCGAATGTAATGAACTCGCTAATTCATCAGCTAATGTTCCATTAAGTCCTTTGTTTCCAATACTCCCAATGCTATTAAATGAGGCAACATCTTGTGAAGCCATCAACATTTGTATTCCATTTTCTGCACGAATTCCCATGTGAATAAAATACGTCCCTGTTAACAATGGAACGTGGTGAAACGTACAGCGCACAATGGTAACGCCCTCTTTGAATTCGCTTGGCCGGAAGCCATCCAACATTCCTGTTGCCGAAAACAACGGACCTCTTGATGATTTGATAACCATCCAAACATATGGCTTATTAAATTGATGTGCTGCATTAATCTCAAGCTCCACTGTAATGGAGTCTCCAAACTCAAAATTGTGGGTTTGGTCGCCTTTTTGATTAAACAACCGTACCTGTTGGATGTAAACTTTATCCGAAGTATTGGACTTTCCTAGGGTAAATACACCATTATCTTGATTATTGATATTAAAATACATGGCTGCAATTTCATCGGTGGGACCTTGACCAACAATAGTTCCTTTCTCAAGCATGATTCCTTTGTTACATAAAGTTTGAATAGCTCCCATATTATGACTCACAAACAATACGGTTCGCCCTTCCCCTTTGCTCACGTCGCCCATTTTACCCAAACATTTCTTTTGAAACTCGGCATCACCCACAGCCAATACCTCATCGACAATCAAAATTTCTGATTCCAAATGGGCCGCCACAGCAAATGCCAATCGCACATACATTCCTGAGGAATAACGCTTCACTGGGGTATCAATATAGCGTTCAACCCCCGAGAAATCGACAATTTCATCAAACTTTCGGGTTATTTCAGACCGACGCATTCCAAGAATAGCCCCGTTGAGGTAGATATTTTCCCTTCCAGTCATTTCAGGATTGAATCCAGTACCTACTTCCAACAAGGAAGCTATGCGCCCTTTTACTTTAAAAGAACCTGTGGTGGGCTTAGTGACTTTACTCAACAATTTTAATAAAGTAGATTTTCCTGCACCGTTTCGCCCAATCAACCCAATAGCATCCCCTTGCTCAACTTCAAAATTGATATCGCGCAACGACCATACGTAATCACTACTGCCCGATGCGGTTCGATCATTTACATCGCCAATTTTCAAATAGGGATCTTCCAAACCCCGAAATTTATACCATAACCGATTCAAATCATGGGTCAAGGTACCCGTTCCGACTTTACCCAAACGGTATTGCTTGGAAATGTTTTCTGCTTTGATTACTATATTTCCCATGATTAAATTGTGTCCATGAAACTTTTTTCCACTTTATTAAAAATAAGTGTTCCTGTGAGTAATAAAATGATGATTATGATTGCCGAATAGAGAAGACGTTGAGGTTCAAAGTGTCCTTCCCCAAGATACCCAAACCGATAACATTCAAAAATACTCGTTAGTGGATTCAAAGAAACTATCCAACGGTACTTATCGGGCATTGCGGTAATTGGGTACACCACGGGAGTAGCGTACATATACAACTGTACTCCAAAGGCTAATAAAAAACTCAAATCTTTGTACTTGGTAGTCATGGAAGAAAAAATCATTCCCACTCCTAGGGCAAAACACGCCATCATCAACAACAATATGGGAGTCATCAACACCCACATATTTGGCTTTATCTCATCAGTTACATAGGCATAATAAACCACAACACCCACAAATAATAAAAATTGTATCACAAATTTCATCAAGGATGAAAACACTACCGATAAAGGCATGATGAGTCGTGGAAAATATACTTTACCAAAAACACTGGCATTTCCTTGAAAAACATTGGCTGTTTTTATCAACGAATCCGAAAAATAATTCCAAATGGTAACGCCAGAAAGGTAAAATGCCAAAGAAGGGACTCCTCCTACGTCAATTTTGGCTACTTGTACAAACAATACAATATAAATTAGGGTTGTCAATAAAGGCTGGATGATAAACCATAAGGGACCCAAAATCGTTTGCTTATAAAAAGTAATAAAATCGCGTTTAAGGAGCATAAACAAAAGGTCTCTGTAGCGCCAAACTTCTTTAAAATTAATACTAAAAAGCGAATGCTCTGACCTGATTTCTTCCGTCCAATGTTGTTCGTGTTGTGCCATTAGGATTCTTGATTTTCATAGATAATTAAACCCTCTTTGAGCGGTTCATCCCGCAGTTCAAAGAAGACTTTTCGTTTGATTTGCGCTTCGATTTTGGGTTGCAGTTGTGCAATGTACGCCGCATTCAAATCGGCACCATATACCTGTACCTGAATAAATCCCGAATCAATCCCGTTGGCATAATCCCCTACCAAAGCAATTTGGTAGACCGTACCCATTCGGGATAAAATCATTTCAATGATGGCATCCAACCCCAAATGCTGGCGGACAATTTTCTGTAAGGTACTAAATAAAGGGTGTCGGGTGTTGGCTTTGTACAAAATGGTATTGCGTACCGCCTCTTTTTCCAAGTAACCCGCCTCCGTAAGGTTGTTGAGCTCTTTGCGGATGGCATTGGTCGACTCGTTGAGTTCGTCTGCCAACCCCCGAAGATACCCGTTATTGGCAGCATTGATAAAAAGCTTTACCAATAGCCGCAACCGTGTTTTGGAAGTAATGAGTGTTTCTAACATCAGTGATTTAAATCGAGTAACAAAAGTACTCGTTTTGTCATAACCGTACAAACATTCTATCAAAAAATAATATATACTTTATAAAAGCATTTTTATCTATACTTTTTTGATAACAACTAATTGTATTCCATGTATTGATAAATATTTTAGAGTATATTTTTGAAGAACCTTCTCATATAATGAAAGTTTATTTAAGGATAATATTAAGTACTCTCCTGAATTTAAGTATTTCGCTATTGTTGCTTCATTTAAATAACCTGGAAACGAATAGCTAACAAATTTTGAATCGATGGAACGAAAATTACAACTGTAATAGTAGGATGGGGAAATTCCGTCTATATAAACCTTAGAATTAGTTGGAACTACAAAATTTAACTTAGTTGCCATCTCATTTTGTAATTTCAACTGCTCAGCTCTGTTCACAAATGCCCTTAAAGAATTACTTAAAAGAAAGAAATAAGAAATCCCCAACATAGAAAATAGATAAAATTTAAAATTTTTATTTTCAAAATTTTTATCAATCACTAATGCCATTAACATAAGAAAATAAGGAATTACATAAAGAAAGTAATGTAAGTAAAAAGCAAAATATAAAACAGTCATTGAAGCAAATAATGAGCTAATAACAATAACTGCAGATTTAGTTTTAACTATTGAACGGAAATAAAAGGGGAATAATAGTGTGTAAAAATTTGAGATAATCACCAATGCTAAAAATAACAATTTCGAATAAAAATCTAACTCTATTCCCGTACCATTACCAACATCTAATTTAAAACCTAATCCAAGTATATACTTTAAATATTCTGCAATATGCAAATTGCTGTTGTAATTTAAAAATAAATACAAAAAGATCAATGGGGAAATGAAACCAGAAAAAAGTAAAAATATATTCCTCAAATTAATTTTATTTTCAAGAAACAAACTAATTAGAATAGGCAATATTATAAATAGCCCAAATTGTTTTGAAAGAAATGACAATGCAATAAAAAAACCTATAAAGAATAAATAAACGCTCCTTAAACCCTTATAAAATTGAAATAAAACTAATAACGAAATGAGTTGAAATAATATAGATAAAGGCTCTAAAATAATATAGCGCCCATCATTATAAAACATTAACACAATCAACATTAAACTCAGTATTAGTCGCCATTTTTTTTTACTTAAAAAATTTAAACAAATGTTATAAAAAACTATTCCGCAAAAAAAAATAATAAAACTATTAATAAGAATATGATATCTTAGATCAGGATTAGAATTGAAAGTAAATGGAAAACCAATAGTAAAAATTGCCAATGGGTTGTAAATTGTCCCAATTTCAATAAAATATTTTTTTCCATTAAAAAACTCGCGTGCAATTGACAAAAAATATCCTGAGTCAGCACTAGCCAATGGATATATAATAGGATTTAAAAAAAACAGAAAAACAAGTAGCAGTAATAAAATACAAAGTATATTAGAAGTTTTGTTATTGCTCATAAATAAATCGAATAGTTTCAACAATTTTTTGGACATCAAGTTCGCTCAAACTATAGAACAAGGGAAGTCGTAAAAGACAATCCGTAAAATGATCAGAATGCGGTAAAGAACGCCCGTCGTGTTTGGACTGGTAATAAGGACTGGAATGCAGCGAGATATAATGAAAAACAGCGTGATAACCCGCTTCTTGTAAATAACGTATCAGTTGCGTCCGAGCCGACAAAGAAGGCAACACAACATAAAACATATGACCATTATTGGTAGCATATTCGGGCAATTGCGGGAGTGTTACCGAAGGAACAGATTGTAAACCTTGATAATACGCATTCCACAACGTTTTTCGTTTCTGTTGAATCACTGCCAAATTTTCGATTTGAGCCCACAAAAAAGCGGCAATAACTTCAGAGGGTAAAAAAGATGAACCCGTATCTACCCATCCATATTTGTTAACTTCGCCTCGAAAAAACTCAGCGCGATTCGTTCCTTTTTCCCAAATAATCTCTGCGCGATGGATAAAACGCTCATCGTTAATCGTGAGCATTCCTCCCTCTCCCGAAATAATATTTTTGGTTTCATGAAAGGAAAAAGCAGCCAAATGACCTATACTCCCCAAAGCGCGCTTTACACCCTCTTTTCCCGTGTAAAAACTATCGATAGCTTGCGCCGCATCCTCAATAACAAGTAGATTATAACGATTTGCTAAATCCATAATAGCGTCCATATCACAGGCCACTCCTGCATAATGCACTGGAACAATAGCTTTTGTTTTGGGAGTAATTAAAGCTTCCAATTGCGACGCATCCATGTTGGGATTGTCCGAATACGAATCGGCAAAAACGATAGTCGCACCTTGCCGAACGAAAGCAATAGCCGTTGAAACAAAGGTAAAACTAGGTACAATAACTTCATCCCCTGGTTGAATGTCGGCCAAAAGTGCACACATTTCTAAAGCATCGGTACATGAAGTTGTCAATAGAGCTTTTTTGAATCCGTATTCTTGCTCAAAAAAAGCTTGGCATTTTTGAGTAAATATTCCGTTTCCCGATAATTTCCCTGACTGAACAGCCTCTTGTATATACTGGGTTTCTTTTCCGGTTAAAAAAGGTTTGTTAAATGGAATCATAATTAAAATTAATGATTTTCAAATTCAATAAAAAATTAACGTTTTGAAAAAAGAAATATACAACAAGCCTATATTTCATTTTAATAATTACAATTTGTAAACTTACAAATTCTTTTTCCAATAATGCTTAATGATAACCTCATCATTAACTGCATATCCCATTTTTTCATAAAAAAAACGGGGAAGGCTACATACTGATATCCCTAGAATTTGAATAATTTCATATATAGATAGGCTACTATTGATGTCTTTTTTGATTTTAGCTACTATCAAATAGGTTGAAATTGCTATCCAAATATGAATATTAACCGCATTTTCAGAATGTCCCCATA
>NZ_JAPZUB010000021.1 GCF_027533505.1 Flavobacterium sp. | reverse complement strand
GGCTGACTGGATCACCCTAAAGCCTCTGTTTTGGGGCTTTTTTTGTTTCAAAATATACCGTCTCAGGTTCCCCCGAAATGATGTCGGGGCTGACTGGATCACCCTAAAACCTCTGTTTTGGGGCTTTTTTTGTTTGTAAACAGTATAGAAAATTTACAGCGTTTCACAAGCCAGTTGCATCACAGCAAACGTTCTATTTTAATTTTACCTCCCAAAAAAAGAACAAGGGCATTTTCGAAAAAATACCCCTGTTCCAACAGAAAACCAAAAAAAACAATTCAATCTATTGCGAGGACTCAAGACTTCCTCCCAATGCTTTAAATAATACAATCGTATTTAATGTCGTATCCAATTCAAAATGCAATAAATCCAAATCGGCACTTAGTTTATTTTTTTGCGTGTTTATCAATTCCATATAATTGGCATACCCTGTGATATACAAATCGTTGGCTACTTCAACCGCACGTTTTAGGTGTCCTACCTCTTGTGCTTTTAACGTCAATGTTTTTTGATAAATATCGCGTTTACCCAATAATGTTTGCAACTCCGTATAGGCTTGGAGTACACTTTTTTGGTAATTCCAGAAGGCAATTTCTTGTTCTTTGGAAGCCACATTAAATTCTAATTTTAACTGCGAACGATTTAATAAGGGGGTAAACAAACCGCCTAACAGTTGGTAGGTCAATGACCCTGGCAGAAAAAGGGTTTCTGCAGAAAAAGCATTGTATCCAAAACGAGAACCCAATACCAATCGGGGTAAAAAGGCTGCTTTAGCTGCTTTGGCATCGGCTTGACTCGCTTGTAATTCAAAATAATGTTGCAGCACATCGGGTCGATTGAATAGCATGCGCACATAAAGTTCTTTTGCTTTTGTTTCACCACTATTCGTAGTCATTAGTGTATTCCCACGATCTATGCGAGAAGTATATTTTCCTAGCAAGGCATTGAGTGCATTTTCTACTTCGAGCACTTCAATTTTCAGCAAGGAAATTTCAGTTTCTAAATTTTTACTTTGGGCTTGAAACTGTTGAACGGCCAATTCGGTGGCTTTCCCTACGGTACGTTGCGCGGCAATGATTTCATATGCCTTTTGTTGTAACGCATAGTTTTCCTCATAAATCTGGAGCTTCTTGTCTAAAGCAATCAATTCAAAGTATAATACGGCGATATCGGTAAAAAGGGTCGCTCTTACCAATCGTTCTCCCTCTCGAGTGGCCAAATACCGATTTCTGGCCGCTTCCGAAAGTTTTTTTAGTTTTCCCCAAATATCGGCCTCCCATGCGCTTTGTAGTCCCACAAAAAAGTTGGGTGTCAAATTGGTATTGATGATTTGTCGTTCACTAATGTTAGAGGATAAGTTTGTATCAAAGTTACCTACGCCTTCCATTGTATATTCTCCAAATCGGGTACCACTCGCAGAAAGTTCGAGATCTAAATTGGGCAATCGAACTTTCTTACTGCGCACCAAATAACTATTGGCAATGGCAATACGTTCTTTTGCTATTTGAATATCAGGATTGGAGGCCAACGCAATTTCAAACAATTGAACTAACTTTTTATCACTAAAGTACGATGAAATTTTTGGGGTCTCTTTTAACGTTACACTATCAGGAACGATGGCCATTTCACCTTCAGGAAGCGGGGCAATGGTTTTGGCAGGCGCTAATTTAGGACCAGCGCAAGAAGCCAAGCAGCCGCAAACAAAAACAAATAGGACCTTACGCAGTTGTTGTTTCATTTTTGAATTTTTTTTCTAAGGTTGCAAAAAAGATATAAAGCCCAGGGATGATTAGTAACCCGAAAACAGTTCCTAACAACATTCCGCCCGCAGCCGCCACACCAATGGATTGATTTCCAACGGCACCTGCCCCTGAGGCGATGCATAACGGAATTAATCCAGCGATAAACGCAAAAGACGTCATAAGAATAGGGCGTAAGCGTTGTCGCGAACCTTCAATAGCAGCCGATATAATCGATTCTCCCTCTTGATTGCGTGCCATGGCAAATTCAACGATAAGAATTGCATTCTTGGCGAGCAAACCAATCAGCATAACCAATGCCACTTGTGCATAAATGTTATTTTGGAGCCCAGCGAGACTCAAGGCAAAATACGATCCGAAAATTCCTGTCGGCAAGCTCAATAAAACGGGTAGGGGGAGTAAAAAGCTTTCGTATTGCGCTGCCAACAAAAGATACACAAAGAGCAAACAAATCAAGAAGATGATTGTTGTTTGATTTCCAGATAAAATCTCCTCACGCGTCATCCCAGACCATTCAATGGTATATCCACGAGGAAGTTGTTTTTCGGCTACGCGTTCGACTGCTTTAATCGCATCTCCCGAACTGAATCCAGGTGCTGGTTCCCCATTAATCATCGCCGACATATACATGTTGTAGCGGGTGAGAATTTCAGGTCCATACACTCGTTCCAAACGCACAAAAGTCGAAAACGGAACCATTTGACCTTGATCGTTTTTTAAGTAAAGATTTAAAATACTCTCTGGGGCATTCCGAAATTCGGGTCCAGCTTGAACCATTACTTTATACATTTGCGTAAAGCGGATAAAGTTGGTAGCATAATATGATCCCAGCAACGTTTGTAAGGTTTCCATTGCGTTTTCTACCGAAACCCCTTTTTTTGTGGCCATATCGTAATCCATATGGACAAGATACTGGGGATAGGTTGCATCAAATCCAGTAAAGTTGTTTTGTAATTCGGGCGCTTCATTTAATGCCTTGATAAACGCTTTCGTAGTTTTATCTGTATCGGTTAAGGTTCGTCCTGACTTGTCCAATAATCGCAATTCATATCCACTGGCATTTCCAAAGCCCGGTACAGTAGGTGGAGCAAACACCTCAATATCCGCATCGGCAATTTTATCGGTTTCGGCAGTTAAACGGGCAATCAATTCATCGGCTGAAATGTCGCGTTCTGACCAATCTTTCATATTGATCATTGCCATTCCATAGGAAGCCCCTGCAATTTCAGTCACAATACTATATCCCGCTAAAGTAGTCACGTTTTCTACTCCCTCCATCTCTTTAGCCAATTGGGTAATCTGTGTTAGTACTTTTTCTGTACGTTCAACGGTAGCGCCCTGTGGCGTGGTCACACTCACATATACCATACCTTGGTCTTCTAGAGGAATAAAGCCAGTAGGAAGTAATTTGCTATTCACCACCATCAATCCAATAAAGGCAATAAGTAAACCAAAGGTAACCGCTGTTCGCGTGGCAAATCGGGATAACAAGTTGGTATATCGTTGGGTTAAACGATCAAAACCCGTATTGAATTTTGTAAAAAAGCGCTGTAACCACCCTTTGTGCGTTCCATGCTGGTGGGGTTTTAGTAAAATAGCACACAATGCTGGCGTAAGCGTCAACGCATTGACCCCAGAAATTACAATACTTATGGCCAAGGTCAGCGAGAATTGTCGATAAAAAACACCAACGGGTCCGCTCAAAAAGGCTACGGGAATAAAAACCGCTGACATTACCAACGTAATGGCCACAACAGCACCGGCAATTTCTTTCATTGACGCCACAGTTGCCTCATAGGGCGCTAAGCCTTCTTCCATTTTAACGTGTACAGCTTCTACCACTACAATCGCATTGTCGACCACAATACCAATAGCCAAAACCAAGGCAAATAGGGTCAATAGGTTAATGGAAAATCCAAGCATTTGCATGAACGCAAAGGTTCCAATTAACGCCACAGGTACTGCCAATACTGGAATTAAAGTGGAACGCCAATCTTGTAAAAACAAAAAGACAACAATACCTACCAGCAGGAATGCTTCCAATAACGTTTTGATTACGGCACTGATTGAAGCGTCCAAAAATCGAGAAACGTCGTAGGCTAGATTGTAATTCATGCCCGGTGGAAAAGAGGTGCCTTTCAACTCGGCCATCTTGGCTTTCACCCGTTCAATAACCTCAGAAGCATTTGAGCCGGGTCGTTGTTTCATCATGATAGAGGCTGACGGTTTTCCATCGGTTTTCGAAACCATTCCGTAACTCATCGCTCCAAATTCAACTTTGGCGACGTCTTTTAGCTTTAAAATGGTACCCGAAGCATCTGCGCGTAAAGGAATCGCTTCATATTGTTCGGGGGTTGCAAATTTCCCTGTGTATTTAACCACATATTGCAACTGACTCGACGTTTTTCCTGAAGTTTCTCCCACTTTACCGGGAGCTGCAGCAATATTTTGTGCCCGTAAAGCCGCAATGACTTCTTGTGCTGAAATTGAATAGGCATTTAATTTTTGAGGATCCAACCATACCCGCATGGAGTATTCTTTTTGCCCCATGATTTCGGCACGTCCCACACCATCAATACGTTTTAACTCTTGTAAAACGTTGATATCGGTAAAATTGTAAATAAATTGCTCGTCCATGTTTTTGTCCTCACTCGTAATATTGAGGTACATCAACATACTATTCACTTCTTTTTCGGTGGTTACTCCAGCTCGGATAACCTCTTCCGGCAATTCATCCAAAACAGTTGTTACACGGTTTTGAACGTTTACGGCAGCTACATCGGGATCGGTTCCTACTTCAAAGAACACCTGAATCATCGTTAAACCGTCATTGGATGTTACGGTCGACATGTAGGTCATTCCGGGAACTCCATTGATGGCACGTTCAAGCGGTAAAGCCACTGCATTGGCCGAAACTTCAGCATTCGCTCCCGTATATTTGGCCGTAACTGTTACCGAGGGAGGTACAATGTCTGGGAATTGGGTAATGGGCAATTGCAACAAAGCCATCACACCCAACAAAACAAAAAATATAGAGATGACCAAGGATAATACCTTGCGTCGTATAAATAGCTCGATCATGGAAAATGATTTTGTCGTGAATCCTTATATTTTGGAACTGATTTGAATGCGATCTCCATCACGAAGCGATTGTGTGCCTTCGTAAATGATACGGTCGCCTTCTTCAATACCGCGACTCACCAAGTAATTGGTGGAAAGTACGGCTCCGATCTGAATGGTACGCATGCGAACTTTTTGGTTGGAATCTACCACAAAAACATAGGTTTTATCCTGAATCGAAAAAGTAGATTTTTTGGGAATGGTAATGACATCTTTTCGTGTTTCCGAAATGACCAATTTACCCGATGTCCCATGTTTTATCAAATGTTCAGGATTGGGAAAGGCGGCTTTAAAACGGATGGAACCCGTACTTCGGTCAATTTCGCTCTCGGCCGATTTTAAAGTCCCCTTATAATCATAATGTACCCCGTTGGGTAATACTAATTCAATTTTTTGATGTTTCCCAAGTTTATCTTCGGCAATGAGTTGAAAATAAAGACTTTCGGGAATGGAGAAGTAGGCATATACTTCCTCCAATTGTGAAAACGTCGTTAACAAAGCGCCGTTTTCAATCAAGCTTCCTTCTTTAAAAGGAATCACATCAATCACCCCATCAAAAGGGGCCGTAATTTTGGTGAACGCAATTTTTTGCAACACCGTATTTCGTTCGGCCTCCATGAAAGAACGTTGTGCTTTTTTGGCTTCCAATTTGGCTTTGATCATGTCCAATTCATTCTTGGCAATGATGGCTTTATTGAAAAGACTTTGGTGTTGGTTGAGTTCAATTTCAGCCATACGAACATCGGCGGTCGCTTGCTGTAAGCCTGCGGTAGCCTTCGAAAGTTCCATTCGTAATTCGGCGTCATTGATTTTAAACAAAGGTTGTCCTTTTTTGACATATTGTCCTTCGTTGACATAAATATGATGAAGAATGCCTGAAATGCGCGAACGAATTTCAATATTCTTTTTAGCTTGAATATCCGTTACAAAATCGTTGGAAATTAAGGTGTCTTTTTCGACAACTTCCAAAACGGGATACGCTTTATTTTCTTTGTTTTCTGCAGAATTTGAACGTTGACAGGCACTTACCAACCCTAAGGCTGCAAGTCCCAAAACGAGATTTTTCATAGGTTTTTTTTTGATTACAATTGATTTTCTGTTTTAAACGGGTGCGAAAATCGGAATCAAAAAAGGTGAAAAATGTGTAAAAACCGTTGCGTTCGATGCAACAGTGAGGGTGTATTTTTGGCAAAAAGGGATGAAGGGAAGAGTGCTAAACGTTCCTTTTGGAAAGAAGCACAAGGTTGTTTATGAGTGACTTTTTGCTGTTGTAATCGTACTTGTTGTTGTGACGTAGAAATTGGATTGTCTTCTGCCGTGTCTTGCACCGATTCAATCGCTTTTTTGACGCTCATGTCCAAAACTTCATCACAATGCTTTAGCCCGACCGACAACGTCATCAGTGCACTGAAAATGAAAATTAAAAACGAACGAAACGATGGCATGGGTAGCATTTCTTTGTTTTAAGTGAGGCAAAATTAATAGATATAAAAAGGACAGCTTGCGACTTTGTAATTAATTTAACATTTGGAAAAATACAATTACTGTTGGTTTTTTTTGTATTTTTCAAAAGCCTATAAAGCCAATGAATTACTACCGTAATACTATGAAAATCAGTTGTTTTTTGGGATTTCTTTGTTTGCTATTGATGGGATGCTCGTCGACGGATAAAGCTTTTTCCAATCGTGATTTTTTGAAAAATAATTATTTGAATTCAAAATCATTAGCCATCTACGAGGGCATTCATGATACGGCTTTTGTAAGGGTACGCAATTATGAAGGCTTTTTTGTGTTTGACATGAAATATGCTTCCTCCGATAATTTTTTAAAAACGGCAGTGTATGATTGTTCTGAATGTTATTTGCGTATGAAAACCGTTCGAAACTTAATTGAGGCCAACCATGAGTTTTTAGAAAAAGGATATCGGATTAAAATTTATGATTGTTACCGTCCCTTGGATATTCAAAAAAAAATGTGGGCCATTTTACCGGATGCCGACTATGTGGCCGACCCCAAACGCGGTTCGATTCACAATCGTGGAGGAGCGGTCGATATTACGCTGGTTGATAAAGAGGGCAATGAGTTGGATATGGGAACCTCCTTTGATCATTTTGGCCCCGAGGCTGCCCATGCGTATGCAAATTTACCGGCCAAAGTCAAAGCCAATCGTGCTTTTCTTAAAGAAGTAATGTTGCGCCATAATTTTAGAGCTTTCAAGTCGGAATGGTGGCATTACAACCTGGCGGGTTCCCTCAAAGATCCGATTGCAAATTTTAAGTGGGATTGTCCTTAATCGCTGATTTTTTCTGTTTCAAGTACGACTTTTTCTCCTTTTTCCAAGGTTACAAAAAACCAATAACTCGTACCTCCGTCGGCAATTTTCCATTTTTTTCGTAAATCAGCGACACTTTCAGGAAAATTCCGCGTGGCCACATGCCCTTTTTTTCCCAATAGTGATTTCATTGCTGTTTTTTGATACGGAAAGACGCGCACGATTTGAAACCGTCGTCCGGGATAGTCGATAAGCGATGTAGACGTAAATAAATGGGTATGGATGTGTAGTTTTTTTAGTTCCAATTGATGCGCCAGTACATCATAGCCTCCCGATTTCATCAAAGCAGCATTGGGCTCATACAAATAGGTTTGTGGAGCCGCAAGTTCGATAGGAATACGCACTCCAAATTCATGGGTAAACAAAGAGGCATTATCGGATTTAAACAAGGTCACCGCTGTAATTTGAAGGGGAACAGCACTATTTTTTCGCAGGTAAAACAACAATTCTTTCACTTCATTTTGTACCGCAATCACTTGAACTTCTGTCACATACTTTAGTTCTTGAAGTGCTGCCGAAATATCCAAAAGAGGTGCTGTTTTGATGAGTATCTGATCGGTAAATTTAAAGTATTCCTCTACGAGTTCGGGAACATTGGGTGCACAATCCCGCAAGAAAAATACTTTTCCTTTTTCATCATGGCGTCGCGATGGATCAATGTAAATCCAATCAAAACGGGTATTATGTTTCTGTAAAAAGTCGAAACCATCGCCAGCGAAAAGAGAAATATTTCGGACATTCATGGTACTGCAGTTATGCGCTACAACTGCTGATAATTGGGCATCTTGTTCGCAATGCACCACCGTTTTAAAATGGTGTGCAAAATAGTAGGCATCAACGCCAAAACCTCCTGTTAGGTCAATAAGACTTGCGCCGTGAATCGTTTGTGCTTTGTAGGAAGCCGTAATTTCGGAGGAGGTTTGTTCTATCGAAATTTTTGAAGGATACAAACATAAGGGGGTATTAAACCAAGTCGGTAATTTTTGTGCCGCTTTGGCCTTGGATTCAATTTGTTGTAAAATGCGTTTGTAATCGAGGTGTGGAAACGGATTTTTTTGCAGCGCCAATGCCGATACAGGGGTCGATAAATGGGCATTGATGAAGTCTTGCACTTCGGGTTCCAAAAGCGAATGATCGATCATCGTTATATGTTCTTGGTCATTTGACGCACAATATTGGCCTCAGGGAAAAAGGTTTTGGCGATGACTTTTATAATGGTAAACGTAGGAACTGCAATAATCATTCCCATGATTCCGAATAAAATACCCGCAATTAAAACCACCAAGAAAATTTCTAACGGATGTGATTTTACGCTTTTTGAAAAAATAATTGGTGAGGTAATGTTGTTGTCAATCATTTGCACAATCGAAAATCCAATCAAAACGTAAAGGGTAGTCGGTAAAGTCACTGAAGAAAAATCGGCATTGATGTTGGAAAGCATCGTCAATAGGCCCGCAATTGCGGTTCCAATCATAGGGCCAACGTACGGAATAATATTCAATAAAGCACACAAAAACGCAATGACAAAGGCATTTTCCACATCAAAAATGAGGAGTACAATCAAATATAAAATGCAAACAATGGTCAGCTGAATGATGAGTCCAATGAAGTACCGACTAAGTAGTTCACGAATTTTATCTACCGACTCCAAAATAGGTTCTTGATGTTTTTCGGGCAATAAATACTTGGCGCCCACCAAAAATTGCACCTTGTCTTTTAAAAAGAAAAACGTAATAAAAAACACCGATACGAGTCCGATACTGAGACTACTTACGGTGTTGATGATTCCATTTAAAAAATCGGTTATTGAATTAAATTTCAGTTTTGAGGTGATATCGGACTGTTTAATCCATCCATCCAAATCCATATTGTGTTGGTGTAGATAGGTGTCTGCTTGTTGGTAAAGCGCCATCAAACGAATTTCGATAGCATGGGCATCCAATAAAGAGAGTTTATTGCCTTGGGTGACAATGAGAGGAATAAATAAAGAGATCAACCCCATGAGTAAGAGTACAAATAAGGTTAATGTAAACGCTACCGCAAAGGTGTTCCCAAACTTTAATTTTCGGCGCAAAAATTCCACAATAGGATTAGCAATCAACGCCATGACAATCGACACCAAAAGGTAAATAATCACTGCTTGGATGCAATACATAAAATATAAACCCAAGCCCACCAATACGATGACAGCGAGCGCCTGAAGAATACCAAATGCGATAGTTTTGGAAGAGGTCATTGGACTGCGATTTAGTATGTGAATGTTAATTATTGAAGACGTAATGAATAAGATTCGCACCCATTTTTAGTGCTTTTTCGCGAACTTCTTTAGGGTCGTTGTGTACATCAGCATCTTCCCATCCGTCGCCCAAGTCACATTCAAAGGTATACAAAAGCACCAAACGATTGTTTTCAAAAATACCAAACGCTTGAGGACGTTTTCCGTCGTGTTCGTGAATTTTGGGCAAACCCGAGGCAAATACATTGGGGCCTTGAAAAATGGGGTGATTGGCGGGCAGTTCTACCAAGTTTTTTTCAGGAAACAAACGCTTAATTTCTTTCCGTATAAACTCATCCATCCCGTAATTGTCATCGATGTGTAAAAATCCCCCGGATAGTAAATAATTGCGAAGGTTAGCGATATCGGCGGCACTAAACACCACATTGCCGTGCCCTGTCATGTGTACAAAAGGATAGGAAAATAAATCGGGACTCGAGGGTTCGACCGTTGCGGGTTTGGTTTTTATTTTGGTGTTCAGCGAACTATTGCAATACCGAATTAAATTGGGTAAAGCGGTAGGATTGGCATACCAGTCGCCACCGCCGCTGTATTTCAATAGGGCTATTTCTTGTGCTTGACTTCCCCATGTAGCGATTAAACACAAACTGATTATTAGCTGTCTCATAGTTTGGCGGCTTTTATTTCTTTAATTACAGTATCACTTTCAGCACTGCTCCAACCCATCTGTTCCGACCATTTTTTGGCGGTTTCGGCAGCTTGGAGCGCTTCATTTTTATCTTTCAGTTTGAGGTATAATTTGGCTTTTACCAAGTGTTTTTCGGCGTTTTCACTGAGTGCGATGGCTTTGTCAACCCAAGTGATGGCCTTACGTAACGCTTCGGGCTGTTGGATGTAATTCAAATACACCGAAGCATTCTCGATCAATTGGTTGGCATCTTTTGCCGCAAAGGCATCTGTTTTCTCCAGGGTAACTTGTTGGTAGCGTTTCCAATCTTGCACATTAGCATACAATTGCGTATCGTATTTGTATACTAATGAATCGGTTTTTCGCCACTGAATTTTCTCGACAAAAACTCTTTTTTTGCGATAATTTAGGGTGTCCAATGCATCGGCGGCACTTCGTAGGTTATCTTGAACAGTGAAAATAATTTTTTTCTCAACCCGTTGTGGACTAGCAGCTTGTCCAAATTCTTTTTGATAGTCAATAATCCACTGAAATTCGGGAGCTTCAACTGTATTGATACCATTCGCAATGATTCGCCAGTTCAATTCGGTAAATAAATTCTCTTTCGAAACCGTTTTGAGATAGCGTTGTGCAATCGAAGTGGCATCAAAACCCGCTTTACGAACGGAAGCGATGTATTTTAAACAGGCTTCGGGATTACTAACGGCGACTTCAAATGCAGCTTTGAGTTGGGGCAATTGATTTTCGGATTGCAATAACTTGCTGCCTTCTTCGATGAAACTTTCCTTTTTCATTTCGCCCGAAAATCCACCCCAATAGACTTCTTTCGGAGAAAAATAAGCAAAGGTAGGATAGGAGCGAACCTTACAATCATTTTTAAATTTTTGCTTCAAAGCACTTCCCGCATCACTTTCAGCATCAACGGCTACGGTAATGTAATTTTGAGCGTAAAATAGCACCACATCCGTATCTTGCAAAACTGAACTTTTCATTTTTTTACAATGTTCACACCAATGGGCATAAAACATTACTACTAGCGGTTTGTTTTTTTCACGGGCTTCATTTTGTGCTTCAAAATAATTACGATCTTTAAAAATAACGTTGGCTTGTGACCAACCCAAAGCACTCATTAAAAAACAAAAAAGAAAACTATTTATTCTCATACGCTTCATTTTTAAACACTACACTGTGACAGGCTACAACTGCGGCCGTTTCGGTTCGTAGTCGAGTATTACCCAAAGTTATTGGAACAAAACCTTTTGCACAAGCACTTTCAATTTCTTTAACAGAAAAATCACCCTCGGGTCCGATCAAAATCAGTACATCTTCTTGCGTTTTCAGGGCCTCCTGCAACGACTGGCGGTGGCTTTCGTCGCAATGGGCTATGAATTTTTGACCCGAAAAAGGGGCTTGTGTAAACGTAGCGAAAGGTACGGGGGATTGTAATTGGGGTAGAAACAGTTGGTTGGATTGCTTCATCGCGGCAATGATGATTTTTTCCATCCGCTCGGTTTTGAATACAGTTCGCTCCGAATGATCGCAAAGAATGGGGGTGATGGTATGGATGCCAATCTCGGTTGCTTTTTCCAAAAACCATTCGTAACGTTCATTCATTTTGGTGGGCGCTACGGCCAAATGCAATCGATAGGAGGCTGTTTTTTGAAAGGAACATTCTACAATTTCAACCGTACATTTGTGGTCTGAAGCCAAGGTAATGCGGGTATGAAATAAATTACCTAAACCATTGGTCACATGTATGCTATCGCCTTCTTTTTTTCGTAATACTTTAATTATATGTCGACTTTCCTCACGATCAAACGTAAAGCTTTTTGTTTCGGGGGTAAGTGCTGAATTATAAAACAGTTGCATGGTTAAAAAGGAATGCGTGCTTTGGCAACAACATCGCGCGATGCGTAGTGTTGATTTAAATAAAGATAATACCCTACAATTCCAATCATGGCTGCGTTGTCGGTGGTGTATTCAAACTTGGGAATGAAGGTTTTCCATCCTTTTTGCACACGGGCCTCCACCAAAGCGTTACGAATTCCGGAGTTGGCCGAAACACCTCCGCCAATGGCAATTCGAGAAATTCCTGTTTCGGTCACGGCCATTTCCAATTTTTCCATAAGGATGGCAATAATAATGTGTTGAATGGAAGCACAAATATCGGCTTTATTTTCTTCAATAAAGTTAGGATTCGCTGCCGTATTTTTTTGAATGAAATACAAAATTTGGGTCTTAAGCCCTGAGAAACTAAAATTCAGTCCGTCTACTTTGGGACGCGTAAAAGGAAATCGTTTTGGATTGCCTTCTTTTGCCCATTGGTCAATCAAAGGTCCCCCAGGATAGGGTAATCCGAGTATTTTTGCGGACTTATCAAAGGCTTCGCCCACAGCGTCATCGGTGGTTTCTCCGATCACTTTTAAATCAAAATAATCATTCACCTGAACAATTTGTGTATGTCCTCCCGATATGGTTAAAGCCAAAAAGGGAAACTCGGGGATATCGTAGCCTTCCTCGGTGATAAAATGGGCTAAAATATGCGCATGCATGTGATTGACCGCCAGCAATGGAATTTGTAATCCCATCGCCATCGATTTGGCAAAAGAAGTTCCCACCAAAAGTGACCCCATCAATCCGGGGCCTTGGGTAAAAGCGATCGCATGCAATTGCTCTCGGGAAATGCCCGCTTTTTTCAGCGCTACATCAACCACAGGAACAATGTTTTGTTGATGGGCACGTGACGCTAATTCGGGCACAACGCCTCCATATTCTTCATGGATTTGTTGACGTGCTACGACATTTGAAAGCACTGTGGTGTTGCGCAATACCGCCGCGGCCGTATCATCACACGAACTCTCTAAAGCTAAAATATAAATAGGACCTTGCGACATCAGGCACAATTTTTGTTTAAATTTGGTTTCAACAGCGTAAATCCTGTATTTTTACACCTTTGCAAAGGTACGCTTTTTCGTATTTAGACCATTCGTAACCCTTATTTTGGAAGAGAAAAAAACAAATACACGCAGAAAAAAGATTCGGAAGATTGTACTTCGTACACTTTTGGCGTTACTTCTTTTGTTTATTTTTACAGCTATTGCGCTCTCTCTTCCTGTGGTACAAACGCGTATAGCCCAATATTTTACCGAGCAAATTAACCGCGATTATGGCACCAATATTCAAGTACATCGCGTTGAAATAACTGTTTTTGGAGGCGTACAACTCAAAGAGGTAATTGTTCGCGACAGTACCAAAGATACCTTGATTTTTGCCCAACGCATTCGTACTACCTTATCGGATGTAAACTCTTTGTTGGCGGGCAACCTCTATTTTGGAAAAATGGAAGTAGACCAACTTTTGTTGGATGTCAAAACCCCTAAAGGAAAGCGCGATACCAATTTGGATGATTTTGTGGCTGCCTTTGATGATGGAAAACCTTCTTCGGGCAAATTTCGCATGCTCGCAGAAGCGATTACCTTAAAAAACAGTACCTTCCGAATGACCGATTACAACCGGAAAGTACCGAAAGACGTTGACTTTACGAGGATAAATGCAGTGTTGTCTGATTTTAAAATCAAAGGACCCAATGTCTATACCCATGTCGACCGGATGGCTTTTCAGGACCATCGTGGCTTGGAGGTCACCCAAATGGAGACCCAGTTTACCTATACGAAGCAAAATATTCGGCTAGAAAAAACAGACTTAAAGACAGCAGAGTCGCATTTCAAAGGCGATATCATTCTTCGCTATGAACGAAAAGATTTTGCCGATTTTAACAATAAAGTTCGCTTCGACATCACTACCCAGTTGGCCTCTATTGCAACCAATGATATTCGCTTTTTTTACAGCGAAATGGGAAAAAACAACCGCATCAATTTTTCGGGGAAATTGGAGGGTACCCTCAATAATTTTACCGCTCGGCGATTAATTTTACGCGATCTTTTAAATTCTGAAATTGTAGGTACAGTTAATTTTAGAAATTTGTTTGCTACACGCAACGAAGGTGATTTTTACATGAAAGGAAAATTCAAAAAAGTTTCCTCCAATTATGATGACCTCACCGCATTACTTCCCAATGTTCTTGGAAAAAAATTACCTTCTTCACTTCAAAAACTAGGGCAATTTCAACTCGATGGAACTGCCGAAATTACGCCCAAAACGATTGAGGCGGACTTTAATTTAGTGACTTTACTAGGACAATTGAGTAGTAATTTGACAATGTCCAATATTGATCACATCGACAATGCTTCTTATTCGGGGGTTTTGGCCATGAATCAATTTGATTTGGGTCGATTCTTAGGGCGTTCTGATTTAGGAAAAGTAAGTCTTAATGTAACCGTCGATGGGAAAGGATTTGTTGAAAAATATTTGGATATTCGTTTTTCGGGTGGGGTTCAAAGTATGGAGTACAACCGTTACACCTACCAAAATATTCTCGCCAACGGAAATTTCAAAAAGCCTTATTTTAAAGGGAAAATTAATGTAAACGACCCCAACTTATTTTTTGATTTTGACGGAATTGTAGACTTAAGTAAGAAGGAAAATGTGTATGATTTTCATGCCCGAGTAGATTATGCCAATTTGAAGCGATTGAATTTTTCAAAGGATGACGTTGCTGTTTTTCGCGGCGATATCGTGACCAAAATAACAGGGAGTTCTATTGATACCATGAAAGGCGATTTGGTATTGACTAACGCTTCATACATCAACAAAAAAGACCAATACTTTTTTGATTACCTCACGTTAAATTCCTCTTTTAATAGCGAAAACGAACATGTAGTTACCCTGTATTCCCCCAACGAAGTTAACGGTAAAATTCAAGGCAAATTTGAGTTCGAACAAATCGCCAAAATGGTCGAAAATTCCTTGGGAAGTCTGTATGCCAATTACCGTCCCAATACACTCAAAAAAGGGCAGTATGTGAAGTTTGACTTTGTAGAATTTCATAAAATCATCGAAATCATTAATCCTGAAATTTCATTCAGTGAGGATGCGCGTTTAACCGGGGTTATTCGCAGTGATGAAAACGATTTTAAAATGGATTTGACCTCCAAAACAGTCGATGTTTTTGGCAATCATTTGGATAATTTCGTACTAGAAATCGACAATAAAAATCCGTTGTACAATACTTATGTTCAATTAGACACCCTAAAAACAAAGTACTATAAAATTCGTGAATTTTCTTTAATCAATACCACAGCCAAAGATACCCTCGCTTTTCGAACCGAGTTTAAAGGCGGTGAAAAAGGAAACGACTTTTACAACTTAAACCTGTACCACACCATAGACGCTCAAAAAAATAACGTGATTGGTTTTCGAAAATCAGAAGTCATGTTCAAAGACTATTTGTGGTACATCAACCGCAGCGATGACGATAAGAACCGCATTGTTTTTGATAAAAATTTAAATAACTTTCGCTTTGACGATTTACTCATTTCCCATGATAATGAATTCATGGCCCTCAGTGGATCGATCAATAATGGGCAAAAAAGTAAGGATTTAAAGCTCACGTTTCACGATGTTAATTTGAACAAAATTACGCCCGATGTTCCGCAGTTTGTGTTTGAAGGAAAGGTAAATGGTGCGGTCAATATCAAACAAAAAGAAGCCGTGTATCAACCCACAGCACAAGTGGAAATCGACGAATTATTGGTCAATGAAAATGTGTTAGGGGATTTGAATTTACAAATTAAAGGAAACGAAGACTTCAGTCGCTTTGATATTTATTCAACTATTGAAAACGAACTTTTCCGATCGTTTACCGCTGATGGGAATTTGAGAACCCAAGCGGGTGAAACTTTTGTCGATTTGGATGTAAATTTTCAGAAGTTCAATTTGGGGGTACTCGATCATTTGGGCGGAGACGTTTTGACCAAGATTCGCGGTTTTGTCTCAGGAAATGCGCGAATCGATGGGAACATCAATAATGTAGATTACAACGGACGCTTGTTTGTAGATGAAGCGGGAGTTACCATTCCGTATTTGAATGTCGATTACGAAATGCAACCCAATTCGATTGTCGATGTAACGCAGGACCGTTTTATCATTCAACGTACCCGAATTTTGGATTCGAAATACAATACAGAAGGGACTTTACAAGGTTTTGTTCGCCACAAACAGTTTGGAAATTGGGAATTGGATTTGAACATTGCCTCCAATAGAATTTTAGCCTTAGATACGCAAGATAAAGAAGACGCCGCTTATTTTGGTACCGCTTTCATCGATGGATCAGCTACGATTAAAGGCCCCACCGACGGTTTAGAGATTGATGTGGTGGCCACTTCACAAAAAGGAACCGATATAAAAATCCCTATCAATGACGCAGATGCCGTCTCGGAAAACAATTACATTCATTTTTTAACGCGTCAAGAGAAAAATGGCGAAACTCCAAGAGATGCTGAGTTCATTCGTAATTACAACGGCTTGCAAATGAATTTTGAGTTCAATATCACTCCAGTGGCCAATATTGAAGTGATCTTGAATCGCGAGTCCAAACATGGGATGCGCGGAACCGGAGTGGGGACTTTATTTATGAATATTAATACGCTGGGGAAGTTTGAAATGACAGGCGACTTTCAAGTTTGGGATGGCTACTATAATTTCAAATACGGTGGTTTGATTGATAAAAAGTTTAAGGTAAAACGATTTGGCTCCATTGTATGGGAAGGCAACCCGTACCGCGCGCAATTGAATCTGGAGGCGGTTTCGCAAAACATTACCGCCAATCCCGCTGTTTTGGTGGAAAATGCTTCGTTCAATCGCAAGATTCCCGTGGATGTGGTTATTTCTTTAAAAGGAACGGTTTTGGCTCCCGAACCCGATTTTGCCATCAATTTTCCCAATGTGAGTTCGGTAATGCGCTCCGAAATCGAAACCAAACTCAGTGACCGCGATACACGTCAAACGCAAGCGCTCTATCTTTTATCGACGGGAGGATTTTTGAGTCCCGAGGGTTTAAGTCAATCCCAAATTACCAACAGTTTTTATGAAAAGGCGGGGGCCTTGTTTGGCGATTTATTCAATGATAAAGAAGGGAAATTTATTCTCGATGTAACGTATAGTCAAGCCGATCGAACCGCTTTAACGCCAACCGACGGTCGTTTGGTGGCTAATATTACAACCCAAATTAATGACCGAATAACAATCAATGGTCGGGTCGGTGTACCTACAGGAGGAGTGTCGCAAACGGCGATTGTAGGTAATTTTGAAGCGCAGTATCGCGTCAATGAAGATGGAACCTTGAATTTACGTGTCTTCAACCGTGAAAATGATATCAATTATATCGGTCAAGGCGTTGGGTATACGCAAGGTGCAGGGGTGTCGTATGAAGTAGACTTTGATACGTTTAATGAATTGATTAAAAAAATCTTCGGTAAAAAAGCGGTGCAAGTCGAATCAGCTTCCCACGATTTACCCGCTGATTCGGGACATTTACCTGATTATATCGATATGGAAACGGGTAAAGAGAAAAAAGAAAAATCGCAAGAATTGCCCAAACCCAATCAAGAGGCTGTCCCTCACGATGATTAACGCGGCATTGATAAATTCGCTTTCTTTTATTTAAAAAACCGTAAACTTATCAACGAAATCGTTTGAAGTTTGCCGATTTTGTGAAATCGGTAAAAACGTCCTATTCTATATCCTACAGGTTTGCTAATTTTACATTATTAAAGTGAGGAATATGTCAAAAAGAATAAAAAAGATTGGCGTACTAACATCCGGTGGGGATTCCCCAGGTATGAATGCAGCCATTCGTTCGGTAGTTCGTGCTTGTGCCTATTACAATGTCGATTGTATGGGGATATACCGCGGTTATCAAGGTATGATTGAAGGTGATTTTAAAGAAATGGGACCGCGCTCGGTTCACAATATCGTCAATAAAGGCGGCACTATTTTGAAGTCGGCTCGCTCTAAAGAATTCATGACGGCTGAGGGAAGAGCCAAAGCGTATGAAAATTTGAAAGAAGCGGGTATTGAAGCCTTGGTTGTTATCGGTGGAGACGGTTCGTTTACCGGAGCTGAAGTTTTTAATAAAGAATATAAAATTCCGGTGATTGGAATTCCAGGAACGATTGATAACGATATATTCGGCACCAGTCATACATTAGGTTACGATACAGCCTTAAATACCGTAGTCGAAGTAATTGATAAAATTCGCGATACAGCCAGTTCCCATAATCGTTTGTTTTTTGTGGAAGTGATGGGCCGTGATGCCGGTCATATCGCTTTAAATGCCGGAATCGGTGCAGGTGCCGAAGAAATTCTTATTCCCGAAGAAGATTTGGGATTAGAGCGTTTACTCGAATCGTTACGACGCAGTAAATTGTCGGGTAAATCATCTTCTATCGTTGTGGTGGCAGAAGGCGATAAAATTGGTAAAAATGTCTTCGAATTAAAAGATTATGTCGAACAAAACATGCCCGAATACGATGTTCGTGTATCGGTGTTAGGACATATGCAACGCGGTGGATCCCCCTCTTGTTTTGACCGGGTATTGGCCTCGCGATTGGGCGTAAAAGCAGTCGAATCGCTTTTGGAAGGCAAGTCCAATTTCATGGTCGGGTTACTCAACGACAAAGTAGCGCTCACACCTTTGGAACAAGCCATTAAAGGGCATACCGAAATTGATTTGGAATTGGTTCGCGTGTCCGATATCATGACCATCTAAATTATTAATAATCAAGTTTAAATCATAAATAAAAAGAAAATGTCTAAAGTGAAATTGGGAATAAACGGTTTCGGTCGTATTGGTCGTATCGTTTTTAGAGAAACCTATAATAGAGATAATGTAGAAGTTGTAGCCATCAACGATCTTTTAGATGTTGACCATTTGGCGTATTTGTTGAAATATGACTCAGTGCACGGACGTTTTAATGGAACGGTAGACGTAAGAGACGGAAAATTGTATGTCAACGATAAGTATATTCGCGTAACCGCGCAAAAAGATCCTGCTTTGATTCAATGGGATGAATTAGGAGTTGATGTCGTAGCAGAATGTACCGGATTCTTTACCACTGTAGAAACGGCGAGTGCGCACTTAAAAGGAGGAGCCAAAAAAGTAATCATTTCAGCTCCTTCGGCCGATGCTCCTATGTTTGTTATGGGCGTAAACCATACTGAAGTTAAACCCACAGATTTGGTGGTTTCCAATGCCTCATGTACAACCAACTGCTTGGCACCATTAGCCAAAGTGATTCATGACAATTTCGGAATTGTTGAGGGATTAATGACAACAGTACACGCGACTACCTCAACACAAATGACAGCTGACGGACCCTCGCGTAAAGATTGGCGCGGTGGACGTGCAGCCAGTGTCAATATCATTCCTTCGTCGACTGGGGCCGCCAAAGCCGTAGGTAAAGTGATTCCTTCGTTGAATGGCAAACTTACTGGAATGTCGTTCCGTGTTCCTACGGTAGACGTGTCCGTAGTGGATTTGACGGTAAAAGTGGCTAAAGAAACGTCGTATGAGGAAATCATGGCGGTATTAAAGAAGGCCTCAGAAAATGAAATGAAAGGTATTCTTGGTTTTACGGAAGATGATGTAGTTTCTCAAGATTTTGTTGGCGATGCGCGTACTTCAGTTGTCGATGCAAAAGCGGGAATCGGATTGAATTCGACCTTCTTCAAATTGGTATCTTGGTACGATAATGAATACGGATACTCCAGCAAGTTGATTGATTTAGCAGTACATATTGCTGCGCTATAACTATAAAATCCCGAAAGTGTTTGCGCTGTAAACTTTTCGGGATTTTTTGTGACTAACCAAACCCAAACCTATGAAATTATTAGTAGATAGTGGATCAACCAAAGCCGATTGGATTGCTAAAGATGAAAGTGGTAAAGTTTTGTTTACCACGCAATCGTTGGGCTTAAATCCTGAAGTTTTGGATAAGGACGAAATTATCGATCGATTAGAGGATAAGTTCGACATTTCCCACAACAAAGACAAAGCCACCCATTTGTACTTTTATGGCGCTGGTTGTGGCACCGACCGCATGAAAGATTTTTTAACGGAGGTGTTCAAAGAATATTTCACGCAGGCCATCGTATCGGTGTATGAAGATACCTATGCCGCCGTTTATGCCACCACGCCCAAAGATGAAGAAGCCATCGTTTGTATCTTGGGGACAGGGTCCAATTGCAGCTATTTTGACGGAAAAGTTTTGCATCAAAAAGTACAATCCCTAGGGTATATCGCCATGGATGATTGTTCTGGGAATCGTTTTGGACGCCATTTGATTCGCGGATACTATTTCAACAAAATGCCCAAAGAATTGGCACTCGAGTTTGAAGAGGAGTACAATGTTGACCCGGATTATATCAAACACAATTTATACAAAGAACCCAATCCCAATGCGTATTTGGCTACGTTTGCAAAGTTTTTGATTAAACACAAAGATCATCCCTTCTGTCAAAAGTATATTGAGATGGAAATGGTCGATTTTGTTGAAAATTATATCATGCAATACCCGCAACATACTTCAATACCGGTTCATTTTGTGGGTTCGATAGCTTTTTATTTAAAAGAAGAACTTACCGCCATTTTAAGTCGCTATAACATCCAAATTGGAAATGTGTTGCGACGCCCCATTGACGGTTTGATTGCCTATCACATTTTAAACAAATAATAATTCACTTTAAAACTCCATTTTTTTGGAGTTTTTTTATACAAAATACGGAACTATGGAAATTGCCATAATTGCCCATGACGGGAAAAAAGCCGATATGGTTCAGTTTTTAAACGAAAACAAAACCTTGTTGCAACAAGAAGGAGTCAAAATTATTGCTACTGGAACAACAGGAAGTAAAGCGATAGCTGCTGGATTTAAGGTCAAACGCTATTTATCGGGACCCATGGGCGGTGATGCCCAAATTGCCGCCCGAGTCGCTGAAGGAAAAACACAGATGGTCTTGTTTTTTAAAGATCCTGCATCCAGTCACGCACACGAAGCCGACATCAACATGCTTATTCGCATTTGTGATGTTCACAATGTACCGTTGGCCACCAATGAGGCTACAGCAAAACGTTTGGTAGCCACGTTACAGAAATAAGCTTATTTGATGGCAATCATAGCGATTTCCACATTGACATTTTTGGGCAAACAAGCCACTTGAACAGTTTCTCGAGCCGGAGCCGTTTTTTCATCAAAATAACGAGCGTACACCGCATTGATGCGCGCAAAATCACCCATGTTCATGATAAAAATGGTTGTTTTAACCACGTGTGAAAAATCCATTTCAGCAGCAGCCAATACGGCTTTCATGTTTTCCATGACTTGTTGGGTCTCCGCTTCAATATCCGAAACGACCAATTCGCCTGTTTCGGGATGGAGTGCAATTTGACCAGAGGTGTAAAGCGTATTACCCACCAAAACGGCTTGATTGTAGGGGCCAATAGGAGCAGGAGCGTTTGTTGTAAAAATAATTTTTTTCATATTATCGTAAGGTTCGGTCCGGTTGTGAATTTTTATCCCACTTAATATCGCTTAACATACCGGACTTGATTCCAATGAAAAAGCCCCAGAATTGATTCAATCCAAAAGGACTCCAATTGAAGTTCATGCTCCAGCTGTCTAAATCTCTATTGATGCGTAAATTAGTCGCCACAATACCGTTATTTTTAAAGTCATACCCAGTTGAAACCCCCAAAGTCCATTTGGAAGTGAGCGTAGTATTGGCCGCAATCATAAGGGAATTGCCCGTAATCTCATTTTGACCGCGATCATTGGAATAGGTGAGGGCATAAGCTAAATTGATATCCCATGGAATAATCGACTTATAAAAACCAGCAAAGGAGTCTTCTTTTTCCTCTTTGTCTTCCATACGATTGATTTCTTCATTGGCTCCAAACAAATTGTCCCCACGTCCTCCGTTGCGAAGCCCTTGCACATTTTCTTTGGGGGGCTCACCCGAGCTGTTAAAGGTGTAATTGATGGTTACATTGGCACTTGTCATGCGCAAAAAACCGCCATTGTCCCATACAAATTTTTCCACCCGTACCTTGGAAGCATCCAATTGATAGGGGTCAAAAACCGCAGCAAAGTTGACACTCATTTTTTCCTTAAACAAAGAAGTTCCGCCCGTCATGTTGAACGTTCCCAGTCGAAAAGTGGGTGCGGCAAAATTATAGCGAGTTCCTACGGTAAGATTATTTAATAAAAATATCTTTTTCAATTCTGTTTTGGTTGAATCCCGATCGCGAACTTTTGCCTCCAAAACATTTACAATGGAAATATCAAGCGCGTTGGATAATGCATTGGAAGGAGCGCCATAAATCCCACTTTCAAATCGTGTATACCGCAATACCGTTCCTGCACTGTTGGATACATAATTGTCAAAATATTGATCAAATCCAGGCGTATACGAATGCGTTAATGTAGGGCGAATGGTATGACGAATGGCCTTGAGACGCCCCTCGCCTTTAAATTTAAAATTCCCATAAATGGTTGTTCCTATGGAATTATTGATGGAATAGGTACGAAAAGCATCAATTCCACTAACTTGCGTTGTAACCACTTCATTGGTTGCTGTATTGAAGCTTTTACGAATAGTTTTGTTAACCCAAACCTCGTTGTAATTCAGGGAAGTAGTCACGCTAAAAAACTGAAACAATTTAAAATTGGTTTGCAGCGGAATCGAATGTTGCATCCCGATTTGTGCCGTATCGAACATTTCTTTTCGGAAGAAAAATTCCTCTTGAACCCGAAACTGATTTCGTCCGTTGACATTGTATTGAAAATTGATGTTTTGAATGATTCCTTTTTTGACCCCACTTTTGGGCGCAAAAGGGAAAATTCGGTCTACACTTCCTTGTAGTGTAGGCAAGGTCATATCAATTTGTTGCGTTTGGTTGTTTTGCGTATGCGTAGCCGAAGCGGTAATGTTTATTTGGGGTTCGGTATTGAACGTTTTGGAATAGGTAATCGACGAGCTCAAGGTATTGTTCAACTGCGACCCCAAGTTGTTGATGTTTAAGGATTGCTGAAAATAGCGGCTACTTCCTAAGTTGACCGAGGCTGAAAATCGGGAATTGGGATTGGATTTAGCATCTTTCGAGTGGTTCCATTGAATGTTGTAAATATTTTGTTTGGCATAGCCTGGAAATCCGCGTTCACCGGAAATTTGATTTTCAAAACGCAAATTAAACGTGCCATTAAAATGATAGCGCTTACTGTAATTGGTCTCGGCCCGTAAAGCATAACTCCCATTGGTAAAATAATCGCCCAATAAAGCCAAATCATAATGATCACTCAAAGCAAAATAATACCCGCCATTTTGCAAAAAGAAGCCGCGGGAATTGCTTTGCCCGTAGGCTGGAATGATAATGCCAGACCGCGCTTTGGTGGTTATAGGGAAAAAGGCAAAAGGAACCGCAATAGGGGTAGGGACGTTATAGATATACATGTTGGTAAACCCGACGACCACTTTTTTATTGGGTACAAATTTTACTTTTCGTGCCAAAAAATAGTACTCCGGATCTTCCACATTTTCAGAAGTCGTAAACCGAGCTCCCTTCATAAAATACACCGAATCATTTTCTTTTTTGGAGATTTCAGCGAGGATGTTCAATTCTTGTTGCTTAGTACGCGAATTCCAAACCTTTGCTTTTTTGGTTTTAAAGTTAAATCGAATCGAGTCGGGCTCCACTACTGTAGCACCTTGTTTAAAAACAGGATATTGAATGTAATTTCCCGCCGTATCTTTTAAACGACCTGCATATACTTCGTCATTTTTATAATCAAAAACAATAATACCCGCCTTCAACTCGTAATCCATGTACTTCAAAACCGCCTCATCCATCATGGTGATGATTTGCTTTTTTTGGTCAAACTTCACATAGGATTTTCCGTAATAGTCGACGATACTTTCCAAGTATTTTTTTCCTTTAGTAATCGAATCAGAAGGGGTGACTTTGACTAATTTTTCGTTGGGAGTCGATGAATTTGAAGTAGTTACCTGACCATAGCTGCTTGAGCTTCCCCATGTTAGGAAAACGGCTAATAAAACGATATAAAATATCTTGGTACGCAACAGGATTAATACTATTTTTGTAAAAATGTGGTCCGATTTTTGACGGGCAAACTTACATATTATTTCGTCAAAAATAGCTAATAAATTATTTTATCCTTTTACGGATTTAATTAAAATTAACGATTAGAATTATGAGTCAACCCTTTGCGCGAGCGATAGTAGTGTTTTTTTGTTTTACTTTCACCCTCAGTGGACTAGTAGCACAAACGTCAAAATTTAAAGTAGCCCTTGATGCAGGGCATGGCGATCACGATTTTGGAGCCGTATATAATGGACATATTGAGAAAAATATCAATTTAGCAATTGTACTCAAAGTTGGAAAATTATTAGAGAAACACAATGGTATTGAAGTGATTTACACCCGAAAAACCGATGTGTTTATTGATTTGATTGAACGTGCTAATATTGCGAATCGCGCCGATGCAAGTATTTTTGTTTCTGTTCACTGTAATGCCAACAAAAATCCCGCCGCCGATGGTACTGAAACCTATGTAATGGGTATGTCCAAAAACGCTTCTAACTTGGAAGCGGCCAAACGAGAGAACGCGGTAATTACCTTAGAAAAGGATTACAAACAAAAATATGAAGGATACGATCCTCGAAAACCCGAGACGATGCTGGGCATGATGCTTATGCAAGAGGAGTTTTTGGAGAATAGTATCGCACTTGCGGCCAAAATTCAAGATAATTTCGTAAAAATGTTGGGTAAAAAAAGTCGTGGTGGAGGTGTAAAACAAGCTCCTTATATGGTTTTGCACAAAGCCTATATGCCACGAGTATTGATTGAAACGGGATTTGTCTCCAATCCTGTGGAAGGCGCACGATTGGATTCAGAAGAAGGGCAAAATGAAATAGCGGATGCGATTTACAAAGCCATTTTAAGTTATAAAAAAGATCATTTTGACGGAGAAGACAATTCCGATTCAGTGAAACCCTCCCAACGGGTTGAGGAGTTGCCGGTACCACCTTCGCCTTCCAAAAAAGATACGGTTATCAAAAAGACAGAACCGAAAATTGTGGACAAACCGGTCACTAAAGGGGTAGTTTTTAAAGTTCAAATCTCAGCAAGTGCCAAGAAGTTGGAAACGGTTCCGTCAAATTTTAACGGGTTAAAAAATATTGAAGTGACACAAACCCCCGCAGGATTGTATAAATACACCTACGGACAAACGGCTAATTATGAAGAAGCTAAAAAGTTATTGCAAGAAGCCAAATCCAAAGGGTATACCCAAGCATTTGTAATTGCATTTAAAGATGGAAAGAGCGTTTCGGTGCAAGAAGCTATGAAATAAAATTATAAATTTGCAGCTTAAAAAATAGTTGATTTTGAAACTAACTCGGGAATTAAAAACAGCCATACTCGTCATTGCCTCCATACTCCTTTTTATATGGGGCTATAGTTTTTTGAAGGGTAAAGACATATTGAGTAAACAACGGGTTTTGTATGTGGTTTATGATAATGTGGAAGGATTAGAAAAATCGGCTCCGGTTACTATCAACGGTTTAACCATCGGGAAAGTGAGTGCTGTGAGTTTGGACAATGAAACTGCAAAAATCACAGTAGCATTGCAAATCAATACCGATTTTCCCATCAAAGAAGGAAGTAAAGCTGAAATCTATGCACCGAGTCCGATAGGAGGAAAACAAATAGCCATTATTCCCGCGGCCTCTGGAAATTTAATTCCCGATGGAGGGCAGTTGGTTCCGGCAACCAAATTGGGACTTACCGAGGAGATTGCGCGTCAAATTGAACCGTTGAAAGTAAAAGTGTTGAAGTTGCTAGACAATACCAACGCGATGATGGAAAACATCAATCAGGTGATGGATGCTTCTACCAAAGAGAATTTGCGTCAAAGTTTGGCGCACCTCGATGCCATGTTGATAGCATTTCAACAAGCAGGAGCCCAAACCAATACGATGTTGGTCGAAAACCAAAAAAACATCAAAGGGACCATGGCTAACGCAGAAAAAGCTTCAGCTAATTTTGTGAAAATTTCCGACGATTTAGCCAAAGCCAATTGGTCTGAAACCGTGGCTAAATTGGATGAAACTTTAAAAAATGTAAATCTTCTATTGCAGCAAATGGAAGCCGGAAAAGGGACGATGGGTAAATTAATGAAAGACGAGCAGTTGTATGCCAATTTCACTAAAACGTCCAAAGAATTGGAACTGTTGTTGCAAGATTTGCGTTTAAATCCGACACGTTATGTAAACGTGTCCTTGTTTGGTAAAAAAAATAAACCGTATGTGGCTCCTGTTGCCGATACGATAAAAAAATAAAATACGATGGAATATTTGGATAATATTTTCTTTGCGGTCATTTTGGCAATTGGCGTGGGGTATTTTGCCCTTAATGTCAAAAAGTTAATGCGTAACATCAAGTTAGGACAAGCGGTCAACCGATCTGATAATCCAAAAGCGCGTTGGAACAATATGTTGATGATTGCCTTGGGACAGTCCAAAATGGTAAAACGCCCTGTTTCGGGAATCATGCATATTTTGGTGTACGTGGGATTTGTGATCATCAATATTGAAATGCTCGAGATTGTTATCGACGGACTTTTTGGTACCCACCGCATATTTGCCTTTATGGGTGGCTTTTACAGTTTCTTAATCGGTTCTTTTGAAGTGTTGGCGGTTCTTGTTTTGGTGGCTGTTGTTGTGTTTTGGGCACGACGAAATGTGTTGAAACTTGGTCGTTTTGCGAGTACGGATTTGGAGGGAAAGCCGAAAAGTGACGCCAACATTATTTTGTATTTTGAAATTGTATTAATGTCATTGTTCTTGTTGATGAATGCTTCCGATTTTTGGTTGCAACAAGCAGGTGCTTCGCATTATGTGAGTGCAGGTTCGTTCCCTGTGAGTCATTTTATCAGTCCAATCTTCAATGGACTTAATGAAGGTACGGTAGTGTTATTAGAGCGAACCTTCTGGTGGATGCATATTGTAGGCATTTTGATTTTCTTGAATTATTTATATTACTCTAAACATTTGCACATTTTATTGGCTTTTCCAAATACCTATTATGCGGACCTGAATGCCAAAGGTAAGCTTGATAATCTGGAGAGTGTTACTCGTGAGGTACAATTAATGATGGATCCCAACGCTGATCCTTTTGCGGCTCCTGTTTCAACCGATGTGGTTCCTGCTAAATTTGGAGCGAGTGATGTCATGGATTTGAATTGGGTACAGTTGCTGAATGCCTATACGTGTACCGAATGTGGGCGTTGTACCTCTTCTTGTCCAGCGAACCAAACGGGTAAAAAATTGTCTCCCCGAAAAATTATGATGGATACCCGCGATCGTTTGGAAGAAGTAAGTCGAAACATCGATACCAACAAAGGGGTGTTTGTTCCGGATAACAAATCGTTGTTGAATGATTATATTACGACTGAAGAACTATGGGCCTGTACTTCGTGCAATGCTTGTGTAGAAGAGTGTCCCGTAAATATAAGTCCGTTATCAATTATCATGGATATGCGACGCTATTTGGTCATGGAGCAAAGTGCTGCACCACAATCGCTCAACGCAATGATGACGAATATTGAAAATAACGGCGCTCCATGGCAATACAACCAAATGGATCGTTTGAATTGGAAAAGTGAGTAACGCGATGCATGGCATCAAACTATAACTGAACCATTCCTAATGTGAGGGCGGGAATGGAACAGAACAAATGAATCTAATCAAAAATTCGAAATCATGAAATCAGAAGACATTGAAAAGTCTTTACAGTCTGTTACTGAAAATGGACAGCATCTTAGCCCTATTTTACCGGAAGGCATCAAAAATTACCTCATCGATATTGATGGAACGATTTGTGATGATATTCCGAATGAAGAACCCGAGCGCATGTTAACCGCAGAAGTTTATCCCGATGCCTTGATTACGCTCAACAAATGGTACGACGAAGGTCATGTGATTTTTTTCTTTACCTCCCGTACCGAAGCGCATCGTGCGTATACCGAAACGTGGTTAAAACAACACGGTTTCAAATACCACGGCATTTTATTTGGAAAACCCCGTGGCGGAAACTACCACTGGATTGACAACCACTTGGTCAAAGCAACCCGATACCGTGGGAAGTTTACCGATTTAATCGAAAAAGAAGTCACCATCCAAGTCTTTGATGATGGGAAACATGAATAGTTAGAATATTTTCAAACGAATTGAACTATGGCTGAAATTTTAAATGTACCGACAATGGCCGAGATGATGGCGCAAGGGCAACAACCTGAAGTGGTTTTTTGGGTGGGATGCGCAGGAAGCTTTGACGATCGCGCCAAACGAATTACCAAAGCATTCGTCAAAATTTTGAACAATGCAAATGTATCGTTCGCGGTATTAGGGACAGAAGAATCCTGTACTGGCGATCCAGCGAAACGTGCAGGAAATGAGTTTTTGTTTCAAATGCAAGCCATGATGAATATTCAGGTTTTGAATGCGTATGAGGCAAAAAAAATCGTTACCGCTTGTCCCCATTGTTTCAATACGCTGAAAAATGAATATCCAGAACTGGGGGGACATTATGAAGTTATTCACCATACCCAATTTCTTAAATCCTTATTGGACGAGGGGCGTTTAAAAATTGAAGGGGGCACCTATAAAGGAAAACGCATCACATTTCATGACCCATGTTACTTGGGACGTGCCAATAATGTGTATGAAGCGCCACGGGCTTTGATTGAAAAATTGGACGCCGAATTGGTCGAAATGAAACGATCCCGTGCCAACGGCTTATGCTGTGGAGCTGGAGGTGCTCAAATGTTTAAAGAACCTGAAAAAGGGAACAAAGACGTCAATATCGAGCGCACCGAAGATGCTTTGGAAACCAAACCTGAGGTAATTGCAGCCGGTTGCCCTTTTTGTAATACCATGATGACCGATGGTGTGAAGCATTTTGAAAAAGAAGGTGAAGTCAAAGTATTAGACATTGCTGAATTAATCGCCAACGCCCAAGATTTGTAACGAATGAAGTGATACATTTTAGGGTGTGATTACCTTATCACCCATTATAGTATCACAATAAATATACAAACCGGCGTTTCAATCCAAATTAAAGTGATGCCATCACGGCCCAAAAAAAAATAGCATATGTACATTCCTTTTGAACAATTACCCGAGGAATCCCGAATATGGATTTACCCTGCCAATCGCAAACTTTCGGAGGAGGAAGTAACCGAAATCGAACAGGTATTGTTGCATTTTGTGGAGCAATGGTCGGCCCACGGTACCGCTTTGGAAGCTTCGTTTAAACTAGTTTACCAGCGATTTATTGTGTTGGCAGTTAACACCTCTGTTCAAGCGCCAACAGGCTGTTCTATAGACGCTTCAGTAGCTTTAATTCAACAATTAGAACAGCAATATCAAATTGATTTGTTGGATAAAATGAACGTAACTTTCCGTCAAGGAGAATTTATCACCCACAAAACCTTACTTGACTTTAAGCGAATGGTCAAGGAAAAATCGGTGGGTCCCAACACCATTGTTTTCAATAATTTGGTAAACACGGTCGAGGAGTGGCATTCGCATTGGGAAGTTCCCGCCGCTGAAAGTTGGCATGCACGTTTTTTCTAATTACTTCTCATGCAACACTACGCTAAATTTTTGTTTTTGCTCTTCGCGATTGCGTTTGCGGTTCAATGTAATTCCGTAAAAAATGGCCCATCGAAAACCCACTCAAAATCTCTTCCAAAACCCAATACCGTTTCTGGAGAGGAAGATGACGTGTATATCCCCGTGGCCAAAGCCGATCGCAAAACATTTTTCAAAGATACTCCAGCAGAACAGCTTTGGGCCGATAGCGTTTACAACCAAATGACGTTGAAAGAACGTATTGGGCAATTGTTTATGGTGGCTGCGTATTCCAATAAAGATAGTGCGCATTTCAACAGTTTGGATCGATTGATAAAAAACGAATCCATTGGAGGTTTGATTTTTTTTCAGGGCGGTCCTGTTCGTCAGGCGAAACTAACTAATCGTTTTCAAAAACAATCCAAAGTCCCATTATTTATTGGGATTGATGCTGAGTGGGGACTCAATATGCGTTTGGATTCCACCTACAAATACCCTTGGAATATGACCTTAGGTGCCGTTAAAAATTATGCATTAATTGAAGAAGTAGGCCGACAAATGGCGTTGGAAGCCAAACGAATTGGATGCCATTTTAACTTCGTACCTGTTTTAGATATCAATACCAATCCCAAAAATCCCATTATTGGGCATCGCTCTTTTGGTGAAGAAAAGCATAATGTCACCGACCATGCGGTAGCATTAATGAAAGGCGTTCAAAGCACGGGGGTCTTTTGTACAGGGAAACATTTTCCCGGACATGGCGATACTGCTACCGATTCGCATCATGCTTTGCCTCAATTGTTATTTGACAAAGAGCGCATTGAACGGGTTGAATTGTATCCTTACAAAAAAATGTTTGATGAAGGGCTGGTTTCGGTGATGGTGGCTCACTTAAACATTCCGAGTTTGGAACACCGTGACGGTTGGCCTACCTCGGTTTCCCATTCGGTGGTAACCAATGTACTACAAGACGAATTAGGTTTTGAAGGATTGATATTTACCGATGCCTTAAACATGAAAGGGGCTAGTAAATTTATGGCGCCGGGGGAATTGGATTTGGAAGCTTTTTTAGCGGGAAACGACATTTTACTTTTTCCCGAAAATGTTCCTTTGGCTAGTGAAAAAATTGCCACAGCCTACCAAAATGGCTTGATTTCTGAAAACCGTTTGGCCCAATCCGTAAAAAAAATATTGCGCTACAAATACAAAATTGGATTACAGAAGCCACAGCTCGTTGAGGAAAAAGGAATTCCTGAAGCAATGTTTACACCTTTTAAGGAGGCCTTGCATTATCAAATCTATGAAAATGCCATCACATTAGTCAAAAACCAAGACGATATTCTTCCCATTAAAGATTTGCGTCAAAAAATTGCCTATATCAAATTAGGTGACGATCAGAATACTCCTTTTTTGCAAACCCTTCGCAAGTATACCGATATTACAGAAGTGGTTGAAAGTCATCCCGATACGCTAAATATACGGTTGAAAGCGTTTGATCTCGTTATTGTTGGGTTTCATAAATCAGACCGGGCTTGGCGGAAACATGATTTTTCGGAGGCTGAACTTCAACTTTTAGATAAAATAGCTCAGTCGAATAAAGTTATTTTAGATGGTTTTGTCAAACCCTATGCGCTTTCAGCAGTTCCTTCCTATGAAAATATTGAAGCTGTAGTGGTATCGTATCAAAACAGTGAAATTGCACAAGTGGTTTCGGCTCAAGTACTGTTTGGTGCGGTTGAACCCAAAGGAAAATTACCCGTTACCATCAATGCTGAATTTCATGAAGGGCATGGTTTTAATTTTACCCCCCTCAATCGATTAGGATTTACGGCACCGGAGAATGTAGGCATGAGTCCAACAACTTTAGCCCGTATCGATCAAGTAGCCCAAAAAGCCATCGATGGTGCTATGACCCCAGGAATGCAAGTGTTAGTTGCCCGACGTGGCAAAGTGATTTTTCATAAAGCGTATGGGAATCAAACCTATGAGGCCCAGACCAAAGTACAACCTTCAGACCTGTACGATGTGGCTTCTGTAACTAAAATCGCTGCTACTTTACCGTTGGTGATGCAATTGTATGATCAAGGGAAATTACGACTCGATCAAACATTGGGCGAGCTTTTGCCAGAAACAAAAGGAACCAATAAGGAAGCCATCACGTTAAAAGAATTGTTATCGCATTACGCACGACTACAAGCATGGATCCCCTTTTATAAAGCGACATTAGATGCTGAGAAATGTCCAATGCCACAGTATTACAGTTTGGGACAAAAGCCCGGTTTTGAAGTTCAAGTTTCTGAAAATTTATATTTGAAAAATGAATACAAAGAATCGATTTTCACCCAGATTTTAGAGAGTAAACTGTTGGATCAAAAAGAATACAAATACTCTGACTTTACCTTTATAATTTTACAACGCATTGTAGAGAAATTTATGGGTAAACCTTTGGATGAAGCGATTCAAACCAATTTTTATCAGTCCATGGGCTTGTCTAGTGCACGATTTAATCCTTTGCATAAATTTGACGCACGTAATATAGCACCCACCGAAATTGATAACTATTTTCGTCAAACTTGGATACAAGGGTATGTGCACGATATGGCCGCTACCATGATGGGAGGCGTCGCTGGACATGCGGGGTTGTTTTCGAATAGTTTGGATATGGCCAAAATAATGCAATTGTATTTGCAACAAGGGAACTATGGCGGTATCCATTATTTTTCACCCGAAACCTTCACTACGTTTAATACCTGTCATTACTGCGCTGATGGGAACCGAAGAGGATTAGGTTTTGACAAACCCCAATTAGGAAAAGAAGGGCCCACGTGTGGTTGTGTTTCAATGCAAAGCTTTGGTCATACCGGATTTACAGGTACCATGGTTTGGGCCGATCCTGTAAGTGAAATCGTGTATGTGTTTCTATCCAACCGAACTTTTCCCGATAGTAATGCTCCCAATAAGTTGTCGAAAGAAAACATCCGTGAGGACATTCAAAAAATTATTCAAGAAGCCATTTTAGATCGCTAATTTTAATTGTTGGCTCCGTGTTTTTCGCTTGATTTTTTTGGTAAATTCGTTGAGCAGATTAAATCCCATTGTGAAAATCTAAGTCGCTGATTTAGGCTGTTTTGCTTATTGGGAAAAAGTTGATGCTGCGCTTCAAGAATATGAAAATTGCTATTGTTTGTTACCCCACCTTTGGGGGAAGTGGCGTAGTGGCCACAGAATTGGGTTTGGAATTGGCCCGAAGAGGTCATGAAATTCATTTTATCACCTACCGACAACCCGTTCGTTTGGCTTTACTCAACCCCAATGTGCATTACCATGAAGTCAATGTGCCCGAATACCCCTTATTTCATTACCAACCCTATGAATTGGCGTTGTCCAGTAAATTGGTTGACATGGTTAAGCTTTACAAAATCGAACTATTGCATGTACACTATGCCATTCCTCATGCGTATGCAGGGTATATGGCACAGCAAATGTTACGCGACCAAGGGATACATATTCCCATGGTTACCACATTACACGGAACGGATATAACTTTGGTAGGTAAACATCCCAATTATAAAACGGCGGTTAGTTTTAGCATCAATAAATCAGATATTGTTACTGCAGTTTCCCGGGACTTAAAGGAGGAAACCTATCGGCTTTTTGATATAAAAAATGAAATTCATGTGATTCCCAACTTTATTGAATTGGAAAAACATCGCAATGAAAACCATATTGCCTACCAGCGTTCGGTTATGGCCAAAAAAGAAGAACGAATTATTACCCATATCAGTAATTTTAGGAAGGTAAAACGCATTCCTGATGTAGTTAAGATATTTTATAAAATTCAACAAACGATACCTTCCAAGTTAATGTTGGTAGGGGATGGTCCCGAACGGCTTCCAGCGGAACGATTGTGTGAAGAATTAGGCATCGTCGACAAGGTAATTTTCTTTGGAAATAGCAACGAAATCGACAGCATTTTGGCCTATTCCGATTTGTTTTTACTCCCTTCTGAAACGGAAAGTTTTGGTTTGGCAGCCCTTGAAGCGATGGCTTGGAGTGTACCAGTAATATCCAGCAATACAGGAGGATTGCCAGAAGTCAATGCGCATGGAGTATCCGGATATTTGGCCCCCGTTGGTGCTATTGATACGATGGCCCAAGATGCGATTTCCATTCTCAACAATAATGCAACCCTAGCTACGTTTAAGAAACAAGCACTCGAAGTGGCTCAACAATTCGACATTGCGCTTATTTTACCCCAATATGAAAAGTTATACCATGAAGCCATTCACAAATCATGAAAAAAAGCTTAGTTATATTTTATAGCATTTTTTTGCTAACCGCTTGTAAATCGACATTGCCTCCAGAATCAAGCTTCACAGCCTATGATATTTTATTTGGCAGAGACTATGATGGAGCCTCTTTTCAGTTTTTTGAAATGATAACTGAAGAAAGTGAATACCAAATGTTGCTGAAAGATCCCATTATTAGTCCCTATCTAAAGCCAAATGACATTCAAGATAACAATTTTATTTTGGTCAATTTGGGTGAAAAGCCTACAGGAGGTTGGTCGATTAAGGTAGAAAAAGTAAAAATTTTAAAGGATAAAGTAGAAGTGGTTATTCGCGAAATTCCCCCAAAAGGTATGGCCACCACAGCGCTAACTACTCCTAATTTTGTATTGAAAATAAAAAGTAAAAAACCGATTGATCTACAAATAATAAATCCCGGCAAGTAACCGGGATTTGTGTTTATTGTTAGAAACGGTAACGGATCCCTAAAGCGATATCGGGACCGAAACTTTCGTCTCTGAAATCACTAGAATTCGAATAAATTTCGGGTCGGAAATCTAAGGATAATTGCAGCGGTATTTCAAAATTGTATTCTATACCAACATTTCCTGCCGCAAATAAAAATGTTCCATTATCGGAAACGCCATTTTTATCATAGCTCCAACTTCCTAAACCACCCCCAACACCAGCGTACCAATTGAATCCGTTATCAATTTCCCACACCCACTGGTACAGCCCTGTCAATTTAAATGCGTCAACATTGTTGCTGTTACGCCATCCGAGGTCAAATTCAAGACGGTTGTTTTTGGATAAGCCTCTCTGATAAGAGATTTCACCACCAAATCCATCATTGTCTCCCAAACGAAGACCCAAAGCGTGTTTTGAAATGTCTTGTGCTTGAGCAAAATAGGCGCCACCCAGCAAGGCGAACATACACAGCATTTTTTTCATAGTTACAAAATTTAGTTAAACAAATTAGAGCGTGTTCTTTTACAAACCGTAAAATAAAGGCTTTAGTATGTTTTAACACTCGATTTTAAGAAAAATTTTGCTGCTTTGTGGTGTGGTGCGTTTTGAGGGTGAAATAATGGATTATAGTGAGTAGTATAGACCTAAGGTAAGTTGCCTTGGTCGTAATGAAAATTGATATTCGTTTACAAAGTTCAAGTAACTGTTTGTAGTTGTAAAAAATTGAGTATTAAGAATATTCAACAAAGTGACATTAACATTTAGTTTTTTAGATGGCTTGTAATAAAAAGCCATATTAAAAAGCGAGTTAACATTGGTTTTGCTACTCAGAGAAGATTTAGTTTTTGATGACTCAAAGCCTAAACTTAATCGTGTAGTGTTACTAGTGTATATATCCAAATTCAAATTTTGAAAAAGGAATGAGTTACTGATTTTATTGCTTTCTGTTTCAGAGGTTCCTAAATTTAGTTTTGCTTTATATTCAATAGAAAACCAACTCCCTTTGTCCCAATTCATCGAAAAATCAAAGCTATTTCTTCTATTAAAAGCATTGAGAAATTGATTGTTGAAGAATAATTGATTCTTGAATATGTTAAAAGAATAATTAAAATCAGTTTTAAATGAACCTAGAAATCCCTTTGTTAAATAAAGAGAATATCCATAGTTATGGGTGTAATTAGGTCTTTGAATAACATTTGTAGTCAGAAACCCATCATTATTCAACTCATTAGAAAAAGTTACATCTGATTTAATCTGATTTATGTTCCCTTTTAAACTAAAATAAAAACTATTTAATATGTTACTATAATTTATAGAGGGTAAAAATGAATTTGTTCTGATGACATTAATAAAATTTGGATTTTGAATAACGGTATTATAACTCGTCAAAAGGGTTGGTGTATAGAGTTGTGAGAAATCAGATATTTTAGTATCAAAACTATAATTAATACCAATTTTCCATTTTGAATTAAAATTATACTTTAAAGCTATATCAGGTTGAATAAAAACGTAAGAGTTTGTTAAAGACAAAGGAGAGCTTTTATTTTCAATAGTATGTAAGTCTATATAGTCAAGCGATACATTCCATGATAGTGTTAGCTTTCCAATTTTAATTTTTGAATTGAGTTTTGTTGTTGATGCTATTTTTTGATAATTATAATCACTTGAAAACGGAAAAATGGGAGTGTTTAAATTTGATTCTTGCTTTAAATTACTATCAAAATTGAAATAATGGAAGTTTAAATTTTGACTTAAATTCCATTCTAACTTTGCAAATCTAAAATTGTATTGCGAAAAACTAACTAAATTAAATTTTTTGATTTGAACTTGCTGTTTTGTGAAATCACTCGTATTCGTAGTACCTAGTATGGTTTCAAAAACTGGAGGAGACACCAGTAGTTCTTCAGTATTTTGTAGGTATTGTATCAAAATGCCACTTTGAAAAATATTTTTATTACCAATTAAGGTTTTGAAGTTAGTATTGTTGTTAATCTGAAAATTATTTTGATTGTAATTGGATTCCAGAGAATTGTTGTTTATAGTGACACGCTCAATTCCTGAGTTATCTCCATATCGATAACTTGTAGTGTTTTTTAAATAAAATTTTCTTTTATTGATTTCTTGATTCAAAACAGCATTAAAAAATGTAGTGTTTAGTTGATTTCGATTTCTGTTAAAAACATTACTCGATTGATTATTAGTCAAAAATTCACTAGTTAAAACATGTTCTATTTTACTCACTTCATTTCCATAATTAAAATTCCATTTCACTGTAGTTGAATCATTGACTTTATGCAAAGCATCATTAGTTATAGCATAGGATTCATTATTTAACCAATATTTATCAGATATCGCAACACCTTTGACATTAGGTTTATTAATAACTTGTGTATCCTCCAAAATAAAGTTGCCAACATTTGAATTATCGGAAGTTAAATTTTCACCAATGCTAAGCAATGTTTTGCCAATATTATTTGATTTTACACTAGCAATGTTTTGAAAACTATCTTTGAAATATATTGGAGTTGCGTCTAATTTCCCAGTCAAGAAAGGAACGCCTACATCTCCAGTTAAGCTTCCGAAAAATAGGCCAGCATTTTTTTTGATTTTTAAATTAAAAGCTACTTTATCTGTCTCTGTTTTACCAATATGAATACGTTCATGATGATGTTTTTGCATCACATCAATCTCTTCAACAACATCCGCAGGAATGCTTTGTGAAGCTATAGAATAATTTCCTTCAAGTAAATCTACTCCATTGATATACAAATGACTAATAGGTTTATCTAAATATTTTATTTGTCCGTTTTGTTGAATACTTACACCGGGAATTTTTTGGATAACATCTTCAATAGTTACATCTTTTTTTGATTTTAATCTGTTAACGTTATAAGTTATAGTGTCCCCTTTAATACTTATGGTTTCTTTTCCTTTAATTACAACTTCATCTAAAGTTTCTGTCTTTAATTTAAGCTGAAAGTCTTTTTTACAACTTTTATATGGAACTTTTAATCGTAATGTCTCGTATGAAATATGCCTAACGGTTAACCAAATACTATCAAGTTTGCTTTCAAATTGATTAGTAAACGAAAATCACCATTTAAATCCGAAGTATTAAATCCTAAAATTCGATTACCCGATTCAGTATCACTTGCAATAATTATGCTGTTTGATAATACTTTACTACTAGAGTCAATTACTTTTCCCTCAATTTTTACTTGTTGGGAATATCCAAAAAAAGGCATCCCAATGAGGAATGCCATAATAAATTGGTTTAAAAAAAAGGGCTATGGTCTAATTAATATACGGTAAATTTATTATGTTTTTAAATTCATACCATGCGGAGAATGATGTAGCTATTAACAACACGGTTTTCTTTAGCGGACTTTGACTTTCATTTATGATTGATTTTAGC
>NZ_JAPZUB010000001.1 GCF_027533505.1 Flavobacterium sp. | reverse complement strand
ACTGAACACTGAACACTGAACACTGAACACTGAACACTGAACACTGAACACTGAACACTGAACACTGAACACTGAACACTGAAAACTGAACACTGAACACTGAACACTGAACACTGAACACTGAACACTGAAAACTGAACACTGAACACTGAAAACTGAACACTGAACACTGAACACTGCTCCCGACCCTTCGAGGCTGAACACTGAACACTGAACACTGAACACTGAACACTGAACACTGAAAACTGAACACTGAAAACTGAACACTGAACACTGAACACTGAACACTGAACACTGAACACTGAACACTGAACACTGAACACAGATGCTAAACTTCAAAATATCCATGCTCTCCCTTCGTATCCGGATTTTCCTGGCGATGATTGTATTGATTTTGATTGCATCGATATTAATGGCGTCGATTTCCTTGTTTCAGTTCAAAAGTGAGGCTCGAAATTACCATCAAGAACGTTTAGAACGCAAAGAAGACGCGGTTCGGGAGCACATCAACTATATTTTATCCAACACGACTTACCCGTTAACGGAGAAAAATTTGCCCTTAATTTTTAAGGACAAAATTCATGAACTCTCCGATATTCATAGTGTTGAAATCAACATTTACAGTTTAAAAGGAAATTTATTGAAATCGTCCAAAGCTTCCTTTGCCGTCGATAGTATTTCGCCTCCCATTCCAAAATACATACTCAAACTCGTTCAATCCTCGATTGAGAAACGGTATGTCGACATCAAAAACATGGATGGGTTGAAAATTCGTTCTTCGTTTACCCAAATTAAAGACGATCGCTTTAAACCGCTGGGAATCCTGAATCTTCCCTACGTTGAGGACGACAGCATTTACGAGAATGAAATTCAGAATTTCTTGGTTCGGCTGAGTCAGGTGTATTTTTTCATGCTTATTATTGCCTTTGCCTTGGCGTATTTCCTCTCTTCTTATATTACCCAATCGCTCAAAACGATTTCCGACAAAATCAATGAAACGAGTTTGAATCAAAAAAATGAAAAAATCATGATTGAAGACAACAGTCGTGAGATTAACTCTTTGATTAAAGCATACAATGCGATGGTGGACAAACTGGAAGAAAGTGCCTCGATGTTGGCCCAATCCGAACGGGAACAAGCCTGGCGGGAAATGGCAAAACAAGTCGCTCATGAAATCAAAAATCCGTTGACCCCTATGCGCTTAACCGTGCAAAGTTTCCAGCGAAAATTTGATGAAAACGACCCGAATTTACGTCAGAAACTCAATGATTACACCAAAACCTTGATTCAGCAAATCGACACGATGACGGCGGTAGCTTCGGCCTTTTCTAACTTTGCCTCGATGCCTGCACAGCAAAACGAAACGCTAAATGTGGTTGAAGTTGTGGAATTCTCTTTAGACATATTTAATGAAGATTTCATTGAGTTTCAGTCGGCCGAACCCGAAATCATTACGGTTATGGATCGCACGCAACTCATTCGTATTATTACCAATTTGGTCAAAAATGCCATCCAAGCCATTCCTGAAATGCAAGAGGAAAAACGCATTCAAGTTAGTGTATACCAAAATTGGGAAGGGGTGGTTATTTTGGTTAAAGACAACGGGGTTGGAATTGACCCCGATTATCAAGAGCGGATTTTTGAACCGAAATTTACCACCAAAACAAGCGGTATGGGACTCGGGTTGGGGATCATTAAAAATATTATTGAAAATTACAAAGGAACCATTACTTTTGAGTCCGAATCGTACAAAGGCACTACGTTTAAAGTAACATTACCACGCATAAATCCTTAAAAAATATACCTATGACATTTGAAAATATTCTCGTAAGCACCGAAGGTCATTTGGCCACCATCACCATCAATCGTCCAAGTAAACTCAATGCATTGAACAAAGCAACGATTCAAGAATTGCACGATGCTCTAGCGCAATTGGATGCTGAGGCGACTATTAAAGTAATTATACTAACGGGTTCGGGGGAAAAAGCCTTTGTAGCCGGTGCAGACATTGCTGAATTTGCGCATTTTTCTATTGAAGAAGGCGCGCAATTGGCCGCTTTAGGACAAGAAATTTTATTTGATTTTGTCGAAAACATGAAAACGCCAGTCATTGCAGCAGTCAATGGTTTTGCTTTAGGTGGCGGATTAGAATTGGCCATGTCTTGTCATTTTAGAATTGCTTCCGACAATGCTAAAATGGGCTTACCCGAAGTAACTTTAGGGGTAATTCCAGGCTATGGCGGCACGCAACGATTGCCTCAATTGGTGGGTAAGGGTCGCGCGATGGAAATGATTATGACGGCAGGTATGATAGATGCGGAAACCGCCAAAAATTATGGTCTCGTTAACCATGTAGTGCCACAGGCTTCCTTACTCGAGTTTACCCAAGAAATCGCTGCTAAAATTGCCAAAAATTCGCCCGTAGCCATCAGTTACGCCATTAAAGCGGTTAATGCGGGGTTGATGGATACCAAAGAAGGGTTCAAAACAGAAATCAAATCGTTTGGAAAATGTTTTGGAACCGAAGATTTTAAAGAGGGCACAACCGCTTTCCTAGAAAAACGGAAAGCCACTTTTCCTGGAAAATAAATCATAAAAAAAGAGAACCTCATCGGTTCTCTTTTTTTATTTTTCACCCTCCCATTCGGCATAGAATTGGGCTAAAAAAACTTCCATAAAACGATGACGGTCCTCGGCCAATTTTTTTCCTGTAGCTGTATTCATTCGGTCTTTTAACAACAGGAGTTTTTCATAAAAATGATTGAGCGTCGGAGCTTGACTCGCCTTATATTCCTCCTTGGTCATGTGCATGTTGGGTGCAATAGTGGGATCATACAAGGGACGGTTTTTGTAGCCACCGTAATTGAATGTTCGGGCTATTCCAATCGCACCAATGGCATCCAACCGATCGGCATCTTGCACAATATCGAGTTCTAACGAAGAAAATGTGCGTGTTGAATTTCCGCTTTTAAACGAAATATTTTCAATGATTTTTACCACATGGTCGATTGTTGCTTCTTCAACCTTCTGACTTTCTAAAAAAGTTCGCGCCGTTTGGGGTCCGATGCTTTCATCACCGCCATGAAATTTACTATCGGCAATATCGTGTAATAAAGCAGCCAATTGCACTACTTCCCGATGGCAATTTTCTTGATTAGCAATATGCATGGCATTGCGATAAACCCGTTCAATGTGAAACCAATCGTGCCCTGCTTCGGCACCTTCTAGCTGTTGTTTTACAAAAATAATCGTCGCGTCAACAATCCCCATTTTATATCGCTAAAGCCGGTTGTACCCACTTGAATTTTTTGGTTTCTTCTGGCAAGACCAAACGTTCAGAAATGCGTGCCATACGATCGGGTAATTTCATCAAATAATCACGGGCACGTTCAGCTTCGTCGGTTAAACTCGTAATTTTATCAATCTCCCAAGTTGCGATTAATTTGCGAAGGATGTCCACATAATCATTGGCGGTGTAGACCCCAATTTTCTGGGCTGAATTTGAAAACTCTTCAAAAGCAGAACTAATTTTTTCACCCGATTCACGTAAAAAATGAGCTGGCATGGTAATCTTTTGTTTCATCATGTATTGAAACGCCAACATCATTTCACTCGGATCTACTTTAAAAATACGATTTACAAATTCGCTATAGGCCAAATGGTGACGCATTTCATCACCTGCAACCATTTTACACAAACGCGATAACTTTTTATCCCCAAAGTCTTTGGCCAATTGCGACACGCGGTTGTGCGAAATGTAGGTGGCCAATTCTTGAAAACTGGTATAAACAAAGTTTTTGTAGGGATCTTTTCCTGTTCCTATATCAAAACCATCGTTGATTAAATGCTGAGTCGTAACTTCCACTTCACGCATATTCACACGCCCCGAGAGATACAAATATTTATTCAAAGCATCGCCATGGCGGTTTTCTTCACCGGTCCAATGCCGTACCCACTTGGACCAACCGTTGCGCCCTTCATTATCGACACCTTCTACTTCCATCAACCAGGATTCGTATGTAGGTAAGGCTTCTTCGGTGATGGTATCGCCTACCATGACTACCCAAAAATCGTAGGGCAGATCATTGGCAATTTCGCGTAATTCGCGAACTTCTTCCATAAAATTCTCTTTTTGAGAATCGGGCAACAAATCGGTGGGTTGCCAAATTTTTTCGACGGGAACGAGGTATTCGTCAACAAAGCTATCGATGCTTTTTTCGAGGAATTGCATCACTTCCAATCGGATGTTTTTAATAGACATTATACGTAATTATGAGTTATGAATATGAGTTATGAGTTATGAGTTTAGGATGGCACTGTTAACGGCTTGTTCTGTTTTTTCAAACAGTGTAGCAAAGTCATACTCTTTAACGGCCAAGGGTTCGTGAATTGTATATTTAATGTGATTTCCTAAACCCATAGGAAACATACCAAATTGGGTCATTTTCCATGAATTATTGATCGTAATGGGCACAACTACGGCGTTAGGAGCAAACTTGCATAAGATTTTCAAACCATTTTCAGAGAACTTTTTCGTGGCTCCTGTTTTACTTCGGGTTCCTTCGGGAAAAATAACGGCAGATCGGTGGTGCTTTTCAATATATTCGCTCAACCCTTTGATGGTCGGTAAGGCTTGTTTTGGGTCTTTGCGGTCAATTAAAACCGAGCCGCCATGACGTAAATTGTAGGAAACCGAGGGAATGCCTTTTCCGAGTTCTTTTTTACTAACAAACTTAGCATGATGCGCGCGCAAGTACCATATAATTCCAATAATATCAAATAAACTTTGATGGTTGGCCACGAAAATAATGGGAACATTATGGGGAATTTGTGGTCGGTTATAAAATGTCCAACGCGTGCCTAATATTCGGGTGCAACCAATCAATACCCAATTCAAATAATCGACACTTTTTTTATGCGCTTGATACCCAAATACGTTAAAACAAATCCACTGTATTGGATGGAAAATCACCAGTGTTAGTCCAAAACAAAGGTAATAGACCACAGAGATGGGATACGAAATCAGTTTTTCCATGTGAAAAAAAATTGACTGTAAAAGTACGGCTTCTCGTTGTTTAAAACTACTTTTGAGAAAACTAATTTAGTCCTGAAAAAATAGTTACTTTTACGGCTTTAACAGCCTTTAATTTTTATGTAAAATGAGTTCAGAAAAAGAAGCAAAATTGAAAGCGTTACAGCTGACGTTAGACAAGCTGGACAAGACCTACGGTAAAGGTACCGTAATGAAGATGGGAGATAAAGCGGTGGAAGAAGTCGAAGTGATTCCATCCGGTTCGTTGGGATTGGACCTTGCCTTAGGGGTGAATGGGTATCCAAAAGGTCGTATTATTGAAGTCTATGGACCAGAGTCGTCGGGTAAAACTACCTTGACCCTTCATGCCATTGCCGAAGCCCAAAAAGCAGGGGGCATTGCGGCGTTCATTGATGCGGAACATGCATTTGACCGTCATTACGCGGCCAAATTGGGTGTGGATATTGAAAACTTGATTATTTCACAACCCGATAACGGGGAACAAGCGTTGGAAATCGCCGAGAACCTAATCCGTTCTGGAGCCATTGACATCGTGGTAATCGACTCGGTAGCAGCCTTGACTCCAAAGAGCGAAATCGAAGGAGAGATGGGCGATTCCAAGATGGGATTGCATGCCCGATTGATGTCGCAAGCCTTGCGAAAGTTAACGGCAACCATCAGCAAAACCCATTGTACGGTGTTCTTCATCAACCAATTGCGTGAAAAAATCGGAGTGATGTTTGGTAACCCCGAAACAACAACGGGAGGAAATGCCTTGAAGTTTTATGCCTCGGTACGTTTGGACATCCGTCGTTCATCGCAAATCAAGGATGGGGAAAATGTATTGGGGAACCGCACCAAAGTAAAAGTGGTAAAAAACAAAGTAGCCCCTCCGTTCAAAACCGCTGAATTTGACATTATGTACGGCGAGGGCGTTTCCAAAACAGGTGAAATCTTAGATCTAGCCGTCGAGTTTGAAATCATCAAAAAATCAGGCTCATGGTTTAGTTATGGTGACACCAAGTTGGGACAAGGTCGCGATGCGGTGAAATTGTTGATTAAAGACAATCCCGAATTAGCTGAGGAATTGGAACAAAAAATCAAAGACCTTATCAAAGAGCAAGCCGATTAAATTGGCATTTAAGTCCCGGTTTGAAAAAATCGGGATTTTTTTTGAACTTGACGCAACCTTTACACTGGCAATGCATCCTACTATAAAAATAATACCCATGATTAAAAAAATTCTGTTAACCGTTGTATTCTTTGTTGGGCTGGTATTTACCGGTTGCGACCTTTCAGAAGATGAGCCAATTTATATTCAGGTTTCAGCTATTACTGAAGTAACCAATCCAAACCAATATGCCAAAGACAGCATCACAGAAATTCCGGTGAAGTTTAAATTACCCAGTCAATGTCATGTTTTCCGTCAATTTTACTATGAAGCGCATGACTTTAATCGGCTGGTTGCCATTGAAAGTCTAAAAAGCGGCAACAATACATGTCCACAAGATGAAGAATTGTATACCGCTGTATTACGGTTTAGACCTACTACACTGGGCACCTACCATTTTAAATTTTGGTTAGGTGAAGATGCGCAAGGCGTAGATCAATATGTAGAATTTGATGCTGTAGTGGATCACTAAAATGAAACCGGTTGGAGTTAGAACAAATCATACAAGGATGTCAAAAAAAAGACATCCAAGCGCAAGAACACTTGTACCGGCGGTATGCGGGTAAAATGTTTGCGGTTTGTTTGAAGTATGTTCCCAACCGTGATGAAGCCCAAGACTATTTTCAGGAAGGGTTTTTGTTGGTCTTTGACAAAATTGCGCAATACGAATTTAAAGGTTCTTTTGACGGATGGATGCACCGGGTTTTTGTAAACTACTTGTTGCAACAATTTCGAAAAAAAAACTACTTAAATGTAGTGGATGAAAATATCCCCGACGAGGTCGAAGTCGAAATTGATGAAGGTATCCCGCCCGAGTTTTTATTTCGTATCGTGCAAGAACTCCCCGAACGCTATCGACTGGTTTTTAACCTGTATGTGTTTGAAGAGTACAGTCACCAAGAAATTGCTGACGCGCTCGGAATTACGGTTGGGACTTCAAAATCCAATTTATCCCGAGCAAAATTAATTTTAAAACAAAAAATCGAACTCCATACCGGTAGTTCAAAAATGCCCAAACTACAATGAAACATCCACACGAATTCAAAAAGCGATTTCAAGAGTCCCTCGAGGACTTCGAGGTGCAGCCCGACGAAGCGTTGTGGTTGAACATCAAAGAGAAACTTCAGGAGAAAAAGAAACGGCGCGTTATTCCTATCTGGTGGTTCTATAGCGGAATCGCTGCGGCCTTTTTGGTCGGACTTTTTATCCGTGGCCCGTTTTGGGATACCGTAGCTCCCAGTATTCCTAAAATGAATCCAACCGTTGTTAACGCACCTGGAAAAGAAAACGCTACTTCACCCACTGTACCCAATGCCTCCTCTTCTTCCAAAAGTTCCGTTGGCAACGAAGCGGTAGCCACCACACCAAATTCAGCAAGAAATACCCCCTCTTCTACTGATGTACCTCCCACTGTTCAAATAAATAGCAAGGAGAATTCTACCCAAGCGGTTGCTTTTTCTCCAAAAAAAGAACAGAAAAACAAAGGTTTTAATGGGCCATCAAATAGTCTGAGGGTAAATCCGCAAGACGCTGTGGATAATCGCAATGCAATGCAACCAAACAAAAACAACAGCGCGATTATCCCAGAAAAGCAACAACTTCCTCAACCTATTCCCGCTTCTGGTGCTGAACGATTGGCGGTGAATCCTGAGAAGACCTTGCCTTCCGATACAACTAACCCTGTGACCAATGCTGTCACACCCTCACCCCTCGTTTCCAATACCCCTTTACATACGGCCAAAGACAGCACTGCTGTGGCCGAAAAATCTAAAAATGCGTTGGAAGAATTGCTACATGAAAAAGAAAAGAAAACCTTTTCCGAACCGAAATTAAATAGGTGGCTAGTTGGCACACAGCTCGCCCCTATTTACTTCAGTTCGTTGTCGCAAGGCTCTCCTTTAGATCCCTCCTTATCAGAAAATGAAAAGCGTTACACCGCTGAGAATTTCAGTTATGGTTTGGGTGTTGGTTATGCGTTAAACGATAAACTCACCCTACGCTCGGGAGTTAACATGGTTCGTTTGGGCTATGAAACCGATGGTATTATGTATTATATGCGACCTGAAGTTAGCAGTCGCATTCAAAACATATCACTAAATGCAATCGGCTCCAATATTGTAATTGAAAGTCTAAACAACGTTCGCCCCTACAACCGAATGACAGAAATGTTTGAAGGATCGATTGTGCAACGAACCGGTTATTTGGAAATTCCTCTAGAATTGGCCTACCAATTTGGATCCAAAAAATGGGGATTACAAGTATTGGGCGGTATGAGTACGTTTGTACTGAATCAAAATGAAGTCTATTTGCAATCCAACACATTGAATCTCCTTATTGGAGAGGCGACCAACCTCAACCCGGTTCATTTTAGTGGAAACCTGGGCTTGGGCATGCATTATCGCTTTTTCAAAAATTGGCAAGCAAGGGTAGAACCCACTTTCAAATACCAATTTAATCCCTATCGTAGTGATGCTGGAAATTTCAGACCTTACCTCATGGGATTGTATACGGGAGTGGTGTATACGTTTTAAAAAATAATAGTTATTAATTTAGTTAAGTGGTGTTACTACTCTCCGGAGGGTAACAAAAAAGAGTGTCTCGGCCGGACACTCTTTTTGTTTGCGTTAAGGATTGCAGTGGAAATCCCTGTGCCGGAGTTTACGGAGGTGCCGGATTGCAACGGAAAGCCTGACCCCGGAAGTATGGAGGGGGAACGCCCTAACAATTGGTTTGCAAATCTGTTAAAATGATGTGTCTCGCCTGATCTTTGAGTACTTTTTTAGCCTCCAAAGGCAGTCCTTTTGTTTCTATAAAAGGATGGATTTTTACCCGCATTTTACCGGGGCTACCACTAAAAAAGGTATAGGAAAAACGCTCTTTATTGTCAAAAAAAGTCATGGGGACAATAGGAATTTGGTGTTCAATCGCCAAACGGAAAGCGCCGTCTTTAAATTCGTCCAATAGCACCTTTTCATCGGGGACACCGCCTTCGGGAAAAATACAGATACTCAACCCCATATGCAAACGGCGTTGGGCGCGAAGGTATACTTGATGCCGGCTTTTGGGATTGCCACGATCGACCAGAATACTGGTTCGTTTGTAAAAAAACCCAAACAAAGGAATCTTTGCCAACTCTTTTTTACCGACAAAAACAAAAGGGTTACGAACCGTAGCCAACATCAGCATAATATCGGTCATCGAGGTGTGGTTGGCGATAAACATATAACTTTTACCGGGTTCAGGCACTTGCAAGGCTGTAACTTTGTATCGAAATCCCATGCCAAAAAGTATGCATTTGGCCCAAATTCGTGCCAACTTAAAAAAATATGGGTACCAACGTTCTTTTAAAATGGAAACCACTAAAAACGGGAATAATACCAAAATAGGTACTGCTACTACGATGTAAAACCAAATCCGATAAAGGGTCCAAAAAATTATTTTAAACGCGCGCATAGCCCCAAAAATAAAGCAATTTTAGTTTACATTTGCGACACAATTGAAAAACTATGGCAAAAATTCTAACGGGCATACAAAGTACGGGCACCCCGCATTTAGGCAATCTTTTGGGCGCCATACTTCCAGCCATTGAAATGTCGCAAACACCAGGCAACGAAACGTTTTTGTTTATCGCCGACTTGCATTCGGTCACCCAGATTAAAGACGGGGAAACCCTTCGGGCGAACACCTATAGCACCGCAGCCGTGTGGTTGGCTTGTGGATTGGATACCGACAAAGTGATTTTTTACCGCCAAAGCGATGTGCCGCAAACGGCAGAATTGTCGTGGTATTTGAGTTGTTTTTTTCCTTTTCAACGCCTTACTTTGGCGCATTCGTTCAAGGATAAAGCCGATCGTTTGGAAGATGTCAATGCGGGATTGTTTACCTATCCGATGTTGATGGCTGCCGATATTTTATTGTATGATGCCGAATTTGTGCCTGTTGGAAAAGATCAGTTGCAACATTTAGAAATCACGCGTGATGTGGCAGCGCGTTTTAACCATCAAATGGGTGAAACCTTTGTGCTCCCGGAAGCGACCATAAACGAAGAAACGCAGTATATTCCGGGTACCGACGGTCATAAAATGAGTAAATCTCGGGACAATACCATTACCATTTTTGTAGACGACAAAGCGCTGCGCAAGCAAATCATGCGTATCGAAACCGACAGCACACCGCTTGAAGAACCCAAGAATCCAGATACTTGTAAGGTTTTTGCCTTGTATAAATTATTGGGCGATGCGGCTCAAGTGGCGCAAATGCGTCAAAATTATGAAGGAGGCAATTACGGTTATGGACATGCCAAACAGGCCTTGTTTGAATTGATTTGTGAAAAATTCAAAACCGAACGCGAACGCTACGAATACTACATGAATCACTTGGATGAAGTCGATGCCTTTTTAGCAAAAGGGGCCAATAAAGCGGGAGCTATTGCAGCGGATGTTTTGCAACGGGTACGTCAAAAACTTGGCTTTTCATAACACAATCACCCCGACCTTAAGTCGGGTTTTTTATTTGATAACCGCCTTATCTTGTAGGGATTGGGCCACCGAATTTCCTTCCTTTTCTGTAACTCTTAAAACTCCTCTTTCCGCCAAGAGTTCGATTGTCCCTGTATAAAGGCAATCTTCTTGTAGGAGTGCTTTAGCATTGGGTGCCAACACGCTAAATCGGTATTCTACTTCCGAATGATTCCCAATAAAATAATGCTTGGTTGGATCTTGAAATGAAGCCAACTTTCGTCCAGCGTAAAAGTTCAAAATTCGTTTAGCTTGGTCACTTGTATTGAGTTGCAAAGTAGAAAACGGTTTGATATAATGCGCTTTGGTCGGCATTTTTATACTGTCATAGACCACGATATGTTCCAATACAATCACTTCATAATCCGACTTATTCCGGATGATTTGGAAGGTCTTCATTTCGGCATTTGCCGGAGGATCATTATAAAAAGTAGTAAAGGGATTACTGCCTGTTACCAAACGATCTTTGGGTTTGACTTGGGTAATTTTTGACGGATCAAATTGGGTTAAAAACACCTGAAAACTATCTATTTTAAAGCGCATTTGAGTGTAATAACGGTCAATTTTTACTTGAGACGAATCTATTTTCAACCCTTCAAATTCAACTGGAGTCGTATTGGAATCATTGTCACATCGGTTGGATATAACAGCTACTTTAAATAAGATGAAAACAATAACAAAAAAAACACGCCAATTGAAACCTGACGTAGATCGGGAAGTGGTATTCGGATTTCCAAAAACGACATCTCGGTTGTTTCTTAATGTCTCCTCCAATTCTTCATCAAAAGGCTTATATACTGCCATTGCCACCATTACCGTATCGGCTGACGAATGCGTTTTATCATTATACGCATCGACAACACTATTTAAAAGCGTTCGAATTTTATCGTCTAATTCGGGCGTGGTGAAAAAATTTAAAAATCGGTAAAAACTACTCGTCTTAATATAAGCAATACGTGCGGTATCGGTGCGTGAATTGTGAAATTGACTCACCGCAAAATCGATTTTTTGGGTGCATTTACGCAAAATCCGTTGCTGAAGTTCCTCGGGGAAAAAGGCGTGATAGTCCATTAATTTTAAGAGGTCTTCAAACTTGTTTTCGGCCATTTTTTGCTCTATCGCCAAGGCCAAGTCATCCAACAAATAAGCTTGTATTAGGGCATGTATCGCCTCAAAATCTGTGGGAGGTTCGACAGCCGTAAAATGAGCATCAGGATACGTTGTTCCCGCCCATAAATTATACAAAGCAGACTGTTGTGTAAGGATATAGAAAGCCTCGGGATAACGGCGAAGCGCTTCGATCAAATGGGCCGCTACATTGGCATCGATAGAAGCATCCAGACGCTTGGCGATGTTGATTTGCTTTTCAATACGAATGAGGTCATTTTCCGAAATAGTTCGTAATGGTGCGGCATCGAGAGTGAGACTTTCATACAAACGAATAATATTCATTGCGGCTGGAATTAAATGCAAATAGCAAAAATAGAATAATCGTGGATTTATCAGAATTGATGATGGACAAAAAAACAATAAATTGTATCTTGCTGACTGAAAATAGTACGCTATGGAAGCCTTAATCAATCAATTTTTTGAAATCGAAAAAAAATCATTGGAGCATCAACTCCCCCATTTTGAGCGCAACTTTAATCGTATCCATCATGAGTTCACCGAAATGGGATACAAAATCGTAAATCCCTTAGGGCAACCCTATGATGAACGTGACACGGCACTAGAAGCCAACTTAATACATCCCGGAGCCAAAAAAATCACCAAAGTCCTCAAACCCATTATCTATCGCGAAGAGGCCAATGGGTATTTATTGATTCAAAAAGGGGTGGTAATCGTAGAATAAATCAACATGAGTAATATCAATTTTGGAATCGACTTGGGCACGACCAACTCGGCCATAGCCCGGTATGAAAACGGGAAAATAACCTTGTATAAAAATCCAGTGGGGTTTAAAGATACGTTGCCTTCTGTGGTATCCTTTCGGAAAGGCCGCATCCAAATTGGCGACAAAGCCCGAGAATTGATGCTCACCCAATCGGAAAATGTTTTTGCCTCGTTCAAGAGAAAAATGGGGACCGACAGTACATTCACGGTGCCCGATTGGGAAAAACCGCTAACCCCGGTCGATCTATCTTCTATGGTGTTGAAAGAGTTGGTCAATTTCACCCAACCTGAACAACCCAAAGCGGCTGTGATTACGATTCCAGCTTCCTTTGACACGATTCAAACCAACGCGACCAAAAAAGCAGGCTACTTGGCAGGCTTTGATGAAGTCGTTTTATTACAAGAACCTATCGCAGCCTGTTTGGCCTATTCCAATAGTCAATCGATTGATTTGACAGCGATGCAACATTGGCTAGTGTACGATTTTGGGGGCGGAACTTTTGATGTCGCCTTGGTGCGTATTGATCATCGGGAATTGAAAGTAGTGGACCACAAAGGCAATAATTTTTTGGGTGGAGTCGATTTGGATAATCTATTGGTTGAAAAAATTATTTGTCCCAAAATTGAACAGGCTACGGGACAAACCCAATTGTGGAGAAGAATGCTTTCAGGCGATGAAGCCGATTGTAAAAAACTCTATTTCGAATTGTTATTCAAAGCGGAAGAAGCTAAAAAAGAGCTTTCCATAAAAACGCAAACCGCGATTGAATTGGACATCGCCGTTTGGGACGCTTTTCTCGATATTGACCTGAGTCGCGTGGAATTGGAGTCTGTGCTTCGGGATAAATTTGAAGAATCCTACCAACTCACCGAAGGCTTATTGGGCGATAATGCACTCGCTTTTTCGGCCATCAACCGAATCATCTTAGTGGGAGGTACGACCTATATTCCCTATATCCGAGAGCAATTGGGTTTGCGCAGTGGTATTCCTGTCGATACCAGTGTCGACCCAACGACAGCCGTGGTTATCGGAGCCGCTTATTATGCTGGTGCCAAACCGTTGGAACGCAAAGAAGTTACAACAGTTCCCAACACAACGCCGCAAAATGAACCCGCTGTTGAAATTGTTTTTGAACCGCACTCGAAAGACGCTGAGGAGCTAATTGCCGTTTTAATTCAATCGCCATTTCAGGGCTTCTATCGTCTTACACGGGCCGACGGTGGATTTGACACGGGTGTCCTTCGGGCCAGTTCAAAAATTACTGAATTTGTACCGCTATTGGAAAAAGCCACCAACCAATTTACGCTCTATCTATTGGATGAACAGCAAAATATAGTGTATCAAAACACCTCCATTGCCATTACCAACGGACTCTATAATGTCATGGGGCAACCCCTACCCAATGATATTTGCTTGGAAGTGGATGAAGAGGCAGGCAAAACATTTATGGAACGGATCTTTAAGAAAAATGATATCCTGCCCTTAAAAAAAACCGTATACAAAACCACGTCCAAAAATATTTTAAAAAACTCCGATGAAAAGTTAATCATCAATATTGTCGAGGGCAATGCCGGTGGAATGATTGGGAGCAACCTCAGTATCGGTTACATTGAAATTACAGGTAAAAATCTACCTATGGATTTGATTAAAGGAATGGATATCGAACTCCATTTCAAAATCTCTGAATCCCGTGATTTGAGCGTAAGTGTTTATATTGGCGCGTTGGATTTAGAAATCAACGAAATCTTCAACCCACATCAACGCCATGTCGCTCTAGATAAGGTCGCCCTTGAAATCAATGGGGTAATACAAGAAATTGAAGCGGAAATGAACGATTCCGAAGACGAGGAAAACTATACCTATTTGGCGCAACTCAAACGTATTAAAGACCATCTCATCGTGCTACACCAAGAGGCGCTGGAGGGATCCTTCGACCAATCGACCGATCGGAAATATCAACTCGATGAGATGAAACGTTTGACCATTCAAGCCTATGATGATTTGGTGCGTCATAAACATGTTTTACAAGAAATCGAAGAATACCAAAATACGCGAGAAGCCGTAGAAAATTATTTGGAAGTGGCCACGCCTAAACAGAAGGAGGAATTTGAAAAAATTATCCGAAACGAAAAGGAGGTGTTGCAATCCAACAACAAATACATGATTCGTCAAAAAACAAAAGCTTTAGACGATTTATACGACAGTATTTACATGAAGCAAGACCAGCGTTACTACAATGCTTTTTATTATTATCGCTTCTTGGATGAAAATGAATACACGGATTCCCAAAAATTTATGAAACTGGTCGCATTGGGTGAAACAGCAATTGAACGCGAGAATATTCCTGAACTGAAAGCCATTTGTTATCAATTGTGGGATTTGTTACGGGTAAAACCAAAATCCCGGGACGAATGGGAAAACTTCGATGGTGATTTGGGATTAAAATAACTACACCGCTTCAAACCATTTGCCTGGTAATGGTCGCACTACGCCTTTGAGTTCCATGTTCAACAAGAGCATCGACACTTTGGAAACAGGAAATTGACCGCGTAATGCCAATTCATCCAAAAGCATTTTACCATGCTGTTGTAAAATCGTGTACAGCTGCTGTTCTTCGGATGTTAATTCGACAAATAATTGCTTTTGAACCCCGCGCGTATTGGACTTTGGTTCCAACTCCCAGTTCAAATGATACATCAAATCGGCAGCATTATTGAGCAAATGGGCGCGCTGTGTTTTGATTAAAGTATTACAGCCTTGACTGAATCTATCGGTACAACGCCCAGGAACCGCAAAAACCTCACGGTTGTATTCGTTGGCCCAATGCGCTGTAATCAACGAACCCCCTTTTTCGGCGCTTTCAATCACTATAGTGGCCTCCGACATCCCTGCGACGATGCGATTTCGGCGTACAAAATTTTCCCGATCAGGATTGGCATCACTGCGAAACTCCGTTAAGAATCCGCCACAAGCTTCCATTCGTGAACGATATTTCTTATGGGGCTTAGGATACATTTGATTGAGTCCATGAGCCAATACGCCTATGGTTTGAAGCCCCAATTCCATAGCCGTTCGATGGGCAACAATATCGACACCATACGCAAAACCACTAACAATAACCGGGTTAAGTGGGGCCAAATCCTCCAATAATTTTCGGGTAAAATCAATACCGTAGGGCGTAATTTCTCGGGTTCCCACAATGCTTATCATGCGTTTGGGATTTAAATCCATTTGCCCTGATCCAAACAACAACACTGGACCATCATAACAATGCTTGAGTCGTTCAGGATAATCCGACTCCATAAAATAATGTGCCGTATACCCTTTTTGTTCCAAAAAAAGAAACTCTTTTTCGGCTTTGCTAAACAAATCTGGACTCTTGAACTGACGCACTATTTGAGACCCGAGCCCTTCAATAGCAGCAATATGACGGGGTTTTGCATGAAATACTTCGGCAGCCGATCCGAATCGTTGGATGAGTTTTTTGGCTAAAACGGAGCCGATTCCGTCAACCTGTAGCAAAGCCAAGGTGGCAATTAAATCTGTATGGCGCATAAATCAATTTTGAATAGCAAAAGTATAAAAAAGGATTTTAAAAATGTTAACAAAGTTTGTTGATAAAATTTTGTTAGCGTCTCGAATTCTTTAAATTTGCCTCTATGAAGATTGAACCATATATCGCGCAGTTACTGTACCGTTACCAATGTGTTACGGTGCCGGGATTGGGTGCCTTTCTTACGGAAACCCAGTCCGCACAGTGGCATGGGGCCGCTCAAACCTTTTTTCCACCCAAAAAAGTTATTTCTTTCAATGCGTATTTAAAAAACAACGATGGCCTGTTGGCAAATCACATTGCGCAAACTGAAAAGATTCCTTATGAAGTGGCTGTAAACGGAATTGAACATGCCGTGCAAGAATGGAAAATGCGTCTTCAAGAAGCGGGAACGATCGCGTTGCGGAATATTGGTGAACTTCGCTATACCGCCGATAAAAATGTGGTTTTCACTCCTCAAGAACAGGTCAATTATTTAACGGAAGCTTTTGGACTCAGTGCGGTAATTTCACCCGCTGTACAACGGGAAGTATTGGTGCATTTAGACGCTGTAGCGCCAGAAACCGCTACCGAGGAAATACCCGTAATTTCGTTAGAAGCCGAAAAAACAAGTGCCCCATGGTTAAAATATGCCGCAATTTTTGTTTTTGGCGCAGGATTTTTAGGGTCTGGAGGTTATTTTGGTAACCAATACTATGAAAAACAAGTGCAAGAAGCCACTTTGGCTGTACAACAAAAAGTACAAAGCCAAGTGCACCAAAAAATTGCAACGGCTACATTTCTGTTGGATAATCCTATTGAAACTCTTCCCGCAGTATCCTTATCGGTTCAGCAAGAAAAATTACCCTACCATGTCGTTGCAGGTGCTTTTCGTTTAGAAGCCAATGCCGATCGGGTGTTGTATGAATTAAAAAAATTAGGATTCCCCGCACGAAAAATAGGGCCAAATAAACACGGTCTTTATCCCGTTTTGTATGGCAGTTATGCCCGATACAGTGACGCCCAAAACCAAATGGAAACCGTACAAAAATCACATAACCCTGAAGCTTGGGTACTGATTGAAGAACTGTAATAAATCCCATTTTTTGGGATTTTTTTTGCTTTTTACGTTACCTTGGACCTTGGTGGTTTTAGTACCTTTGCGGCAAAATTCATCCTATGACACCAAAATATCCTGCCGATTCATTAACCGTTTTAACCGATTTAGTGCTTCCCAGTGAAACCAATCCATTGAATAACTTATTTGGAGGTGAACTCTTGGCACGTATGGATCGAGCGGCTAGTATTGCTGCCCGTAGGCATTCCCGTCGTATTGTAGTGACGGCATCGGTAAACCACGTAGCCTTTAATCGCTCAATTCCATTAGGTAGTGTGGTCACCATTGAAGCCAAGGTGTCGCGTGCTTTTACTTCTTCCATGGAAATCTACCTTGACGTATGGATTGAAGATCGGGAGTCTGGAATACGTACCAAAGCCAACGAAGCCATTTACACCTTTGTTGCCGTCGATGAAATGGGAAATCCCGTACCCGTTCCGCCGTTGGAACCCCAAACCGAAGAAGAACAAGCCCGCTTTGCTGCCGCTTTACGCCGAAAACAATTGAGTTTGGTATTGGCCGGAAAAATGAAAGCCAATGATGCAACCGAATTAAAAGCGTTATTCACTGAAAATTAATTTTTTGTGTTTGCTTAGAATTTACTATTTTTCGCAAAAAGTTACTTTGTGAAAAATTGTATTGCACTCCTATTCGCCCTATGCACTCTTACTTCCTTTGCGCAAAAAAATCTTGACCCTACTCCTGAAGAAGTTAGCAAAGCCAAAGTTTTACGTGAAAAATTCAACAAAGACGACATTGCCGTGTTGAGCAGTGTTGATGAGGTGCGCTTTGATTTCAATAATCGAGAGGAAAAAGTAACGGTGCGTATTGACACCAAAGAACACCTCATGAACATCAACCATCGTGCGGTAATTCAGAAATACGAATTTTACGATAGCGAATCATCCATCAATGATTTTTCATTCAAATTCAGAAATGATAAAAAAACACTTTTCTATGTCAACGACGAACTCTATAAAGATTCCGATTTGTTTTACAATGATGCCCGGGTAAAATACAGCACGTTGGATTTCCCCGTGCAAGGCTACACCTACTTTTATGAGCTGACCAAAAATTACCGCGATGTCAAATACTGCACCACGTTTTATTTTCAAGACGAATTCCCTGTAGTTTCCAAAACAATCACATTTACAGTTCCCAATTGGCTTGAGGTTGAATTAAAGGAATTTAATTTCAACGGATTTGCTATCCAAAAAAATGTAGTCAAACAAGACGATGAAACCCTATACACATACAGGTTAGAAAATGCTCCCGCTTTGTTCAAAGAAGAAGACAGTCCAGGCCGAACCTATTTGTATCCGCATATCATGGTAATTGCCAAAGGCTACCAAAAAAACAATAAAAAAACAGCTTTGTTTCAATCGCATGAGGACCTTTACCGCTGGTATGCTTCGTTGGTGGGATTGATGAAAAATGACCCCACTGCATTAAAAGCTAAAGTAACCGAATTGACCCAGAAAGCCACTACCGATGAAGCCAAAATCAAGGCCATTTATTATTGGGTACAAGACAATATTCGGTACATTGCTTTTGAAGACGGTATTGCGGGTTTTAAACCCGATGAAGCCCAAAATGTGTTTGAAAAAAGATATGGCGATTGTAAAGGAATGGCCAATTTGATCAAAGAAATGTTGGTGCTGGCCGGATTTGATGCCCGTCTAACTTGGATCGGTACCAAACATATCGCTTATGATTATAAAACGCCTTCATTAGCCGTGGACAATCACATGATTTGTACCGTGTTTCATAAAGGAAAACGCCTCTTTTTGGATGGTACCGAAAAATACAATGCCTTGGGAGAATATGCCGAACGCATTCAAAATAAAGAGGTAATGATTGAAGACGGCGCTAAATGCATTATTGATAAGGTTCCTTTGGGTTCGGCAGCGGCCAACAAAGAACTTTTTACCGCACACCTCACCTTGGACGGTGACCGTATGAAAGGAGCAGCACATCGTTCGTATTTGGGAGAAAGTCGCGTTTACTTTCAAAACGTATACAATCATTTTGAAAGCAATAAAAAGAAGGAACTACTCGATAATTATCTCGCACGGCAAAATAAAAACATCAAAGTAGATGGCGTGAAAACATCCCATTTAGAAGCCCGTGAAGAAAAACTCACCATCGATTATACGCTGGATATCGCCAATAAAGTTTCTTCTTTTGACAATGAGATTTATATTGACTTGGACTTTTTGAATGAATACAAAGGATTTCAATTGACCGATCGAAAAACCGATTATGAATTTGACTATAAAACGCACTACGAATCACATATTCACCTCACCCTACCGGCAGGGTACAAAGTGACAAAGATGCCTGAAAACATTATTGAAAACACCCCCAATTACGATGTTAGTCTTACCTACACCTTAGAAGGCAACGTGTTGGTCTACAAAAAGAAATTTTCGTTCAAAAATGCCGTATTAAAAACATCCGACTTTGAGCCCTGGCGTGCCCTTCAAAAACGTATCGTCGAAGCCTATAATACCCAAGTAATATTAACCCAATAACAAGTAAATGAAATTAAAATGCATTGGCTGGTTGCTGTTATGCTGCACCGCCTTAAGTTGGGGACAAACCGCTGACGAAGTTCGTCAAATGATGTGGGGTCCCGGAGACAAATACCAAAAAGCGACAACTTTTCCCGAAAAATGGAACAATGAATCGGCGGTCATTTTGTACAAAAATGAAGTATACGATTACCATAAATTTGGAACCAATGTTACGTATACCCGTTCCATTCGTAAACGCATCAAATTGTTGGATGCTGCTGCAGTAAAAGAATTTTCGGAATTCTCGTATAGCACCAAATTTTACTCCAACAAAGCGATGGGGTCCTTTTGGCGCAGAGGGTCAAATTTTATTGGTGTTCGCGTCATCAAACCCGATGGAAAAGCATTGGACATCGATGCCGATAAAGAAGCCAAAGAGGTCAATAATGAGAAAAAATTAGCCATCCCTAACTTGGAAATCGGCGATATTATTGATTTTTATTTTTACTCCGTAGAACCTTTTAAATCGGTGTACGACTATACCTTTGAGGCGGTGGAAACCCCTTTGGGCGATGTGTATCCTACAGTAGATTTGAAAATCACATTACGCACCGAAAACGACTTTTTTGTCAACTTCAACACCTATAATGGGGCCCCCGATTTAAAGGAAATTCCCACCGGAAAAAGCAACGATCGGTTGTATGAATTAACCGCTAGTGACCTGGCCAAAAACGAATTCCCTCGCTGGTTTTACCCGCTAAACGAACTCCCGTGTTACAAATTTCAGGTGATTTTTGCCCGCTCAGGAAAATTTGAACGGTTGTCCGATGGCTTTCTATCGGAAAAAGAAAGTGTCATTAAAAAAACGGTCGCCAAGGAGGATATTTTTAATTACTACAATGAAAAGTTCTACCCTGAAGGGGATATGGGGCCCATCAATAAATTCCTGAAAGACAAAACTTTTGCCTCCGATGAAGAAAAAATACGGGCAGTGTATTACTTCTGTCGTCACGAATTTTTTACCCGATATTTCGAGGGATTCGCCGTCAACGATGCCAATATTATGTATCCTTGGGGCTTCTATAGTAACGTCATTTTCTTTCGCAATGAGGTTCCTTTCGTCAATTACTTCATGCAGTTTTTGAAACGACAAGAAATCAGTTTCGATATTATCATTGCCACTCCACGTTACAACGGATCCATCGACGACTTACTGATTCAAGAAAACGTGCGCAAACTGATTCGCGTAAACACCAAAACCCCTATGTATTTAGAATATTTTAATCCCTACACCGGCGCCGACCAGATTAGTTACACCATTGAAAATTCGAAAGCCTATGTGCTAGAAATCGTAAAAGGCAAACGAGTAACCGATGCTACTACTGTTACTCTGCCCTCTAGTACGTACAAAGACAACCTTTCCAAAATCAAAACGCAAGTGTCTTTGGTCGATTTCAACGGCTATAAAGTTACCCGTGATGCAGCCTATTATGGCCATTTGAAAGAATCGGAACAAGAAGACAAACTGCGTTTTTACGACTTTGTCTATGAAGATTACGAAAAATACGGAACCCCCAAACTCATGGATTTGGTGCGCAACAACCGCCAACGAACCCAGTTCACCAAAGAATTGGAATCGCTCATTTTGAAAATGAAAGAAAAGCAGAAAGAAACCTTTGAAGCCAATGTCGAAGGTGAATACGATGTAAAAGTCGACGATTATGCATTTACCATCAAAAATACAGGGCGCTTTGGCAAAGACAATGCCTTGGAAGTAAACGAAACCTTTACCATCAATGCCAATTATGTCAAAAAAGCAGGAGACAAATACTTATTGGAATTGGGGCGTTTTCTCACGTCTCAAATTGAAATTGACAAAAAGGAAATCGAGCGCAAAAACAATATTTATATGGGATTCCCCCGCGCGTTTGAAAACGAAATTGTATTCACCATTCCCGAAGGATTCAGCGTTTCGGGCTTGGACAAGTTGAATAAAAAAGTAGAAAATGAAACCGGCGGATTTACGTCCACTGCCGAAGTTCAAGGCAATCAATTGGTGATCAAAACCTTGAAATACTACAAAAATTACTACGAACCCAACACCAACTGGAACAAAATGATTCAGTTTTTGGATGCCGCTTATCAGTTTACCCAAGAAAAGGTGTTGCTAAAAAAGAACTAATGGAAAGCGCTCTTCGGGGCGCTTTTTTTATACGGCAGCAAGAACATTGTGCCCCGATACACACGCGGGCCCGTCATCCGTTACAATCTGCTCCGCTGCGCTCCACAGGATTTCCACTCCTACCGGGGCTGTATCGAAACCGTTGTTTCCAAAAGGGGTAAAAGCGTTAGTTGCAATAAGCGAATTTTCAGCGCTTCTAATTATCGTTTTAACCACGGCGATGGATTGACATAACTCGTGTTTTGCGATATCATAAACCGCAATACCGCTTTGCCATCGGAATCAGTTTTGACACGTCCCAACGATTGCTTGGCACTCACATTTTCGCCTTCGGTAACCGATACCGAACTCAAATTGTGGTAAATGGTGAAATAATCCCCGTGCTTAATCAACACGGCAAATTTGTTTCCAATCTTCTGTATTTGCGCTACTTCCCCCTTGAAAACGGAACGCACATTGGCGTTGGCATCGGTGGTAATATCAATACCACTGTTGTGCACTACAAGCGATTTGTAAACGGGATGCGGTTGATCACCAAACCCAAGGCTAATCACCCCACGCTCCACAGGCCAGGGCAAACTTCCGCGATTGGCTTTGAAATTGTCGGAAATAATTTTCCCCTCGGGCGTCAATACGATTTTGGTAGAGGACTCGATTTTTTTCGTTTCAGCCGCAGTAGTAGTTTTCGGATTGGCTTTGGCTTTAGCCGCCGCCGCTTTCCGGTTGGCTTCGGCAATGGCTTCGCGGATTAACTTTTGAATTTGAGCGTCAATCTTACGCGATTCTTGTTCTTTTTTACGAATCTCAGCCGCCAATTGTTTTTTGTTCTTCTTGAGACTGTTGGCTAACTTCTCTTGCTCTTGGCGCTCTTTTTCTAAATCTTCACGCTGTTTTTGTTGCTCAGCCAAGAGCACTTCTTTTTCCTCTTTTTGTTTGTTGAGTTCGGTATAATGATTGGCTAATTTATCGGTTTTGTCCTTGATTTCTTGCCCTTGCATTTTCCGATACCCCGCATATTGCTTCATGTATTGCAAGCGTTTGTAGGCTTGCGTAAAATTTTCTGAAGACAATAAAAACATCGCCCGGCTGTGTTGGGAGCGGCTTTTATACGACTTGAGAATCATTTCGGCATAATCCTTTTTCAAAACGTCCAACTCCTTTTTCAAACGATTAATTTCGAGCTGATTCAGGTAAATATTATCGTTGAGAATTTTGGTCTGCTTGGTGGTGGTGTTAATCAACTTTTCTTTCAGCCCAATCTTTTCTTTCTGAATGTCCAATAACTTGGTCACCGATTTTTCTTTGGAACGCACTTCTTGCAACTGACGTTCTTTTTCGATGATCTCCTGTTGTAATTTGGCTTTGCGCTGTTCCAACTCTTCTTGAGTGAGCTGAGCCGTTGCCAAAACCGTGCATAACAACGCGATAAGAGTACTTAACTTGTGCGACATGGGCTTACTTCTTTTCAATTTCTATACGTTCAAATCCTTCGGGTACTTGATACGGAAACGTGAGCTCCTCATTGAAGTTGACGTTTTTATATTCTACATCAATGATGGTTTTTTGCTCTTGCAATCGGGCTTCCAACAGCATTTGCAAGGGTAAAAACTTTTCATTCGTTTTGCTGTAATCGGGATAGGTAACTTGCAAGGCGCGATCCAATTGAGGCTGGTTGATTTCTTGCTTTTTAATCAAATAATTATCGCCTTCAAGATAAAATGATTTGTCGATGCCCTCGGTTTCTAACGCTTGCAAACGGTACCATTTATCGGCGATGGATACTTTGTATTTCCCTTTGGAAAAATCGTCAATGGATTTACCCAAAAACAAACTTTGAATTTTGAAAAAGTCCAAATCAGTGCCCAGCCAACGGCTGAGCGAAGAATAATCGCCTTCAAAATATTTATTGCCAATTTTGTCGTAATAGCGCACCGATTCGGGAGTAATCAAGGCTTTGGCCATAGTAATTCCAAGCACACGAATAATAACCATGATTTTTTCATTCTTTTTCATCCGAATTTCTGCCATCACATTTTGGGAAAGGTTGGGATCTTCAAACTTGGCAGAGGCTTTGATGTTTAACGTAGTAAAATCAAGGGCGTTGACATTGTACTTATCAATGATTTGAATCGCAGGAATCTCATTGGTCACCGCAGCACTTTCGGCAATAGCCACTGCTTTGGATTTACAGGAAGTCAATCCGAGCAACACACTCGCGCTGAGAAAATAAATAGGATATAAAATCGAACGTTGCATTAGCGTTTTTTGGTTTTTTCTAAAAGCTGATTGGCTTTTTCAAAGTATTCATTTTTCTTTTTCGTATCGCCCAAACCGGCACAAGCCTCTCCCAATTGTAGTGTAAAATTGATTTCCAAAACCATATCGTCTACAATAAAATCGAGTCCCGCTTCAAGTATTTCTTTTGCTTTTTTAAATTGTTGTTGCTGATTGAGCGCCAACCCACGAAAATAGTACAACTGGGGTTGGGTAGGAAAAAGTTCCAACTGCTCTTGTGAAAAACGCCCCACTTGATCAAACTGCAAATGGTCGGTATACGCTTGTAGTAAAAGTAAAATACCTTCCATATCGTCTTGATGAGCGCGATGATGCATTTCGTAGTACTTTATGGCTTTGGGTGTGTTTTTCTTTGTTTGATAAAACTTCCCAATTTCTTTGGCTACAAAGATGGTTTTGTCGTCATCAAAATAAGCGATGGCACGATCAAGGGCGGTTTCGTAGTTGGGATTATTTTTAGTGAAAATCAAAAACTCATTAAGAATACGATGTTTGATTTTTTTATCAATTTTTTCCGAAGCCAAAACGATATCCATTGATTTCACGGCTTTATCGCCATCATTGGCATTCAAATGGTATTTGAACAAGCTCACTTGAGCCCACTCAGAAGTGGGAATCTCCTTCTCCAATTGACGGGCTACCTCCAGCGCTTTTTCCTCCTGGTTACTTTGCGAATAGAGGTAAATCAAGGCGATATAGTTGGCTTCATCTTTCGGGAATTTTTTTATTTTTTCAACCAAGTCATTCTTCTCTGGGCCTTGGAATTTGGCGTCTTGAAGAATTTGTGCTTTATACAACTCGCGTTTCTCTGATTTCCCAACCGTTGCATTTAAAGTGTTGATCAAGTCCAAGGCTTTGTCGTATTGTTGCGTTAGCATATACAGGGAACACAAGTCTTCACAGTAATCGGCTTTGAATTCAATCAATTTTTCTACAATGCCAATGGCGCGGTTATAGTCTTTGGTATCGTAACAAATATCGTACATTCCCGCCCAAGCCCAACGGTTATTGGGATCCATTTCGGTGACTTTTTTAAACATATCAAAAGCCTCCGGATAGCGTTTCATGAAATAGAGGTTCTTGCCTTTTTCAAAATAGACAACAGCATTGTCGGGTTGAATTTTTTCACATTGATTCAACGCTTCGAGCGCCTTGTCGTAATTTTCAATTCCTTTTTGTTTCAACGCTTCATAATAATGGTTTTGAAACGCATCGGGGACCAACGCGGTATCCTCAGGCTCTTGTGCCCAAAGCGCGCTGGAAACCAAAAGTGTCCAAAATCCACTAAAAAGAATTCGTTGTCTCATAGTTTATTCTAATACGGAATAATCGCCGATGCTAATACTGCTGAAATTACCATCAAACGAAGCGTGATTACCAATCATGGCATTGTCCAATTGCGCGTTTTTGATGTGCGCGTGGGTTTGCACCAAACTGTTTTTTATGGTACTGTTAACCACGTGCGTTCCTTTGCCTAGAGAGACATTGGGTCCTACTGTGGCGTTTACCAAAATCACATCGTCGGCTATATGACAAGGAGGGATAATGGTACTGTTTTCCAATTTTACATTGGCCGCCACCAAAGCTTCTACCCCATCTTGATGCAAAAAGTTTAGCATTCGTGAATTAGTTTCCACGGTCACATTTTTATTTCCACAATCCATCCATTCATCAACTTTACCAGGAACAAATTTCATGCCTTTTTGCTTCATGTTTTCAAGCGCATCGGTCAATTGGTATTCACCGCCTTTTACAACGTTGTTATCGAGTAGGTATTGCAATTCCGAACGTAAAGTTTCTCCCGACTGAAAATAATATATTCCAATTATGGCTAAATCGGATACAAATTCCTTGGGTTTTTCGACAAAATCGACAATTTGGTTTTGGTCATTTAATTGCACGACTCCGAAGGCGCTTGGATCGTCTACTTGTTTCACCCAAATCACTGCATCAGCCGACGTGTCTAAGGAAAAATCCGCACGGAAAAGGGTATCGGCATAGGCCACAACAATCGGTCCCGTCATGCTTTCTTTGGCACATAAAATCGCATGGGCCGTTCCTAACGCTTCATTTTGATAACAAATAGTCCCGCGGGCACCTAATTTTTCAGCAATGGCAATCAAGTCCTCTTCGACTTTTTTACCAAAATCTTTATGGATGATAAAGGCAATCTCGTCAATTTTTTGGTTGATGACATGCGCAATATCTTCCACCAAACGGTGCACGATAGGTTTTCCAGCAATAGGAATTAAGGGTTTTGGTACGGTAAGGGTATGTGGTCGAAGGCGTGATCCGCGTCCGGCCATAGGGACGATAATCTTCATGTTTGTTTTTGTTTTAGGGTTCCAATCTGAAAAAAATTCGATTAGAAGAGTGTTATGCTATTTTTTTATTTAACTCCAGTACTTCCAAATCCGCCCGCTCCCCGTGAGGTTTCCGACAATGCATTGACCTCAATCCATTCGGCGCGTTCGTGTTTGGCAATCACCAATTGGGCAATACGTTCCCCGTTTTCAACCACAAAAGGTTCTTGGGATAAATTTACTAAAATGACCCCAATCTCACCGCGGTAATCGGCATCGATTGTCCCTGGTGAATTCAATACGGTGATTCCTTTTTTGGCGGCCAAACCACTTCGGGGACGCACTTGCGCTTCGTAGCCCATGGGCAATTCAATAAATAATCCTGTTTTGATGATGGCACGTTCTAACGGCTGAAGTGTAACAGGTTCGGACAATTGTGCCCGTAAATCCATTCCCGCAGAAGCCAAGGTTTCATACGCAGGTAAGTCGTGCTCGGAGGTATTGATAATTTTAATTTGCATAGCTTGTTATTTACGGCGAAGAATACGCAAAAGCGTCTCTTTTTCACTTCTATAAATAAAGAACAAAAATACGAGTAATAAAAGTACTTTAAGGGGATAATTATCACGAATATAATCCACATAAAATGCCAAAATAGAAAACCCGATTGAAAGTCCGAGGTAACTAAAAATCCGATTAAAATCATACGGAATGGGGTATTTCTTTTTGCCCAAATGGTAGGAAATAATCATCATGCTTCCGTAGGCCGCTATCGTTGCCAAGGCCGATCCGTAATAGCTGTATTTTGGAATCAACAAATAATTCAACGCCAGCGTTACTAAAGCCCCAACAAAGGAAATATAAGCTCCGAATAAGGTTTTATCAATCAATTTATACCATACCGATAAATTGGTGTAAATACCCAAAAAGAAATTAGCAAATACTATTAACGGTACTACCTTAATCGCATCCCAATAGGCGGCATTGGGTACCAACGGTTGTTTGAGCAAATCAATAAATGCGATGACCGCTAACGAAATGAAAGAACCGAAAATCACAAAATACTTGGTGATGGTGGCATAGGTTTGCGGCGCATTTTCATTCCCAGCATGGGAGAAAAAGAAGGGTTCGATACCCAACGAATAAGCCGTTCGAAACAACACCATAAACATTCCGATTTTGTAACAGGCAGAATAGGCACCGATATCGGCTAAGGGAACGTGAAACCAATCGAGTAAAATTTTATCAAAATGCTCATTGATAGCAAAAGCGATTCCCGCAAAAAGAATGGGATAGCCGTAACGCATCATTTGTTTCCAGAGGGCAAAATCAAATTGCCAACGGATTTGGGTATAATTGGGAATCAACACCAAAAAAGTCGCCAAACTTGCTATTAAATTGGCGATAAAAATATATCCAATTTGAAAATTTTCAATGTAAATGGACTTAAAAAATACGGAAGAATCCTGCTTTACTAAATACGGAAATAACCCTAAAAACAACAAGGTTAGCGCCAAGTTAATGAGTGTGTTGCTAACTTTTATGACCGCATATTGAATTGGCTTTTTCTCGACTCGCAACTTTGAAAACGGGATAATAGTTAGCGCATCTAAAGTTAAAATCCAAAGGGTATAGGTTATGTATTCCACGTCAATATCAGACCATTTGGATAATGTATTTCGAAATAATAATCCGATTACCAGAAAGCCGATACTGGACCAAAATAAAGAAATCGTAGATGTTGAAATTACCTTTTTCTTGTCATCTTGTGCATTGTAAAATCGGAAAAAAGCAGTTTCCATGCCATAGGAAAGAAACACATTAAAAAAAACAAGATAGGAGAAAATAATAGAAACCTCACCCATCATACTTCTGTCGGGTAGAAATTTTACATAAATCGGATTGAGGATAAAACTGATCAACCGTGGCAAAACCGTGGCTAAACCATAAATCAAAGTTTGTTTAAAGAGGTTCTTGTACAGACTCAAGGGTTGGGAATTTTTAACAAAAATAAGGATAATATACATGCAAAAAAAAGAGCCGACAAAGCCGACTCTTATTTTGTATATCTAGGGATAATTAACCTTTCAAAGCTTCAGCTCCTCCAACAATCTCTAAGATTTCGTTGGTAATCGCTGCCTGACGTGCTTTGTTGTACGTTAATTTCAATTGATTACGCAATGCCGTAGCATTATCGGTAGCTTTATGCATTGCGGTCATACGTGCTCCGTGTTCTGCGGCAAAGGAATCGCGAATCGCTTTGTATAACTGTGTTTTCAATGATTTCGGAATCAACGTCAACACGATTTCTTCTTTGGTCGGCTCAAAAATATAGTCAGCGCTACTTGTTTGTGCTGAAGTTCCTGAGGCCAAAGGAAGGAATTGCTCTGTTTTAATGATTTGAGTGGCTGCATTTTTAAACTGATTGTAAACCAATTCAATTTTATCAAATTCGCCTGCTGCAAATTTATCCATTAAATCTTGCGCAATGGAAGCGGCGTTCTCAAAGGTGAGTTGATCAAAAATAGCCGTGTTTTCACCCGCAAGCGTATGGGTCTTGCGGAAAGCATCGCCTGACTTTTTACCGATGGTATAGAGGGTTACTTCTTTACCTTTATAGCTTTCTTCCAAAGCGCGCACTTGTTTGACTACATTGGCGTTAAACGCACCACATAATCCACGATTGGAAGTAATGGCTACTATCAATACCTTTTTTACTTCCCGTTGTTCGGTAAAGCTTCCGCCTAAATCTCCTTCAATGGTAGCGCTAAGGTTTTGAAGTAATTCCGTTAACTTCTCGGCATAAGGACGCATGGCTGTAATAGCATCTTGCGCTTTTTTTAACTTGGCAGCAGAAACCATTTTCATCGCCGATGTAATTTGCATCGTGGATTGTACCGAGGTGATTCTATTGCGAATTTCCTTTAAGTTTGCCATTATTGTAGAGTAATTAGTAATTAGTGACTAGTGATTAGCTATTTACTAATCACTAGTTACTGTTCACTTTAAATTAGTATTTTGCTGCGATTTCTTTAGCGGCTTTTTCCAATACATCGGTGATGGTATCGTCAAATTTACCGGCTTTTAAAGCGTTTAAGGTATCGCGGTGTTTGTTGTTCAAATAGTCCAAGAAATCTCTTTCGAATTCTTTTACCTTATTCACAGGAACATTACGCAACAAATTTTTAGACCCTGCATAGATAATCGCTACTTGGTCTTCCACTGTAAACGGATCGTTCACCGATTGCTTCAAAATTTCAACGTTACGTTTTCCTTTTTCAATGACATTCAACGTAGCCGCATCCAAATCGGAACCGAATTTTGCAAACGCTTCCAATTCACGGTATTGAGCTTGGTCTAATTTCAAGGTACCCGCTACTTTTTTCATGGATTTGATTTGTGCATTACCACCCACACGCGAAACCGAAATACCTACGTTAATCGCAGGACGGACCCCTGAGTTGAACAAATCGGATTCCAAGAAGATCTGACCGTCAGTAATCGAAATTACGTTGGTAGGGATATACGCCGAAACGTCACCCGCTTGGGTTTCGATAATTGGTAGCGCTGTTAATGAACCGCCTCCTTTAACGATAGGTTTCAAGGATTCCGGTAAGTCATTCATATTTTTTGCAATATCGTCATCAGCGATTACTTTGGCCGCTCTTTCTAACAAACGAGAGTGCAAGTAGAAAACGTCTCCGGGATAGGCTTCACGTCCTGGTGGACGACGTAACAACAACGACACCTCACGGTAAGCCACCGCTTGCTTTGATAAATCATCATACACAATCAAAGCAGGACGTCCCGTATCACGGAAGTACTCTCCGATAGCTGCACCGGCCATAGGCGCATATACTTGCATTGGTGCAGGGTCAGACGCATTCGCTGCTACAATGGTAGTGTAAGCCAAGGCTCCTTTTTCTTCTAATGTTTTAGCGATAGCTGCTACAGTAGACGCTTTTTGTCCTACAGCAACGTAGATACAATATACGGGTTGACCTGCGTCAAAAAATTCTTTCTGGTTCAAAATGGTATCGATACAAACCGTTGTTTTCCCAGTTTGACGGTCACCGATAACCAACTCACGCTGTCCACGTCCTACTGGAATCATTGCATCAACCGCTTTGATACCCGTTTGAAGGGGTTCGTTTACAGGCTGACGGAAAATTACCCCAGGCGCTTTGCGTTCCAATGGCATTTCATACAACTCACCGCTGATTGGTCCTTTTCCATCGATAGGATTTCCTAGCGTATCCACAACACGACCTACGATTCCCTCTCCGACTTTCAAAGAGGCAATACGTTGGGTACGTTTTACGGTTGACCCTTCTTTGATTCCTGTAGAGGGCCCTAAAAGTACCACCCCAACATTATCTTCCTCAAGGTTCAATACAATCGCTTCAAGTCCGTTATCAAACTGCACTAACTCTCCGTATTGTGCATTAGATAACCCGTAAACGCGTGCGATACCATCTCCTACTTCGAGTACGGTTCCTACTTCTTCCAAAGAAGCTCCCGATTCAAAACCGGTTAGTTGTTTTTTAAGGATTGCTGAAATTTCAGCAGCTTTAATTTCTGCCATTGTAATATATCTTTAATGATGTATTAGTTACTAAACTCTCTTTTTAACTCATTTAAACGACCGGAAACAGAAGCATTGTATTGCATATCGCCGATGCGTAAGATAAAACCACCAATAATCGATGGGTCTACGGTATTTTCTAGGGTAATTTTCTTGGATGACATTTCGGCAATTTTGGTGCTGATGGTTTTTTCCATTTCGGCCGTCATTGGAATTGCAGTGGTCACTTTGGCAATTTCAACCCCGATACTTTCATCATACAAATGACCGTATTGTTTGGCAATTGCCCCTAATATTTCAAAACGTTTGTTGGTGAACAACAATTGAAACAAACTTTGCGTTTCTTGTTGAACGCCAGCGAAAATTTCAAGCAAAGCATTTTTCTTTGCTTCTAAACGAACTACAGGACTGGATAGAAACACTTGTAATTCGTGGCTTTCCGCTAAAGCGGCCGTGATCGATTTCATATCGGCATTTACCGCTTCGGATTTCCCAGAAGCTGTGGCAATATCTAAAATCGCTTTCGCGTATCGAATCGCTGCTCTTGACATACGTTATTAGTTTAATTTGGAATCCCCCAACATTTTTTCTACCAATTTGGATTGCGCTTCTTTGTTGGATAATTCATCACGCAATAATTTTTCAGCGATTTCTAGAGAAAGTGCCGAAACTTGACTTTTCAATTCAGCCATAGCTGCATTTTTCTCGCCTTCAATCGCTGCTTTTGCTTGGGCAATCATTTTCTCGCCTTGCGCTTGAGCATCGGCTTTGGCATCGTTGATCATTTTTTCTTTGATCTCACGCGCCTCTTTTAATAATGTATCGCGTTCAGCACGGGCATCTGCCAATAATTTCTCATTATCAGACTTTAAATTGGCCATTTCTTGACGCGCTTGTTCCGCTGCTTGCAATGCATTTTTAATCCCTTCTTCGCGCTCGTTCACCGCATCTAAGATAGGTTTCCATGCAAATTTTTTCAACAACAGAATTAAACCCACAAAAATGAGAACCTGCCAGAAAAACAGACCGAATTCAAACTGATTTATTAATTTTTCCATGAGATATATGTATATAATTTCTGTTAGACGTAAGGAAAGCAACAGGAACAACCAACCGTTATACCTGTTGCTGTTTTTTTAGATTAAGCAGCAAATAATGCAGCGAAACCAATACCTTCAATAAGTGCTGCAGCGATCAACATCGCTGTTTGGATTTTACCTGAAGCTTCGGGCTGACGCGCAATAGCTTCCATAGCTGATCCACCGATTTTACCGATACCTAATCCGGCACCGATAACGATCAAACCTGCACCTACAATGTTTGGAATAGTCATAATGTTTGTATATTAAATTAAACAAATACGTAATTAGTGATGCGCCTCCTCATGATGGTGCTCCTCATTGGCAGAACCAAAATAAAGTGCCGACAACATCGTAAATATATAGGCCTGTAAAAAGGCAACTAAAATTTCTAAAATAGAGAGTACAAAAGCCAATCCGAATGATAATGGACTACCAATCCAGCTCTTGAAAATGAACATCAACCCGATTATACTCATGATTACGATGTGACCCGCAAAGATATTGGCATACAAACGAATCATCAAAGAGAATGGTTTGATAAACACTCCTAACAACTCGATAGGAGCTAATACGATACGCATTAAATAAGGAACTCCAGGCATCCAAAAAATGTGGCCCCAGTAATTTTTATTTGCGGTTAAATTGGTGATCAAAAATGTTAAAATCGCCAATGAAAACGTAATGGTGAAATTACCTGTTACATTGACTCCAAGGGGCGTTAATCCAAAAAGATTTAAAAACAAGATAAAGAAGAAAATGGTTAGTAAATAACTCATGTACTTCTTATAATTCTTCTCCCCAATGTTAGGAATAGCAATTTCATCGCGAATAAACACAACGAGGGGTTCGAATATACGCACCATTCCTTTAGGAATTCCTCCGTTTTTAGCATACGATTTTGCCAATCGAGTAAACATAAAGAACATCAAAAGTGCTGTAATAATGATAAACAAAACACTTTTGGTAATTGAAAAATCAATGGGGCGAACATTGGTAGGGTGGCCCGATTTAGCATCTTCTGTCAAAGTCCCTGTAGCATCTGTTCGGTAGATTTTTCCATCGTGATGACTCAATACATAAAATTTACCTTTGGAGGCCACTACGCCATTTTCGGCATGATGAAATGCTGAGGAAGAAAAAATGTGAAGTTCTTCATCCCACAGAATTACAGGCAATGGGAAACCAAAATGTTTTCCTGTTTTGTCATCCGCAAACAAGGTGAAATCATGTGAATCTAAAACGTGATGATTAATGTGTTGTTTAATTTCACTACGAATATCGCCTTCTCCATGTCCCTTTTGATGGCCTTCTTCATGTCCTTTCTCCACAGCAGTCGTTGCTTCTTGAGAAGCCGTGGTTTGCGTATGTGCTCCGTGATTGTCATTCGCGAAAGAAAATAAGGGCATAAAAGCCAGTAGGGCAGCTACAATGAAGTGGCTTGGTTTTCTAGAAATCACCATTTTTATTCACGTAATTTTAAGGTTTCCAAAATTTGGTGCAAAGGTACATCTTTTAGAAAAAAAACAATGGGATTACCGTTCTTTTTTGAATTTTTCGTTAAAAGTGGGCTTTTGAGGCGTATTATTCAATAGTTGAATGGTTAAAACCGTCTCCAACACAAGAAAAAATGCAAAAATACTGTAAAAATTAATTTTTTCCTGAGCGCTTGAAAAACCGTAAATAATTTCTTTTCCAAAACCAAAAGCAACTGCCATTTTTATCGTTGTCACAATCAAAAATAGCATGCCCACTTGATCGAAGTTTTTATGTTTTACGCCTACCAAAAAAGTTAGAATGGCTAAAGATAAAATTGCGAAAATGAAAAATAAGGATTCCACTGACCAATAATAGCGATGGGCTGCAATTAAAAAAGGCTCGTGAACGGAAAAAACCAAGCGATTGATCCCGTAGCCAACACACGCACAAAGCAGTGATTTTACCCAAACGTTACGGCATTCACGAATCATGTTTATCAATGTCTTGAACTTGACGGTATACATTGTAGAGCGCTACAAAAACACCAAACACAGTGACTCCCTTGGTATACCATTGGTTGGCATTGGGATACTTGCTGTCTAACCATTGTCCCAATAGTGAAAACAAAAAGATAATCATTCCCATTTGTAAGGGAATATTCAATAACGCTATCCAGCGGTTAGGCTGTTTTTTCGGTGACAGGCTCATGCGGTTGCGAAATGGGTTTCACCTGAGGCTTCATCACACAGGTAGCCGAAAACTCAGCACCAGGTTCGACCGCCAATTTTCCACAGACCACTTCTCCTTTGATAACGGCCTTCGATTTTACACTTAATAAATCTGAAATTTGAAGTTTCCCCTCCACGCGACCTTCGATATCGCAGTTTTTACAAATAATATCGCCTTGAACACTTCCGGCGGGACCGATGACTAATTTTCCTTTGGTTTCAAAATTCCCTACTAACTGTCCGTCCAAACGAAAATCGGCCGGAGAAACAATATTTCCCTGAATGGTGGTGCCTTCCACAATTCGGTTGGTCTTTCCTAATAAATCGGTATACGATTTGGTTTTTTTCTCAAACATATTACTTCTTGTTAGGATTATAGCCTGGTGCTGGTGGTAACGCATTCATGGGTGCGTCTTCTGCCGCATTTGATTTAGTGGTTGGAACAGGGTTTGTGGGATTCCCCGTTGGGGTGGGTTTTGAACCTTGGGTACCTTTTGGGGTGTCGCCCGCTGGAGCTGCAGGATCTTCGCCAAACAATTCCTCTTTGGTTACGGTACCTGAATTTTTTCCTTTAGGAACTACTTTGGGGATTTCTTTATCAATTTCAAGCGTACGCTGAATAGGCACAACAGGTTTATTCAACCAATCGCCCGTCACATACTCCTCAAAATTCTTCATCACTTGCACTACCTTGTAATTCTCGTTGGAAATAATGGCATACGGTTCGGCAATTTTGTAATCCTTAAACTCTTTCAACACTTGCGCTATTCCCTTGGCGTTGTCTAAATTTTTAATGCCGTGAAGCACAACAAAATTTTTATCCAACATATAAATGTCTTCCGATAAAGTCATCGTTTCAATGGTGCGCTCCTGAATAAATTTTTTCAGTTTATCCACCAACTTTTGCGTCGCCGCTGTCGTTGGAAATGCCACAGGATATACAATATTCCAAGACGTAACGGGCTCTGAATTAAAGGACAACGATTCTAAGTAAGGAATTTTTTTCTGAATAAACAACTCCGTTTTCTTCCCTTCTTCCGAATTAGGATAGGTCAAAGCTACATAGTTCAGTGCCTTTTTATATTCTGTCAATCCCTTGAGTTTCCCTAACAATTGGGCTTTCAACAACTCGTATTTGGGCACCAACTCTTCGCCTGTAAACTGTTCGATGGCTTGTTCGGTTTGGGGTAAAACCTCTCTATACTTACCCGAATCATAGGCGCGATAAAGCGCATCATACGTGGCCTCGGGTGTTGTAGCTATAGCCGCCGCCGAAGTGTTTCCACCAACGATTTGCGCATAACGGGTATCGGGATACTCATTGAGAATACGATTTTTAATGGCCGCTGCTTTGGTGGGATCGATAATTTGATAGACTTTATACAAGTTATACAAACTGGGTAGGACCAATCGCTCTTCGGGTTTGTTTTTGAGTAACTGTTCAAACTTGCTCGCTGAACGCGTGTATTCTTTGAATTTTTCTTTATAAATAACACCCAATTGGTAGTAGGCAAAGTTTCGTTCTTTGGCCAATGAATCCAACACTTTTACATCCGAAGGCAATTGTTTGAGGTAGAATTCCGTCGTATGCATCGGATTGACCGTTTTAATCTCCTCTTCTTTTTCTGCATTCGCATTTTCGTCCTCTTTTTCGGGGTTAGCGCCTTTGTTTACCGTTGAAGACCAACGCCAATTTTCACCATAGGTTCGTTTCCCCCATTTTTTACCAAATTCAACTTTTCCAATTTCAACCGTGTTTGGATTGTAAAAATAGAAATTGCTTACTTCGTTGGAAGATGCCACAGGGGTAATTGTATTTTTCTTTCCACCCCCCATTTTATCAACGCCCAAAGCGTCTTTACCTTGGTTCGCATTTGCTTCAGCGGCTGCTTTTTCCTGAGCTATTTTTTCAGCAATGAGTTTCAAAGCTGCTTCCTCTTTTTTCAAACGTTCAATATGTTTTTGAAAAAAAGCTTCCCGATCGGCCAACGACATCCCTGTAAGGTTGAGAATGCTGTCGTTGCGTTGCGCAATCCCTTCAAATTTAATAACGTCTTGGAGATTTTCACGTTTTTTGGTAATCAAACGGAATTCCCGTGTCCGCGGATTCAATACGGTCAACGTACTGTCAAAATATTTACCCGCCACCACATATTTCGCTTCATTAAAATAAAGTTCGGCTAAATTTCGGTAATTGGAAGCCACCAAATACTGATCTTGTGGCTTAGCTTTAAGCGAGGCATTGTAGGACAATTTGGCCTGTTTAGGTTTGTTGACTTTTTCGTAAAACAAGGCCATTTGATGGTGCAATACATCCATAAATGGACGGTTTTCACGGTCTTCCATCAAGTCCTTGTATTTTTTTAAAAAGGCTACCGTATCGCCTGTTTTGGGGTTAAACTGACGGGCTTGTCGGGCATGGGCTTGGATAACATACTGACGGGCTGCTTTGCGATTCATATCGATAACCCGTTGGTACTCGATAAAGGCACTATCTTTCTGTCCGCGATCTTCATACAATTGCGCGGTAATAAAGCGATAACGAGACTTTTCTTCGTCGAGTTTGGTATATTCGGTAGCCAAACGCAACTTGGCAATCGCACTGTCAATTTCTTTCAAGTTGATAAACGCTTGGGCAAGGGTAGCGTTGGCATCGGCGTAAACTTGGTCTTTAAACTTAATCTCTTTCAACAATTTGCGAAGATTATTGACCGCCAATTCGTCATTTTCCAAACGCATATTGGTCTTTTCCCGCCAAATTTTAACCAAATTAATTTTATCGCTTTGCGGATACTTATACAAAACATAGTTGAACGCTTCCAACGCAGGGACAAAACGTTGCTCGTAATACCGCGCCTGTCCCAACATTAAATGCGCTTCATCCATTTGAGGATTGCGTTCAACCCCATCGATATTCATCGAATGCTTTTGAATCGCTTTGATCGCTTTGGTTTCGGCCCTATCAAAATTGGGGTTTTTTGTGTCGCCCGGCAATGCTTTTTCTTCGGTGACTTGCATACGCTCTACAGGCAATACTTCCCAAAAGTTATCTTTGTACTGGTTGCGCAAATCCACAACGCCTTGGTCCATCGCGACTTCACCATTGTAAAGAATATTATACTTGGTATTTAACGCGTGAAATTTTCGATTGACAAAGGCATCTTTCTTCGTAGAACAAGCCACGAGTACGGCTGCGAATCCGAAAAAAAGGAAATATTTTGGGGTTGAGTTTTTCAAGTCAAAAACGTTTATGTAACTAACTGCAATTTGGCGCTTTTAGTATATCTAACGGGTAAAAATACATTTCTTTTTGGAAAGTGAAAAAAAATAGGGGGAAAATTGAAAATAGCGCACCCCAACAGCCGAAACCATTGGGGTGTACTTCAGAAGATATAGAAACGTTATACCGCAAAAAAGGCTTCCAATTCTTGCAACGTCTCGGGGCTGGTTTGAATGTCTTTGACCACCTCACCCAAATGCAATGCCACTATGCGATTACACACCTCAACCGTATGCACTAAATCGTGACTGGATACCAACAAGGTCACGTTGGGGTCTTCAGCCAACTCTTTTAAAATCTTTTTCAAACGATTTACCGTAGTGGGATCTAAATTCGCAAAGGGCTCGTCCAAAATAATCACCTCTGGATTGCCAATCAAGGTCGCAATAATTCCCACTTTTTTCTGATTCCCTTTCGACAAATCGCGCAAATACTTTTTCTTGGTCAAAATTTCTCCGTTGAAAAAATCTTCATGCTTGGCCAATAAGGCATCGACATCGGCTTTGTTCTGACCTCGAAGTTCCCCAATAAAATAAAAGTATTCTTCAGCGGTCAAGTAACCGATTAAAAAACTTTCGTCCAAAAACGCGGCTGTAAACGGTTTCCATGCCTCGCTCGAACTGACTGCGACGCCATTGTTAATCACTTTTCCCGTTGTGGGCTGAATCAAATCGAGCAGTAAACTAAACAACGTGGTTTTCCCTGCACCATTGTTGCCTACCAATCCAAAACTCTGTCCCTTAGGAATTTCCAATTCGTTAATATCTAAAACTTTGACGCCATTAGCGTACATCTTGCTTAATTGTTGTACTTGTATCATGAGGAAGGAAGTTTATCGTTATGCTTTTTGTTTGTATGCGGCCAAGGTAGCATACTTTTCTACTTTGTAAATTTTTTCTATTTGCGTGAAAACGCGATCGCGGAAAGCAAATCCCAATACGCCAGCACCCGCCACCAAAAGCACTCCTAAATCGGAAGAATGGGTATAATAACCCAACGAATACAATCCCATAGGAAGCAACATTTTGGGTAACGAAATCAACATTGTCTTCGCATTGAAGGCTTGTTTATTGCCAAACGCTTGTTTGCTCGTTGTCAAATCTATCGGGGTTTTAACATACGCACCGCCCAACATGACCAAATGCGAATTGAATCCCATATTGAAAATCGCACCTACAATAATCATTTTGTAGACGTCCCAGCCGAAATACAAATAAAAAGAAGCAATCAACGTAGAGACAAACGTTGCCAACACCATCAACCACCATTTTGACATCAAATAATCGCGGTACTGAATGTTTTGACTCATCATCAACGGATAATAAGCACTGTCCCAACTCGGAATAAATTGGCCAAACACAAACAAAAATCCCCCTGTACAAAAGATTGCCGCAAACATTTGCATCGGCGCCGATTGGTAGACCTCAATCGAATTGGTATAAAACAACAACCCATAGGCAATAAACAACACGCTCATCACCAAGGTTGTTTTGGAACGCTTGTTTCGCTTGAGCAAACGAATATCATTTTTCAAAAACGTCCCCAAGGTGCCAAACTGATTCAACCATGATAAATTTTCGGTTTGCGCAATTTCAGCTTTCGAAGCCAACTTCTCGTCCAAATGCATGTGTCCCGCAAAATAACGGTACGTGGCATAATACAAAAAAGCTAAAAGCACAACGGGTACAAGCGCTGCAACAGGGGTGTCAAAAAGCGCTTGAAACCACGGATAGGTGTACAGTGTAATGTCAAACCAACCATAGTATTGAGACGCTCCTAAAAACAACACCAATCCCGCCATCGGATAAAAAACAGCATCCTTGTTGTTGAGTAAAATATTGGTAAAATTACAGCTATAAATCAATGCGCTAATACCCAACCACCAGGCCAACGTCGACCCAATGGGCTCGCCTTTGTAAAGCATCATCACCGTAAAAGGAAGCAGAAAAAAAGCGTGAATGATATTGAAAAACGAAAACCATGTTTTTCCCAACAAAAAGTGAATTACCGTACTTTTTTTGAGCGGCATCACCAACAACGGCCGAATATTCATCACGGGCATTTTTTGCATAAAATACCGTATAAACAAATCGGCCGTCAAATAATAAATCATAATGCGATTAATGGTTTGCACCGGATTGTACCCTTGCTCTTTCAATATCGGATAGACGGCCAATCCAAGAATCGAAAAGCAAACAATAAAGTACAACGCCCCCAAAGCCATCAAAATCTTTAAGGCGAGGTTGGTTTGAAACGATGCCGAACGGGCAAACGATTTCCATTCCAACGAAAGAAAACGACGTATCATAGGTTTTAAATTTTTCAATTAGTGAACAAGATAATGATTTTGTTACAATCGGGGCGGTCCGGCAAATGAACTGTTTACTACAATCGGTCTTGTTATTGCCGTCGGGTGTTCCGCTGCAAGTCCGCACTCATTCTTCGCTTGCGGGCTTTCCACTGCACCCCCTACCGCAAATTTGTGCCCCAAATAACATCCAACAAACATCGGCCATTTCAACCCCAAACATTTAAAGGAGTCTTCGTACCTTTGCCAAAATTTTCAACGCTATGTCTACTTTTTATAAACTCTTACTAAAAGATGTGCGTCGCGAGACCGAACAATCCGTTTCGTTGGCCTTTCAAATTCCTGCCGAATTACAAGCGGCTTATACGTTTGTAGCGGGGCAATATGTAACCTTAAAACTCACCTTAGACGGTCAAGAAATACGTCGCGCCTATTCCATTTGTGCCTCGCCCAAAAGCGGAGAACTGCGCATCGCTGTAAAAGCAGTTAAATTTGGACTTTTTTCTTCCTTTGCTAACCGAAATTTACGACCCGGTGATGTCCTTGAAGTGGGCGTTCCCGAAGGAAAATTTACCTTCGAACCCCAAGCCGATCGGCAACGTAACTATGCTGGATTTGCTGCCGGTAGCGGCATCACTCCCGTGCTCTCCATCCTTAAATCGGTTTTGGAAAGCGAACCCCAAAGTACGTTCGTCTTGGTCTATGGGAATAAATCGGTGGCCGAAACTATTTTTCACCACGAATTGCACGAACTGCAACAACAGTATGTGGGTCGCTTTTTTGTGCACTATGTCTTTAGTCAAACCCATGAAAGCGAATTGTTTGGCCGTATTGATAAATCCGTTGTCAATTTTGTATTGAACAACAAGCACAAGGAAAAAGAATTTGATAAATTCTATTTGTGTGGCCCCGAGGAAATGATTACTACCGTTTCCAATACCTTGAAAGAGCACAACATCCCTGAAAAAGCAATTAAATTTGAATTGTTTACATCCTCCAATCAAAGTGGTGCCGCGCCCACAGGAGAAGGACATACAGCGATTACACTCCAAGTCGATGGCGAAGAAACCGCCTTTGAAATGAGCCAAAAACAAACCATTTTGGAAGCCGCTTTAAAACAAGGTATTGACGCGCCCTATTCTTGTCAAGGCGGGATTTGCAGCAGTTGTCTCGCGCGGGTCACCCGCGGTGCAGCGACCATGAAGAAAAATGCTATTCTCACCGATAGTGAAATCGCCGAGGGGTTAATTTTAACTTGCCAGGCACATCCCACGACGCCCGAAATTTATGTCGACTTTGATGATGTGTAAAGAAGGGGGTAAGGCGTTCTAACGTTCTTACGATACAATACTGTATATTTTTTGAAGAATTTGTTGCGGGGTTATGGTGCGCATTGCTTGCTCATAGCCCACAACTTTTTTATTGCCATAAATAGACGTTGGCAAAAATGGATATTGCAAGCGATCGGCGGTGAGACAATAGTCCAACGGTTGACCATACGGCGCAAATCCCGCAAAGGGATGGGTTGCGCCCCAAATAGTAATCGTTTTTACACCATATAATGAAGCCAAATGCGCATTTCCACTGTCCATCGAAACCATAAGGTCTAAGTTGGCAATAAGTTCCAACTCGTGTTCAAAGGAAATTTTATTGGCCATATTCTTTATGTTCTGTCCCAAAGGAGTCAGTGCATCCAAAAGCTCTGACTCGCGACGACCGCCACCCAATAAAAAAATACGATAGGGTCCTTTCGCCAAATCAGCAACAACCTCTTGCAGCAAATCCATCGGATACACTTTGGACGAGTGTTGTGCAAAAGGAGCAATGCCTATCCATAATTGTTCTTTGCGACCCGTATACTCCACAACACTAGGAGATAACTGCTCTTTGGGAAGGTGATATAGCGTGTCAAAAGGAACGGTATACCCCAAATTTTGAAGCGTTTCGATATGTCTGACCGTCATCGGTTTGAGCGGCGCAATGGTTTTTTGCTCAAGTCGGGTTAACTGCTTTTTTTCCAACCGTCCTTTGTCGGTAAAAGCCGTTTTGTGTCCGCGTATGGCAAAAAGAAAGCGTAGTATTTTGGAGCGCAAGACATTATGAAAGTCGGCGATTTCAGTTACGCCAAGCGCTTTCAATTCGCGGTACAAACGAAAAATGCCCCACAATCCTTTATGTTGATGACGGGTATGAACCGAAACAAAATGAATTTGAGGAATCTGTAAAAAAATAGGTTTAAAAAAAGCACGGGAAACGACCGTTATTTTTACATCAGGATTATGATGCATGAAGGCCAAAATAACCGGCACCGCCATCGCAACATCCCCCATGGCTGAGAGGCGAATAAACGCAATATGTCGTGTTTTTTGCGCCAATTATTTTTTTTGCTGATACAAAACCGGATTCAAATCCTCGTCGTTATACATTTTCATCTGTTTGTAGACTTTCATGTACTTGTCGCCATTTTCAATATCGGTCAACAACTCACTTATAGAAGTAAACATATCGTTCTTTTGATCCAAAAGTACATTCAGTTTTTCCTGGCATTTGGCACGGTGCTCGTCGGATGCATCAGGTCGCGTTGCTTCTTCGTGCATGTGGTAAATTTTCAAAGCCAAAATAGACAAGCGATCAATGGCCCACGCAGGACTCTCGGTATTGATTTTGGCATTGGGCTTCACTGTAACGCCACTGTATTTTTGTAGAAAATAACTGTCAATATATTCTACCATATCCGTGCGTACCTGATTGGAAGCGTCTATTTTACGCTTTAAATCCAAAGCCGCAACAGGGTCAATTTGCGGATCCCGAATAATGTCTTCATAATGCCACTGCACGGTATCAACCCAGTTTTTGGCGTACAATAAATACGCGATACTTCCCTTTTCATAGGGGTTCAACGTCGGTTGATATACGTCATTGATCACATGATAATCACGAATACATTGTTCAAAAATAGGAAAAGCAAATTCTGCAAACATCGGTGTAGTTTTTTTGCAAAGATAGTTTTTATCCCGTTACTTTGACAGACAAAATCCGCGCACATGCACATCCACTACATCTCCGAACAAAACAGTATTTTGAATCATTTTTTGGCGCAAATACGGGATATTTCCATTCAAAAAGACAGCATGCGTTTTCGAAAAAATATCGAACGTATCGGTGAAATTATGGCGTATGAATTGAGTAAAACCTTAGATTATAAGCCTGTAGCGGTACAGACGCCGTTGGGCCTCAAACAAACAACCACCCTAGCGGATCATGTGGTTTTATGTTCGATTTTGCGTGCAGGTTTGGCTCTTCATCAAGGATTTATGAACTTTTTTGATGAAGCTGAAAACGGATTTGTGTCGGCGTATCGACATCATTACAATCAAGACGATGCGTTTGAAATTCTGGTCGAATACCAAGCTGCCCCATCGTTTCAAGACAAAAATTTAATCTTGATTGACCCCATATTGGCCACTGGACAATCCATTGTGGCCGTATTAAACCAATTGCATTTGGAGCAAAAACCGAAAGAAATTCATATCGCCGTAGTAATCGCGGCTCCCGAAGGAATTGCTTACTTAGAAGATCATTTGCCCAAAGAATGTCATTTATGGGTAGCGGCGTTGGACGAGCGATTGAATGAAAAAAACTATATCATTCCCGGATTGGGCGACGCGGGGGATTTGGCTTACGGAAGTAAATTATAGCTGACTAAAAAAGGCAAACAATCCGCAGGCTAAAGTGATCCAAAGAATTAACTCTTGCTGCACTTTGTTGGTGCTGTTTTCAATCATCAACGTGGCTGAAACCGCCAAAGGAAAAAACATAAACACCAATAAATCATTGCTTTTTGGAATAGAAATCGCAAAAAGAACGCCGCCCAAAACTAAGGCAAAAAGTAATTTCTTGTAAGAAGCTTGAAGGTTTAAAGGGCGATTGGTCACTGTTAATGCTGCAGGAATAAAAAAGAAAATAATAGCCACAACAAACATCGAAAAAGCAATGTGCGCATTTTGTTCCGAAAAGTAATCCAACGAATAGCCTACTTTCTCTTGGGCAAGATATTGACTCAAAGCATCTAATTCAAAAAATAAAGAGCACGCCATACCAATGATGCCAAAAATAAAAAAGGCAACAAATGGAATCAGCCAGTTGCGGTAATCACGTGAAACGTGAAAAATAATCGAAACATACACCAAGACCACGAAAAGCAGCGCCCAAAATTGGAATAAACTCGCAATAAAAATCCACAAACAAGCATCAAATATTTTCTCCTCAGGTGCTTTTAGCGTTTGTAAAGAAATCAACCGCCGCAACGCCAACAGCACAAAAAAGTTAGCCAACAACAACCGTACGTTGTTCCACAATTCAGGAAAAAAAAGAAGAAAAAGAAGAAAAAAGTACAAAGTATACGAACTGTCTTTGGTCAGTACATTCTTTTTTACAATAAAATTGACCAAAAACAAAGAAGCAAAAAGTAAGAACAGGATAAGTCCTTTTTGGAGGTATTCGATCCAACCCAACCCTAGAAATCCAACATGGATTTGGTATAAAAAATAAAACCCTAACGTAGCCAAAACAATCAAGCTATAATTTATGGGTGTAGATTTCTTAAAAATTGTTGTTATCATGCGGATATTTTATACTTTTGTGCTTGTAAATATAACACTTGATTTAAAAATGAAAGCATTTTTTGAAGCTATACAGTCGCTATTTGTCGATTTCCTTTTTTTACCCCTTGACGCATTACGTCAATTGGAATTAGAAGGCTATTGGGGTTGGTGGGGTGCCAATCTCCTAAATTGGATTGGTATCATCATTTGTGGATACTATGTAGTTTACTGGTGTAAACAATTACAGATTCATCAAGATAATAACGAAGAAAACCAAGATACCACGGCGCATTCGTTTTTAAAATAAATCAAAACCGATATCGGTTCGATAATACATCTTATCAAAATGTAGTTGTGCTATATTTTGATAAGATTTTTTTATGGCCTCTTGGTACGTTGCCCCATACGAGGTTACGGCCAATACACGTCCTCCATGGGAAACGACCTGGCCTTCCTGCAGTTTTGTTCCTGCGTGAAACACGATTGAATCGGTAACTTGTTCCAAACCGCTGATCGTTTTTCCTTTTTCATAGTCTTCTGGATAGCCGCCTGAAACCACCATTATAGTGGTAGCGCTTCGCGGATCGATTTCAAGAGTAACTTCGTCCAACTTCTGTTCGGCAACTGCTTTAAACAAGGTCACTAAGTCCGATTGCAATCGAGGCATGACCACTTCGGTTTCGGGATCGCCCATGCGAACATTGTATTCAATCACAAAAGGATCGTCGCCCACCTTTATTAATCCGATAAACACAAATCCTTTGTATTCAATATTTTCTTTTTGTAATCCTGCAATCGTGGGTTTTACAATGCGCGTCTCCACTTTTTCCATAAAAACGGCATCGGCAAAAGGCACTGGAGAAACAGCTCCCATTCCGCCGGTATTCAACCCCGTATCGCCTTCTCCTATACGTTTGTAATCTTTGGCGGTGGGTAGTATTTTATAACTTTTTCCATCGGTCAATACAAAACAACTCAATTCAATCCCGCTTAAAAACTCTTCGATAACCACTTTTGCACTGGCTGCACCAAACTTAGCATGCACGAGCATATTGCGTAATTCGGTTTTGGCTTCTTCCAAGTCCGAAAGAATTAAAACGCCTTTTCCAGCCGCTAGCCCATCGGCTTTCAACACATAGGGCGGAGCGAGTGTTTCCAAAAATAAACAGCCTTGTTCTACGGTTGCTGGGGTAAAACTTTCATACCGCGCCGTGGGAATATGGTGTCGAACTAAAAACTGTTTTGCATATTCTTTACTACCTTCCAATTGTGCCCCTTCTTTGGAGGGACCAATCACCGGAATGGTATGTAATTGGGAATCATTTTTAAAAAAATCATAGACCCCATGCACCAGTGGGTCTTCGGGACCAACCACGACCATGCCTACTTCGTGTGCCAAACAAAATTGTTTTACCGCAGGAAAATCATTCGGGTTTACATCAACATTGGTAGCAATCGCGGCCGTTCCTGCATTACCAGGCGCTACGAATAATTGGGAACAGTGCGAACTTTGAAGCATTTTCCAAGCCAGAGCATGTTCTCTCCCGCCCGATCCAAGAAGTAAAATTGTCATGTGGTGTTGTGTTATTTCAAATGTAAAAATTGAAAATCGTTGTGGTACAAAAATAGGGTGTTTTTGACGTTTGCAAAAGGCAATCTTTTAAAAAGTTTCACACAGACGTGCCTTGAATTTATTACTTTTGAAAAAAATGAATCGGGTGTTTCGACTGTTTGATTTTTCATTGCAATGGCAAGGCTTTCCCATGAAGGAAGCGAAAAGGCAGTATGCTGAAATTCGCAATCTTTCCGCTGAAGAATTTGCCGATTATCTGGCAACACAGCGACAAGCAATCGTAGCGCATCATATACGGCACAATCCGTTATACCAACAATTGGTGTCCTCCCAAAAAAGTACTGATTGGTCGTCATTGCCGATTATGACCAAAAAACATTTTCAGCAGCCATTAGCCCAGCGGCTTTCCGAAGGTTACACCGTTAAAAATGTGTATGTTAATAAAACCTCGGGGTCAAGTGGCGACCCGTTTATTTTTGCCAAAGATAAATATTCCCATGCCCTCACTTGGGCCAATATCATTACGCAGTTTGGGCAATTTGGCATTGATTTTAACACCTCGTATCAAGCGCGGTTTTATGGCATTCCATTAGACACCATGGGCTATGCGAAAGAACGGCTGAAGGATTTCTTAAGCGGTCGGTATCGTTTTCCCATTTTTGATTTATCCGACAAAGTACTCGAGGAAGTTTTGGCCACTTTTCGTCGAAAAAAATTTGACAACATCAATGGATATACGAGCTCGATTGTCTTGTTTGCCAAGTTTTTACACCAAAAAAACATCGTTTTAAAAGATGTTTGTCCTACGCTTAAATGTTGTGTTGTGACCTCTGAAATGTTGTTTCCCGAAGATAAAAACCTTTTGGAAAAACAATTTGGGATTCCGATTATCAATGAATACGGTGCCTCGGAATTGGATTTGATTGCGTTTCAAAATCCTGAAGGCGAATGGCAAGTAAATGTGGAAACGTTGTTTGTAGAGATTTTGGATGCACAGGATAATCCAGTGCCAAACGGTCAGGAGGGTCGTGTTGTGATTACTTCGTTGTACAATAAAGCCCATCCGTTTATTCGGTATGATATCGGTGACCTTGGGGTTTTGGATGAAAAAAGCACTCCAGAAAAACCGATTCTTAAAAAATTAATTGGGCGCACCAACGATATTGCGGTACTGCCTAGTGGGAAAAAATCGCCGGGACTTACTTTTTACTATGTGACCAAAAGTATCATTGAAGACGATGGAAATGTGCAAGAATTTGTGATAAAACAAACCAAAATAGATACTTTTGAAATCGAATATGTGAGTCGGATTGCCTTGACTGTGGCACAAATTAAGGCGATTGAAGAGGCGATTGAAACCTATTTGGAGTCGGGATTGACGTTTCATTTTTCCCGAAAAGAGACCTTGGTTCGCTGCAAAAGTGGGAAATTAAAGCAATTTGTTTCCATGATATAAACCAAAATAATTTTTAAATACAACGCCTATGCAAAATTCTATGCGCCCAAACGAAACCATCTTGGATAAAATTTATGTTATCCGAAACCAAAAAGTACTCTTGGATCGCGATTTGGCCCAATTGTACGGCATTGAAACAAAACGGTTAAAAGAAGCAGTAAAACGAAATCGAGAGCGATTCCCAGACGATTTTATGTTTGTTTTGACTGAAGATGAATTACATAATTGGAGGTCGCAATTTGCGTCTTCCAAATCGTTAAAAATGGGATTACGACACGCACCTATGGCCTTTACCGAACATGGTATACTCATGCTTTCGAGTGTGATTCATTCGGAACTGGCTATTTCGGTGAACATTCAAATCATGCGACTGTTCACCCAAATGCGGCAATGGATTATGGAGCATTCCGAAGTACAGGAAAAAATCCATTTATTGGAACAAAAAGTGGAGAACCACGATAAAAATATTGCGTTAGTGTTTTCGTATTTGAACGAATTAAGCAAAACTAAATCGGTTGAAAATCGAAAACCCATTGGATATAAAAATTAGACTATGAAAATTACTATCGTTGCTGGTGCTCGACCTAATTTTATAAAAATTGCTCCTATTATTCGAGCGATTGAAAAGAAACAACGTGAAGGAGCGCCGCTTTCCTATCGCTTGGTGCACACGGGTCAACATTATGATAAAAACCTTAGCGATACCTTTTTTGAAGAGCTAAATATACCCAAACCCGATGCCAATCTCGAGGTAAAAAGCGGTTCCCAATCGGTGCAAACGGCCAATATTATGGTGGCTTTTGAACAAGAATTATTGGAAAATCCTACCGATATGGTGCTGGTTGTAGGCGATGTCAATTCAACAATGGCCTGTGCACTTGTGGCCAAAAAAATGAACCTCAAAGTAACGCATGTCGAGGCGGGTATTCGTTCGGGGGATATGACCATGCCTGAAGAAATCAACCGAATTGTCACCGATAGCATCACCGATTATTTCTTTACCACATCCACATTGGCCACCGAAAATTTAATTCGATATGGTGCACAGCCTGATACAGTTCATTTTGTGGGGAACGTGATGATTGACACGTTATATCAAAATCAACACCGCTTTCAGCAACCTTCGTTTTGGGAGAATTTTGCGCTCGAAAAAGGAAATTATATCGTGCTCACCTTACACCGGCCAGCCAATGTCGATGAAGAGGATTCGTTACTGCATTTGTTGCAAGGGATTGATGCATTGGCGCAAGGAAAAAAAATCATTTTCCCCATTCACCCCCGAACTAAAGCAATTTTAGGTGAGCGTCAATTGCATACGCAGAATATCCTCTTTATCGAACACCAAGGGTATTTAAATTTCATGTATTTAGTAGCCCATAGTTTTGCCGTAATTACCGATAGTGGTGGGATTTCAGAAGAAACTACTGTGCTGGGAATTCCCTGTTTTACCTTACGTAATAATACCGAACGTCCCGAAACGATTACCGTGGGTACCAATCACTTGGTGGGAACACAAGTAGAAAAGTTGATTGAAACGTACGCTTCTTTTCTTCAAAACGGGATGAAAAAAACGGGGATTCCTGAGTTATGGGATGGTAAAGCCTCCGAGCGTATTGTGGATATATTGTGGCAAAAAAAGAACTAATGCAAGAAATACTCATTGTCTCCAACTATTATCCGCCAGAAAAGGGGGCCGCTGCCAATCGGATTGAGCAAATGGCTTTGCAATTGCATAAGAACAACTATGCCGTCACCGTGCTTTGTCCCTTAGGGAATTATCCGAAAGGCGAATTGTTTCCAGAATATAAAGGAAAATTTTCGGTGACAGAAAACCAAAAAGGAATTCGGGTGAAACGCCTTTGGATTTATCCAAGCAACAGTAAGAATATTGCCAAGCGCTTGCTGTCGATACTTTCGTTTTCTAGCGTTTTGGTACTGTATTTACTGTTTAAAAAAACACCCAAAAAAGTAATTGTGCAATCGCCTCCCTTGTTGTTGTCTTTTCTTTCGGTGGCGATTTTAGCGCTCAAACAAAAAAAAATCATCTTAAATGTCTCCGATTTGTGGCCTTTGGCAGCTATTGAATTAAATGCGCTAAAAGCAGGGTCTTTTTCGCACAAAGTTTCCCTTTTCATGGAGCGCTTTATTTATCAAAAAGCTACGTTACTGTTGGGACAATCTCAGGAAATTTTGGATCATATCCATTCCATTTTCCCTGACAAACAGGGGTATTTGTATCGAAATTATCCCGATCATTCTATACGTCAATTGGAACTCCAAACCTCAGCAAATCCCACTGTAAAAGTATTCTACGCCGGTTTATTGGGCGTTGCCCAAGGGGTGTATGAATTATGTCGGGAACTTGACTTGGTGGGAACGCGAATTGAATTACACATTTTTGGAGATGGTGCTGAGAAAAAAGAAATCGAGACCTATTTACAAAACCATCCGCAGCAACCGATATTTTTCCATGGGATGATGGAACGCAACGCACTACATGAAATGCTTAAAACCTTTGACATCGCGGTTGTCCCCTTGACCACACGTATTTATGGATCGGTTCCCTCCAAAATTTTTGAATACGGGAGTTTAGGATTTCCCATTCTCTACTTTGGTGGTGGTGAAGGTGAAAATATAGTGGCAAATCACGGATTGGGTTGGGTGGTACCCGTAGGAGATTTTACGGCCATGCAACAACAACTTTTAGCGATAAATAGGATGGATAAATCAGATTTGGTGGCTATGAAAACAAACGTTTTTGAACAAGCGCAAAAGGAATTTGATGTCGTTAAACAAGTGAAAAACTTAATCGCACAAGGCGTATTCTAGTAGGCTTTTTCTTCGCCTTTAAAAATGTTAATTACGGTTTGGACAATGATTTTAATATCTAAAACAAACGACCAGTTTTCAATATAAAATACATCGTACTTGATCCGATTAATCATGTCCTCGTCGGTTTCAATTTCTCCACGGAACCCTTTTACCTGCGCCAAACCGGTTATACCAGGTTTTACATATAAGCGTACCATGTACTTCTTAATTTTGTTGGCATATGCTTTATTCTGTGACCAAAGGTGTGGGCGTGGTCCAACCACGGACATATCGCCTAGGAATACATTAAAAAATTGAGGTAATTCATCAATACTCGTTTTTCGCATAAAGCGTCCCATACGCGTCACGCGGGGATCATTGCGAGACGCTTCTTGTTCAGTATTGACATTTTGATGCATGGATCGAAACTTGTAGCAAAAGAATTCTTTCTCATCCAAACCGGGCCTTCCTTGTTTGAAAAAAATAGGGCCGCGGGATTCAATCAAAATTAGAAGGCCAATAATGGGTGTCAACCATGAAAGGATAAATACGATTACAATTAGTGAAAAAATAATGTCAAAAGCCCGTTTAAAACCCTTTATTAAAGGATCGTGTAACTGTGTTTTTTGAAGCGATAAAACAGGAAAGAGCTCATAATAGTCGATTTTCAAGTTCTTGGATAAAATCTCTTTAGTGTCCGGGATGAACTTAATCGTTTTACGATGCTCGTCAGCAAATTGTACTAATTCTTTGATTTTCTCATTGGAAATTTCATTCAAAGAGCAATAAATCTCATCGATCTTCTTTTCTAAAACAAAGGCCTTTAGCTCCTCAACTTTTCCTATAACTTCTGGTCCTTGCTTTTTATCGGAAAAAAAGCCAAGAAAACGATAGCCATAGTCTTGGCGGGTCTCAAAGATTTTTTTCAAATTCAACGCTTCCGTTGTATACCCGATGATAACTGCAGAACGGTAATTATTGTGTGTTAATAGACGGTATTTTTTTAGGTAATAAAAGAAAAAATATTTGAATCCTGTAATAATAACAAAACTCACCGAAAGCAGCCAGGCAATGGCTTTACCGCTAAAAATTGTTGTTTTTGCAAAGGGAAAAAAAGCAATTACCAACAATAAAAACAGGGTGGATTGCTTCAATAATTTGGAAATAATTTCAACAGGCGTTGTAAAGCGATAAACTTCGTAAAATCGTACTAATAACGCAATCAAAGACCACGCTAAAATTTGGTACGGAATATAGACCAAAAAATCAACGCGTAACTCCCTAAAAAAATATAAACTAAGTGCATTGACCACTAGCAAATCTAGTAGAATACTTATGGGGCGTATGTATTTGGAATACCGACCTGTATGATGCACTTTTAGGTAGGTTTAATGAATATAATTTTTAAAATCTTTATGTTCTTCACGCAATAATTCTTCGGAAGTCAAAGATTTGAAATAGGCATAGGTGAGTTTCATTCCTTCCGAACGACTTACTTTAGGTTCCCAGCCTAAAATTTCTTTGGCTTTGGTAATATCCGGTTGTCGTTGTAAGGGATCGTTGACAGGGAGAGGATGATAAATAATTTTCTGTTCAGTACCCGTAAGTTTTATGATTTCCTCTGCAAAATCGCGAATCGTAATTTCATCTGGGTTACCAATATTCACTGGCATATTGTAATCCGATAATAACAATCGGTATATACCCTCCACTTGATCGGTCACATAACAAAAAGAGCGCGTTTGACTTCCATCCCCAAACACCGTTAAATCCTCTCCGCGAAGAGCTTGTCCAATAAAAGCAGGAATTACACGACCATCGTTCAAACGCATGCGCGGACCATAGGTGTTAAAAATACGCACGATGCGGGTTTCAACGCCGTGGAACGTATGATACGCCATCGTAATCGATTCCTGAAAACGCTTGGCTTCGTCATACACGCCCCGAGGACCAATGGTATTTACATTACCATAATAATCTTCGGTTTGCGGGTGCACCAAGGGATCGCCGTACACTTCAGAAGTAGATGCAATAAGAATTCTTGCTTTTTTTACCCGAGCCAAACCCAATAAGTTGTGCGTTCCTAAAGAACCTACTTTTAAGGTTTGAATTGGAATTTTTAAATAATCAATAGGGCTTGCGGGTGAGGCAAAGTGTAATATATAATCCAAATGTCCAGGAACGTGAACAAACTTGGTCACATCATGATGATAAAACTCAAAATGCTGTTCTTTAAATAAGTGTTCAATATTCTTTAAATCGCCAGTGATCAAATTATCCATTCCGATTACATGGTATCCTTCAGCTAAGAAACGATCGCATAAATGTGAGCCCAAAAATCCTGCTGCACCGGTGATTAAAATTCTTTTCATATCAACTTTTTAATTTTCCTTTGGGTGAAAAGGACGTGAATAAACAATACATGAGGGTAAAATAAATTACTCCGCGTTGACGTGCCAAAAATGACTCTGTCAAAAATAAACTTATAATCAAAATTGCAAAAGAAAAATGAATGAAATCTTTTCGATTTATAGCAATTTTCAAATTTACAAACACCATTATGATGCAAATAATAAAACCAATGATTCCAATTTCTGCAAAAAATTGAATGTATTGGTTATGGAAATTAAATACATCATAGCCTTCATAGAGTTGATGTTCAATTCGCTTTTGCCGAATTTTTTCGTCAGTTGCATTCGCGCCATAGCCCGTAAACCATTGGCCATCTTCGCGCATCATTTCGAAAAATATTCGAATTTGATACACGCGTAAAGCCGTGCCTGGAAAGAAGTCATTGGCTTTAAAGGTGGTTTGATTCCAAGCTTGTGACACCGTAACATTGTACACCTTATTTGTAGCGTCTCCAATAGTACGATTAATCGTTTCTTGGCCTGTATTTGAGACTACTTCCAACCGGAATCGGTCTATTATTTTTCCTGAAAAAAGAAACAATAACCCAAAAGCGGCTACTCCAACCAATATTTTTATTCGGAAGGTTACCCTTTGACGGTACCGCTGTATCCACCGAATAACAACTAATCCCAAAAAGATAATGATTACATTTTTGGAAGAAAGTAAGACCATAACAAGACCTAAAAGCCCCATGAAAACCCATTCCAAATAGGAGCGAAATTGCTTTTCAAGAAGAATAAAAAACGCCACCGCAACATATAAGGAAACATGAATTGCGTTGACATCGTTTGTCACTAAATCATGATAGAAAAACACACGTTGATCTCCCGTAAAACAATATCGAACTAGTGCTTTAAACAACCAAAAAATTGCGAAAACCGAATACCCGTAGGCTAAGCCGTTTTTAATCTTTGTTTCAGCCTCAGGTGTCCATTGGCTATGGATAAAAAACACCAAAGGGAACAAAAGCAGCGGGAGTTGCTTTGTAAGCGCGGAAAGGGAGTTTGAGGGAGCTATGGACCAAAAATAAGAAAGCGCCAATCCCACATACAACAACAAAGGCCAAACCAAGGCGGGATTCCATTTTGGCGTTCTTTTTTTGTACAAAAACAAAGCTAAAACCACCCATAGTATAGAGGCAATACTACTGAAAATATGGGGTAAAGGGATTGTTAAAACGACAAGTAAAACAAAATACGGTAGTGGATTTTGATGAAAATCATGGCTTTCCTTTTGCCATGCAAGCTTCAAATAATTGTAAATATTCCCCATTAATTTTACTCCAATTGAACTGTGTTACAATGGCCTCGTAATTGTTTTTTATATAGTGCAAGGTATCACTTTTTTTGGCAGTTTTGAGGATATGAGCGACTTCTTTGGGGGTAGAAAAGAAAAAGGCGTTTTCTTGAAGCACTCCTTTATTGAAATCATTGTCGTGAGCTGCAATTAAGGCTTGCGATGCCATGGCCTCCAACAAGGAAGGATTGGTACCTCCCACAGAATGCCCGTGAAAATATAAATTGCAGTGATACCGTAAATTGTTCAAGTGAGAAAGATTGTAAATACCGCCCATAAATCGGATATGTGGATACTGAGCATACCGATTTTTTAAATAAGCGCCGTATTTCGTTTGATGATTACCCACCACCAAAATAGGAGTCGTTTCGCCGCTTTCAACCACTCCATCGAGAACCAATTGGAAATTATTTTCGGGTTCGAAACGCGCCATAATCATATTATAGGCTCCGGATTCTACCTGATATTCGGTTAAAATAGAAGGATCTGGATTGGAAAAAGGATAGGCCCCGTAAGCAATATACGTTGATTTTTTTCCGTAACGTTGCTCCAAAAATTTTTGAATCCCTAACGAATCGGAAACCAAATAATCGCTACTCATGGCAGCCAACCGCTCGGCAAATTTTAAAAACTGCTGTACCGCTTTGTTGTATTTTGATCGTTTCCACTCAATACCATCCATATTGGTAATGATGATCGGCTTTTTGGGTAGTAAAAAAAACCAAATCGAATTGCTGGTGTACCCTAATTGTAGGATGATATCAAAATTGCGTTTTCGGGCATCACGAATACAATTATAATCGTAAATAAATTGCCCGAAGGTCCCCAACTTATATTCGGGATCATATTGGTGAATAATATGAACGCCGTGAAAGGTTTTTTCTTGAAATTTATGATCATGCGAATTATAGCAGTATACTTCGTGCCCTTTTTCGGCCAAATAAACCGATAAAAATTCTGCAAATTGTTCAAAACCACCATAAAAATTGGGTATTCCGCGCGTTCCAAGAATGGCTATTTTCATTTTTTGTAGTTTCTTTTTCAAGGTTCCAAAAATAGGTGTTTTGAAATTACTTTTGCGATGGGTACGGATTTGTTTTTAAGATTTTCCGTCGAAAATGAAAGTTTTCTAAGATTGAAGTATTTTTTTATATCCTCTTATAGTTTCTTCGGCTGTTTTCTCCCAAATGTAGTTCTTGAGTATTTTTTCTTTCAATTCAGGATTGAACGGTGATGCAAATGCTTTTTCAATGGCAATTTTAATGGAGTTAATATCATCTGGCTCGCAATAAAAAGCATAATCTTCAAAGTAATCGTAAGTGTCACCTTTTTTAGTCACCACAATGTTGCATCCCATTGCGGCAGCTTCTAATGAAGAAAGTCCTGGTGTTTCCATCCAGCTTACTAAAGCATGAACTTTGGCAACTTTATACAAATCTCTCAAATCATCGTGTGGAATCGCTCCTAGAAAAACCACATTTTCTCCGGCTTCTTTATGAACCTGCTCCACATATTTTTTTTGATTTTGAGATTCTTTCCCCACCAATACTAAAGTATGATTGGTGCCTTTTAATGCTCGAACTAAATTGAGCGTTGATTTTCGACCTTCAATTCGGGCTGCACAAACGATACAATCTTTGTATTTGGAATACTTATTTTCTTTGTTGGTTTCATTTTCAGTAAAAACTGATTGATCAATGGCGTTGGGAATACTCACAAAATTGTAGTTTTTAAGTTTGAATTCGTCTGCCACACGGTTCATTTCTGATACTGAATTGGGAAGAAAAACACTGGTATTATTTACAATTTCCTTCATCATTCCGTAATAGCCTTTGAACAGCATTTTGACAACTCCTTTGTGGAATCTCTTTTCGAAGAAATGTTTGATTATTACCTTGATATATCCTATTTGATACGGAGATAGTAAGTTGGCTATTTTTTGAAAAAGTCCGCCTCGCGCTTTTCGTTCAAACTCGGTATACAAACCATAAATAGTGGAAAGTGCAATTTTTTTGTTCTGTTTTTTAGCATTTATCATTTGCCGATAAATGTCTTGTGGCTCCATTAGATTGAACAGATGTACTAAATCATACTCTTTCAAATCGGGTTCAAATTCTAAAGAAATATCAACTTGAATGCCTTGTTTTTCTAGAAACTCTTTGGTTTTTATCATTTGCACCATATCGCCACCTGGCGCATCAAATAAATTGGTCCTAGACTGAAAAAGTACTTTCATTTTAGTTCAAATATGAATTGCAAATATAGTTTTTATTAATAGTTTTACGTCCTGATTTTACTACAGGAATTATACCTTATGAAAAAACTATTATTCCTTTTTGGAACGCGCCCTGAAGCTATAAAAATGGCTCCTCTAATTGATTGTTTTTCAAACGATTCACGGTTTGAAGTAAAAGTAGGAGTTACGGCTCAGCACCGCGAAATGTTGGATCAAGTATTGTCTTTTTTTTCGATAAAAGTGGATTACGACTTGAACATCATGAAACCCAATCAAACACTTCATCAACTAACTGCCGATTTGATTTCGAGAATTACCAACGAAATTTTGCTGAAAGAATCGTTTGATTATGTTTTTGTTCAAGGCGACACTACTACTGTGTTGGCATCGTCTTTGGCGGCTTTTTATCAGAAAATAAAAGTCATTCATATTGAAGCTGGCTTGAGAAGCGGTGATATGCATTCGCCTTTTCCAGAAGAAATGAATCGGGTTTTGACTTCCAAACTGGCTTCGTATCATTTTTGTCCAACCGAAACTTCTAGAGCTAATTTATTCAAAGAAAATATTACTGAAAATGTTTTTGTAGTTGGAAATACGGTTATTGATGCTCTTTTCAAAGGATTAAACACAATTCGTGAAACATCAGAGGAATCGTTATTAGAACAATTCAAAAACATTAATTTTGATAAAAAAGTAATCTTAGTAACGTGCCATCGAAGAGAAAATTTCGGGAAACCATTTGAGACCATATGCGATTCGCTGCTCGAAATTGCTGCTTCACATACAGATTCTGTTGAAATTGTGTATCCGGTTCATCTCAATCCCAATATCAAAGAAATTGCGCATCAGAAACTCATTGCGAGCAACATCAAATTGATTGCGCCATTGGATTATCCTGAACTGATTTGGATGATGAACAAAAGCAGTATTATTTTGACTGATTCGGGCGGAATTCAAGAAGAAGCGCCAAGTCTAGGAAAACCCGTTTTAGTATTGCGCGAAGTAACCGAAAGAACAGAAGGCATAGAAGCAGGAACTGCAATTTTGGTAGGCTCAAACAAAGAAAAAATAGTGTCTGAAACGCTTCGATTATTGAATGATTCTGAGTATTATTCGAGTATTTCTAAGGCATCTAATCCTTATGGTGATGGGAGAACGAGTGTTAAAATACTAAATATCTTGACTTAAAATTTTCTTGTCTTTTAGTTGTCTTCTTTTGTTTTCAACATAAGCAATCATTAATCCTATAAGGATTGATTTTGTATCTGCTTTAAAATAAAAACCCATAAAAACCCAATAGGAAATAAACAAGAATAGAATAGTTCCAATAAAAAAATAATTGATATTTTTAAACATTGGATTCTGATAAAAGCAATTTCTATAAAGTAATACTATGCTTAATATCAAAAGCACTACGCCTAGCAATCCTGATTTTAAGAAAATGGTCATAAAACCATTGTGAAGGATTGAAATTTTACTAAAAACAACACCGTCTAACATTACTTCGGCATGCAATTTAACTTCTGAGCCCATTCCTTTACCAAAAATGATAGTAGACTTATCTTCAGCTGTCATTTGATTAATGGTAAGAATATTTTCTAAAGATCTGTAATTATCATTAAAATCTTTATAATCCTCTTTATTTATTTTTGTTTTAAATGGTTCAGTGGGCGCAATTTTAACTTTATATAAAAAAGCCTCTATCCCAGGACCATTTCTTTTGGGATTAACATATAAAATTGCGGAATAAAGTAAAATAGTTGCTACAGCAAAAGTAGCAAGTACAGTAATTGCTCTTTTATTGATAGTAAAATAACCTTTTAAGGCCATAAACATGAGTACAAATTGGATGAAATTGGTTCGTGAAAGGTAAAACATTGAAGAAACTGCTAAAAGTAAAATATACTTTTTTCTTTTGGATTCTGATATTTCAATTCCTAGTTGTTTACTAAAAAAAAGAAATACCAACCCATAAACTTCAAAATCACTAAAGTATCCAGCATAATATCTGAGTCCGTTAATATCTCTTACGGTAAGGAAAATAAAGGAAAAAGCAACAATTATTAAATGAAGAATAGCTAAAAAAACTCCAGTTCTTATTATTAAATATAACGGATTATTATTTGAATATCTCTTACATATTTGATATCCCAGAAGTAGACCAAATATTGGTTTTAATAGATATGTAAAATCTCTTATAAAATTATAAACTGTAAATTCATAAAAAAAACTACTAACCAAAGAAATAATAATAATACCCAAAAAACAAAGAATTTGATTGATGATATTAATTGAATAATTAGTTCTTAAAGTAAGAGAAACTGTTAAAAACCAAATGAAAAAAGTAAGTTCATAATTATTAAAATAAGGAACTGCTACACACAAAATGAATAAAAACTGTAGAATTTTATTTTTTGATAAAGTCAATGACATTTTTAATTTATTCTGCTTGTTAAATTAGTAATAACGCTCTTATAGTATAGGATTATAAACAAAACTTCGGATATAATTAATGAAATGATAATGGTGTAAAGGTGATAGGAATTAATAAAAAGCAATATAATAAAAATATTGACTATGGTAACAACAATGGTGGTTCTAATGTAATCTTTATTTTTCCCTAAAACTAATACCAATTGTTCGAAAGCTAATGAAATTGACATTAGCATCGAAATAATTAAAGAAATCCTGAACAGCTTATTAATAGATACTAATGATGCTTTATCTAATTTGAAAAAAAGGAGTACTTGTTCAGAAAAAACAAATAATACTATCAAAGCCGTTAAAATTAGAATACTATTGTAAAATGAATATTTTTTCCAATAAGCATAAGCTTCTTGTTTTTTATCGACAATTTTATAACATAAACTTGGGTAGAAAAATTTTAAAAAAACTTGTATGTAAGTTCGAAACAAGGTGATGACTTGTTCCATTATTTTGTACTGACCCGCAAATGTAAATCCTAAAAAATAACCTGTTAAAACAAGAGGAGAAAGCTGTCTAGCCGATAAAAACAATTGTGAAAGACAAAAGGTAAAGTCGTTTTTAATAATTTCTATTACACGATTCTTTTTAGGGACAAATAAGTGAATGTTGTATTTTTTATTGAGTAAAAAAAGACCTATAAGGTTGAAAAAAAGCGCACTGCATCCGAGGAAAAGATTGGCTAATACGTAATCGTCTTTGTGACGAACAAAGTTAAATACCAATACCACATAAACGGTTTTTGATAGGATATTCAGAAGTGAAACCACTTTGAACTTTTCCAATCCCTGAAAAAACCAAGTTGGATTGAAAACTTGAGCTAAAACAATGGTTAAACTAAAAAAATATAGTTTTTTTTCTTGGGAAAAAAAAGGAACAAAAAAAACCAATAGTAAAGCAATTGTTAATGCAATAAAAAACAAGAATATCTTAGTAAAAAGCGCTTCTGATAGCAATTCTTGAAGTGCTTGGATGTTTGTTCTGTTTTCAGAAACTTGTTTGGTTCCTTTTACATCAAAGGCATAATCAACGATTAAAATCAAAAACAATGCTAATGCAAAACCCAACCCCAACTTACCTAGACCAGATTCTCTACAAACTGAAACTATTAAAGGTGCTACAATTAAAGGGCTTAGTAGGTTGAATGATTGACCAATTCCATAAATCAAGAAATTGCTTTTCTTTTTATTAGTAATAAACGAAAGTAATTTCTCTTTTTTCATAACTTTTTTAAACCCAAAAATGAATCATCACGGGTTTTGGTGTTTTTTCATAAATTCCTTTTACGTAGTAATTGTATTCTGGAACAAATCCTTTGATAATTTCTATTATTTCTTTTGGGTCGTTTTGAGTATGGTAGGTTGTAATGGCTATTTTGGGTTTGTTTCGCTTTATGGTTTGTTCTGCACCTTTGAGCATTTCCGACTCAAAGCCTTCAATATCTGCTTTTAGATAGGTAACCTTTTTATCGCTCAACAATGTGTCAATTTTGTTAATGGGTATTTTATAGGTGTTTTCTTGATTCTTAGTAGCTACTTTGCCGTCTAGCGAATTTTCATCAAAGGGAATTAATCCGTCTTCGTTTCCAACAGCTACGTTGTGTATAGTGATTTTATCAGCATGGTTTTTAAACGTTTTATTCAAGCATTCGTAAAAAACCTTACTGGGTTCAATCAAGTATATTTGTTCACATTTTTCAACCACTGTTAAAGGAAACAATCCTTCGGCAGTTCCAATATCTAAAAGGCATTCATCTTGTTCAATAATGGTTCCTTGTTTTTGATAAAAATGCCAATCATTGGTGTCCATTGTTTCGCAAATAACCTGATCGAGACGATGTAATGAGAAATTTTTTGGCCAAAATAAAGAATCCGGAGTATTGGTAAACTTTAACTCAAAATCAGACTCTTTTTCAGAAATGCTTTTGATGTAGTTCTTAGCAATAGAATTAATTTTTGGTTTTATCAAAAAACGAACTAACTCTGAAAAAGTGATGTTGTTCTTGTTAATAAAAATCCAGAAAAATAAAATTTTGAGTCTGCGCATTTTGGGGTTTTGTTAATAATAATTCTATCCATAAATTATTTATGAATAGAATTATTAGATTTCATCTTAAGATTAATTAAGAATTTTTTGAATAGCAGGCATCATATTTGATTCATGTGGATATAATGATGGGTTTTGTCTAACTCCTTCTTTTACAACAGGTTTTATCAATCCTGTAACATGGTCAAAAGAACATTTAGAATCATCAGCTCTAAAAAAAGCGACTAATTCTGGACAGCCTATTGTTCTACTTTTTCCTATGTACTCCATTGTAAAACTATTAAGGATTATTTCTTCTTGTTCTTTATTCATCCCAAAATCAATGCGAAGTTGTGTCGGCTTGACATCTTGAGGCAGGGTAAAAACTACTTTTTGAGAACTTTCAGAACCTTTAACGGCCTGCCAAACCCCATCTTTAAAGTTAATTGATCCGTCTTCTGTATATAATAAACAAAAATCATCATTTTTTTTTGCTACAACATCAAGTGTTACTCTAAATGCATCTGGCACAGCCTGAACCTCTTGAGATTGTTGGTTTTTATCGCTTGTTTCATTCTTACAACTTATTGTTGCGAAAGCAGAAAACAATACTAAAAATAAAATTTTAAATTTCATGTTATATTAATTAAGTGTTAGAATTTATTCCTTTATTTTACAAAATAAACTATAATCAAAGTAATAAACAAATTTAATTAGTTTTGTTTAAAATTCTAAACTTAATATTTTACCATGCCTTATCAAGATAATCCAGAAAATAAAAATTTTTATAAATTGTTTTTAATTACTTTTGCACTAGCCATATTAGCCTATGGTTTTGCATTATCTAACTTTACTGTTAGCATTGACAATGAAGCTCCCATTTTTCCTGATTTTGGTATGTCTTTCGGCCGATGGGGACAAAATTTAATTAGATACCATTTATTTGCTGGATTTCTACAATACTTTACCCTTTTGTTGAGTCTTTTTTTGTTCAGTCTTTCTGCTGTTAAATTGAGTGCTCTTTTTAAATTTAACAACTATACTTCTTATTTTTTTTGTGCTCTTTTTGTTACTTTTCCTCAGCTTTCATATCAGTTAGTCTTTAGTATTATGGCAGATGTTGCCGGAATAGGATTTTTACTATCTGTGATTAGTGTAGAATTATTTTTGAAAGGAATTCAAGCCAATTCTTTAATAAAAAAAATATTGCTTTTAATAGCCGTTCCATTACTATTAATGTTTACTCTATCAATATATCAAGCATTTGTATTAGTTCCCATTACCATATTTGTGATACTATTTTTTATAAAAACATTTGAAGACACATTTGAATTGATTCCTGAGATAAAAAAGACTTTACTTTTTATTGGAATAGTGGTTTTATCAATACTTTTTTATTCTATTTCAGTCAAACTTATTTGCCCGCCAATTGAAAAAAGCGAATATCTTTCCTCTTTTGTTTCTGGGAATTCAGAAAATATTTTTTCAAATTTTCTTAGTCTATGCAAAAATCACTTAAAAGGAACTTCATACTATGGTGAAAAATTGTATATTCTCATTCCTTTATTATTTGCTCTACTTTTACCAAATTTGTTTATAAACAAAAAATATTTTGTCTACAGAATTCTAATACTGTTTTTTTTAAGCATATCCCCATTTATTATTTCGTTTTTTATTACTAACGGTTACCATCCACCACGTTTGTATCTAACTTCTAATCTTATTTTTGCTTTTGGGATAAGTCTTTTTATTGATCGTTTTAAAATAAGTTCTCAAAATATTGTTAAGACTTTAGTGACTTTAATAGTTATAATTAATATTTATTTTGTCACTAATCTTTTTTACTCCGTAAATAAAATTTACAAACACGATAAAAAAATTGCCGAAAAAATAGATTCTATCATTCAATCCAAATATCCTAATTTCAGTGTGGGTGATAAAACGGTCTATTTTTACGGATATTTTAATTATGATTATCACCAAAAATTCAGGCTTGAAAATTCTGAAATTTTTGGAGGTTCTTTTTTTAGTTGGGATAACGGAAACAATTACAGGATTATTAATTTTATTAAAGAAGCAGATGTCGCCGACTATAAAATGTTAGAGAGTAAAGAAAAATTAAGCATAATTAAAGATTCGATAACAAACATGAAAGTTTGGCCTGATTATGACTCAGTCAAAATGATTGATAATGTCGTTGTAGTTAAATTAGGGAAAGAAAAAGGTGCTCCTCTTTACTTTGAATAACAATTTGTAAACCTATTTACTATTTACTATATTTTGCTTTTTAATATACTCTGTATAATTATTTCAGTATCCAACTCGAAAAACATCGGCAACCTGAGTAACGTATCTGTAAATCTATCGGTTTCAGGTAATATTCTGCCGTCGTGTTTTTGTTCATAAAAAGGACTTTTGTGCAAACTTATATAATGAAAAACAGCCCAGATATCATTTTGTTTTAAATGTTCTATCAAAGCAGTTCTTTGGTCTAGATTTTTACAAACCAAGTAAAACATATGGGCATTGTTGGTAGCAAAACTCGGTACTTCTGGCAGTGAAACATCATTTTCTTTGGCCCAATTGACTAATTTTAAAAAGTAATTATTCCAATGCTCTTTTCTTTTGTTTTGGATCTTTTCTAAATTTTCAAGTTGCGCCCACAAAAAAGCTGAAATAATTTCGCTGGGTAAAAATGAACTTCCTATGTCTACCCAACCGTATTTATCAACTTCTCCTCTAAAAAAAGAAGATCTATTGGTGCCTTTTTCCCAAATTATTTCAGCTCTATGAATGAACTGCTCATCATTTATGGCTAACATTCCTCCTTCTCCAGAAATTATATTTTTGGTTTCGTGGAATGAAAAAGCGGCCAAATGTCCTATAGAACCTAATGGTTTTTTAATTCCATCCTTTCCGATGAAATAACTATCTATTGCCTGTGCTGCATCTTCAATAACAAATAAATTGTATTTGGTTGCTAAATCCATAATAACGTCCATATTACAGGCAACTCCCGCATAATGAACAGGAACAATTGCTTTTGTTTTAGATGTAATTAAGGCTTCAATTTTTGTCTCATCAATATTTGGATGGTCTTTTCTGCTGTCTGCAAAAATAATTTTTGCTCCTCTCAAAACAAAAGCATTCGCGGTTGAGACAAATGTGTAGGAAGGCATAATTACCTCATCTCCTTCTTTAATATTGATGAGAATTGCGGCCATTTCCAATGCATCTGTACAAGAAGTTGTCAGCAGTGTTTTTTTGAATCCAAACTCTTTTTCAAAAAAATCCTGACATAATTTAGTATATTTTCCGTTACCAGAAATTTTTCCTGATTTTACTGCATCTTCTATGTATAAAGTTTCTTTTCCGGTAAGATAGGGTTTATTGAATGGTATCATTTTTTCCAATAATGTTTGATAAATAGTTTTTGTTGAATGGTGTAATTTTGTTTTTTGTAAAAATTACATGCTGTATTGTTTGACAGCTGTGTTGGGATTACTAACTTGGTTATGCCATTAGAAAAAATTCTGTTTTCTACAAAAGATAAAAGTTTATTTCCGATTCCTTTTCCTTGATGAGCTGCACTTACTGCAATCAATCCTATTGTGCCAAAACTTTCATTTATTTTATAGGTTACAAATCCCATTATTTGTTTGTTCTCTTTGTAAATTAGAACATCTTCTGCTATTTCTTTTGAAATCGAATTATCAACCCATTTGCGGTACAGTTTTTTAAAATTTTCATTTTTAAAATTCTTGTCTAACACAAAACGGCTTTTTTTCCCGCTTTCATAAGCCAATTCGTATAAATCGTTTATGTCATACTCTGTTTCATCAATCGGATAAATAGAGGTGTTTTGCGAATTAATCAACGAAAGTTCTTTCTCAAAAACAATTTTTATTTCCGAAAAACAATTTTCAAAACCATCTATTAGTACTTCAAAATCATTCCCAGATTTAATAACTAAAAGCTTAAAATTTTCAGAATTACCAATGCTTTCATCACTACTAAAACTGATTTCTCCGATTTCAAATCCAAAAAAATCGCTGTCCCAATCCAGTCTTTTTGCAATCATACTATTTCATCAATTATATAAACTGGTCGGTTTTTGGTTTGATCAAATATTTTTCCAATATAAATTCCTGTTATTCCTATTGTGGTAATTATCACTCCAGACAAAAACCAAATGGATACAATTATCGATGTAAAACCTAATACTTCAATCTTGTTGGTTAATGCCTCATAAAGATAATAGGAACCTACTAAAAAAGATAATAAGGAAATTATTATTCCAAACTTAACAAAAATCTTCAAAGGTTTATTAGAGAATGAAATAATAGAATTAAATGCTAGGCTAATCAATTTAGAGATGCTATAACTGGTGCTGCCCGAATCCCTTGAAGCATGTTCAACTTGTATGGAAGTAGCTTTAAATCCAACAAAATTTACAAATAATGGGAAAAACTTAATGTAATCGGAAATATCTAAAATAGACTTTACCACTTTGTGTCTGTAAATTCCAAAATTTGCAATCTCATTATCGTACTTTGTATCTGTGAAAAAGCCATATACTTTAGAAAAGATTTTTGATGAAAGCTTTTTTAAGTAACCGTCTTGTCTGTTGGTTCTTCTTGCTTGAACCACATCAAATCCTTCAATGGCTTTGTTGTAAAGTTGTATTATTTCTTTGGGTTGATCTTGCAAATCACAATCCATTACTACAATCCACTCACCAGAAGCACAATTCAAACCCGCCATTATTGCTGGATGCTGACCAAAATTTCTGCTTAATCGGATGGATTTAACATTATTGTATTTAACCGAAATTGATTTCATCACTTCCCAAGAATCATCTGGACTTCTATCGTCAACTAAAACAATTTCATACGGTACTTCCAGTTCACTCATTGTCTTTTGGATTTCGGCAACAAGTCGTTCCACAATTTTTTCAGCTCTGTAAACTGGACTTACAATTGATATTGTTGGTTTTTGATTCATTCTTTATTTTTTATGAGTTTAATTAATTGACGTTAGAAAACTCAAATAAATTCATTAGATATTGTTTTAACTAATGATTCTTTCCATTGTTCTATTTTAACTCCAAAAACGCTTTTTATCTTACTCTTATCCAAAACGCTGTAACTGGGTCTTTGGGCTGGCGTTGGGTAACTGGTTGTGGGAATGGGTTGTAAATTTATGGAAATGTTATTGACTCTAAATATTTCTTTGGCAAAATCGTACCACGAACATTGGCCTTCGTTGGAAAAATTATAGATTCCGAAGTTGTGCGTTGTGGGTTGTTGTCCTTCGTCTGCACTCAGGATGACACGCTCATTTTGACCAATTATTGTAACCAAACATTCTGCCAAATCGACAGCATGGGTTGGAGTACCAACTTGGTCGTTGACTACGGATAATGCATCTCTTTCAGAAGCCAATCGCAACATGGTTTTCATAAAATTATTCCCAAATTGAGAATACACCCAAGAGGTTCGGATGATGTAATAATTATCGAATATGGCTTGAATCGCTTTTTCGCCGTCTAGTTTGGTCTGACCGTAAACGCCTGTTGGATTGGGTTGATCTTCTTCGGTGTAGGGCGTTTTTTTAGTTCCATCAAAGACAAAATCAGTAGAAATGTGTAGTAAAATACAATTCGTTTGCTTACAAACCTCTGCTAGATTTTTGGCTCCATCTACATTAATTAAATGCGCTTTTTCGGGTTCGCTCTCGGCTTTGTCAACAGCTGTGTAGGCTGCGGCGTTGATGCAATAATTGGGTTTGAATTGTTCAAAAACCTGTTTAATGTTGTTTAAATTGGTTATATCTAAATCTGACGATGAACAGAAAACAAATTGAATATCGGGGTGATTACCTTCAATAAATCGCAATGATTGTCCCAATTGTCCGTTGGCTCCAGTTACTAAAACTACCATACTTTTTTTGCTTGCTCTAGGTTGGGAAGTTGCTCGTCTTTCTCCGATATAATCAACTCATTCGTTTCAAATTGCCAATCAATATCGAGTATTGGATCATTGAATATAATTCCGCCTTCACTTTCTTTATTATAAAAATTATCGCATTTGTAAAAGAAAGTTGCGGTTTCACTGAGGACTAAAAATCCGTGAGCAAAACCTCTTGGTATAAAAAATTGTAGTTGATTTTCTGCTGATAGTAAAACGCTTACATGCTGACCATAGGTTGGTGAACCTGGACGAATATCAACAGCCACATCCAAAACTTCTCCTTGTAAAACGCGAACCAATTTGGCTTGGGCGTGTTCTCCGGTTTGGTAATGAAGTCCTCTTAAAACTCCTTTTGATGAGTACGATTGATTGTCTTGAACAAAATGCACGTTTTGACCAATTCCTTTTTCAAACGTTTGCTCATTAAAACTTTCCATAAAATAACCGCGTTGGTCTTTTATGATTTTGGGTTCAAGAATAAAACATCCTTTAAGTTGGGTCTCTATAAAATTCATATTCAATAACAATTTCAATGGCAAAAATCAATGGCAACTTCAAAAATCAATGGCAATGACAATGTCAAAAATTGATAATTGAATTTAGCTTTTATTCATTTTTTATTGGTCTAACAAGCTCATTAAATGAACACCATAACCGCTTTTTAGTAAAGGTGTTGCTAGTTCTTTGAGTTGATCGGAATTGATGAAACCCATGCGGTACGCGGCTTCTTCAATGGCACCAATTTTTAATCCTTGGCGTTCTTCAATTACTTGAACAAACTGTCCGGCTTGCATTAGTGATTGAAATGTTCCTGTATCCAACCAAGCGGTTCCGCGATCCAAAATACTTACTTTGAGTTTTCCTCTTTTTAAATATTCTTTGTTGACATCGGTAATTTCCAATTCACCTCTGTGACTGGGCTGAATATTGGCTGCGACTTCAACAACCGAATTGTCGTAAAAATAAATTCCTGGAACAGCATAATTCGACTTGGGATGCGTTGGCTTTTCTTCTATCGACAAGACATTTCCATTGGCGTCAAAATCAACCACACCGTAACGTTCTGGGTCATGTACGTGATACGCATAAATGATTCCGCCATCAGGGTCGTTGTTGGATTGTAATAATTCGGCCAAACCGGTACCGTAAAAGATATTGTCCCCCAAAATCAAGGCGACTTTATCATTGCCTACAAATTCTTTTCCAATGATAAAGGCTTCTGCCAAACCATTTGGGTGTTCTTGAACGGCGTATTCAAATCGACAACCGAATTTCTTACCATCGCCTAAAAGTTGTTGAAAAAGAGGTAAATCATGTGGAGTTGAAATGATTAAAATTTCATTGATTCCTGCCCACATCAATGTTGATAATGGGTAGTAAATCATTGGTTTGTCATAAATAGGCATTAATTGCTTACTTACGGCTAATGTAAGTGGGTGTAAGCGGGTTCCAGAACCGCCTGCTAGTATTATTCCTTTCATTTTAATTCTGGTTTAATGCCTTTTGCTTTCTATAAAAAACCACTACCGATCTAAAAAACAAATAGATAAAAATGAACAAAAAAGGCAAAACAAATTTCATTTTACCATTGATGCTTTCTGTGTTTTCTCTATTTGTAATTACACTGCTTTCTTTGATAATTTTATCTAAGCTTACTAAATCCAATCGGTGGTTTCCTTGTTCCTTTATTAAATCTTCTTTTGTTTCAATTACGTCATTTAACTGGGTGTTTTCATTATAATATACTAACTTATCATTTTTAGACCCATTGCTAACTTTTGAAGAAAATTCGTTGAGCACGCCATCAATTTGAGAAATAATTGAATCGTTCAATTTCATTTTAATTTCTACATTTTTAACATATACTTTCTGAATATCTTTGTAAAACTTGCTGTCATTTAGAAAACTTAAAATAGGCTTTATGCAAGAATCAAATTCAATTGCATCAGTTGAACTAAAGGTAATTTTATGATAAATATAGTTCTTACTTGTAGCGTTTTCCTGAAGAATCTTTTTTATGTCGCCGTCTTCAGCCATCAATTTTAATAATTCAAAATTTTTGTCATTGTTATTTACAAAACGATAAATATCAGTTATTGGAGTAATTTCTAATTTACTTAAACTTTGCGGATTTATAATACCAATTCCTTTCAGAAATACTTCATCCTTTTCTATTACTTTTGACTTTAATAGATCGATCTTTGAATACAAATAATCCGTGCTTCCAAAATTGGGAGAAACAATAATTTCATGATCAAAGGTTTTTTGGGTTTTATCCATGTAAAACCCCAGTCCAATTCCAAGAGCAAACAATATTCCTAAAAGGATGATGTTATTGATAACAAATTGAATTCCACTGAACAAAAGGTGCTTAAATGATGCTAAAGAATTACTTATTGTTCTTGATATTTGCGACAAATCAATTTCTTGATTATCAGTGTTGTTTTGAGAATTTGTACTCATAAGAATTAACTATTTTACGTTAAAAATTTGTTCTAGTATTTTTATGGTGATTAAATACGTTGGTTTCACTCCTGTGGTTCCTAATCCACCAGAGGCTAGAGTGCTTCCTGTTTCTAAAGGATTATCGGAAGCGTAGTAGGCGTATCGAACTTTTACATCGGGATTGATGCTCTTACGAATGCGCGATGCCGACTGAATGGCTTTTTGGTAATACGCACCTTCCATTTCTAAGCCAATAGCACCCCACGTCGATTCGTGGAAAAATTTCAATAAATCTTTGTTTTGTAATGAAGTCCCTAAAACGGTGATCATCGGACCGGCATACACGGGTATTCCGTGGCCTTCAAACAGTGCTTTGGTCAATTCATTGTCAAAAGGATAGTTGTCGGCTGTACCCTCGTTGATGTGGGCATTCGGAATCATAATGTCGCCTTTGCCCCCTTCCAAAATTCCGGCTTTCCCCATAATAGAAACCGATTCTACATTCAAGAAAAGCTTCTCTTTGCCTGATTTATAAGGCTTCAACAACTCATCAATAGTTTCAAAAGCTTGCTCCCCAAAGGCATAATCCATAACAATAATCACGGGCGCCTCGCCTTTAAATTTTACGTTCGGGAAATTGGACTTTTTCCAGTCTATTTTTGCGGTGTCAAATACTTGAACATCAATGTTGGTTCCCGAGGTATCAGGGAGTGAAATCATACCGTTTTTCAGAGCATATTCTTCCACTTTTTTACGCAACTCTTTGTTTTCGGTAGCACTCAAATCTTCATAAATAGCATATTCCGATTGCTCTTTATACTTACTTCCAATAACGGTTTGTGCATAAATCGAATTCATCACACTGTGCATGTTGGCACTGATAATATGGATTGGCCGCTGAATTAACCCATTGTCATCCAAGGTTTTTTTGATAGTGTTGGCCCAAATCTCTCCATGAATGTGGTGCCCCAACCGTTCCCGCAAAATAGGACTAAACGTAATCGTACGCTTATTGTTGTCTACTGCTTCTTCGATGGCTAATTTTCCCAACCAATAAATCACATGTAAAAAACGATCGGGTTTTTCAGGTATTGCAAAGGCATCGTAAATGGCCAACACTTCCGAAAAACTGCGTCCTAATATATTCGCCGCATGAGAAATAGCGACTTCTTTTTCAATCTGTGTTAACTTCTTCCCTTGCAGAACGGCTTGTTCCAATTTTTTCCAATCGCGGGTAACCTCAACTTCAAACTCGTCTAATAAAACGCGATCTTTGATTTTATGCGATTCGATAAAAATAAAGGTCAAATGGGTTAGAATATCATAAATATCAGAGCGTCCTCGGGTGATTTCCACATTCATTTGTTCGGCGTCGATGCGGTAACAATTACGACGACGTTTTGGGGGAATAATGGCTTTGAAATGCGATTTAGAATACCCTTCATCAGACGTTAAATTGATGTAACGACACTCTTCAATACCTATCGGCAAACGCTCAATCACATACAATAATCCGTTTAATTCTACTTTTTCTTCGGCAATACTGCCATAAATTTCGGGGCGAAGTTGAAGCAATGCTTCTCGTAAAGTGTCACCCGATACCCCCATCGGTTTATAAAAACCGCGGTTAAATAGGTGACGCATGGTAATGTACAGTCGCTCGATAGCTGCCGAGGACTCTTGCGCTCTAGAGCGCGAAATGTTTTTAATTTCTTTCATTCAATAGGTTTTACTAACCCGCAAAGGTAATGATTTTGGATTTAGTTGGACAGAATCAGGGAAATGGAGGGTTCGAGAATCATCAGTGTCGCTGACGGATCGTTCGTATCAGTGGGAGCTTTTTTCTGCCACTCGCCCTCTTGATAAGTCCATTGAAAAGTGGCTTCTACGTAGGCATACAACAAAAAAGGATAGTATTTTCGCTGTATACGGGTCGCACCTGAATTGGGGTCGACAATGGTTTTTTCCTCTTTATTCCGTTCAATCAACAACTTTTCAAAGCCAACAAAGAGTCCGTTTTTAGGCATCACCAGATTCCAATCGGACAAATCGACTGTGGTGTACATAACGCCCTTTTTTACCGTAACCAATAGGTCTTTTTTTAGTAACTCAGCGCCCGGTGCTCCTTTTTCATCTACGGCAAAAAAATGAAGTTTAACCAACGCATCTTCCAGTCGGCAATCGGTTTGAATGCGCACTTTTTTTATGTATTTTGTTTTGGTATAGGCTTGCAAATACGGGAAAAACTTGGTTTCAATTTTGGGGCCATTGTCAAAAGCTTGATAAATCGACTTTTTTCGAATACCTATTTCGAGCTGCTTCTTGTTTTTTTGACCCGCAATAACCACTTCCTCCAAAATATATTCTTCGGGCGACAAAAGAACCGTTTTGGCTTGATCGGCAGTCACTCTTTTTTTGGTATAACCGACCGAAGAAAACACAATGGTTTTTCCCGAATCGAGAGCCGGTAATTCATACGTTCCGTCAAATTCAGTGGTCGCTGCCATTTGCTCTCCTTCAACCCAAAGGGTTACATACGGAATAGGCTGCCCCGAAAGGCTGTCTTTGACCACGCCTTTGATTTGGGCAATGGCAACGACTGGAAGGACAAGTAATAAAAGTATTTTTTTCATAACAAAGGCAATTGATCGGCAATAGAGCGATCGTTACTTAATCGGGGAAGTTTGTTTTGACCTCCCAATTTCCCAATCGACTTCATATAGGCTTGAAAACCGTTGGAGGCTACTGGCGTGATAACCACCGTCCGCAAAACATTCCCTGCGATTAAATCGTCATAATATACATTTTGTTGGCGCATGGCGTTGTCGATTTTTAACGCAAATTCGGTTAAATTGTCGGGAGCTTGTTCAAATTCTATCAACCATTCGTGATACGGCAATCCTTCTTGAGGGGTTATTTGCGGTGCTACGGTAAATTCATTAATACGAATCAAAGTGCCTTCCACCGCTTGACGCAGGGCCTCCTCTACTTCTTTCCCAATAACGTGTTCCCCAAAAGCAGAAATGAAATGTTTCAAACGACCCGAGACGATAACACGATAGGGTTGTAAACAGGTAAATTGAACCGTGTCGCCAATATTGTAAGCCCATAACCCTGCATTGGTGGAGAGTAAAAGCACATAATTAATACCCATTTCGACCTCACCAATAGTGTAGCGCTTAGGATTTGGGGTAAAAAATTCATCGGCCTTCACAAACTCATAAAAGATGCCTGAATTCAAAAGCAACAACATCCCTTTTTCGGTTTGCGAATCTTGGTAGGCAAAAAATCCTTCCGAAGCGGGAAAAAGTTCGATGGAGTCCACTTTTCGCCCCATTAATTGTTCAAATTTAGCCCGGTACGGTTCATAATTGACACCGCCATAAATAAACAAATTAAAATGGGGAAACAGCGTTCCGACAGGCTTTCCTGAGACGTGAACCAGTTTTTCGAAATACATTTGTACCCAACTCGGAATCCCTGAAATTACAGTCATGTTTTGGGTAATCGTTTCCTGAACAATCGCGTCTACTTTGGTTTCCCAATCGTCGATGCAGTTGGTTTCCCAGCTGGGCAACCGGTTGCGTTGTAAATACTTGGGGACATAATGGGCCACAATCCCCGAAAGTCGTCCCAATTGAATGCCGTTTTTGGACTCTAATTCTGGACTTCCTTGGAGAAAAATCATTTTTCCATCGACAAAATCGGCTTTGCCTGTTTCGTGGATATAACTCAAAATAGCATTTCGAGCCGCTTGAATATGAAACGGCATGGATTCCTTTGTTAAAGGAATGTATTTGGCACCTGAAGTTGTCCCCGAAGTTTTAGCAAAATAAAGCGGTTTTCCTTTCCAAAGGACGTGCTCCTCCCCTTGCACCACACGATCTATATAAGGTTTTAATTGTTCATAGTCGCGCATGGGAACCTGCTTGACAAAATCGGCATGAGAAAGTATGGTATCAAAATGGTGGTCTTTTCCAAAAGCAGTGTGTTGCGCTTGGGCTATTAATTGACGGAAAACATTTTGCTGGGTTTCTACTGGATTTTGGGCCCATTTTTGGGTGTCACGATGCACTTTGTAGGCCAAAAGTCGAGCGGCAAATGATTTTAACGACATTATTTTTTTCCTTTTTGAGATGGTTTGGCCGGTGATTTTTGTTCCTCCTGTTCCACTTCTCGTCGCAGTTCCATTTCTTTTTCGGAAGGGGTGAGTTCCAACTCTGGAAGGGTATCCACAGCGATGGCTAAAATGGAATCCTTATTGACTTTGGCATATTCTAAATTGCCGTTAAGCACCTTCTGAATAGACTGTAAATACGCTTCGTTTTTTTTGATGGCAAATTCTAGCGAATCCGATTTTAAAGCTAATTCGGTCGCATTGCGCTTAAGTTCGGTTGAAGGATACCCCGGAATATACTCACGCAACGGTGTAAAAGCAATGATGAAGGTAGTAACAAAAATGATCAAAATGGCACCTACTCCTGCTACCACAAACACATTCATCAACGTGAGCCGAAGTGAAAAAATCTCCTCAAACGTATCATCGTTTAATATCACCAGCCTGTTTTTGGTAAACAGGTGTTTTTTAAGCCGTTCTTTTTTTAATTTTTTGGCAGACATACGGAGCGTTTGTTGCAACAAATATAACCAAATTCAGCGGTGAAATGCGGATACTTTAACGTGAAATCTTTGTTAGAAAACCTTCATCGTTTTATTTTTTACGTACCTTTGTACCATAAACAAATATGAATAACTGCGAAAGCATTAATTTAATACATTATGGGAAGATTAGGAATGCCCGAAATTATTGTCATCCTTGTGATTGTTTTGTTATTATTCGGAGGTCGTAAAATTCCGGAATTAATGAAAGGACTGGGCGCTGGTGTTAAAGAATTTAAAGACGCTGCCAAGGGAGAAGATAAAACAAAAGCTGAAACCAAGACAGAAGAAAATAAATAGTCTCCTGACGCCACATTACAACGATTTGTTCGTTATAAAAATCACTGTTTTCAAGAGCAGTGATTTTTTTTTACTTTTTTTTATTTTTTCACGCAACCCTTTTCTTTTTTATGCATCTTCCTATTGCTTGCTATGAAGAAGAACATACTATTTTGTTCCCAATTGCAGTTTTATATTGTAGAATTGCAAAAAAATAATCCCAAGTTCGGTTTCGAATTTGGGATTATTGCTTTTATAGCACCAACGTCAATTGAATGCGTTTTCGAACCTCATCAACCTCCAAGACTTTTACCTGAACATGTTGGTGCATTTTGACGACTTCATTCACATCGGAGACAAAGCCGTCTTTCAATTGGGAAATATGCACCAAACCACTTTCTTTGATGCCGATGTCGACAAAACAACCAAACGCAGTGATGTTGTTTACAATTCCAGGTAAAATCATGCCGGAACGCACATCGGCAATGGTTGTAACATTAGGATCAAACTCAAATACCTTAGCGGCTTTTCGCGGATCCAATCCGGGTTTTTCCAATTCTTTTAAAATGTCTTTAATCCCCAAAATTCCAACGGTGTCGTTGACATAATGCTCTGGCTTTATTTGGGCAATCTTGGCTTTATTTGCAATTAACTCGCCCACTTGAATTCCTAAATCTTTGGCCATTTTCTCGACCACTTTATACGATTCGGGATGCACCGCCGAATTATCCAAAGGATTTTTCCCGTCTTTGATGCGAATAAAAGCGGCGGCTTGTTGAAACGCTTTGTCGCCCAATCGAGGGACTTTTTTTAATTGATTACGATCTTGAAAGGGTCCGTTTTCGGAGCGGAATTTGACAATGTTTTCAGCCATTTTTTCACCGATACCACTCACATAACTCAGCAACGATTTGCTCGCCGTATTAATATTAATCCCAACCGCATTCACACATCGCATGACGGTATTGTCGAGTTCTTCTTTTAACTTCACTTGATCCACATCGTGCTGGTATTGCCCAACGCCTATGGACTTAGGATCGATTTTGACCAATTCGGCCAAAGGATCGCACAATCGGCGCCCAATGGAAACGGAACCCCGCACGGTAACATCATAGGTCGGAAACTCTTCGCGGGCTATTTTACTGGCCGAATACACGGATGCCCCAGCTTCAGAAACTACAAAAACCTGAACGGGTTTGTCAAAAGCGATTTTCTTAATGAAAAACTCTGTTTCTCGACTGGCTGTTCCATTACCGATGGAAATCGCTTCAATGTTGTACGCATTGACCATGGATTTTATTTTTTTCATAGCCATAGCCGTTTCGTGTTGGGGCGCATGCGGATAAATCGTTTCGTTGTACAACAAGTCCCCTTTTTCATCCAAACACACCACTTTACAGCCCGTTCGAAAACCGGGATCGATCGCCAAAACGCGTTTTTCACCCAGGGGAGAGGCAAGTAACAACTGCCGTAAATTTTCGGCGAAAACGGCAATCGCTTTGGCATCGGCTTTTTGCTTGGCCTCTTGTAAGGTTTCGTTGGAAATGGCGGGTTCTAATAAGCGTTTGTAACTGTCTTTGATGGCTAGCTGTATATGAGGTGTTGTATCGTTGTGGCGTTTGATAATAGCGTCCTCTACCATAGCGATAGCTTCATCTTTGTCGAGAGTGACTGAAAATTTGATACATCCTTCTGCCTCGGCACGCAGCATGGCTAATAAGCGATGGGAAGGCGTTTTGGACAAGGGTTCAGACCAATCAAAATACTGGGCAAATTTTTGAGCGTTTTCGTCGGTATCTTTTCCTTTGACCACTTTGGTCGTAATGACGGCTTGTCGTTGAAATTGACGTCGCAGTTGTTTACGCACAAACAGGTTTTCGTTGATCCATTCGGCGATAATGTCGCGTGCGCCTTGAAGAGCATCGTCTTCGTTGATCACATTTTTGGTCAAATAATTGGAAGCCAAATAGTCAATGTCGGCGGCATTTTGTGCCATGATAATTTTGGCAAATGGTTCCAAACCGTTTTCGCGAGCGATATCCGCTTTGGTTTTCTTCTTCTTTTTGAACGGCAAATACAAATCCTCTAACTCACTACTATCAAAACTTTTTTCAATTTTTGCTTGAAGTTCGGGATGTAATTGCCCTTGTTCGGCGATACTGGCCAAAATACTTTCCTTGCGTTTGATGAGTTCGTCGAACTGCTTTTTGAATTTGGCAATTTTTTCGAGCACGACCTCATCCAGGTTGCCGGTTTTATCTTTTCGATAACGCGCAATAAACGGAATGGTACAATCTTCTGAAAGCAATTGTAGCGCTGCTTCAATGTTTTTGGTGGCGACTTCAGGAAGTTGTAATTGATGTTGAATAAAAGAAATACTGTTCATACGAATGCGAGCAAACGCCTTTCTACGTTTGAAAAAAGAATACAAATTTAGGAGCTAAATGTACATAAAAAAGCGGGGGAGAAAAACGAAAATTCAAAAGGAGAAAAACAAGCTTTACCTTAAACCGGCTGCGTTAGGGGGTGAGGGATTGTTGGAGCTCTCCCGAAGATACGCTGCTTTTGAAAAACAAAATCGACTATCGGGAAGCGACTCCCTAACACCCGGCCCCGAAGTAGGGAATAGGATTATGTAAGCCAACATTCATTGAGGGGAAACGCCCAAAAAATTATACAGGAGAAGACCTTTGATAAATCTGTAATCCCAATTGAATGTAAAAATATCCGACGGGAATATTGGTGAGTAGCAGCACTATGGCGCCGGCTACAGGCTGACGGTATTCCGGTTCGGTAAACAAAAGTTGCAACAATCGAATGCCGAAGTAACTGTTTAAAAACAACATGCTGATGATGTAAAACAAACTGAGGTAAATGACCTGTCCGCAAGGGTTGTAGTAATACCAAACCATCAAACCAGTACCCAACAATAAGGTGAGTAATACCACAAATCGGGTAGCTCGGATGATATCGGGAGTGGTTTTTAGGGAGTTGAACATGGGTTAAGAACAGGCTATTTTTTGAACGCGGTTTTGATGTCGACCGCCTTCAAAAGGGGTTTCTAGAAAGGTAGCCACCATTTCAACGGCTTGAGGAATAGCGGTGAATCGGGCGGGAATACTGATGATGTTGGCATCGTTGTGCTGACGAGCTAATGCGGCAATTTCTTTGGTCCAACAAAGGGCTGAACGAATCGCTTGGTGTTTGTTGACCGTCATATTGATTCCGTTACCTGAACCACAAATCACGATTCCGAAATCGGCACGCCCTTCGGCAACATCTAAAGCCACGGGATGGCCAAAATCGGGATAATCTACACTGGCATCGGTGTCGGTTCCATGATTAATCACTTCATGGCCTTGGGATTGTAGCCAATGCACAATCGCTTTTTTATAATCGGGTCCGGCGTGGTCGTTTCCTATTGAAATGCGCATGGGGTAATCGTTGTATTTAGGTCTTATAAATCGTTGAACAAAGTTAGGGAATAAATGTGCGCTACGGGTTATATTTGTTAAAAACTTTACGACATGGAATTTGAAGCAATTTTGGAAACGTTTAAGGATCATGCGATTGGCTACGGACCCCACGTAAAAATCCCTGTAGAAGTATATCAAAACATGCTCGAATCAAGCAAAGACAAACGCGTCATTTGTACTATTAATACGACGGTAATTTTACATTCGGCCTTGTTACAAAAATCGGGCATGTATTTTATTTTACTAAACCAACCTTTGGTGAAAAAGCAAAAGTGGAATATAGGAGATCGATTAATGATTCATTTAGCGCCCGATGATTCGACGTATGGAATGCCTATTTCAGAGGAATTTCAAGAAGTTTTGGCGAGCGATCCTGAAGGGAGTGATTGGTTTCATGAGTTAACGCCAGGAAAGCAACGTTCGCTTCTTCATATAATTAATAAAATAAAAAGTTCACAGCTAAAAATTGAACGAAGTTTTGTGATTTTGGAACATCTAAAAAGGCACCAAGGAATGGTGGATTATCAAATTCTAAATCAAGACATTAAAGCGTTTCGTGAAAAAATGAAATTTTAATATTATACTGATAATCAATGTTTTAATAAAATTATTTTTAACGATGTTGATATCATTTTACAATAGCCTGATTTTCAGTTAACTTTAAATTAACATTTGTTGTTGATAATTTTGAAAAGAAAATTAGAAGTTTTTTCAAAGGGAAACTTAATTTTTATAAGCAAAAATTTCAGGGAGAAATCCAATGAAAGTTTTGCCTTTTTTTTGGAAAATTATTGACATCAAAAAATAGGTTTTCAACAGTTTTTTGGAAAAAAAGTTATGCGAAAAAAAGCAAGGAATAACCTTATTGACAGCTGTTAATAAAATCTAAAAATTTCATCATTTTAAGCTACTTAGGTTTTTGAAAAGCTGTTCATAAAACAGTATAATTTTCGATAACTTTTTGAAAAAATAAAAAGCCGAAAAGTTTTACCCCTTATCAACACCCTATAATAACCATCATAAATTTTAGAAATTTTTAAAAAATGAATTTGTTGTTTTTAAAAGGTGTTGAAAACTTCACTGAATTTAAAAAATGTTAAACGATATGAAGTGGGTTGTTTAAATGGTCGATTAGTTTTTGAACGCGTGCGGTATCGTTGGGATGTACTTTGAGACGAATGCCGCCGAATGCAATACTGGCAAAGGGGTCAACGGAAACAATTGTTTCGTTTTCGAAAAAATGTGGAATGTTTTCTCGATCCAAGAGTGTTTTTAAAATATAGGTTTCTTGCGGTAAATGAAAGATAGCAACGGTAATAAAATCTTTCATAAGTGACTGATTTTGGGAACTCAAAGGTAGTTGTTTTTCACCCCGAATATGTTATTTTCCTATTAAATATTGGCTTTTTCCCCAGCAACTGAATTGTATTTCGTAATTTTCAACCGTAAAAGAAAAATGAAGTATGCCAAGAAACCGAAAAAATCTTGGGAAGAAGAATAAAACTTTTTCCGAGAAAATTTTTAAAATTCTATCTAAAAGTCCGAATAAACCGTTTAATTACAAACAGATTGCCGCTATTTTAGAGCTTGATGATACCAAAAGTCGCAATGAAATCATCAAGGACTTAAAAATTCTTGCCTCTCAGAAGGTGATAACTGAAATTGAGCCTGGGAAATATATGATTCCTTCCGATCATCAAGAATATTACGAAGGAACTATCGATATGACTACGCGAAAAACAGCGTATTTTATTTGTGATGAATTAGAAGACGATGTATTTATTCCGTTTATCAACTTAAATCACGCTTTACATGGCGATCGCGTAAAAGTATATGTTTACAATAAACGTGCCTCTCGAAAACCGGAAGCAGAAGTAGTAGAGATACTCGAACGTGCAAAATTGGAGTTTGTAGGGGTCGTCGATGTACAAAAGAATTTTGGTTTTGTCACGACGGCCAATCCAAAAATGTATACCGATATTTTTATTCCAAAAAATAAATTAAATGAAGCGCAACATGGCGATGTGGTGTTGGTTCGCTTGGAAGATTGGCCCAAAAAAGCGGATTCCCCTTTTGGTTCGGTGATCAAAGTTTTGGGTAAACCCGGGGAACATGATACAGAAATTCATGCGATTCTAGCCGAATACGGGCTACCTTACGATTTTCCTATTGAAGTAGAAGCTTATGCGAATAAAATTGATACTTCGATTACTGCTGATGAAATCGCAAAACGAAGAGACATGCGCGGTATACTTACATTTACAATAGATCCACGCGATGCCAAAGACTTTGATGATGCCTTATCGTTTCAAGTATTAGCCAATGGAAATTATGAAATTGGAGTACATATTGCCGATGTTTCTCATTATGTAAAAGAAGGAACGATTTTGGACGAAGAAGCTTACAAACGAGCTACTTCAGTGTATTTAGTGGATCGTGTGGTTCCCATGTTACCCGAAGTATTATCCAACTTTGCTTGTTCGTTGCGTCCTCATGAAGAAAAATATACGTTTTCAGCGGTTTTTGAATTGAATAATAAGGCAGAATTAGTGAATCAATGGTTTGGACGAACGGTAATTTATTCTGATCAGCGTTTTGCCTACGAAGAAGCCCAGCATATTATTGAAACAAAATCGGATGTTATTCCCGCGAAAACATCGTTAACAGGAAAGGATTATCAAGTACCTGCTCCTATTGTTGAAGCGGTTTTAACCTTGCATGATTTGGCTAAAATTTTACGTCAAAAACGAATGGCTGCCGGAGCGATTTCCTTTGATAAAGTAGAAGTGAAGTTCAATTTGGATGAAAATGACGAACCGACTGGGGTATATTTTAAAGTTTCTAAAGAAGCCAATTTTTTGATTGAGGAATTTATGTTACTCGCCAATCGAAAAGTGGCTGAATTTATTGGCAAACAAAAGAAAACTTTTATTTATCGGATTCACGATGAACCCAATGAAGATAAATTAATTGGACTTCAATCGGTGATTTCTAAATTTGGGTATTCGATTAATTTTAAAACCAAACAAACGATTTCCAAGTCGTTGAATGATTTATTGGCTGAAGTCAACGGTAGAAAAGAACAAAATTTAGTCGATACTTTGGCGATTCGAGCCATGAGCAAGGCCCGTTACTCTACCGAGAATATTGGGCATTACGGACTTGCATTTGATTTTTACAGTCATTTTACTTCGCCCATTCGTCGTTATCCAGATGTGATGGCGCATCGTTTGTTGCAGCATTATTTAGACGGCGGAAAAAGTGCCGATGAAGAAGCTTTTGAAGAAAAATGTGAGCATTCGACCGATATGGAAATATTGGCAGCCAATGCCGAACGTGATTCGGTGAAATATATGCAAGTCAAATACATGAAAGAACACATGGATCAAGAGTTTTTAGGGGTAATTTCTGGCGTAACCGAATGGGGAATTTACGTTGAAATCATCGAAAACAAATGTGAAGGAATGGTTCGAATTCGCGATATCAAAGAGGATTATTATGTTTTTGATGAGAAACAATACGCCTACATCGGTGAGCAATACAAAGGCATGTTGCAACTGGGTGATGAAGTTTTTGTGAAAGTGAAAAACGCCGATTAGGTAAAAAAACAATTGGATTTTACCTATTTACGCAAAAAGGAATAATTCTTGTAACAATTCGTTTTTATTTTAAATGTAAACTGTGATGAAAAAATTGATTCTTTTGGCTTTCGTTTGTACATCGATTGCAAAGGCACAAATCGAAAAAAAAGTCGGTGATTTTACCAAAGTGACCGCATTTGATCAAATTGATGTTTTATTAGTTCCTGGAAAAGAGGATAAAGTGGTACTCACAGGTAAAGAAGCTTCTTCGGTGGAAGTTGTCAATCGCAATGGGGAGTTGAAAATACGAATGCCTTTAACCAAAATGCTGTCGGGTGAATCGGTTTCAGCGACTGTGTATTATACCCATTTAGAAGCGGTAGAAGCCAATGAAGGTTCGCATATTGGTGGTGATACTGTCCTAAAAACCACTTTTTTTGAGGTAATTGCTAAAGAAGGTTCACAAGTAAAATTAAAGTTAGAAGTTTCCAAATTAACTGCGCGTACAGCCAATGGTTCGATAGTAGAATTACGTGGATTTGCCAAAACCCAAGAGGTAATTGTCAATTCTGGGGGACAATACGAAGCTAAAGAGCTTCGCACTGAGCAAACTACGATAACAGGAAATGCCGGTGGAGACGCTGAGATTTATGCTTCCGAATGGGTAGATGCCAAAATACGTGCGGGAGGAAACATTGTTATTTATGGCAACCCTAAGCAAATTAACGAAAAAACCATCGCTGGAGGGAGCATTCGACAGGCGAATTAGTTAGGGAAATTTGCTTTTTCTGTGAAAAAGAATACCTTTACTTTTTAAGTGAATTAAGCCATGCTCAACGATATTTTAGCGGCCATACCTTGGGGATTTTTACTTGCCTTTACGATTGGGCCTGTTTTTTTTGTTTTATTAGAAACGAGTATTACCAAAGGTTTCCGTGCCGCTATGGTGTTTGATGCTGGGGTGGTTTTTGGTGATTTAGTTTTTATTTTAATCGCTTATTTTAGTACCAATCAAATCCTTGAACGCCTCAAAGATGATCCTGGTTTATTTATATTTGGTGGGGTAATTATGCTTACGTATGGTATAATTTCATTCATCAAAGAGAAAAAGAATTTCTTAAAAAAACGGGACGAAGAACAAGTAGAAGAGGACAATATTCCCAAAAACAATTACTTAGGTTTATTTTTCAAAGGCTTCTTTTTGAATTTTATCAATATTGGGGTGTTGGCGTTTTGGATGGGAATAATCATCGTATTTGGTCCCAAATTAAATATGGAAACCGATCGAATTATTTTATTTATTACGGTAATTATTCTAACTTATTTTGCCGTTGATATTTTAAAAATAATGGTGGCCAAACAATTGAAATCCCGACTTACCCCAAATAATATTTATAAGATAAAGCGGGTAATTAGCGTTATCCTAATGATATTCGGTAGTTTTTTAATCGTTCAAGGGTTTTTCCCCAACGAAAAAAAGATGATCGAACAACAATTAGGAATTGGTAAAACGCTTGAAAATGCTACGAATTCTCCATAGTTTATTTCTTTTTGTATCCTTTTTCAGTTTTGCACAGAAGGATACTTTGTCAATAATTAAACACACTTCGGAATGGATTGTGAACCAGGATTCTCGTATTGTTTATCGTGGGATGCCAAATAATTTTAGTATTGAAGTTCCTAATTCGCTATCCTTTACTGTTTCGGGAAAAGAAGTTAAATCAACGTCAAAAAATACCTTTGAAGTAAATCCAGGTGCAGGTTCTGAACTCAATATTTCCATTCAAATAGTTTTAAAAAATAAAACCCGAAAAGAAGAAGTTTTTGTATTTAAAATTAAAAATATTCCTGTTCCACTAACTTCATTAAATTATAATAAAGATTCTTTTTTACGGATGAGTAAGAACAATTTGAAAGAAGCCGTTGTTCGTATATTCTTTGAAGATAAAAACTTGGATTTTAAGTTCAATATTATTGAATTTACTTTAAGGATACCCGGTCAAAAAGCCATTGTGGTACAAGGAAATACAATTACAAAAGCTGTATTTGAACAAATCAATAGATATGCGGGAAAAGGAGATGACTTATTGATTTCTGATTTAAAAGTGAAATTAGGTCTTAATTTTAATGTTAGAATGTGTAAATTCTCTCCAGTCTTAATAACTATTTTATAGTAAAAATTTGTATATTAAAAACATTTCTTTCTTATTTAGAAATTGCTTGCCTTACGTTTTAAATACACTAAATTTACTTTTTTGTCATTTATTTAGAGGCATCGCCCGTCCCGAAGCTTCGGGAGAACCGAGAAGGCGGTTTTGTAATCATTATTTTTCAATAAAAAAACGGCTCTGAAATGAGAGGTTTAAAGTAAGAGTCGCCCGTCCCGAAGTTTCGGGAGAATCGGAGTACGCGTTTTTGCAATCATTATTTTTAATAAAAAAACCTCTCAGAAATGAGAGGTTTTATTTAGAGGCATCGCCCGGATTCGAACCGGGGTACGCGGTTTTGCAGACCGATGCCTAGCCACTCGGCCACGACGCCTTTTTAGTAAGGGTAGCAAAGATAAAGTAAAAAAAAATCAATATCCAAATTCCCGCCTTCAATTTGTAGCGTAAAATAAACTTATTTACTACTAACTTCGGTATTCTTCCATGACGATGGTGACCGCTTCCACATCGCCACCAATGGGAGGATTCAGTTTGGAAACCGCCAAAATGATCCGCGATACCGAGGGTATTTCTCTAAAAATACGTTCAATAATACGTTGTGCTACATGCTCTAATAATTTCGAACGAATTGCCATTTCCTCAACGACGATGCGATTAAGTAACACATAATCAACGGTATCGATTAATTCATCGGTTTGGGCTGATTTGCGTAAATCGGTTTTTACTTCCAAATCTACCCGATAATCACTTCCAATTTTTGCTTCTTCCGGTAAACAACCATGAAAAGAAAACGTACGGATGTTTTGTAATTTAATTGTTCCCATTTTTATTTCGGTGCCAATTTTCAAATTGACGAATTAAACATATCTTTGCTAAAATTAAGAAATTTCTATGTCTACCGAGGAAAAATCACTCAATTTTATCGAGCAAATCATTGAAGACGATTTAAACAACGGCTTATCAAAAGATAAACTTCGTTTTCGTTTTCCACCCGAACCCAATGGCTATTTGCATGTGGGGCATGCTAGTGCGATTTGTTTGAATTTTGGCTTAGGTTTGGACTATAATGCGCCCGTTAATTTGCGTTTTGACGACACCAACCCTTCCAAAGAGGAACAAGAATATGTAGATGCCATCAAGCGCGATGTGCAATGGCTTGGATTCCAATGGGATCGCGAGTGTTACGCCTCTGATTATTTCCAACAATTGTATGATTGGGCGGTAGCTTTAATACAAAATGGGAAAGCCTATGTCGATAGCCAAACTTCGGAAGAAATGGCCAAACAAAAAGGAACTCCCACACAACCCGGTACAGATTCTCCGTTCCGAAACCGTTCGATTGAAGAGAATTTAGACTTGTTTACCCGCATGAAACAAGGTGAATTTCCGAAAGGAACCCATGTTTTACGCGCAAAAATTGACATGTCTTCTTCCAATATGTTGATGCGTGATCCGATTATTTACCGCATTATGCATGAACATCACCACCGTACAGGCAACGATTGGTGTATTTATCCTATGTATGACTGGGCGCACGGGGAAAGTGACTATTTGGAGCAAATTTCCCATTCGTTATGCACCCTAGAATTTTTACCACATCGCGAATTGTACGATTGGTTTTTGAATCAAATTTATGATGAATCAAAAGTTCGTCCAAAACAACGTGAATTTGCCCGAAGAAATCTTTCCCATACCGTGGTTTCCAAACGGAAGTTACTTCAATTGGTCGAAGAAAAACATGTTTCAGGATGGGATGATCCTCGCATGAGTACTATCTCTGGAATGCGTCGTCGCGGTTATCCTCCCATGGCTATTCGAAACTTTGCCAAAACCATTGGAATTGCCAAACGTACCAATCTTATCGATGTATCCTTATTAGAATTTTGTGTTCGTGAAGAGTTGAATAAAACTTCCGATCGCGTTATGGCTGTCCTTAATCCAGTGAAATTGGTGATTACCAATTATCCTGAAGGTCAAGAAGAATGGTTGGATGCTGAAAACAATCCCGAAGCTGACCCGATGACCTATCGTAAAGTTCCTTTTACTAGAGAGTTATATATTGAAAGAGAGGACTTTAAAGAGGAAGCCGATAAGAAGTTTTTCCGACTAACCTTAGGAACAGAAGTACGTTTAAAGAACGGATACATCATTAAAGGCGAAAAAGTAATTAAAGATGCCAACGGTGAGATAACTGAAATTCACTGTACGTATGATGCCGATAGTAAATCGGGAAGTGGAACTGAAGCGAGTATGCGTAAAGTAAAAGGAACTATACATTGGGTGTCTATTCAGCATGCTTTACCTACAGAAGTTCGTATTTACGATCGTCTTTTCACACATGAAAACCCTGATGGCGATAAGGAAGTGGATTTTAAAACTTACATCAATCCCAATTCATTGCAAGTGATCACCGGATATTTAGAACCGAGTCTGAAACATGCGCAACCTGGAATGTCGTATCAATTTCAACGCTTAGGCTATTTTTGTGTGGATACCGATTCAACCCCTGAAAAATTAATTTTTAATAAAACAGTGGGCCTTCGAGACACATGGGCAAAAATTGAAAACAAAGAATAATTTTCATCAGTAAAAACAATAGAAAACCCGATACAGCATCGGGTTTTGTTATTATTATAAATACTTATTTTATAAATAATTTTCATCAGTAATTACTATTAAAAACAGCTTTAATAAACTTGATTTCCGCTTGTTTTTAAAATAGCTAATCTACTTTGTTCACTTGGGGTAAGAAAGTGTTGTAAATCGTTTAAATTAAAGTTTTCACTTTAATCACGGTTGTTTTTTACTCCGATTTTTCCAAAAAAAAAAAGAGGCCTGTAAAAGCCTCTTCTTAGGTTCAAAATTTTACTCCGGTTGCGATGTATCGTTTGGATTATAGTCCAACGAGGTTTTATCATCACTATTTTTCAACCGTTTATTTTGTTTTTTCATTTGTTCACCAATTTGATTGCTGGCGGCAAAACTCGCTACCATATTATTTAACATATCGGTTGCCGCTTGTGGAGAATTGGGTAAAAGTATCAAATTAGAATTCGAATCAGCCCCGATAGCTTGCAATGTATCGTAATGTTGGGTGACCACGATCAATGAAGAAGCTTCTTGGGAATTAATGCCTACACTGTTCAACACTTCCACACTTTCTACCAAACCTTTGGCAATTTCTCGTCGTTGGTCGGCAATACCTTGTCCTTGCAAACGCTTACTTTCGGCTTCAGCTTTGGCTTTAGCGACAATGCGAATACGTTGTGCTTCACTTTCAAATTCGGCAGCCACCTTTTCGCGTTCAGCGGCATTGATACGGTTCATTGCATTTTTCACTTGAATATCGGGATCAATATCAGTAACCAACGTATTGATAATGTCGTATCCGTAGGCCATCATCGCTTCGTTTAATTCGCGTTTTACAGCAATGGCAATATCGTCTTTTCGCACAAATACATCATCCAAAATAAGTTTTGGTACTTCGGCACGAACCACGTCAAAAACATAGGCTGTAATTTGATCGTGCGGATATTCGAGTTTGTAAAAAGCTTCGTACACATTTTCTTGAATGACTTTGAATTGAACAGAAACTTTCATTTTCACAAACACATTGTCTTTGGTTTGTGTTTCAATAATAACATCCAATTGTTGAATACGCAGATTTACGCGACCTGCAATACGATCAATGACCGGAATCTTCAATTGAAGTCCCGAGTTACGAATGCTTTGAAATTTTCCAAAACGTTCGATTACGACAGAGGTTTGTTGTTTCACTGTAAAAAAACAAGCCAAAAATAAAAACAGTCCGAAGACCAGCACAATAATTAAAATAGGATCCATGAATAAATTTTTTGGATTAGACATTTGTTATACGGGAATAGTGTATGTTTGTTACATAATTTCCTTTTCATGAAAAAATATTTAGTGTTTGGAGCCGTATTGTCTAGCTTTATAACTTTTGCGCAGTATGGGTATCGCGATGGAAATCGTATTGGTATTGCGGCTGGAGTTTCTCATTGTACCATTTTTACCTCAAGTTTTGACGCCAAACCCGGAATAGGTTTTGCCGGTGGAATGTCTGTTCGGGGTAATTATTACAACGATTGGAGTATGATTTATGGCATGCAGTTTTTCAATAGCCAATTTTCATTAGGGAAAAGCAGTCTTTCTACACGTGAAACAGAATTTAGTTTACAAGGGGTGCAAATTCGATTATTGTTCAGTTATAATATTGTAGAAGATCACGTTTCGTTCGATTTTGGTCCTGTTCTTCAAGTCAATGGAAAATTGGCGGTAAATGCTTCCTCCAAAACAAATGTGATCAAATACGATGAAGTTTCTAAACAAGCGATACGTGCCGAAGATATTTTGGATGTATCCAATATAGGCGGTGCTTTTTATTTGGGATTTTCAGCCGGAAGTAAAACCGTTCGCGCCCAAGTATTTTACCAATACGGTTTTACCAATCTTTTTAACAAACTCAATAGAAATACCGATCTAACGGCCTTAAATTCCAATGAAAATTTCAAAGGAAATTTAGGCACCATCAACGGTCAAATAGTATTTAACTTATAAGATAAAGCCCCGATAATAGGTCGGGGCTTTTTTTATAAAGTAGCGATTGCTTTTTGGATTCGTTTTTGAACTTCTTCTTTGCCTAAGAGTATGATGATATCAAACAAATGGGGTCCTTTTAAAGCGCCCACCAGTGCCAAACGTAAAGGTTGCATAATTTTACCCATACCAATTTCTTGGGCGGTCATCCACGATTTTAAGGTATTTTCAATAGTTACTGATTCAAAAGGCTCGACAGCGCTCATTACCGAAAACGCTTGTTCCAAAAGGGAAGGCGTATCTTCTTTCCAGTTTTTGGACGCCTTTTCATCATATGCCGTGGGTACCTCAAAGAAGTAATCAGCCAATTCCCAAAACTCCGATACAAAGTGTGCGCGTTCCTTGATGAGCGCAACTATTCGTTCCAAATCGAAGGAATATGAAACATTTCTAAAGGCCAAATCTTTTGCAAATAAATCGGCCAAAACGGTATTGGATTGATGTTGAAGATACTGATGGTTAAACCATTTATTTTTTTCAGGATCAAATTTTGCCCCCGATTTATGTACCCGATTTAAATCAAATTTTTCGCATAATTCACTCAATGAGAATAATTCTTGTTCTGTGCCATCATTCCAACCTAATAAAGCTAAAAAGTTGACCACCGCTTCAGGAAAGAACCCTTTTTCTCGATAGCCAGCAGAAACTTCGCCTGTTGACGGATCGGTCCAATGCAATGGAAAAACAGGAAAGCCCAATTTATCGCCATCGCGTTTCGATAATTTACCGTTTCCAACAGGTTTTAAGATCAAGGGCAAATGGGCAAATTCTGGCGCTTCCCATCCAAAAGCTTTGTACAATAAATGATGCAAAGGAAGCGATGGGAGCCACTCCTCTCCGCGAATCACATGCGATGTTTCCATCAAATGGTCATCCACGATATTGGCCAAATGGTACGTAGGCATCCCGTCACTTTTAAACAGTACTTTATCATCGAGTAGGTTGGTATCAAATTTTAAATCACCGCGAATGATGTCATGCAATTCAAGAATCTGATCAACAGGTGTTTTAAAACGAATAACATAAGCTTCTCCCGATGCAATGCGTTTTTCAGTAGCGTCATGGGTGAGCACAAGGGAGGTGTCCAATTTTTCGCGATTATGCCAATTGTAGATAAACGTTTTTCCTTGAGCTTCGTGATTTTTACGATGCTGGTCCAAGGATTCGGCGGTATCAAAGGCATAGTAAGCCCATCCTGATTGAATCAATTGATCGGCATACTGCTTGTACAATGCTTTGCGTTCACTTTGACGGTAGGGTCCAAATTTTTCATTTTTCCCCACGGTTTCATCTGGGGCAATTCCCAACCATTCTAACGCTTCAAAAATGTAAGCTTCCGCTCCAGGAACGAAACGGTTTTGATCGGTATCTTCAATACGAAGGTAAAACGTACCTTGATGTTTTTTAGCAAATAAATAGTTGAATAAAGCCGTTCGAACACCGCCAATATGAAGTGGTCCGGTAGGGCTAGGAGCAAAGCGCACGCGTACTGGTCGAGCCATGGTAAAAATTTTTGGCAAAGATAACGCAGTTTTTCAATTCTTGACTTGGCAATTATTTAACTTTTGATGTAGCCCATTTTTTGTACTTTTAGCGGTTATTAATGCTAGATTCACTATGACCGACGCATCGGCACTTATTTACCAGAAGCTGGAAGATTTTATTCGCAAGTATTACACCAATGCCTTAGTTCGTGGTATGTTGCTGTTTACGGGGCTTGGTTTGCTTTATTTTTTATTCACGCTTTTTGTGGAGTATTTTTTATGGCTGCAACCCGGTGCTCGAACTGTTTTATTTTGGGTCTTTGTTGGGGTAGAAATTTTTCTGCTTTCACGCTATATTCTTTTTCCGTTGTTTAAATTGTTTAAGCTTCAAAAAGGAATCGATTACACACAAGCCTCTCAAATTATTGGAAACCATTTTCATGAAGTAGGAGACAAGCTGACTAATTTTTTACAATTGGCCAACGATTCCAAAACTTCTGAGTTACTCTTGGCCTCTATCGAACAAAAAGCAGCCAATCTACAGCCAATCCCTTTTTCCAAGGCTATTGATTTTTCGGCCAATAAAAAATACATACCTTTGGCCGTTATTCCTATTTTATTGGTTTTATTCTTTATGGTAAGCGGTAAAAGCGAGGTGTTAACACAAAGCCTCAACCGTGTAGTGCATTATCAGGAACAATTTACACCGCCTGCTCCCTTTGCATTTTTTATTACCAACAGCGCTTTGCAAACAGAACAAAACAAAGATTTTATTCTTCAGGTAGAAACCAAAGGAAAGGTCGTTCCCGAAAATGTGATGATCTTCTTGGATGACGAAAGTTACTTTATGGAAGCCACAGCTCCGGGGAAATTTCAATTTGTTATCCCGAAACCTAAAGAAAATATCGAATTTCACCTAGAAGCCAATACGGTACGCTCCAAATCGTTCACGCTAAACGTTGTCACCGTTCCTACGATTGCTAATTTTCAAATGCTACTGAAGTTTCCTTCGTATTTAAAAAAACCGTCAACAACGATCAAAGGAACTGGAAACGCCATTGTTCCTGAAGGAACCACCGTTGTTTGGCAAATGCAAACGGAAGCGACACAACAAGTAGTGTGGACCAACGGGCAGCAAAAAGCTAATTTTACCCGAGAAAATAATGCTTTTACATGGGCTAAATCAATCACTCAAAATACCGATTATCAGATTCTAACTTCAAATGCGAAAATACCCAATTACGAACGACTAACGTATCGTATTGCAGTAGTATCCGATCAATATCCCACAATATCAGTAGGTAACGCTCCAGATAGTTTAAAGGTTGAAAAAAACTTCTTGTTAGGTCAAGTTAGTGATGATTACGGACTTACTAAGTTACAAGTCATTTATTACCCCAAAAACAAACCCGAAGCAGCCAAAAAGGCAATGCTTCCCGTGAAGAAGGATGTTTATGACCGCTTTATTTTTTCATTTCCAGGCAATTTAAGTATTGAAGCCGGTGTACCGTATGAGTATTATTTTGAAGTTTTCGATAATGATGCGCTACACAATTATAAATCAGCCAAATCTTCCGTTTTCAGTCACCGTGAAAGTACTGAATCCGAGAAAGTTGTTCAACTGTTGCAGGAGCAAAATAGCACCCTTAATTCGTTAGAAAAGTCCTTGAAAACGCAAGAAAAGCAGTTTAACGAAATGGATAAATTGCAAAAACTGGGGAAAGAAAAAGAGAGTCTTGAGTTTAAAGAGCAGCAAAAAGTAAATGATTTTCTTCAACGTCAAAAAAAGCAAGATGAATTGATGAAGTCGTTCGCAGAGAAAATGAAAGAAAATTTGGAAAAAGTCAAAACCGATAAAAAAGACGAAACCAAAGAACTTCTGAAAGACCGCTTGGAAAAGGCCGACAAGGAATTTGATAAGAATAAAAAATTACTTGAAGAGTTAGAACGGTTGAATGAAAAAATTCAAAAAGAGGAGTTGTTTGAAAAGATGGATCAACTAAAACAACAGTCCAAAAACCAATCAAAAAACTTGCAACAACTCGTTGAATTAACCAAGAAGTATTACGTCGAAAAAAAGGCTGAACAGCTTGCCGATAAACTCGATAAACTCAGTGAGAAGCAAGAAAAACTAGCCGAAAACGAGAAAGAAAATTCAGCGGACAAACAAGAAGATATCAACAAAGAATTTGATGCACTTCAAAAAGAATTAGACGAATTGCAAAAAGAGAACAAAGAGCTGAAATCGCCGCTAGAATTGCCTAACACCGAAGCAGGTGAGAAGAACATAGAAAAGGATTTACAACAGGCTAAGGAACAGTTGGAAAAAAATTCCAAAGCGGGTGCTAAACCTAAGCAAAAAAGTGCGGCCCAAAAAATGAAGCAAATGAGTATGGACATGGGCGCCTCTATGGAATCGGGCGAAATGGAGCAAATGGATGAAGATGTCGCGATGCTACGTCAAATTATAGATAATTTAGTGGCGTACTCTTTTTCACAAGAGGACGTAATGAAGCAATTTAAAGGGATGAAGCGTGGTTCTCCTTCGTACAATAAATACCTAAAACAACAACAAGATTTAAAGCTTCAATTCAAACACGTTGACGACAGCTTGTTTGCCTTGTCTTTACGCAATCCAAAAATTGCAGAAGACATCACCAAAGAAGTGGGTAATGTGCAATACAATATAGAGAAAGCGCTCTCAACACTTGCAGATGCCAATGTCATGAAAGGGGCTTCTCATCAACAATTTGCCGTTTCTTCCTCCAATAAATTAGCGGATATGTTGGCGAGTATTCTTAATGGCATGCAAATGTCAATGTCAATGGCGGGAGCTGGAAAAGGGAAACCCAAACCAGGCCAAGGCTCTGGAATGCAACTACCAGATATTATTCAAAAACAAGAAGGTTTAGGTGAAAAAATGAAGCAAGGAATGAAGAAAGGGCAAAAGCCTGGCGAAGGAAAAGAAGGTGGTCAAGGAGAAAAAGAAGGCGGAAAAGAGGGTCAGCCCAAACCGGGTCAACAAGGCAATAAACCTGGACAAGGCAAACAAGGCACCTCTGGAAAACCAAACGGATCGGGTCAAAACGGTCAAGGCGAAGGCGAGGAAGGCGAAGATGGTGAGGGTAACGCGCGTGCTATTATGGAAATCTACAAGGAGCAACAGCAGTTACGAGACGCTCTGGAAAAAGAACTGAACAAACAAGGGTTAGGCTCACAAGGTCAAAACACCCTAAACCAAATGAAAGCAATTGAAAAACAGTTGCTCAATAAAGGTTTTGACAATGAAGTTTTGCAACGTATTTTGAATGTCAAATACGAGATGCTAAAACTTCAAAAAGCCATTCAACAACAAGGTGAAGAAAAGAAGCGGCAATCGGAGACGAATTCGAAGGAGTTCACCAATCCAGCAACACCATTGCCTAAACGCTTACAAGAATATCTGAATAGTATAGAAATATTAAACCGTCAAACCTTACCTTTGCGCGCTAATTATAACCGTAAGGTGCAAGAATATTTGAAAAGTAATGATTAGTTTTAATTATGAATCCGATTTCACCCTCGAAAACGAGTCGAATTATGAAGCTTGGATTCAACAAATTATTCGTTCTGAGCACAAATCAGAAGGGGAAATAAATTACATTTTTTGTGATGACGAGTATTTATTGGACATCAACCAAAAATACCTCGACCACGATTATTATACGGACATCATTAGTTTTGATTACTCTGTAGCAAACGAACTACACGGCGATATATTCATTTCTATAGAGCGAGTAGCTGAAAATGCACAAACTTATACTGTTTCTTTTCAACATGAATTGCTCCGTGTGATGGCTCATGGTATCCTTCATTATTGCGGTTATAAAGACAAGTCTGAAGATGATTCGCGATTGATGCGTCAAAAAGAGGATGAAAAAATAGCTTTGTTCCACGTGGAACAATGAAATATAAATACAGTATAAAATAACTAGCGTTCCACGTGGAACATTGAGAATTATGTTTTCAACATACGATGTAATAGTAGTGGGTGCGGGGCACGCAGGCTGTGAGGCCGCTGCGGCTGCTGCCAATCTAGGTTCAAAAACCCTCCTTGTGACCATGAGCCTTCAGAACATTGCACAAATGTCTTGCAATCCTGCTATGGGTGGTATAGCCAAAGGACAAATTGTGCGGGAGATTGATGCGCTTGGCGGGTATTCGGGCATAGTTTCCGACAAAACAGCAATTCAATTCAAAATGTTGAATAAGTCGAAAGGTCCCGCTATGTGGTCTCCGCGTGTGCAATCTGACCGTATGCGTTTCTCGGAAGAGTGGCGCTTAATGTTGGAAAACACCCCTAATTTGGATTTCTATCAAGAAATGATTCGTGGACTTATCGTAAAGAATGGCAAAGTTATGGGTGTACGAACTGCTTTAGGTATTGATATCCATGCGAAAGCGGTTGTGTTAACTAACGGAACCTTTTTAAATGGATTGATTCATATTGGAGAAAAACAATACGGCGGAGGTAGAGCAGGGGAGAGCGCTGCTACAGGAATAACTGAAGAGTTGGTTCAACTCGGATTTGAAGCAGGACGAATGAAAACAGGCACCCCACCCAGAGTCGATGGCCGTTCGTTGGATTATTCTAAAATGCGTGAAGAACCCGGTGACGATCACCCGGATAAATTCTCGTATACCGCTATTACACGGCCGTTAACACATCAAAAACTATGTCATGTAACCTATACCTCTCCTGAAGTACATAGTATTTTGCGAGAAGGGTTTGACCGTTCTCCGATGTTCAATGGTCGAATTCAAAGTATCGGACCACGATATTGTCCTTCTATCGAAGATAAAATTAACCGTTTTGCCGACAAAGATCGACACCAATTGTTTGTGGAGCCCGAAGGGTGGAATACCGTCGAAGTCTATGTGAATGGCTTCTCTACATCGCTGCCCGAAGACGTTCAATTTAAAGCCTTACGGACTGTAGAAGGTTTTGAAAATGTAAAATTCTTCCGTCCAGGCTATGCCATTGAATACGATTATTTTCCACCAACACAATTAAAACATACTTTAGAAACTAAGGTGGTTGAGAATTTATATTTCGCAGGTCAAATTAATGGAACAACGGGATATGAGGAAGCGGCTTCTCAAGGTATTATGGCGGGAATTAATGCCCATTTAAAAATTCACGAACAAGACCCCTTAATTCTTAAGCGCGATGAAGCGTATATTGGGGTGTTAATTGATGATTTGATTACCAAAGGCACTGAAGAACCTTATCGTATGTTTACTTCGAGAGCTGAATATCGTACCTTATTGCGTCAAGATAATGCGGATTTCCGTCTTACCCCTAAAGCCTATGCTATCGGTTTGGCCGATGAGAGTCGTTATGTACGTATGCAAGAAAAGTATTCAAAGAGTGACGCGTTATTAGATTATTTTAAAGAAACAAGTGTTACTCCCGAAGAAGCCAATCCAATTTTGATTGAAAAAGGAAGTTCACCGATGACGCAAACCGACCGGATGTTTAAAGTTTTTTCACGACCTCAAATCGATTTGAGTGATATTGTTCGTTTTGAAAAAGTGAAAACCTACATTGAAACCCATCAGTTGGATTCTGAAATTGTAGAACAAGCCGAAATTCAATTGAAATATTCGGGCTACATTGAAAAGGAACGAAATAATGCTGAAAAACTTACCCGCCTGGAAGAAATGAAAATCCCAGACGACTTTGATTTTTATAAGGTTCATTCCTTGTCTATAGAAGCCAAACAGAAATTAACGGCCATTCGTCCCGTAACAATTTCTCAAGCTTCTCGAATAAGTGGTGTGTCACCGGCCGATATTTCAATCTTATTAATCTATATGGGGCGCTAATGTTTCACGTGAAACAAAAGCCTTTACCCCTTATCAATACTGGTATTGCATGAATTTTTCTAAAGATAAATTTATTTTTAAAGTCAAAGATCATTCGGTTTCTGGAGAGGAATTTGAATTGTGGATGGATAAGGAATGGGAGCTTTTAGTGACCCACCCTCAACCTACTCCAGAACAATTGCCTTCCTATTATGAAAGTGCTGATTATATTTCCCACACCGATGGGAAACGAACGCTTTTTGAGAAGGCATATCAATTCGTCAAAGGTATTGCGCTGGCCAACAAGTTGCAATTGATTAATTCGTTGAGCCCGAAAGGAGCTATATTAGATATTGGGGCAGGTACCGGTGATTTTTTATTGACATGTAAAAATGACGGTTGGCAAGTCACCGGAATCGAACCTAGTACCAAAGCACAATCGATTGCAATGTCCAAAGGAATTACCATGACCGCATCACAAAACGATTTGACCGATCATTCCTTTGATGTGATTACTATGTGGCATGTTTTGGAACATGTACCCGACTTGGACGCACAACTACATTCGTTGAAACGCCTTCTCAAACCTGAAGGGACTGTGATTATTGCTGTACCTAATTTTAAATCCTATGACGCTCACCATTACCAATCGTTTTGGGCTGCCTATGATGTTCCTATCCATTTATGGCATTTTTCAAAAATAGCTATCGAAAAATTATTTGCGCAACAGGCGATGCAACTCGTAAAGGTACTCCCCATGAAATTTGATTCCTATTATGTGAGTTTACTTTCTGAAAAGTATAAAACAGGAAAAATGAATTATGTGAAGGCTTTATGGATTGGATGGCGCTCGAATGTGAGAGCGAAACAAACTAAAGAGTATTCATCACACATTTATGTCCTAAAAAACATGAAAAACGTCAAATAAAAACGTATTTTCAACTTTTATTATCGTTTCCACAACATAAGGCGTGCGATTTTTAAAATGCGCTTAAAACGGCTAAAACGAGGCCGTTTTTTATCAAATAACCTTATAAGAGTGCTGGGGGCTATAAATTTTACTTATATTTTAATCTCAAGGGAATAATGTAAAATATATCGAACGAAATATTTACTTTTGAGGCCAAATGAAAAAAACCAAGATTATGAAAAAATTGTTTGTAGGAGTTGTTTTGGTATTAGCCATGATTTCTTGCGAAAAAGCAACCGAAGCGAAAGAATTTAAAACAGCGTACATTGATACCAGTAAATTATTAGACGAATCAACAGAAGCGAATGATATCAAAGCTAAATATGAAGGAATAGCCAAAGAAAAAGGTTCGCGTATTAAAGTTGAAGTCGATCGTCTTGAAGCTGAACAAAAAAGCTTTTCTATCAATGCCCAAAAAAATGGACAAGCGTGGGCTCAACAGAAATATGGTGAACTACAACAACGCGGTCAAGAAATCCAATATGCCGAACAAATGTTGACGCGTCAATTGCAAGGTGAAATGGGTATTGAAATGGATTCCTTGGTTAACAACTATCGTAAAACCATCAAAGATTACGGAAAAGAAAAAGGATACGATTACATCTATGGAACGGGTGAATCGGCTACCGTATTGTACGCTAAAGATGCCTATGACATAACCAAAGAAGTGGTAAAACTTGTCAACGATAAATACAAGTCGGGGGCAAATTCAGATAAAAAAGCGACGACACCCGAAAAAACAGATAAAAAGTAATTCATGTCTACGTTAAAGATAAAGCCCTATTTTTCAGGGCTTTTTTTGTTTGTCCTCAGAAGATTTCTATCTTTGTCTTTTAGTTTATAAGCCATGGAATCATTATCTACCGAAGCACACTACTTGCTCCAATTCATCAACCAAACCAATCGATCGGTTTTTTTAACAGGAAAAGCAGGGACAGGAAAGACCACGTTGTTGCGTGAAATAATTACCAAAACCTACAAAAACACCGTAGTCGTTGCCCCTACAGGAATAGCTGCTTTAAATGCAGGCGGCGTTACGATTCATTCCTTTTTTCAGTTGCCTTTTTCCGCTTTTATTCCAGATTATTCTATTCCAACAACCCAGCCCTTTTTAAAATTAGAGTCCCGAACTAGCTTAAAACGGCATTTTAAATGGAATGGAACACGTCTAACACTGCTTCGTAATCTCGAATTGTTGATTATCGATGAAGTAAGTATGCTTCGCCCCGATATTTTAGATGCTATCGATTTTGTATTGCAATCGGTTCGACGTAACAATAAACCATTTGGTGGTGTTCAAGTACTCTTTATTGGAGATTTGATGCAGTTGCCGCCCATTGTTAAAGAAGAGGAATGGACGTACTTGAAAAAGTATTACCACGGAAAATACTTTTTTCATGCCCAAGTGTTAAAGCATTTTCCACCGCTTTATATTGAACTCCCTAAAATTTTCAGGCAATCGGATACAACCTTTATTAATTTGCTTAATCAACTGAGAAACAACACAATAACTAAAGACGACCTGTCGGTTTTAGCCCCATATATTCAACCTAATTTTGAACCTGAAAACCACCAAGGCTACATTACGTTAACCACCCATAATGCCAAAGCCGATCGAATGAATACTCAAGCATTGGCAAAAATTACTGCCGAACCCACTGTGTATCAGTCTGAAATTATTGGTGATTTTCCTGAAAAAGCCTATCCATTAAATCCCAACTTGATCTTAAAGGTCGGCGCACAAGTAATGTTTGTCAAAAATGATTTGTCTCCAGAGAAACGTTTTTTCAATGGTAAAATGGGCGTCGTAAAAGCATTATCAACTCATGAGATTATCGTTGAATTTCCTGAGGAAAAACGAACCATTGAAGTCGAAAAATACGAATGGCAAAACATCCGTTACACGCTCAATGAAAGTACCAAAGATATTGAAGAAGAAGTATTAGGAACATTTACGCATTATCCCCTAAAATTAGCTTGGGCTATTACCGTTCACAAAAGCCAAGGATTAACTTTTGATAAAGCCGTTTTAGATGTCTCCGATGTGTTTTTACCCGGACAAGCTTATGTTGCTTTTTCGCGTTTACGCAGTTTACAAGGTTTAGTTTTAAAAGCGCCCATCCAGTTGCAAGGCATTCAAAATGACCCTGATGTAATTGATTACGCCAGCCAAAAGTCGGAACCCAAACAACTTGAAGTGGTTTTAACTCAAGAAATGCAAACCTATCTCAAGAATTATGTGCTGCACGCTTTTGATTGGGATGAATGGCATCGCATTGTAAAAGCGCATCAATTATCGTATTTAGAATTGACCGATAAATCCCCCAAAGCCGCTTTTAAATCGTGGGCTAACGAATTTGAACACGCTCTAGCGGCCATAAAAGTTCAAGCCCAAAAGTTCCAACTCCAATTACAACGAATTTTTGATAGCCAATTGGATTATCCGTTTCTCAAAGAGCGCCTCGATGCTGCGGTTGACTATTTTTATCCTACCTGGGAATCCATGGTGTATGGGCTTCTTTTGAAAATAGAAGCGGTTAAAACCCTCAAAAAAGTGAAAGAATTCTATGAAGAACTACAGCATTTAGAGACGGTTACCCTTCAAACCATACTACAAGCATTCAAAGTGCAACAGTTTGTTACCCTTACCCTTCAAAACCAACCCATAACCAAGGAAAACCTTGTGACGGAACTACAAAAAGAGTTCAAAAGTACCTTGCGTAAAAAAGTGTTGGAGGATTTTAAATCGTCTGGTTTTCAGACGGTTGAGTTTGAATATGAGGAGCCGATTTATACACGAAAAAAAGCGCCAAAAGCGCCCAAAAAATCAACCTATCATATCACTTTTGAACTTTGGAAGCAATCGATGTCTTTAGAACAAATTGCGGCCGAACGAAAATTAACGGTAAGCACGATTCAAGGACATATTGCCAAGTTAATTGAACAAAAGGAGATTAAAATTGAGGAAGTGTTACCCCAAGAGCGTTTTGTAGGCATTATTGATTTATTTCAACAATATCCCAATAGTACGTTATCTGAAATAAAAGAAATAGTAGGAGAAACTATCGGCTGGGAAGAATTGAAATGGGCAAAAGCCGCTTGGGTTAACTAAGCCAATATACACCAATAACCGCGGGAATGAAATACAGGGTAATATTTCTTGCCCCGTCATAATCTTTTGCCAAACGCTGGCCGACAAGCATTTCTAACAGGGCAATACAACTGAATACAGCGCCCCAAAAGCCAAAGGTGCGTTCGCCATTGATGTACAATTGCAAACAACCAATCGCCGCGAGTATGCCTGCAATTAATTCGGTAAGGAGTAAAACTCCCGTTAACAAGGAGACGTGATTCTTTAAAGGACTGTTGGCAAAGTAACTTTGCATCCCGTGTAAAGTGGTTTTCCAATGAAAAACTTTTTCATGTGACGACATTAAAAAGGTTATCGCCAAAAACAACAAAACAAAAAATGAAGCAGTATTGGTCATAGTTACGAATGTTTGTGAATGAGACGCGTAAGTTTTATCGACAAATCAGTAAGCACGATTTTGGCATTACCATTCCGCTCGATCAAGTAAGTCGCTTGTTCGAGTTCTTGCGTTATTTCAACAATATTATTACCTGTTACAAAGGGCGCAAATTTTTCCAAAGCAAACCCTTGTACTTCGGGTTCCATATAGACCAAATCGTTGGCTTGGTAATTTAATACCAAGGCTTGACGAAACATTTCTAGGCAAAATAACAAAAACCGTTTCTGTGTTTCACGTCCTAAACCAGCAATTTCCTCACTCCATGCAATCAAATCATGGATGGCTGTGGCATTTCCTTTGGCTCGAAAAGCGGCTCTTACCCATTGTACAAACCATTGTTCAAAGGGAAGATCTTCATCCTCTTTTCGCATTAATTTTAATGCTTTGGCATAATTACCCTGCGCTTGATGGGCAATTTTTTTAGCCGTTGATTCGTCACAGGATTCTTTGGAAATCAATGCCTCTTGGATTTCAGCATCAGGAAGAGCATTAAAATGTAAAACTTGACACCGCGAACGAATGGTTTGTAATACATCTTCCTCATGTTCGGCAATCAAAAGAAATACAGTTCTATCGGTGGGCTCTTCCAATAATTTTAACAGCTTGTTGGACGCTTCAATATTCATTTTATCGGCGCTCCAAATAATCATCACTTTGTATCCTCCTTCATGTGCTTTTAACGACAACAAACGCACAATTTCATGGGCATCTTCTACACGAATAAATCCTTGCTTGTTTTTTACATCCAATACAGCATACCAATCAAATAAGGTGCCGTAGGGGTTTTCAGTTAGAAACTGCCGCCACTCACGCAAAAAATCTAAACTTTTTGGTTTTGATTTAACATCATCTGTAGTTACCGTAGGATAAATAAAATGTAAGTCAGGATGCCCCAATTGATCAAATTTCAGTTCACAAGCCGCACGATTGGATTCATTTGAAGTCGAATGTGCGTGACAAATAAGGTGTCGCGCATAAGCAATTGCCATAGGTAATATGCCACAACCCTCGGGACCGGTGAAAAGTTGCGCATGGGGAATACGACCCGAATCAGCACTTTTAAGTAAATGATTTTTAAGGTGTTCGTGTCCTAAAATTTCTGAAAACAACATAAGCAAATATAACTCAAATCTCGTTTTCTACTCCTTTTGTTGTCTAAAAAATACGATAAATGGTAAGAAATAACACTTTAAATTGTAAGAAATGACTTAAAAAATAAAACAAAAAGTTAATTTTAACGATAAAAATGTACACTTAATCGATTTTTGTATATAATTTTGTCTTGTTGTTTTTGTCGATTCAAAAAGCAATGCAAAAGTAAGTAACCATGATTCAATTGTCAACATACCTAAAAAAAATAGTGCTACTGGGCGTTTTATGCTCAGGAGGTTTAGGCTATGCGCAATTGATGGTGCCGTTTAAATCGCGTTTTGAAAAACACCTAAAAGGCGATTTGGTAGTCATTGCCAACAACACTGTAAACCGCAGTGATTTTAACAATCAGGCCAATGATGCCTATTACAACCATACCAATCAAGCGTTATTAAACGATGAATTCTACATGGATTACATTGACATTGATAAAGATGACGCTACTTTTTCGTCCAGCAGTGCCGAATTGTATGTAGAAAATCCTTCCGGGAAGAAAATTGTTTTTGCGGGATTGTACTGGGCAGCTACCTACAAATACGAAGAAGGAGCGCAAAAAGGGTCAGAAAAGTATATTCCTGTCAATCCGCAGCGCACTTCTTTTACCTCAGTTTTATTGAAACTACCCGGTTCAAAACAATATACTTCAGTTCAAGGACAATTATTGTTTGACGGCATCACTACCAAAGCTACTCAAGAGATGGCTCCTTATGCCGTTTTTGCCGATGTTACGAGTTTAGTGCAATCATTGTCCAATCCGTTTGGGGTATATACCGTGGCCAATGTGCGAGCTACTTTAGGCACACTTTCGGGAGGTTCTGCAGCGGGTTGGTCGTTGTTTGTCGTTTATGAAGATGCTTCCCTGTCCGAAAAATTCATTTCTCTGAATGATGGATTTCTTTCACTGAGTCAACAACCGGTTGATTTTACCTATATGGGATTTCATACGCCCACTTCAGGTGAGGTTCGGGTGAAGTTGGCCTTTGCCAATTTAGAAGGAGACAATAATTTGATTGGTGACCAAGTATTGCTTGGAAATGCCAAAACTGGAAGTTTTTTCCCCATTACGGATTCCCGTCGTAAACCCAATAACTTTTTCAACAGCAGTATTACCCTAGACGGACAATACATGATGAATCGATTTCCCGACAGTAAAAATACATTGGGGTATGACACGTGTTTGTTTTCTATTTTTAATTCCAACAATCAATTGGTTCCCAACGATGCAAGAGAGGCTACGCTGCGCTTATTATCTTCGGGCGATCAAAGTTTTGTTTATGTTACTGGGATGGTCGTCGATTCGGACAATCAACCAAAAGTAATTGAGAAAAAGGGACTTACTCAAGTTCCAAATAAAAACGAATTTAAACTCACAGGAACGCAACGAACATTAAAATTTATCCCTGCCAATATTGATTTGTTATCCGAAAATAATGCCAAAACCACTTCGTCATTTAACCGTTTTTGTCGTGATCAAGCGGTAGAAAGTCAGAAAAAAACGGACATTCAAATGCTCAATATAACAGGCGCCGAAGCAGCGTATTATTTGGTGACAGGAATCTTCAAAACCGAAGGCGCCGCCAACGAATACTATCGTTTTTTAAAATCCAAAGGGTTTGAACCGGTCGAATTTACCAACCCACTCAATCAATACCGATATATTGCTATTTTAAAAACCCAAAGTCAAGAACAAGCGGTGATTAAATTGCTCAACAAAATGGAAGGAACGTTTAAAGAGTGTATCCAAATTGTAGCGGTGAATAAAAATATTACCCAATTGTATGCCGATGCCGCTTGGAACATCAAACACCTGGAAACCTCAAGAGTGACGCAACAAGAAGAAGATAGAGTGAAAATACAGTGGGCTACGATTCCTAATGAAGACCAAGGCTATTACATCATAGCCAATGTATTTGCCATTTCAGAGAATACCGATAATTTCATGAACGCCCTTAAAAAGAAAGGATTCCACCCCAAAAAAATGGTGAATACGCAAAACAAGTTTCAATACGTATACCTCAAAAAAGTTGCCACCCAACAAGAAGCTCAAATTTGGGTGCAATCGCAAATGAATGGCCAATACCACGATAAGCTTTGGGTGCTTTCTGTCAATAATAGTAACGAAACCATTACCGATAATGATCATTAATTTTATTCTCTTCGGCACGGTGCTTTCGATTAAAAATCGCCGTAACATGTTCCCCGAAATGTTTAAAAAAGTTCGGGAAAAAGTACGTTTTTAAATCTATCGTAACCCTTCTTTTTGTCCGATGAAAAGCGTTAAAAAACCGACCAATGCTTTTTGTCCTTTCCCCAACGCGTTTATTTCGTTATATTTGCCACAAAATTTCAAAGTGTAGCATAAGCGAATGAAAACAATTAACGACTTCAATTTTCAAGGAAAAAAAGCCTTAATCCGGGTAGATTTTAATGTTCCATTGGACGAACAATTCAACGTTACCGACACCAATCGTATCGAAGCGGCGCAACCTACCATTGCCAAAATTTTAGCCGAGGGCGGAAGTGTCATTTTAATGTCGCATTTGGGACGCCCCAAAGGAAAAGAAGCAAAATATTCTCTTGAACATATTGTAGCCACTACGGCAGCTGTATTGGGAGTACCCGTGCAATTTGCCTCCGATTGTCGTGGAGCTATTGCGCAAGAGGCGGCCGCTCAACTTCAACCTGGTCAAGTCTTGTTGTTAGAAAATTTACGTTTTTATCCTGAAGAAGAAGCAGGCGATATAGCTTTTGCGCAAGAATTGGCTTCCCTAGGCGATATTTATGTGAATGACGCTTTCGGAACGGCCCACCGCGCTCATGCATCCACAACCATTATTGCCCAGTTTTTTCCTGAAGCCAAATGTTTCGGAAGTTTGCTTGCCAAAGAAATTTACAGTTTAAATCGTGTTTTAAAACAATCCGTAAAACCTGTAACCGCTGTATTGGGAGGTTCTAAAGTTTCTTCCAAAATCACCGTTATCGAAAATATTTTAGACAAAGTCGACCACATGATCATAGGCGGTGGGATGACTTTTACCTTTATTAAGGCGCTAGGCGGAAACGTAGGCGATTCAATTTGTGAAATGGACAAACTCGATTTAGCGCTCGAAATTTTACACCAAGCGAAAATCAAAAATGTACATATTCACCTACCCGTTGATGTGGTAGCAGCCAATGCTTTTTCCAATGAGGCAGCCACTCAAATTGTTGATGTACGTCAAATTCCCGAGGGATGGCAAGGCTTGGATGCTGGACCCCAATCGTTGGAGAATTTTAAATCCATCATCATGCAATCCAAAACAATATTGTGGAACGGTCCCCTAGGCGTTTTTGAAATGGAAAGCTTTGCAAAAGGAACGATATCCTTGGGGGAATTTATTGCTGAATCGACTGCTCAAGGCGCTTTCTCACTCGTGGGCGGCGGCGATTCTGTGGCGGCCGTGAAGCAGTTTGGATTGGAATCCAAAATGAGTTACGTTTCCACAGGCGGCGGCGCTATGTTGGAAATGTTAGAGGGACGAACCCTCCCTGGAATTCAAGCAATTTTGGACTAAATACCTGATTTTTACAATAAATAAGTAATTTTTAACGTTATAGGGTTTAGTTTTGCAAAACCTTAAGAGGTTGATAAATACACTATTAAATTTGATTTCATGACTTTAAAAAACCGAATAGCAACGTTTTTCTTTTGTGCTTCTGCCAGCATTTTTGCCCAAGAAACACAGGCACCACAAGCCAAACAAGACAGCGTTGTCAAGCCCGAAATTAAAGTTTCCTTTCTCGATTCGATCAAAGCAACCTTTGTTCATGACGAAATGGCTTCTTGCATTGACAGCATGTGGATGAAAGAACTAACGTCGTTGGATTTGTACAATACCATGTTGGAAGACATCAAAAACGTTGATATTGACCAACCGGTAGACTATGAATTGCCCACAGAGTTGCTCAAAGAGCGTCTTCGTCGTTTGGATGAAAAATCACCCTTCAACATTGAATACAATCCGGGTCTTGAAAATATCATCAAGTCCTTTTTGAAAAACAGAAAAAAGCACTTCGAACGGTTGATGGGCGTGTCCCAATTTTACTTCCCCATTTTTGAAGAAGAATTGGCCAAAAACAATATTCCACTCGAAATTAAATACTTAGCTATTGTAGAATCAGCCTTAAATCCCTTGGCGGTTTCTCGTGTAGGCGCAACAGGATTGTGGCAGTTTATGTACCAAACCGGAAAGCAGTACGGCTTATCGATTACATCGTATGTAGACGAACGCAGCGATTCCATGAAGGCAAGTAGAGCCGCCTCGCAATACATGAAAAACATGTATCAAATTTTTGGTGATTGGGACTTGGTACTGGCATCGTACAATTCTGGTCCTGGAAATGTGGCCAAAGCCATCCGCCGTTCGGGAGGACAGCAAAATTATTGGAACATTCGCAAACATTTACCCAAAGAAACGCAAGGGTATGTTCCAGCATTTTTGGCGACTATGTATATTTTTGAATACCACAAAGAACATGGCATCACGCCCAATAAAGCCATTGCCAACCACTTTGCTACCGACACTATCCAGATTAAGCGCCACATGACGTTTAAGCAAATCTCAGATTTGTTGGATATTCCCGTCAATGAAATTTCGTTTTACAATCCTTCCTACAAACGTAAAGAAGTTCCAGCCATTACGGGAGAAACACATTACTTACGTTTGCCAAAAGATAAAATTGCGCTTTTTACTTCCAATGAAGAAAAAGTGTATGCCTATGTAAAATATGAAGAGAGCAGACGCGAGAAACCGTTTGATCGTTTACAGCCACAGCGCGCCAAAGACACTAGTGCTATTGCCGCTTTGAACCGCGATTTTATTGCCCGAACACGCTATCACAAAGTGCGTCGCGGCGATAATCTTACCGAAATTGCAGCCAAGTACGATGTAACCGTAACCGACATCAAACGCTGGAACCGTTTAAAAAGCGACCGTGCTCCTTTGGGACGTAAATTGAAAATCAAAATGCCAGAGGAGATTATCGTGAAGAATGTAAAAAACGAAGCTGTTAAAGATTCTACGCAAAAAGCTGTTGCCGTTCAAAACAATACTCCTGAACCAAAGTATACCCTGACCTACAAAACTGAAAAAGTGGTAGTCAACAAAGATGTGGTTAAATACCATAAAGTGAAAAGCGGTGATGTTTTGGGGGAAATTGCTACCAAATATGATGTTTCTGTTGCCGATCTTAAAAAATGGAATAAACTACGCGGCACCAACATTGGCATCGGAGATCAATTGAAAATTGTTAAAAATGAGCGTGTAGTGACTACCGTTCGAAAAGAAGTTAAAGTACCTGTGACTGAGCGTTCAGAAGATATTGCAGCACAAGAGAAAGCGGCCAAAATCGAGAAAATGCGCACCACAGGCATCAAAGATTCTACACAATTGGTGAACTATTATGTGGTTGCCAAAGGAGACAATCTTTTTAGCATTGCCAAGAAAAATAACGTTACTATCGACAACTTAAAAGCGTGGAATAATTTGAAGGACAACGCGGTAAAAGTGGGAAGTCAATTGATTATTTCAGGCGAAGTAGCCGAAGTGGCCGCAGTAGAAACACCTCAAAAAGAGTACCGTACGGAAGAGTATGTTGTGGCACGGGGTGATAATTTGGGCGCTATTGCCAAAAAATACCACACAACCGTGGATCAGCTGAAAGCTTGGAACGGAATCACCGACAATGGAATTCAAGCGGGAATGAAATTGGTGGTACAGAAAACAGAAATCAATGATGAGGACACACCATCGCGTGTAGCATCGTCAAAATCAAAATCAAAAGAGAAATTATATCATGTTCGCAAAGGGGATTCGTTATTCAGTATTTCACAAAAATTCCCTGGCGTAACGATTGCCGATATTAAACGTTGGAACAACATCAAAGGCGAAAATTTACGCCCCGGAATGAAGTTAAAAATCAACGGATAAATTTAAAATCTTACTACCTTTGGGGCTTTATTTCACACTATGAATAATGCCCTTTTTTTTGGTTTTTTGGTTTCCTTGTTAGGCATGTCGTGTACAGGAAAGCAATCCAAAAATGTTGCTGCAACAGTCACTAAGCCCAATCAAGTTTCGGTTTTAATTGACGACCAACTTTGGAATGGTGAAGTGGGCGATACCCTTCGCAATAAACTTGCGACCCCGTTTTTGGGATTGCCCCAAGAGGAGCCGGTACTCACTTTGAATCAATATCCTGTCAAATTATTGGAAGGGTTTACGTCCAACAGCCGCAATATTATCATCATCAAACGCGAGCCTAAGAGTCAGTTTCGGATAGAAGAAAATGAATACGTTAATCCGCAAATGGTGGTTCATATTTCCGGGCGAACAGTGCAAGAGTTGCTGGATTCCATTCAAAAAAATGACTCCCTTATCATTCAACGCATTAAAACCTCCGAAGTTCGCGTTTACCAACAAGCCTTAAAAAACGACACCCTTCAAAATTTAACGCCGTTGCAAGAACGTTTTGGCCTCACAATGGACGTGCCCGCGCGCTACAAAATGGTGATGAGTGGCAAACGTTTTTTTTGGTTAAAAAAAGAGATTACCAGCGGCAATTTAAGTTTGATCGTCTACCAATTGCCTTTATCCAAATTCAAATCGTCCAAAATCAGCACCCGTCGTATTATCAAAATTCGCGATTCCATTGGCCGCATTTATATTCATGGGGCTGTGCCGCGAACGTATATGATGACCGAAAAAGCGTTTACGCCCTACCAATTTGAAACTGAAGTAGCTGGAGTGAAAGCGATTGAAACCCGAGGGAGTTGGGAGTTGTCGCGCGAATTTATGGGCGGTCCGTTTTTGAATTATGCGCTTATTGATAAGGCCCACAACCGCGTGGTGTTTATCGAAGGATTTTGTTATGCGCCTTCCAAGAAGAAACGCGACTTGATGTTTGAACTCGAGGCCATTATTCGTTCCACCCGATTTGTAAAAAAGTAGTATGGCACCAAAATTCAAAATAAAGCGATTTAACGAACTTTCTTTAGACGAACTATACGAATCCCTAAAACTCCGCTCTATTGTCTTTGTTGTAGAGCAAAATTGCGTCTATTTGGATATTGACAGCAAAGATCAAAAAGCATGGCATGTTTTAGGCTACGAAGGCGACACGTTGGTGGCCTATGCGCGTTTGTTTGCACCGGGCGATTATTTTACCGAATCGTCCATCGGTCGTGTGGTGGTGCATCCCGATTTTCGGGGCATTCAAGCGGGACATGCATTGATGAAAGCAGCCATAGCAGCGCTCTATGATTTGATGGGTCCACAACCCATTACGATTTCGGCCCAGTGTTATCTCGAGAAATTTTATGAATCACACGGATTTGAAAGCATCAGCGAGCCGTATCTCGAAGACGATATTCCCCATGTGCGTATGCGCAAAAACTAAATTTTGGTAATCACGAGTTCCACCCGACGGTCATACTGCGGATCTTTTCCCAACGGTTTGGTATTGCCGTAGCCTTTGAAGGTCATTCGATTTTTAGGCACGCGCCGAAAAACCAAATATTTGTATACCGCCATGGCTCGATTTTCAGAGAGTTTTCGTTTGCGGGTATCTTTGTCAATGGCTTCTTTTTGATTGGGCGGTGTACAGCACACATGGCCTTGGATTTCAAATTGTAAATTGCTATACCGCAACGTCAACAAAGCCACTTTATCCAATTCTTGTTTGGCTTTTGAAGTCAAGCGGCTGCTCCCCTTTTCAAACAAAATATTATCCAAAATAATGTGATCGCCTACGACATGGTTTTTTTGTAGCATGTTGTAATACCCTGGCAACACGAGCTTGGGCAATTCCCTGAGGTTGATCACGATGTCTACCCGTCGGTTTTTGGACCGTTTCTCGGGTAAATTAGCTACGATATCATCATCAATCAATACTTTTCCTTTTCCCTCTATGGTTACAATGATCTTGTTGGTAATTCCGTTTTCAACCAATTTGGTTTGGATCGTTCCTGCGCGTTTGGTAGAGAGTTTAAAATTGTAATCTTCTTTTCCCACATCGTCGGTATACCCAAAGATTTGGATGGATTCAATGCGTGTCGAATCGGTTCCTTTAACAAAAGCCACCATATCCTTTACTTGCTTATCATTGACCTCTGATTTGTCAAAATCAAAATACACCGAATGCACAATTTCTTCTTGCGCCAATCCTTTTCCCCAAGAAAAAAAGAGCAATAAGACTAAATAACGAGTTATCATTGTAATATTTTTTGATATTCCGAAGGATTTGCGAGCAATTGGGTAGCGCGCGCAATTTCACTATTGTTTTTCACATAGTATTGGTACAATCCCTCTTTGTATTGGTAACGGCGAATCAATTCGTCTAAAATCAACCGTTTGATTTCTTTTTGGTGTTTATCCAGCAAGGCTTCTTCACTTTTTTGCAAAGCAGCAAACAAGGCGTCGTATTGGGTTTTGATGGATTCGTCGATTTTTTCTTTTTTCGCTTTTTCCAATGTAGCTTTCAAAGCCAATTCGGTTTCGGTATCAAAGCTAATTTTCTCTTTTTTCAAAAACGCTTTAAAGTCGGCATAGTCGGCATAGCTAAACGTAGGAATCGCATTCCCCACATTGGGATTACGGTAATAATACGCCGTAGCGTAATTGAAAATGGCATCATTTTTTTGCAAAACTTCCGCAATGGTGCTCATTTTGGTTTCCTCCATTTCAATATCGGGTTGAATGCCCCCGCCATCATACACGGTGCGTCCTTTTTTGGTTTTAAATGCATTGAATTTTTCCGCTTTTTGCGCCTTTCCATCTTTGTCTTTACGACCGTAATCCAACGCTTGAATACAGCGTCCCGAAGGCGTGTAATAGCGAGAAATAGTTACTTTCACTTGGGTACCGTAGGTCATATCCAACGGACGTTGCACCAATCCTTTTCCAAAACTTCGACTGCCAATAACCACCGCCCGGTCCAAATCTTGCAGTGCACCCGAAACAATTTCAGAAGCCGAGGCACTTTTTCCATCGACAATAATCGCCAAGGGAATGGAGAGATCTACGGGTTCTCGGGTGGTTTTGTAGGTTGCGTTGTATTTTTCGTTTTTCGATTTGGTGGTTACAATGGTTTCGCCTTTGGGGACAAACAAACTGCAAATATTGACCGCTTCATTTAATAATCCCCCGGGGTTGCCGCGCAAGTCTAGTATAATACGCTCGGCGCCTTGGGCTTTCAATTTCTCCAGCGCTTCTTTGGTTTCCGTCGTGGTTTTGCGGTTAAAAGCCGACAAGACGATATACCCCGTTTTGGCATCGACCATTCCAAAGTAGGGCACGGCGTTGATTTCGACTTCATCCAACACAATCGTGGTCTCCATGGTTTTTCCCTGGCGCAGATATTTGACAGCCACTTTGGTGTTTTTGGCCCCTTTCAATAACTGTGAAGCATCGTCTTTAAAGTCGGCCAACAATACATCGCCAATTTGAATAATAGCATCCCCCGCTTTGAGTCCCGCTTTATCCGCAGGATAGCCTTTATAGGGCTCCTTGATGATTAACTTATCTTCTTTGCGCGAAATCATAGCCCCAATACCCGTGTATTCTCCGGTATTGTTGATTTTGAATTTCACCACATCCTGTTCGTTGAAATAGTTGGTATACGGGTCCAAATCGGCCAACATGCTTTTGATGGCTTTGTCCATTAACTCGGCGGGATTGACTTCATCCACATAGTTTTGGTTGACCGTTTTAAACAGTGTGGTAAAGATTTCAATCTGTTTGGCAATTTCAAAAAAATCGTCTTTAAAACTAGTGCCTACAAATAACATTCCCGCCGCCAATACGGGCAAGACATACCTTTTTTTATACTTTTTAAACATCTTTTTCATTTTTTTGGGTGCTTTGGATTTTCGCCCATTTGGCAAATAAAAGTTGTGTTTTTGCTTCGATTTCGGCAAACGGCAAACGGTCGCGGGTTTGGTAAAAAAACAACATCACTTGGGGTTCGATGAGCTGGTCTTTGATTTGGTGTTGGTGCTTTCGATAGCATTCGCGCAATACCCTTTTGAAATAATTACGGTCAACGGCTTTTTTGAAATACTTTTTGGAAACCGAAACCGCTATTTGGAGCGGCACCGTATTCTCGGGTACCGAGAGAAACACCAAGCGCAACGGAAATTGTCCCACGCTTTGTCCCTCCGTAAAAAGCCGTTCAATTAGTTTTTGCCGCTTTAGTTTTTCCGTTTTAGGATAACAAGCCGTCTTTAGTTTTTCCAAAAGTTACTTCGAATTATAGACGTTATACACCATATTCAAATCGCGGTAATTGATGTAAAATTGCATGCGTCCCCCTTCATCTTTACGGGTCACCAACAAAATTACACACATTTCCCCATTGTTATCCAAGCATTCAAACCCAAGGGTTTCTTCTTTATCGTTGGCAATTTTATCATAATAGGCGGTGATGCGGTACAATTGGATGTCTTTCGAATGCACCACAATCCGGTCTTTATCACCATCAAGGGTAATAACCACATCGGCGGGTTTAAACTCCGACCATTCCGACCACTGCCCTTTTTTGTCCCGATCCATAATACTTAAACTGCTGGCTTTAAAGCGGTATTTTTGTGCTGAAACCGGTTGTATTCCCGCCACCAAAAGCCCTAAAAGTAAGAGAAGTCGTAAATATTTCATCCTGAAAAAATTATACGGTGTAAAACTACAAATTCTAAGTTAGAAAAACACCTACCCTGCAAACGTGGAATAATTGGAAATATTTGAGGGAGTTACAAGTTTCAAGTTGAAGTGTGCACTTTTATGTGGAAAAGTTTAAATATGTCAGGAGTCACAGTCATAGTTTCGTGACGATTAATAGAGCGTTACTTTGTTGGAATGTAGCTCAGCATTTCTAGGGCTCAGTAGTTTAAAAATATAGCACAACAGTAGACGCTATGTGTAACTATGTTATTATGGGGTTAAAATTTAATCAACCACATAGTGATATAGTTTTAATTGGTAATTAAGTGTAAAAGTTGCGGCGTTTTGATGTTTAAAAATCATTTGCTCAGAAGCTTAGCAGCTCAGGATCTCAGGAGCTTTTTTCACCGCAAAGAAGCAAAGGTTGCGCAAAGTTCGCCAAGTTTGATGATGATTTTAAGTTAACTACGTTCACGGCCTTTGGCCTTTTTAATTACTTAATGGTAAGATTAAGGAGCACAAAGGCACACGATGTTTTCCACAAAGTTGCACGAAGTTTTTTAACCGCAAAGGCGGGAGTCAGTGGCGGAGCGGGGGAGAAATCCCATCCCTTGCTTCACACACAGCACTTGAAACCTGAAACCTGAAACCTGAAACTTGATCCCGAAATTTCGGGAGAAACCTGAAACAAAAACCCGCAGCGTGACACTACGGGTGGGTTGCAATTTTTTGATGTTTAAAAGGGATTTACTCAGCGGCTAAAAATACAGAGCAATAGCAGAAGCTATGTATAACTATGTTTCTATGTGGTTAACGTTTAATCAACCAAATAGTGACATAGTTTTCATAGTCTTGAATTGGTATTTAAGCGCAAAAGTTGCAGAGTTATAATGTTTTAAAAATTTACTCAGCAGCTTAGCGGCTCAGCTTCTCAGCGGCTCCTTTAATGCGCCCCTACCTTTCAAACTTATTATTATTCCCCTTCACATCCGCCATCAACCCTGTTGGATCAATCACAATGCTCTTTATATTGGCTAATGGTTTTTCGATGCGGAATTGATAACGCGGATTGCCCCAAGTCCAGTCTGTTAAAACTTTACGCGGTAATTCAGGGTCGGGGTTGGGTTTGATATAATGCATCATCCGCAACGGAATATAGAAATTTTCTTTCGAACCGTCGGTGTAGGTCACCTGCAAGTCAATTGGCATCGGCATGCGGCCCAAACGCTCTAGATTAACGACAGCGGCCCCCTCTTTTTCCTCCACCGAGGCAATGCTGTAGTCAATCGTGTTGGTGGTTTGGGTAAAATCAATTAAATACCAATCCAACACCGCACCCGAAACCCGCTCGGCTGTGCGTTTGATGTCGTTCGGAGTTGGGTGTTTGAACTTGAAGTCTTGGTAATAACGGCGTAAGATTTTATCAAGGTTCACACGCCCTAAAAGGTATTCCAATTGTGCCAAAAACACTTCTCCTTTGCTGTAGGAAGCAATACTGTAACTGCGGTTCTCATCATAGCGGTCGGCATGCGTTGATAAGGGCTGTTCTTTACCGCTGTTGGCCAAATTAATATAGGCTTTGTAAGCTCCCGCATACGGATTGGCCACAGGTTGCGGTGATAGCGTGTTCATGGCACGGTCTTCGATATACGACGTAAACCCTTCATCCATCCATGGGTGTTTACTTTCGTTGGTGGCCAAGATATGCTGAAACCAAGAATGGCCCATCTCGTGTGCAATTAAACCAGTTAAACCGTTCAATTCGCCTTCGCCCAAAATCAAGGTACACATGGCATATTCCATACCACCATCGCCGCCTTGAATCACACTGTATTGCTTGTACGGATAAGGTCCCACCCAATAATTGAACAAATCCATGATGGTTACTACTTTGGGTTGTACCGCCTTCCAGGTGAGTGCTATTTCAGGTTTGTTTTTGTATAAAAAATGAAGCGCGACTCCATTCGGACCTTGTACTACGTCATGTACATAATCGGGATCGGCCGCCCAGGTAAAATCGTGAACCTGCGGGGCCACAAAATGCCATGTCAGCGTTTTTTGCTTCTTTGGAATAGTCACTTTTACCCCCGAATCTTGATAGTTGTATCCGATTTCATTTCCGTTTTGCAAATACCCTGTACCGCCGAGAATGTACGATTTGTCAATGGTGATTTTCACATCAAAATTGCCCCAAACACCCTGAAATTCTCGAGCAATATATGGGTCCACATGCCAGCCTTCAAAATCAAATTCGGCCATTTTAGGATACCACTGACTCATCGAAAGGGCAACCCCTTCGCGATTGTTTCGTCCTGAACGTCGAATTTGCAAAGGAACTTGACCTTCAAACTGAAGCGTAAGCACCGTTGATTTCCCTGGAAGCAAAGGCGCGGCTAGCGGTACTTTGAGCAAGGTTCCGCTCACGGTGGTTTCTAGGAGTGCGCCGGCTTGACGTACATTGCTAACGTTCAAATATCCTATTTCATCCGACTTGAGTAGCGCAATGCGACTCTGTTTGATTTCCTTATCGCCCTCTTTGATTTTGTTCACCATGCGGCTGTCAGGATCTTTGATGTGTTGGATGCGCATGTCCATTTCACTACCCGGTTGAAATGCGTTGTTGTACAAATGGTAGTACACCGTTTGCAAGGTATCGGGCGAATTATTGGTGTAAATGAGTTCTTGGGTTCCCGTGTAGCGATAGGTGGTAACATCCATGGAGACTTCCATTTTGTAATCAACATGTTGTTGCCAATACCCTTTTTGTGCTTGACACAATAAGGAACAGAAGAAGGTTCCAAAAATCAAAAGTGGTTTCATAAGCGTAAGATACAAGGGGTTAATTATAGTCAAAAATGCCACAAACTACGAGGTAACTTGTGGCATGTTAAGTGTTTTTGATTTATTTTAAAATGAGGTAATGAAAACCGAATGCATGCAACGGTTCACCCTAACACTCGCTTAGTTTTTAGCCGCACGTACCATTTTATCCGCCATCAGCAAGGCATTGTAGGCATTCACTATTTTACCCGATACGCAAGTGGCGCTGAATGGAATTTGTACTTTCTCCTCGCCAACACCTACATTGGTTGCAATAGCAATTCCTGAATCCATCAAAATGTGTTTCACCTGTGAAGCAGTCAAAGAAGGGTAATACGAACGGATTAACGCTGCAACGCCCGCTGCATTAGGAGCAGCCATCGAAGTACCTTGTTCGTATTTGTATTTGTTGTTGGGATAGGTAGCGTAGATTTTCACTCCAGGCGCGAAAACGTCTACATTTTTTTGTCCGTAATTAGAAAAATCAGCGACCATTTTAGCACCTGTCGCGGTATTTAAGGCTCCGATGGTAATAAGATTATCGGCCATTTCCTTTCCGTTGACTTCATCGGTAGGGAAATTGGGTTCTACATCAATGTCTTTGCTGTCGTTCCCTGCCGCGTGTACGATAAGCACATCTTTACTTTCGGCATATTTAATGGCATCCCACACCCATTCTTTGTGCGGAGAATAATCTTTTCCAAAACTACCGTTGATGACTTTGGCGCCATTATCCACCGCATAACGTATCGCCAAGGCAATGTCTTTATCGTATTCATCGCCATTGGGTACCGCACGAATTGCCATGATTTCAACATTTTTAGCCATTACTCCATCGCCGCCAATGCCGTTGCCTCTCACTTGGGCAATAATTCCTGCTACGTGTGTACCGTGTGAAGCATCCGCTACATCAGGCCCTTTTACATTACCATTACCGTAGTTGCGGTTATTCAAATCTTCAGGATTGTCCCCTACCACTTTTCGACCGTCAAAATCTACGTTGAGGTTGTAATTGATTTGGTCATAAATATAATCCACATACGATTTGATTTCTTCTTGAAATTCGTCACCCGCTTGGGCCGCAATACTCATCATAATCATTTTACTGCGGTTGAGATTAGCATCGGTGGTGCTTATTCCTTTGAGGTCTTCTTTCGTGTAGGTTTCTTTTTTCAAGAAGGTTCGAATGTCTTTGTCGGCCTTCGCAATCATATCGACTTGTGGCTTTTGCTGTTTCATTTCCTGCAACTTTTGGTCCAGTTCTGCTTTAGCACGTTTGTACGTATCAGAACCGTCATCGCCTTTTTTAACGATACGGGTAAGTTCCAAATTCATATCGGTAGCCTCGCCCAAAAAGTTCCACCCATGCACATCATCCACAAATCCATTTTTGTCATCATCGATATTGTTGTTGGGAATTTCTTTGGCATTCGTCCAAATTCGCCCTTTCAAATCCGGATGATCAATATCCACGCCCGAATCAATAACGCCTACGATAACTTTCGTTCCTTTACGCTTTTTTAATAATTCGGCATATGCGCGGTCCACACTCATCCCCGGGACCGTATCTTTAATCAAGTCCAAATGACTCCATCGTTTTAAATCGGATTCCTTAATCGGGGTTGTTTTTAAAACTGTTTTGTCAATTTTTGCCGGATCGGTGTTTATAAATGGCGCATTAGACGATCCACAACCGGTGAGCAAGGAAGCAGCAACAAGAGCAATCCATGCTGATTTTTCAAAATTCAAGTGCAACATAATTTTCATTTCAAGGCAATTTGCCATAATTGGGGTTAAAAATATTGGCTTTTATCACAAAAGCCTTATCGATTAACATTAGATTAAGATATCTTCCAAACGATACACCTGATCGAGACGGATGCCTTTTTCGGTGTGCTTCACGGTTACAATAGGATTATGTGCATCGTGTTCCAACCATAAATAGTAACCCTGATCAGCCGCCGCGGTCAAGAATTTTGTTTTTTCATCCAAGGTCAATAGCGGTCGCGTATCATAACCCATCACATAAGGAATCGGAATATGGCCCGCGGTAGCTAATAAATCGGCACAAAAAACAATCGTTTTATCACCGTATGAAATGTGGGGCAACATTTGCTTTTCGGTATGACCGTCGGCATAAAAGATGTTGAAGCCCATTTCGGTGGAAAAGCCAAAATCACTTTCAGGGCGTTTGATAAAATGCAACTGACCACTTTCTTGCATCGGGATAATATTTTCATGTAAAAAAGAGGCTTTTTCCCGCGCATTGGGTTGGGTAGCCCACTGCCAGTGGTTTTCGTTGGTCCAATAGTTAGCATTTTTAAACGCCACTTCATAGCCTTCCCCTGAGGCTTTACGGTTCACACTACCGCCACAATGGTCAAAATGCAAGTGCGTCATAAATACATCGGTTACATCGTCGCGGTGAAACCCATGTTGGGCTAACGAAGTGTCGAGCGAATGATCGCCCCAAAGGGAATAATAACTGAAGAATTTTTCCGACTGTTTGTTGCCCATTCCCGTGTCAATCAAAATTAGTCGATCTCCCTCTTCAATCAGCAGACAACGCGCCGCGATATCGATGAGGTTGTTGGCATCCGCCGGATTGGTTTTGTGCCAAATGGTTTTGGGAACGACCCCAAACATCGCACCGCCGTCCAACTTAAAGTTACCGGCTTCAATAGCATAGAGTTTCTTCATATAAATCCGTGTAAACGTTCACTATTTAGGGTGGACAAGGTACAAAATCCAAACGGGAACTTTTAATAAACTTTATTTATAAGAATTCGACTAAAAAATATGTTAAATCGACGCGTGAAAAGCTTTATGGTGTATCTTTGCAACAATTTAGACAAAATTAAAATAAGCTATGATTAAAGTGTCCGAATCAGCCAGTAAAAAAATTGTCGAAATGATGCATGACGACGGTTTTGATGCCGCTCACGACTATGTTCGTGTTGGGGTGAAAAGCGGTGGATGTTCCGGTTTGTCTTATGAGTTAAAATTTGATAAGTCGATCGGAGAAAACGATAAAGTTTTCGAAGACAACAACGTTCGCATCGCCGTAGAGAAAAAGTCCTTTTTGTACTTAGCAGGAACTGTTTTGGAATATTCAGGCGGGTTGAATGGGAAAGGCTTTGTTTTTAATAATCCCAATGCGAGTCGCACGTGTGGATGTGGGGAGAGTTTTTCGCTCTAATTCCAATTTTTAATTTTACAACAAACCCATGGCAAAATATACCGAAGACGACTTAAAAGTCGAATTGGAAAATAAAGAGTACGAGTACGGATTTTACACCGATATCGAAAGTGAAACGTTTCCTGCTGGATTGAACGAAGATATCGTGCGTGCGATTTCCAAAAAGAAAGGCGAGCCCGAGTGGATGACCGATTGGCGTTTGGAAGCGTTTCGTGCTTGGCGCGAAATGGTAGAACCCGAATGGGCTAATGTACATTACGAAAAGCCCGATTTTCAGGCCATTTCGTATTATTCGGCACCCAAAAAAAAGGATAAATACGCTTCCCTTGACGAAGTGGACCCCGAGCTGTTGGATACCTTCAAAAAGTTGGGAATCTCGTTAGACGAACAGAAGAAATTAGCCGGTGTAGCCGTTGATATTGTGATGGATTCTGTTTCGGTGGCGACTACGTTCAAAAAGACGTTGGCTGAAAAAGGCATTATTTTCTGTTCCATTTCCGAAGCCATTCAAGAACATCCCGAGTTGGTGCAAAAATACATTGGTTCGGTTGTTCCCCAAAAAGACAATTTTTATGCGGCCTTAAATTCAGCCGTATTTTCCGATGGAAGTTTTTGTTACATTCCTAAAGGCGTACGTTGCCCCATGGAATTGTCCACTTACTTCCGCATCAATCAAGGAGGAACGGGACAGTTTGAGCGTACGCTTGTCATTGCCGATGAAGGCAGTTATGTGTCCTACCTCGAAGGCTGTACCGCACCGAGTCGCGATGAAAATCAATTGCACGCGGCGGTGGTCGAATTGATTGCATTGGATAATGCGGAAATCAAATATTCAACCGTTCAAAACTGGTATCCCGGAAATAAAGAAGGAAAAGGGGGGGTCTACAACTTTGTGACCAAACGCGGGTTGTGTGAAACCAATGCCAAAATCTCGTGGACGCAAGTTGAAACGGGTTCAGCAGTTACCTGGAAGTATCCGAGCTGCGTATTGAAAGGAGATAATTCCATTGGAGAGTTTTATTCTATTGCAGTGACCAACAACTTCCAACAAGCCGACACGGGAACGAAGATGATTCATTTAGGGAAAAACACCCGTTCGACGATTATTTCTAAAGGAATATCGGCGGGAAAATCCCAAAACAGTTACAGAGGATTAGTCCAAATTGGGGCGCGTGCTGAAAATGCGCGTAACTTCTCGCAATGTGACTCGTTGTTGATGGGGAACCAATGTGGAGCACATACCTTTCCCTATATCGAAAGTAAAAATGCTACCGCGAGAATTGAGCATGAGGCGACAACTTCCAAAATCGGTGAAGATCAAGTATTTTATTGCAACCAACGCGGAATTCCTACCGAAAAGGCTATTGCTTTAATTGTGAATGGTTTTAGCAAAGAAGTCCTCAATAAATTACCGATGGAATTTGCGGTGGAAGCCCAGAAATTATTGGAGATTTCGTTGGAAGGCAGCGTAGGATAATTTGAAATTTGATGTTTGAAATTTGAAATTATGGCTACGATTACAAAATTTGAAGATTTAAAAATTTGGCAAGATGCACGGATTTATGCGGATAAAATTTTTACGATTTCAAATGCTGAAAAGTTCAAAAATGATTTCAAATTAATTAATCAGATACATGATTCTTCGGGTTCAGTAATGGATAACATAGCTGAAGGCTTTGAAAGAGAAGGTAATAAAGAGTTCGTTCATTTTTTAACCATATCTAAAGGTTCTTGTGGAGAATCCCGTTCTCAGCTGTATAGAGCTTTTGATAGAAAATATATATCGGAGGATGAGTTGAATGAGTTAGTAGGAGATAGTCTAGAACTCAGCAAATCACTCTCAGGATTTATGAATTATTTAAAAAAATCAGAATACAAAGGAAATAAGTTCAATAAATAATAAGGTTTGTTTTGGAGCAATTTCAAATTTCAAATCTCAAATCTCAAATTTAAAATGTTATTCATAAAAAATTTACATGCTTCAGTAGAAGATAAAGACATCTTAAAAGGCATTAATTTAGAAATTAAAGCGGGTGAAGTACACGCGATTATGGGGCCAAACGGTGCCGGTAAGAGTACGTTGTCTTCGATCATTGCTGGGAATGAAAACTATGAAGTTTCGGAAGGAGAAATCGTTTTGGATGGGGAAGATATTTCTGATTTGGCTCCCGAAGAGCGTGCCCACAAAGGGGTGTTTTTATCGTTCCAATATCCGGTGGAAATTCCTGGAGTTTCGGTGACCAATTTCATCAAAACCGCCATCAACGAAAAGCGTAAAGCAAACGGCGAAGAGGAAATGCCTGCCAATGAAATGTTGAAGAAAATCCGCGAGAAATCAGAGTTGTTAGAAATGGACCGTAAGTTTTTGTCACGTTCGTTAAACGAAGGTTTTTCAGGCGGGGAGAAAAAGCGCAACGAGATTTTTCAAATGGCGATGCTAGAACCCAAATTGGCCATTCTCGATGAGACCGATTCAGGGTTGGATATTGATGCCTTACGTATCGTTGCCAACGGCGTAAACAAGTTGAAAAACGAAAACAATGCCGTTTTGGTGATTACCCACTACCAACGTCTCTTGGATTATATTATCCCCGATTATGTTCACGTGTTGATGGACGGTAAAATCGTGAAAACCGGAGGCGCAGATTTGGCTTTGGAATTGGAAGAAAAAGGGTATGATTGGATTAAGAGTGAATTGAATTAGGTTTCAAGTTTCAGGTTTCAGGTTTCCGTGAAAAGACATAAATTAGAGGTTTTAAACTATAATTTATAAGCCATGGCAACCATTAAACGATTTGAAGACCTCGAGATTTGGCAAGAAGCTAGAAAACTAGCTAGAGAAATTCATCAAATTTCCTTAACTACTCCTCTGAAAACAGATTTTAGATTTCAACAACAAAAAAAGCCTCTTCACGGTCTATAATGGACAATATTGCAGAAGGTTTTGAACGCGATGGCAATGCTGAATTTAAACAATATTTAGCAATTGCAAAAGGGTCTTCAGGAGAGACACGATCACAGCTCTATCGGTTGTTAGATTATGAATATATTTCAGAAAAACGGTTCATTGAACTAAAAACACAATATGAAAGTCTAAGTGGTAAGATTCAAAGTTTTATCACCTATTTAAATAAACAAGAATTCAAGGGTAACAAGTTTCGTTAACGTTAAACTTGAAACCTGAAACTTGAAACTTTATACAATGGAATTGAAAGAAAAGCTTATTTCCTCATTCATGGCCTTTGAAGGACAGATCGATGTGAATTCCGATTTGTACGATGTGCGCACTTCGGCGATTAAGAATTTTGAACAAAAAGGGTTTCCTTCCAAAAAGGAAGAGGCCTGGAAATATACCTCGTTGAATACCGTTTTGAAGCATGATTTTACGGTGTTTCCAAAGCATGACTCGGCGATTGAATTTAAAGACGTTAAGAAGTATTTTTTGCATGAAATTGACACCTACAAAGTCATATTTATCGATGGAAAATACAGCTCGTTTTTATCGCAAACTACGCATGAAGGATTGGATGTTTGTTTGATGTCGTCCGCCTTTACCAAGCCGAAGTACAAAATGGTGATGGATACTTATTTCAATCAAATCGCCAACAAAGACGAAACCTTAACCTCCCTTAACACCGCCTTTGCTGCGGAAGGGGCCTACATCAATGTCCCCAAAAGTAAGGTGGTCGACAAACCTATCGAAATTATTTACTTCTCTACAGGCCAAGAAAACGCCTTGATGGTTCAACCGCGTAATTTGATTGTAGTGGGCGAAAATGCCCATGTGCAAATCATTGAGCGCCATCAAAGTCTGAATGAAAATCCTGTATTGACCAATGCCGTTACTGAGGTGTTTGCCCAAAAACGCGCAATTGTGGATTATTATAAAATTCAAAACGATTTGGGTTCAGCCAATTTGATTGACAATACCTACATCGCTCAAAAACAAGAAAGTCACGTTTCGGTGCATACCTTCTCTTTTGGAGGCAACATTACGCGCAACAATTTGAATTTCTACCACCAAGGCGAACGTATTGACTCGACCTTAAAAGGAATTACCATTATCGGAGGAAAACAACATGTGGATCATTACACCTTGGTGCACCACGCGCAACCCAACTGCGAAAGCCATCAAAACTACAAATGCATTGTCAATGACAGCGCAACCGGAGTTTTCAACGGTAAGATTTTTGTGGAAAAAGAAGCGCAAAAAACCGATGCTTTTCAGCAAAACAACAACATCTTGTTGAGTGAAAAAGCGGTGATTAATGCGAAGCCTCAATTGGAAATTTTTGCCGATGATGTCAAATGTTCCCACGGCTGTACGATTGGTCAATTGGACGAAAGCGCCATGTTTTATATGCAACAACGCGGTATTCCAAAAAAAGAAGCCAAGGCCTTATTGATGTATGCTTTTTCCAATGAGGTAATTGAAAGTATCAAAATCCCCGAATTGAAACAGCGCATTACTCAAATTATTGCCAATAAATTAGGGGTAAATTTGGGATTTGATTTATAAAAATTCCATTCGATATACGAAAGACGCAGGTTGAACGACCTGCGTTATTTTTTGATACTCTTCACAATCCCACGCAACAAACCATTGAAATCAAAGCCGGGATCTTCTTTTAATCCCATGCGCACTACCACCAAATCATGGCTGGGGAAAATGGCAACCATTTGCCCTTGATACCCGCTGCAGTAATACATATCGCGCGGAACATCGGGAAATTTACCCCCCGCATTCAACCAAAATTGTGCGCCATAACGTCCCTCCGAAGTTGGGGTGGGCGTAGCGACATAGTTTGCCCAATCGGCAGCAAAGATACGCTCCCCATTCCACAGGCCTTTTTGCAAATACAACTGTCCAAATCGAGCCCAATCTCTAGGAGTGGCCCAACCGTAGGACGACCCCACAAAGTTGCCCGCCATATCGGTTTCTACAAGGGCCGAATGCATGCCAATTTTATCCAACAAACTGCTGTACCAAAAGTCGAGATAGTCTTGGTGCGACTGAAACTGTTGCCGTAAAATACCACTTAATAAGTTGGTCGTCCCCGAGGAGTAGTTCCAACTCGCATTGGGTTTTCCTACCAAGGGTTTGTCGCGTTGAACCGCTGGCATATCGCGCGCTTGGAAAAGCATTTGCGTGGCATCACAAATTTTGTCGTACTGTTCTTCCCATTCCAAACCCGAATTCATTTGCAATAAATTGTGAAGGGTAATCTTTTTGCGGTCGTCGTTTTGCCATGCCGCGATGGGTGCGGGTTTACGAACGTCGATTTTCCCTTGGTATTGAAGGATTCCGAAATAGGTTCCGGTCAAACTCTTCGTCATTGACCATCCTAGCAATCTCGAATCTTTGGTAAACCCGTCGGCATACTGTTCATGCACCAAGTGTCCTTTGTATAAGACCACAACTGCTCGTGTACGTTTATTTTTTTCACCCTTGGCATCAAAAGCTTGGGCCACGGTCTTTTTTAGTAAGGCATAGTCGATAGATGCAAACGTACTGTCTTTGGGCGCACCCGCTCCAAAAGGATACGGAAGAGCCGTATTGGGTTGGAGCGTTCGCCGTGGTACAAGATAGGGTTGCGAAACGTCAAAATCATCATCAATCAATGTAGCACCAAGTCCAGGACGGTAAATCGCTTTGCGTTCTTTGATACCATACACACTAGAAAGGGCAAACTGTTTCGTTTGGTTTACCGAATTTCGAGCCAAATCCACCAACGGAATGTCATTATCGCCCGATTCAATCACGTCCAACGGGCGGTTATCAATAAATGTTCCCGAAGCAACACTTTTGGCAGAAAACCCCGAGATTAAATCCAGTTTTGGGTAGAGGGCAAAGTAGAAAACGAATACAAAAATGACGATACAGACAACAACTATTTTCAGGAATTTTTTCATGGGAAAAGCTGGGTTTTGGAAATTCTAATGTACAGAAAAAATAGATTCAAAAAACAGGGTCAAATGGACAAGTGATAAGGAAAAGTTAATTGACCTAAATCCCCGTAGAAAGGCGAAAGTTTTAATATCTTTGTATTTAGAAAAATTCTAAATAAAATGCTAGACCTACATAAAATTCGCGCGGATTTTCCCATTTTAACTCAACAGGTAAATGGCAAACCGTTGGTCTATTTTGATAACGGTGCTACAGCGCAAAAGCCCCAAGTAGTGCTCGATGCTATAACGAAGTATTACAGCGAAATCAACGCCAATATTCACCGTGGTGTCCACACTTTGAGTCAGCTAGCCACCGATGCTTACGAAGCATCTCGCTCCAAGATTCAGCGTCATTTGAATGCCAAAGAGCCGCATGAAATCATTTTTACCTCGGGTACCACCCATGGCATCAATGCAGTAGCAAATGGATTTGCGGCTTTGTTGCAACCGGGTGATGAAATCTTGGTTTCGGCGATGGAGCACCACAGCAACATAGTCCCTTGGCAAATGTTGTGCGAACGTACAGAAGCCGTATTGAAAGTCATCCCCATGAATGAAAAAGGGGAACTAGTGCTATCGGAATACGAGGCGTTATTGTCGGAGAAAACCAAAATCGTGACAGTGAATCATATTTCCAATGCGTTAGGTACAATTAATCCGGTAGAATATATTATTCAAAAAGCACATGAAGTAGGGGCAGCCGTTTTAATTGATGGCGCTCAAGCAACACCGCATTTAAAACCCGATGTGCAAGCCATGGATTGTGATTTTTATGTTTTTTCGGGACATAAAGTATGTGGTCCAACAGGAACTGGAATTTTGTATGGCAAAGAAGCATGGTTGCAGAAGTTGCCACCGTATCAAGGCGGTGGAGAAATGATTGCCACCGTGAGTTTTGAAAAGACTACCTATGCCGATTTACCGCATAAATTTGAAGCAGGCACACCCAATATTGCTGGAGGGATCGTATTGGGAACGGCCATTGATTATTTGAATGAAATCGGTTTCGAGGCTATCGCAGCCTACGAACATGAATTGTTGGAATACGCAACCCAAAAGTTGCTACAAATAGAAGGGTTGCGAATTTATGGTACCGCTGCCCACAAAACCTCAGTAATCTCATTTAACGTAGGAAGCATTCACCCCTATGATATTGGCACGATTGTCGATAAGTTAGGTATAGCGGTGCGCACCGGACACCATTGTGCCCAACCCGTCATGGATTTCTTCGGAATTCCCGGAACGGTTCGCGCTAGTTTTGCTTTTTACAATACCAAAGAAGAAATTGATACTTTTGTAGAAGCACTGCACAAGGCCGTGATGATGTTATCTTAAAAGTTTCGTTTATGAAAGCACTAGTTCTCTTTTTATTTACCCTTTTGATGGGGAAAGGTTGTACCCAAAGCAACGCTGATTTGGCTTCGGCCAAACTTACGTACACGGCACACAGTCGCGGCATACACAAAGTGATTGTTTTGGAAAATAAAGAATTGACCTATGAAAATGGCCGTGGGAAAGACGCTACCGTAATAGCTTCAACGCTTTCTGATTCGGAGTGGGATGCCTTAGTGCGTCAGTTTAAGACGATTTCGTTGGAGCAATTGAACACCTATGCCGACCCAACACAAGCCCGCTTTTACGACGGTGCAGCCATTGCCAATTTGACCATAGAATACAAAGGCAACACTTACCGCACTAAAGATTTTGATCACGGAACACCTCCTGTAGAGATACAACCGTTGATTACGTCTTTGTTGGCTTTAATCAAAGAATAAACGTTTATGACAACGCAAGAAATACAAGAAGCAATTGTAGATGAGTTTTCCATGTTTGACGACTGGATGCAACGCTATGAATATATTATTGAATTGGGTAAATCGTTACCAATCATCGCTGCCCAATACAAAACCGAGGATAATATTATCAAAGGCTGTCAATCGAAAGTATGGGTTCATGCAGAAGAAAAGGAGGGAAAAATTTGGTTTACTGCCGACAGTGATGCCATCTTGACCAAAGGAATCATTGCGTTGTTAATTCGCGTGTTTTCAGGGCAAGAACCCAAAGTGATTTTGGAAACCGATACCACTTTTGTAGATGAAATTGGATTAAAAGAACATTTATCGCCTACGCGGGCCAACGGTTTGGTGTCGATGATCAAACAAATCAAGATGTACGCGTTGGCCTTTCAATCAAAAAATATAAACTAACGATAGTTATATGGAAGAATTTAACGATACCATCAACTTAGGGGAGAATGTGGTCAAAGTGTTAAAAGGCATTTATGACCCAGAAATTCCAGTAGATATTTATGAATTGGGATTAATTTATGATGTCATGATTAATGAAGATCATGAAGTAAAAGTGCTCATGACGTTGACGTCACCCAATTGCCCCGTTGCGGAAACCTTGCCTGCTGAGGTGGAAGAAAAAATTAGAAAAATTGAGCATGTGAAATCGTGTGAGGTGGAAATTACCTTTGATCCGCCATGGAGCAAGGATTTAATGAGTGAAGAAGCCAAGTTAGAACTAGGAATGCTGTAACTACGCCATGGACGAAATTGTAAATCGTGTTGCCCAGTCGGCTTTGATGGTTTTTGATTTGGAGGATTACTATCCAAAACAAGTGAAGTCAAGTGTAGACATCGCACAATGGCTTGAGGAAGGATTTTTGTTGAAAGAAAAAGACTTTCGGGAGGCGCTAAAGAACCACGATTGGACACAATACCACGAACACCTATGCGCAGTGTATTGTAGTACCGACGCTATTTTGCCCGCATGGGCTCCCATTTTGGTGAGTTCTTACCTCGCTTCGGAAGCATATTGGGTTGTATTGGGTTCCCCTGAAACCTTAGATGAACACTATTACCAATACATTTTAGAGCAATTGGATTATTCTTCCTATGCTGATAAGCCTGTGATATTAAAAGGCTGTTCCAAAAAACCTGTTCCGGATAGTGCTTACGTGGTTGCGATTCAAAAATTGCAAAAAGTTGCCAAAAGCATTATGTATGGGGAAGCATGTTCGGCAGTACCCTTATTTAAAAAAAGCACAACAAAATTGTAGAAGTCTCTCTTCATTTTCAATTTGGAAATCACAGAAGTATCGCTATTTTTGCGCCGAATTTATAACCCGAAATTCCGTGAAAAAATATTTAATTTTCATTGCCTTGTGCAGCATGAGTGTTGTTCAAGCCCAATTGAGTGAGCGCGAACTTTTGAATAAAACTGAAGAAGTCGTTAAAAATATCACCGAAGAAAAGCCCAATGGATGGTCGCGTAAAGGGTTGGCCACATTTATAGCAAACCAAGCTATTTTTAATAATTGGTTGGCTGGGGGACAAACCAGTTTTTCAGGAAACATTTCGTTAAGCTACGATTTTAATTACAAAAGTGATACTTGGAACTGGGATAATAAATTGACCGCGGGATATGGTATCACTAAAATTAAAAAGCAAGAACTTCAAAAAACCGATGACCGGGTGCAATTCAATTCGCTACTAGGTAAAAAGTTTACCGAGGTTTGGTATTACTCCATGTTTTTTAATTTTCGTTCTCAATTTGATGCCGGTTTTGAAAAAGGAATAAAAACCTCCAAATTGCTTTCTCCTGTTTTCTTGCAGTTTGGTCCAGGGGTACTTTGGAAACGCAGTGATAGTTTTAAAATAAACGTGGCGCCAGCGACTTCCAAAGTAGTGCTTGTTGATGCCGATTTTACCCGAACAGGTAGTTCTTTTGGGGTTTTACAAGGCGAGACCATGCGGTATGAGTTTGGTGCTGCAGTAAGTGGGTATTACAAATGTTTGTTGATGGAAAACGTAACGATGGAGAATATTTTAAACCTCTATTCCAATTACAATGAAGATGCTCAAAACGTGGACGTGGATTACACGCTAAATGTAAACATGAAAGTAAACAAGTATTTAACGACCACTTTTGCTTTTCAAACCATTTATGACGATAATGCCTTTGCAGGTTTTCAAACGCGTCAAATCATCGGTTTGGGCGTTAACTACAATTTTTAATATTCTTGAGCTAATTTCCTAAGGATTTTCAGATGTTACTCATTTTCCACCGCGTCTTTGTAGTCGGGATATAAGAATTTGTTGTAGGGAAAACGGGTGATGTGAATTTTCCGAACGGCTTCGTATACTTTTTCTCTAAATTCTTCAAAATTGGCTTTTTCGGTGGCAGAGATAAATATGGTGTGATCTTCCCCCAAATGACTCATCCACGTTTGTTTCCATTCCTCCAAAGTATAGTGTTTTCGGGTTCGTTCGGTGGTTAAATCATCTTCAGCTATAATATCGTGTTGGTACGCATCAATTTTATTAAAAATCATTAAGGTCGGTTTGTCGCTACTTTTAATGTCGGTTAAAATTTGATTTACCGATTCAATATGTTCTTCAAAATCAGGATGCGAAATGTCGACAACATGGAGGAGCAAATCGGCTTCTCTAACTTCATCCAAGGTGCTTTTGAAGGATTCGATCAGCTGTGTTGGGAGTTTTCGAATAAATCCTACAGTGTCAGAGAGCAAGAAGGGTAAGTTTTTCACGACAACTTTTCGAACAGTAGTGTCAAGTGTAGCGAAAAGTTTATTTTCAACAAAAACATCACTTTTCCCTACGGCATTCATTAAGGTGGATTTTCCTACATTAGTGTATCCAACTAAGGCGACACGAACCATAGCGCCACGGTTGCTTCGTTGCACCGCCATTTGTTTATCTATGGTGCGAATTTTTTCTTTTAATAAAGCGATTCGATCCCTTACGATTCGGCGGTCGGTTTCAATTTCGGTTTCTCCTGGACCTCTCAACCCAATTCCTCCTTTTTGACGTTCCAAGTGGGTCCACATACCCGAAAGACGCGGTAACAAATATTGGCATTGAGCCAATTCAACTTGGGTTCGCGCATACGATGTTTCGGCCCGTTGCGCAAAAATATCTAGGATGAGATTGGTTCGATCCAATACCTTGCAATCGAGTATTTTGGAAATGTTTTTTTGTTGAGAAGGGGAAAGTTCATCATCAAAAATAACGGTAGATATCGCATGTTCTTTAACAAACAAATGAATTTCATCCATTTTACCTGTACCTAAAAAGGTCTTGGGATTGGGCCTGTCTAGTTTTTGCCAAAACCGCTTTACCACCTCTCCTCCCGCTGTAAACGTTAGAAATGCTAATTCGTCTAAATATTCTTTTAATTTATCTTCATTTTGAAATTGTGTAACGATACCGACTAGTACCGTTTTTTCAAAATTTATTTTTTCCTTTTCCAGCATAACTTCAAAAACAGACTACAAAAATAGGTAATAATGTTTACTTTTTTTTTCAAATACCCAATCAAACCCATCGAATACGTCTTAAAATTGAGTTTTTCCGCTGAGATTCAGATTTTTTTTTAAATTTGGAGATTAAATCATTCGAACACTATACTTTAATTAACTTAATCTCCATTGTAAATGAAGAAAATTACTTTCGTTCTTGCTTTACTGTGTACTTTTTTTGGGTTTGCCCAATTTCCAACTCCAGGAGTTGAGGGATTTGAGAATACGACCGGTCCGGACGTAGCTACAAATCCATCGCCTTGGACTTTGGGAACGGGAGCCACGGGTAACCAGTGGGCTGTTTTTGACAACGGTGTGGGGACACGCCGCTGG
>NZ_JAPZUB010000037.1 GCF_027533505.1 Flavobacterium sp. | reverse complement strand
GGCAGTCCGTACCCATCGATTTGTCAGGACAACCCACAGGCGTGTTTCATATAACACTCCACACCGAAACAGCCTCCTATGCGTTGAAAGTAAGTAAACAATAAATCAAAAAGAAAAGAGTCGTGAATGCGGCTCTTTTTGTTTTAAAAAAAATAGGGATGCTTTAACTAGTCATCCCTTAAAAAACAAATAACTGCCTGATTGTTTTTTTATTACAATAAAATTTAGCTAGAAATAGATGATAATTATTGCCAAAAATGGTATATTTGAGTATAAAATAGTGGCAATATGTTAGGCAAAATAAAACCCGATTTACAACAAAATTTATTCAAAACTAGGCTCACAGACCTTATCAACCTTGGGCATCCGTTGGTAAAATTATCCCAAGAGATTTCTTGGGATAAAATGGAGGTTGAGTTCGAAAATTTATATTCGACTCAAGGAAGACCCTCTATTCCTATTCGTAAAATAGCAGGAATGTTGCTTTTGAAAGAAATGTTTAAAGAGAGTGATGAATCGGTAGTGGAACGTTGGATTGAAAATGCGTATTGGCAATATTTTACAGGAGAAGAATTTTTCCAAACCCATCAGCCTTTTGATCCATCAGAGTTTGTTCATTTTAGAAAACGCCTTAAAGAAAAAGGGCTAGAGTTTTTATTGAGCCAAAGCGTGTCGCTACATCCTAAAGCAAAAAACGAAAAAGAAGTTCAGATTGATACCACGGTTCAAGAAAAGAATATCTCTTTTCCAACGGATGCAAAATTAGCCAAGAAAGTAATTGATAATTGTACCAAAATAGCCCAAAAGGCAGGAGTTGTACAAAGACAAACCTACAAAAGAGTAGCTAAACAACATCTTAGAGATGCTTATTTTGGTCATCATCCCAAGAGAAAAAAGAAGGCTACAATGGCACGCAAAAAGTTACGAACTATTGGTCATCGAGTAGTGCGAGAGTTAGAAAGAAAATTGCCAGAGGAATTACAAAAGCAATACCAAGCAGAATTTACTCTCTACAAAAAAGTACTTACTCAAGGGCGAAACAGCAAAGACAAAATTTACAGTTTACACGAACCACAAACAGCCTGTATTGCTAAAGGCAAGGCACATAAAGCGTATGAATTTGGAACAAAAGTAGCTGTTGTAAGAGGTCGGAATACAGGAATAATCACAGCTGTAAAACGTTTTTTGGGAAATCCACACGACAGTAAAACTTTGGAAGAATCATTAGCACAAAGCGAACGAGTAAGAGCCAAAATTGGAGGGACAAGACCTGAAATTGCCAGTACAGACAGAGGTTTTAGAGGACAAACTCAGGTTGGAACCACGCAAATATTGATCCCCAAGAACAACAAAGAAAAGACAAAATACAAACAAGAGGTAGCAAGAAAAAGATTTAGAGCAAGAGCTGCTATTGAACCTACAATCTCACACTTGAAAAGAAATCATTCTTTAGGGTTAAATTTCCTTAAAGGAGTGACTGGAGATGTCCATAATGCACTACTAGCAGGAATTGGATACAATCTAAAGCTCCGATTTAACCAAATTAAAGAACTAATTATTTTTTGGTTACAATTATTGTTCAACTTTTTCACTAAAAATAAAACCACTATTTTAATGGAATTTAAAATAGTGGCTTTTTAAGGAATGACTAAATAGGGTCACAATCAAAAAAGTATAAGTTAAAAAAGCAAAAGATTTTAGTTCCTTTTCTTTTGGATATAAATTACGCTGTAAATTACACAGTGAAAAGAAAAAACCCTCAATAATCTATAGAAAATCAAGGGTTTGTAAAAACTGTGGTGGTACCTCCAGGAATCGAACCAGGGACACACGGATTTTCAGTCCGTTGCTCTACCAACTGAGCTAAGGTACCGTTGCTAATGCGGGTGCAAATATAGAATCATTTTTAATTTATCCAAAAGAAAAATCAAAAAAAATCTATTCGTATTTTTGCCTCTTAAATAACTGCTACATGCTTTTAGTCCTTGATTTTGGGAATACGCAAATCAAAGCCGCTGTCTTTGAGAAGTATACCTTGTTAGAAATGCTTCGATTTGAGGTAGTACAAGCGTCTCATTTGTTGGAATTAGTATGGCAACGTTATCCAAAAATAAATGCGGTTTGCTGTGCATCGGTTACGTTACAGCACCAAACAGTTTTGGAGAGTTTGCCAGAATCTTTGGAAAAATGGATCATCCAAAGGCATCATAAATTTCCTTTTGTTAATGCTTACAGTACACCTCAAACCCTTGGAATGGATCGAATGGTGTTGGCTGCGGGGGCTGTATTAGCATATCCTAACCAAAATCGATTGGTAATCGATGCAGGGACCTGTATTACTTATGACTTTATCACAGAACACGATGTCTACAAAGGAGGGGCTATTAGTCCTGGAATTAATATGCGTTATAAAGCCCTTCATGAGTACACGGCTCAACTCCCTTTATTAACGATTGCTGATGTGTTTCCGCTCACTGGCGATTCGACCGAAAAGTCCATTCATTCCGGGGTGCTTCAAGGTGTTCTTTTTGAAATTGAGGGTGTAATTGCACAATATGCTCAAGAAAATCATAACTTTAGTATAATTTTAACCGGCGGAGATGCCAATTTTTTGGCTGCTCACTTAAAAAATAGCATATTTGCCAATCCAAATTTTTTGTTGGAGAGCCTAGTACATGTATACCAATATCAACATAATGATTAAAAAATTTTTATTCCTTTTCGCAATATTGTGCTCCGGGGTGGTTATGGCACAACAAGGAACCAGCTCACCCTATTCGTTTTACGGTATCGGCGATGTTCGATTTAAAGGAACTATTGAAAACCGTGCCATGGGAAGTATCACAGCACACGGGGATAGTATTCACGTTAATTTGCAAAATCCGGCCTATCATTCGGCTATTCGATTGACAACTTTTGCCGTAGGGGCAACGTATGGGACCAACCAAATTGAATCCAATACGCAAAGTGCCAAAGCGCGCACTACTGCTTTAGATTATATTGCGGTGGTGATTCCAACAAAAAAAGTGGCTTTTTCATTGGGATTAATGCCTTTTTCATCCGTAGGGTATAATGTGTTAAATGATTTAAATTCATCGATTATTCGACAATATACGGGAACAGGTGGCATCAATAAAGTTTATTTTGCAACATCTTTTAGAGTGACCCCCAACTTTTCAATTGGAGCCGATCTTAATTATAATTTCGGAAATATTGAGACCAAATCCATCAGTGCTTTTCCTGGTGTAGAATTTGCCACCCGCGAAATTAATACCTCTAATGCCTCTGGGGTAAATTATAATATCGGTTTACGCTATCAAAAATTGTTTAAGAAGAAATATTTAGTCTACACAAGTGCTGTTTTCAGTCCCGAAGCCAATCTCACGTTTAACAATACGCGTCAATTAGCGTTAATTAATTGGACAATTGGCGGTGCAGAAACTGTGGTAACAGGGCAAACGCAAGATTTAGAAGTTGACGATACTAAAATTAAGTTGCCTTCAAAAATCGATTTTGGGGTTGGTTTTGGGCAAACCAACAAATGGACGATCGGAGCCAATATTTTGTTGCAAAACGCGAGTAATTTTGGAAACCGAAATAATGACATTACCAATGTGCGATTTGAAAATGCGACACGGTTCAGTTTCGGCGGTTATTACATTCCTAACTATAAATCGTTTTCAAGTTATTTTGACCGCGTAGTTTACCGTGCTGGACTTCGCTACGAGAACACAGGGTTGATTTTAAATGATAAGTCCATTACTGACACAGCGGCAACACTTGGACTTGGCTTGCCCGTTCGTGGGACTTTTTCAAACGTAAATTTTGTATTTGAATACGGTTCTCGTGGCACCCAAAGCAATAATTTGGTGAGAGAGCGTTATTTCAATATAGGATTCTCATTTTCGTTCAACGATCAATGGTTCCAAAGAAGAAAATATGATTAATTAAATGCATACGCAATGAAAGTAAACTGGACTTTATGGATGTGTATTTTTTGTGCTACTGTTTTTGGTCAAAAAGATTGTACGCTAACAAAAGATTTTGATACGGCCATTAACTTGAAGAATTTTGAGGAGGCCTCCGTGTTATGGAAAAATTATATGGCCCAATGTGAAAATAAGACGGAAGCTGAATACAAAAAAGGGGAGGTGATATATACCGCTTCCATTGAGAACGCCAAAGATCCGAAATCAAAAAAAAATGAAGTTGACGCTCTACTTGGCTATTATAACCAATACAATGCGTTATTCCCTAACAATGGAATGGAAATGTTTTCCAAATTAGCCTTTGTGATGTATACCTACAAAGATGATTTTAAAACAGAACAAATAAAAAAAGCCTTTGATCTTGCCTTTAGTGAAAAAAGAGAGTCTTTTCGTGAGCCATCCTATCTATTGGCCTATTTTGAAGTGCAATACCAAAATTATTTCAAAGAAGAAAATGGCGAACAAAAATTGCTTGCACTCTACTTTGATGTGGCGGCCAAATGCAATATAAACCGTCTAAAGTTTCCGGAGTTCTCCTCAGCATATGATGCGCTTCTTCAAACGATGCAAGTTCGCTTGAAAGATCAATTGAGTCGAATGAGTTTGGATGCCTTTGCGCACAAAGTGAATGATAAAGAGTTGTCAAATCCTTTTTGGATACAAGGATTGGTAGAAGCTTTAGCTAAGTTTTGTGAAATGGATCCCATTTTTCTGACACGCGCTGAGCAATCGTATCAATTGGAGAAAAATACTGCTACAGCTTATTATTACGCCGTTGCACTCAAAAATCAAGGAAGTTTAGACAAAGCCTTGGCCTATTTTGATGAATCGCTAACCTTGGAAAAGCCAGGTAAGTTGAAATCGGATCGTGCGTGTCAAGTTGCGATGTATCTTTTAGGTAGTGATAATAAAACCGCTATGAACTACCTCCAAAAAGCACAAATTGCCGATCCCAAAAATGCAAAAGTGAACTTGCTGATGGGCGAAGTATATGTCAATGCTATAAAAGAGTGTGATTTAGAGGGTAAACCTGCAGAAGCGGTATATGTGTTAGCTGCCAAAACGGTATTAAAAGCCGCAGAAGCCGACAAACGATTTGCTGCCGCTGCTCAAAAGAAAGCCGAGGAATACCGTAAAAAAGTTACTACGCCTGCAGGCAAAAAGACAAGTGTGGTGGTCGGGTGTTGGATCAATCAAACCGTAAACTGGTAATGAAAAAAGCGCTAGGGATACTCGGTGTCTGTATTGTTTTTTGGAGCGTTTTGGCTTGTGAAAGCAAGTTGCGTGAAGTCCAGAAATCAGTTTATGCCGAATTTACACCTAGCGGGGATGCCGATTCCATTCATGTCAAATACACCGATTCGGGGCGCATTAAATCGGTTTTGGAGAGTCCCAAAATGCTCGATTATGCTACCGTAAAGTATCCCTATACCGAATTTCCAAAAGGAGTTCGCGTTACCCTTTACGACAACAAAGGCGTTCCTACATTTGTCACCGCCAAATACGCCGTAAGTTTTAAAGACACCGACTTATTTGATCTACAAGGGAACGTAAAAATCAGTAACACTGCGGGTCAGGTTTTTGAAACCGAGCAGCTTTATTTCGATCAAAAAAACGAATGGTTTTTTACCGAAAGACGCTATAAATTTACCGATCCCAAAGGGGTTTCCTATGGCGAAGGAGTCGATTTTAGTAAAGATTTAAAAATTATAAACTCGCAACGAGTCTCAGGGGCTTTAGATAAAACAGAGTAACATTATGGGCTATTTGAAAATTACACAGTATTTGTATTTAGTGGCAGCGGGAATTTTTACTTTTGATGCGGTAACCCATTGGAACGACGAACCCAAGCCCTGGATTAGTGTTGGGATTGCCTTAGTTTCTCTTTTTTTATTCTTTTTTCGACGCCATTTTGCTAAAAAATTCCAAGACCGTCAAAACACCCAAGGCAGAAAATAAAATGCTATACTTTTCTGAGGGTTGAAGCCTTTGTATTTGTTAAAGTTAGGAATTTAAAAAAGCTAAAATTGGTTCCTATTTTCTCCCTATTTTTAAAAAATCGGTTGCAAAAACAGGCAATTTGAAATCATTCAAAAAAAAATTGCTCTCGAGCACAAATTATCCAACTACGATTGTAATTATTTCATAGATAATTGTATTTTCGCAGACTGAAATAAAAATATAGTAGATACAATGGCAGTTTTACAGAAAATTAGAAATCGTTCCGGATTGCTTTTACTGATTATTGGTTTTGCCTTATTGGCTTTTGTGGTGCAAGATTTGTTTACCAATGGATTGAGCCAACAATCGCGTGATGTAGGAAGCGTCAACGGGAAAGATATCGCCTTCGAAGATTTTAGAGTGAAAGTAGCGAATCTTGAAAAAAGCGGGCAAGGAGGTCAAATGACGCAAACGCAAGCTGCTAACCAAACGTGGGATATTGAAGTGAATAAAACACTTTTGGTCGATCAGTTTGACAAAGCAGGTGTTCGTGTAGGCGAAACTTTCAAATTGGAAACCTTCAAAAAAGACCCAAATATTGGTGCTAACCCAATGTTCCAAAACAAAGGGAAATTTGATTTGAATAAATTCAAAGAATTTTTCAAAAACAATCCAGAGCAAGCCAAAATGTTCGAGCAACAAGAAAAGGACATGGAGCTTAACGGGAAATTCCAAATCTACAACACCATGGTGAAAGCCGGGATGTACGTAACTCAAGTAGAGGGTAAATTCAAATATGCTTTGGAGCAAGATAAAGTGGACTTTGATTATGTAGGGGTTATGTACTCTTCAATTAAAGATAGTGAAGTCAAAGTAACCGATGAAGATATTACGGCCTACATGCAAAAACACGAAAAACGTTTTAAAGCGGAAGAAAGTCGTGAAATCGAATATGTATTGGTAGAAGATAAACCTTCAAACAAAGATCAAGAAGAAGCAAAGGCCAAAATAGTAGCGTTGTTAAATGCAACCGTTGAGTATAATAAAGAAACGGGCAAGAATGATACCTTACCGGGTTTTAAAACGACAACAAACATTGCTGAATTTGTAGCTAATAATTCCGATCGTTCTTACGATTCTACCTATGTAACCAAACAACAATTGCCTGCGGCTGTAGCCGATGCGTTGGTGAATTTACCTGTAGGTGAAATTTATGGACCTTACATTGATGGGGATTACTATTGTTTGAGTAAAATGATGGGGCGTAAAGCCAATGAAAAAGCTAAGGCAAGTCACATCTTAATTAGCTGGGAAGGTATAGATCGCGTTCAGAAAAAAGAAAAACGAACCAAAGAAGAAGCGAAAGCAAAAGCCGAAAGTTTATTGGCACAAGCAAAAGCCAACCCAGGTTCTTTCATGATGTTGGCTTTAACCAACTCGGATGACTCCTCAGCACAACAAGGCGGTGATTTAGGTTATTTCGGCCCTAACCAAATGGTGAAACCTTTCAATGATTTTGTATTCAATAATCCTGTGGGAACCATCGGTTTGGTGGAGTCTGAATTTGGATTCCATATCATCAATGTAACCGATAAGCAAGATGGTATTCGTTTGGCAACTATTGCTCAAAAAATTCAACCTTCTGAAGCTACTACCAACGATGCTTACACCAAAGCAACTCAGTTTGAAATGGATGCAGCGAAAGGTGATTTTGCCAAACTCGCTAAAAAATCAGGGTTAAAAGTGGAGTCTATCAAAGCTAAGGCGATGGATGAAGCTTTAGGTGCTGCAGGTAACCAACGTCAAGTGGTGAAATGGGCCTACAGTGAAGATACCGCCATTGGTGATGTAAAACGTTTTGAAGTAACCAATGTAGGTCACGTTATTGCGCGTTTGAAAAAAATTAATCCCAAAGGGTTAACGCCGATTGAAGATGCACGTCCTTCGGTTGAGGGTATTCTTAAAAACGAGAAGAAAGCGCAATTGATTATGGCTAAAATGAAAGGAAATTCCTTGGAAGCTATTGCCAAAGCCAATAAAACTACTGTAATGAACATTCCTGCGGTTTCTATCGAGAGTCCGATGCTACCCAGCGTAGGGATGGAAGCGAAAGTAGTGGGTACTGCTTTTGGAACACCTAAGAATAAGATCTCCGAACCTATTGAAGGTTTGTCAGGTGTGTATGTAGTCAAAACCAAAGCGGTGACCAAAGCACCAAAAATCGCGAAATACGATGAGTATGTAACGCGTTTAAAACAACAAGCTGCTCAAAATGCAAATCGAGTGATTCCAACCTTGCGTAACGCAGCCGATATTCAAGACAATCGTATAGAATTCTATTAATAGATTCAGAAATACATAAAAAATCCCGAAGAAGCACTTCGGGATTTTTTTATTTAGGAAAGAATCATTTTTGCATAGGGAACCACCACAGGATATCCATTTTGGGTGAAGTAATCGGTTGGATTTTCTTGAGAAACCACCAAGACAAAATCACCGCCCCAAGCTCCCAAACTTTTAATCACCCCATCAAAGTCAGGAAAGAGAGCTTCTTGGATTGTCATTTCTTCGAGTACATCACTTAAAATGATTTCATGTTCCCGCAGTGCTTTCGCAAATTCTTTGGGATGTTGTGCCGCGATTACCCGTTGTGTAATAGCATTAATCTGTAGAATTGTTTTTTCAATATTACCTTGTTTGTCCAAATAGGCCGCAATCGCCGCTTTCGAATTTCTTTTTTGATTGAGGTACACAAAAAAGAGATGTTCCGTAAAAGCTGGTGCAAAAGACACCGTTTGAATAACAGGTTGTTCGTTTTGCAATTGATAGCGTATTGGGGCGTTGTTTTGCGCACAAGCCACATCGTAACCACTCCCCCCGAAACTTCGTTTTAACAGCGTAAAGGCGTCCACTTCTGCCCATTGTGCGATATTATTTATCAAGGTGGAGGAGGTGCCTAATCCCCAATTTTTGGGAAAACTTAATTCGGTTTCGATTTGGAATCCCGCAGCTTGATGTAAAAACTCAGCATTCATTACGTAAGCTTCATGAAGGATCTCAATAAGCGTATTTTTAATAGTTGCTGCGGCATCTTCTTTTGTTTTTCGGATGATGGATTCCAATGGAATGGTGGCTTCAAACCAACAGCTTTTATCGCAATCAAAACTGGTCCATTGAATGCATTGGTTCTCACCCGATCGAACCTGCAGGGTTTGGCCAAAGCGTGTCGGTAAGGCAAGCGCTTGTGCTCCGTCTAGAACGACATATTCGCCAGTGATGAGCAATTTTCCGTTGCTATAAAACGATTGTTTCATGTTGGGTGTTTTGGAATCTAGTTTTTCTAATTAGCCCGGATAGAGCCGATATCCTCCCCCGACGCGAGGAGGGGGAGATACAGGCGAAAGCCGGAGGGGTGTGGTGCAAGACGAACATGTTCTTGCTCCTTATTTTACTTCCGAAGTTGTTCAATCAATTCCACCACCGAAGCGTGCGTAACCGTTTGTTTGGCAAAGTGTGCGTGAATGGTATTGCGTTCGTCGGCTGTGGCTTGGTATTGATTTAAGATATTGTTTAAGTGCATTTTCATGTGTCCTTCTTGAATTCCGGTAGTCGTTAACGAACGCAAGGCGGCAAAGTTTTGTGCCAAGCCGGTCGCTGCAACAATTTGCATCAGCTCTTGTGCTGTGGGTTTGCCCAGAATCTCTAAGGCTACTTTCACCAGCGGATGCAACGAGGTGAGTCCGCCCACCGTTCCTAGGGCTAGGGGGACGTCCATCCAAAAGGTAAAGCGATCATTTTCGATTTTGGCATGCGATAAGCTGCTGTATTTCCCATTTCGAGCAGCATAGGCATGAATACCTGCTTCGACGGCTCTAAAGTCATTACCCGTAGCCAAAACTACGGCGTCGATTCCATTCATAATCCCTTTGTTGTGGGTAACCGCACGGTAGGGTTCGATTTCGGCAATGGTGACTGCTTGCACAAATTTTTCAGCAAAGGCATGTCCGTTTTCAATAGCACCGGGTCTACCTGGGGGAAGACTTTCGGCCAAATCGGCTAGGGGACAAGAGACTTCGGCGCGCACTACACAGTTGGGAACATAATTCGACAAAATACTCATCACGATGGTGATGGCTTTTTCTGCATCGGTAAATGTAGGTTCTTCAGCAGCCAAACGGCACAAGGTTTTGGCCATTTGTTCCAAACAAGAGTTGATGAAATTGGCCCCCATACTATCTTTGGTGTTGAAGGTAACATGCAACTGAAAATAGTGTGCCAATTCGCTACTTTTATCGCGAAGTTCAATATCCAAAATGCCGCCACCCCGCTTATTCATGTTACGCGTAATGGGTTCGGTATCTTCCAAGAATTGGGGTTTTATTTTATCAAAAAACGGTTGAAGTTTTTCGTGCGAACCTTGAAATAAGAAGTGTACTTGTCCTATTTTTTCAGTTGCAATTACTGAAGTTTTAAATCCGCCACGGGTGCTCCAAAACTTGGCTGCTTTGGCGGCGGCGGCTACCACCGAACTTTCTTCAATAACCATGGGTACAGAATAATAGGTACCGTTGATATTGAAGTTGGGTGCGATACCCATTGGGAGGTAGAAATTGGTGATGGTGTTTTCGATAAACTCATCGTGCAATTGTTGCAGTTTTGTATCCTGATTCCAGTATTGTTTGAAGATTTTTTCAGCCTCTTCAGGGGTGTGGAAATAGGTTTGTGCGATCCATTGGATTTTTTCCTCTTTGGATAATTTTGAAAAACCAGAAACGGCTTGATTCATTTTCAATCGATTATAATTTAGTACAACAAAGATACATCTTCAACCCTTTTAATGACGTAATTTTAAGGAAATAAAATGCCTTGTTTAGTTGTATTTTGGCTAAAAAAATAAGGTAGTTTGCTTTTTTTTCATTAAAATTGAACTCGATAATTTTCATTTTTTGAATTATGCTAGTAAAAAGGCTTATTGCTTTATTTTTATTCGTTGGGATTGTCTCTTCAGCCCAGCAAAAGGTAACTATTGAAGAAATTTACACAGGTGCTTTTCGCGCCAAAGGAATGGATGAATTGCAGGCCATGAAGTTGTCCAACCAATATACTGTGTTAAACACTGATCGCAGTTCCCGAAGTCAGCAAATAGACTTGTATGATTATGCCACTTTTAAAAAGATCAGTACGCTTTTGGATACTAAAAATCACAAAGCCTTATCCGATGGTATCGACAGCTATACTTTTAGTTCGGATGAAAAGCAAATTTTGATTGCCAACAATTCCAATCCTATTTATCGCCATTCTTTTACGGCTGATTATTATGTTTATGAGGTCACATCCAAGTCCCTTCGCAAAGTTTTGGAACAAGTGCAAGAACCTATCTTTTCGCCTGATGGAACAAAAATCGCGTATGCCAAAGCCAATAATTTATATGTATACGACCTCGCTTCTGGTCAATCTACAGCGTTAACTACCGACGGGCAGAAGAATGCTATTATTAATGGGATTGCCGATTGGGTGTATGAGGAGGAGTTTGCTTTTGTGCGTGCTTTTGATTGGAGTAAGGACAGTCAAAAAATTGCCTTTATCCGATTTGACGAACGGGAAGTGCCCGAATTTTCAATGGATGTGTACGGCAAAAATTTGTATCCCAACCAAGAGCGCTTTAAATACCCCAAAGCGGGAGAGAAAAATGCATTGGTTTCTTTGCATATCTACGATTTGAAAACCGCCACAAAGAAAGAAGTAAAGTTATCTCAATACAACGATTTTTACATTGCGCGTATGCGATGGACCAATGAAGCCAACGTGTTATGTGCACAAGTCTTGAATCGCCATCAAAACAATTTGGATCTGCTTTTCATCGATGGAACCACAGCAGATGCTAAAGTGGTTTTGAATGAAAAAGACAATGCGTATGTGGATGTTACCGATAACCTCACCTTTTTGAAAGACAACAGTTTTATTTGGACCTCTGAAAAAGACGGGTGGAACCACATTTATCTTTATGACAAAACAGGAAAATTGAAAAACCAAGTCACCAAAGGCAATTGGGAAGTCACCGCTTATTATGGTTTTGATGAAAAAACGAACACAGTGTTCTATCAATCCACCGAGAATGGTTCCACACTGCGCGATATCTACCGTATCGGCTTAGACGGCAAAAAGAAAGTGAAGTTGAGTAATCAAGCGGGAACTAGCGCAGCAACTTTTAGTCCCAATTTTGAATTCTTTATCCATTCCTTTTCCTCGGCCACTATACCCCCTACTCACACTTTGAATCAAGCTAAGGATGGAGCGCAAGTACAAATGATTGTCGAAAATTCGGCTTTGATAGAAAAACTCAAAAAATACGATTTACCCATCAAAGAGTTTTTGGTGTTGACTACCGAAAAAGGGCACCAACTCAATGCCTGGATGATCAAGCCTAAAAATTTTGATGCCACCAAGAAATACCCCGTATTCATGTATCAATATTCGGGTCCGGGTTCGCAACAAGTGGCCAACGACTGGTTGGATACCAACGATTATTGGTTTATGATGTTGGCACAACAAGGCTATATTACGGTTTGTGTTGACGGTCGAGGCACCGGATTCAAAGGGGCGGCTTTCAAAAAATGTACCCAAAAAGAATTGGGGAAATACGAAGTAGAAGATCAAATTGATGCCGCCAAGGTAATAGGTAACTATGCCTATGTTGATAAAAACCGTATCGGTATTTTCGGATGGTCGTATGGCGGATTTATGGCGAGCAATTGTTTGTTTAAAGGGGCAGACGTTTTCAAAATGGCCATTGCGGTGGCTCCCGTGACCAACTGGCGTTTTTACGATTCGATTTACACGGAACGCTATATGCAAACACCTCAAGAAAACCCATCGGGATACGATGAGAATTCACCCATCAACCACGTCAGTAAGTTGAAAGGAAGTTTCTTGTTGATCCATGGAACCGCCGATGACAATGTACATGTACAAAATTCAATGCAAATGATTGAGGCCTTAGTGCAAGCCAACAAACAATTTGATTGGGCCATTTATCCCGACAAAAACCATGGCATTTATGGTGGGAAAACGCGGTTACAACTCTACACCAAAATGACCAATTTTATTAAAGAGAAACTATAACTAACCAGTAAATAAAAATAAACTATATGGAAAACAATGCTGTAAAAACGGGACACCCTAAAGGATTGTACTTTTTGTTCTTCACAGAAATGTGGGAGCGATTTAGTTATTATGGAATGAGAGCGATTTTCATTTTATTTATGACTAAAGTATTATTGATGAAAGATGCTGATGCTTCTGAAATATATGGAAGTTACACAGGTTTAGTGTACTTGACCCCACTTTTAGGGGGTTATTTGTGCGATAAGTTTTTAGGAAACCGAAGAAGTATTGTAATTGGAGGCCTTTTGATGGCAATAGGACAGTTCTTTATGTTCTTTAGCGCTTCCGTAGGAGCAAATGGTGGTGTTTCACTAATGTGGATGGGTTTAACTGCTATAATAATTGGAAATGGATTCTTTAAACCGAATATATCTACTATGGTAGGCCAATTATATCCAGCAAATGACAGAAGAATTGATAGTGCTTTTACAATTTTTTACATGGGTATTAATCTAGGAGCATTTTTTTCACCCTTAGTTTGTGGATCTATGGATTTCAAATGGGGATTCCTAGCAGCAGGTGTTGGAATGTTAATTGGCTTATTGGCTTTTATCGTAGGTCAAAAGAAATATTTAATATCAGAAGACGGAAAAGCGATTGGATTACCGGTAAAAAAATTAGATGTCAAAAATATAGCAATGATTATTGGATCTATTGCAATTATTTTTTTCATGTTAAATTTTAAGCAATTGTTTAAAAGCAATGTTGATATCATTAGCTATTTAATTTATGGTGCAATGGTTGCGATGCCAATTTTAATTTTTAGTGACAAAAGTTTAACTAAAATTGAAACACAACGAATTACTGTAATTTTCATCTTGGCGTTCTTCGTTATTTTCTTTTGGGGAGCTTTTGAACAAGCTGGCGCTTCATTGACATTGTTTGCTGATAGACAAACCGAAAGAACAATTTTTGGTTGGGAAATGCCAGCCTCTTATTTTCAGTCAGTTAATCCATTGGCAGTTATTGCTTTAGCTCCAGTAATGACAATTGTTTGGGGATTCTTATACGCAAGAAAATTAGAACCTTCATCTCCTAAGAAAATGGCAATTGGACTCGGTTTAGTTGCATTAGGATATGTGGTTATAGCGATAGCAGTAAAAGGGTTAGGAATTGGTGAGAAAGTTTCCATGTGGTGGTTATTTGGGTTATATGTAATTCATACAATGGGTGAATTATGTTTATCGCCAATTGGTTTGTCAATGGTTTCTAAACTAGCACCATTGCGATTATCATCTTTAATGATGGGAACATGGTTTTTAGCTAATGCTGCAGCAAATAAGTTTGCTGGAACCTTAAGTGCTTTAATTCCAGGAGGTGAAGATGGAACTGGTGGGGCAACATCATTCTTGGGATTCCAGATAACGAATTTATATGAGTTCTTCATTTTATTCATCATTATGTCTGGTGCAGCCGCTGCGATTCTTTTTGTATTGAGTTCTTGGTTAGAAAAAAGAATGCATAACGACCACATCGAAGGACAACCAGAATAGATTAGGATTTAAATGTTTTTTATATCTTTCAAACCTGTAAGTGAATTACAGGTTTTTTTAATTTGAGTATTATGAAAAATAAACACCCAAAAGGATTAATGTTTTTGTTTTTTACCGAAATGTGGGAGCGTTTTGGTTACTATTTGATTATAGGGATTTTTGTGTTGTATATGATTGATCCTACATCCACAGGAGGTTTGGCATTCTCCGATAAATATGCAGACGATATTTTTGGAACATACATTGCCCTAACCTATTTAACCCCATTTCTTGGAGGTTATTTGGCAGACCGATTTTTAGGGTATTTCAAAGCAATATATTTAGGTGGGTTTTTAATGGGATTAGGCTATATCGGTTTAGGATTCCATGATGTTACAATGTTTTATATTTCTATGGCTTTGATTATTGTGGGTAATGGATTTTTCAAACCAAGTATTTCTACTTTAGTAGGTAATTTATATTCTACAGATGAGTTTAAAGCCAATAAAGATGCGGGTTATAATATTTTTTACATGGGCATAAATCTCGGGGCTTTTCTATGCAACATAGTTGCTGCATTTATGCGAAATCAATACGGATGGGGAGCTGCATTCACTACGGCAGGTATAGGAATGTTTTTGGGGTTAATTATCTTCTTTTTAGGAAAAAAACATCTAGAAACCGCCAATGTTATGAAACCAGTTCAGGAAGGTGATATAAGTTTGAGTAAAATTTTAGGAATGGTTTTTTTACCCGCAATATTGTGTGGAGCTATTGGATGGATAATTCCAGGAAATATTTTTAAAAGTGATTCAACGGATGCCTTTATTTTTGCATGTATTCCAGTCATTATATTTTATGTACGGTTGTATTTAAAAGCAAATAGTGAAGATAAACGACCATTGGGTGCTTTATTAGCCATTTTTGCTGTTGGAATGTTATTTTGGGCTGTTTTTAAACAAAACGGGACTGCATTAACACGTTGGGCAAATTATTACACGGATCGACAAGTTACAGGAAAAACAGAAGAAGCATTATCCACGATTTATTTGGTGGAAGAAAAGGATTATCAAACTAAAGAAGTTCAAAAATATGACAATCAGTTTCAAGCGGAGAAAGATGCCAATAGTAATCCTATAAAAATTCAAGGAAAAGATGTTTATTTTACCAATGTCTCTCCCGAACAAAAGAAAGTTTTAGAATCAAATCCTGAACAAAAGGTTTCGTTAATTAATACCGAACTTTTTCAATCGGTCAATCCCGGTTGGATTATACTTTTAACCCCATTTGTAGTTGGATTTTTTGCATTGTTGCGAAGAAAAGGGAAAGAACCTTCAACACCTTCTAAAATTGTATTGGGACTATTTATCTCCTCTCTTTCTTGTCTAGTGATGGTGGTTGCAGTTTATTTTGGAAGTAACGGAGCAGTTAAAGTTTCCCCTTGGTGGCTTGTGGCAACTTATGGAGTTATAACTATAGGAGAGTTATGCTTGTCTCCAATGGGATTATCAATAGTCTCTAAGTTAAGTCCGCCACGATTAACAGCTCTAATGATGGGTGGATTCTTTTTATCAATATCAATTGGGAATAAGTTATCGGGTGTTTTAGCAAGTATGTGGTATGATTACGAAAATAAATCGAATTTCTTTATCGTAAATGCTCTGTTACTTTTGTTTGCAACAAGTTTAGGTTTGCTAATCCTAAAAAGATTAAATGCTGTAATGAAAGAAAAAGGCTTAAATTAATATGCAAACAATACAAGATATTCAAAATTTCGAGGGCAAGTACCCAAAACAACTTTGGTATTTATTCTTTAGTGAAATGTGGGAGCGCTTCTGTTTTTATGGGATGCGCGGTATGTTGACATTTTTCATGGTTGATCAATTATTAATGAAAGAAGATGTAGCCAATTTGCAATACGGTGCTACACAGGCTTTTGTTTATGCTTTCACATTTGTGGGCGGCTTATTTGCCGATAAAATTTTAGGATACAGAAAGTCATTGTTCTGGGGAGGTCTTATGATGATTGTTGGAAGTATAATTTTGGCCATCGATCCAAAACAATTTTTCTTTCTAGGAATTGCATTTACCGTTATTGGAACAGGTTTTTTTAAACCAAACATTTCTACTATGGTTGGAACGTTATATAAAGCCAATGATTCAAGAAGAGATGCTGGCTTTTCATTATTCTATTCTGGAATTAATATCGGTGCACTTCTTGGGGGCTATGTATGCATAGCTGTTGGTAAAAATTATTCATGGAATATCGCTTTTGGTTTAGCCGGAATTGTGATGATAATTAGTTTGATTACATTTTTATTCACCCAAAAGAATTTGGCAACAATTGGACTTTCACCTTTACTACACTTACAAGAATCTAAGCGAAAATCCTATGAGTATGCCACCTATATAGGGACATTACTGGCTATTCCTTTAATAATGACAATGGTTTCAAGCCCTGAGTATACGGATTATTTCATGTACACCATTGGCCCAATAACTTTATTGTATTTAGCTTATGAAATGCGAAACTTCTCACTTCAAGAAAATAAGAAGTTGATAGCAGCCTTAATTTTTATACTATTTTCAATATTTTTTTGGGCTTTTTTTGAGCAAAGTGGAGGTTCCTTAAGTTTATTTGCAGCTAACAATCTTGAAAATGATTTTTTTGGAGTTAATTTAGAACCTAATGGTGTCAATAATGCTGCAAATTCACTTTTCGTTATCATTTTTGCTCCTCTTTTAGGGCTAATTTGGATTTGGTTGAATACCCGTAAATTCGAACCCAATACGGTTGTAAAATTCGGACTTGGATTCCTATTCTTAGCGCTAGCTTTTTATATTTTTTATTACACAAGATATTTCGCTGACATTAATGGAATGACATCCTTGGAAGTATTTACTTTAGCTTATTTCATCATCACATTTGGAGAGCTATGTTTGTCACCTATCGGATTGTCAATAATGACTAAACTTTCCCCTGAGAAATTACAGGGGATGATGATGGGAATGTGGTTTTTGGCCAGCGCGTATGGGCAATATGTTGCAGGCATTTTGGGAGCTGGAATGTCTATCACAAATGAAAAAGCCACTAAATCCGAAAAATTAATTGCTTACACCAACGGCTACCAACAGTTGGCCCTCTACGCATTGATTGCTGGGGTTGTACTCATAATCATTTCGCCTTTGGTCCGAAAATTGATGCAGGATGTGAAATAATTTGTAACTTTCGAACGTAATTTACTTTTGTTATGAAAAAAATAGTACTTGCTTTTTTGTTGCTTACAGGATTACAGTCCCTAAATGCACAAGAAGGATTAACCTGGCATACCGATATTAATAAAGCCATCGAACTTTCGCGCACGGAGCAAAAACCCTTGTTCTTATTCTTTACCGGAAGCGATTGGTGCGGATGGTGTATCCGTTTGCAAACGGAAGTTTTTAAAAAACCAGAATTTATTCAATGGGCAAAGGAAAAAGTAATCTTGGTTGAACTCGATTTCCCACGACGTACTCCTCAAACCGATGCATTGCGCCAACAAAATATGCAATTGCAACAAGTCTTTCAAGTACGAGGGTACCCCTCCGTGTATTTGGTCAAACCCACTGAGGTCAATGGTAAAACCAATTTTGAACAGTTGGGTCAAACCGGCTACGTGGCAGGTGGCCCCGAAAAATGGCTAGCAGGCGCCAACGAAATGCTTACGCGCTATGTGCCCGACCCAAATCCTAAAAAAGATAAAAAGAAAGCTTAATATACGCTAAACGATCCCTTTTCTGAAGTATCATGAAAAGGGATTTTTAGTTGATAACAGCACTCTTTCCACGATTTTCGCAAATGATAGGCATTGCTTCCATCAAGCACAACCCAATCCGGGCGATGGCGTCGTAACCACAATTCGGGGCCACACCGCGGATTATTGGTAACAATCAAGATATGGGGACGATTTTTAGGGAAACGCCCTTTCTCATCGACCAATGCTATTTTTTTTCCGTTCAGCCAAAATCGATTTTGTCGCAAGTCTTGCTTTGCAGAAGGAGCAATCCATCGGGATAAAGCAAACGCTTCGAGGGGAATGAGGTAGGCATTAGTGGTTGCTAAATATTGATATTGATGGTGCTGCTGCTGCGCAATTAGAGTAGCTTTTCGTTGATGGAAAAGAATCCATGCCTCGTTTTGCCAATAGTAATGCCGAATACCGAGAATCGTTAATTGAAAAACCAGGATACTTCCTAAGAAATTTCTACAACAATTAAAGTTCCGTTTTTCCAGCGCAAAAACTCCCATTACGATAACACTATACAAAAGAAACATAGCCGTCAGATTCATCGGAATGCCACTCCATACCATTTCTTCTTGTTCGGAAATGATGCGAATGATTCCATTCATAAGATTCAATGCCCACTGTACTAATTTTAATAAGGGCGTCCAAATCCAATTAAAATACGCCATCACCACGCATAGTAGTCCCAAACCCATCAAAACGCCCATCCCCGGTAATAAAAGCAAATTAGTCACGAAGAATAGCCCCGGAAATTGATGAAAATAATACAGCGACAGGGGCAATGTACCCAATTGTGCCGCTAAGGAAACAGAAAGTAAGTCGCGTATATACCGTCCTATTTTGGACTGCGGTGACCAAAGATTTTGCAAAATAGGATGCAACCAAAGAATGAAAAAAACAGCAGTATAACTCAGTTGTAGTCCCACGTCCCATAGCGCATGGGGTTCCCAAAGTAAAATGAGAAATAAAGAAGTAAATAAAGTGTTGTAACTATTACTGCTCCGTCGAAGATATTCTCCCACAGCAAGTCCCGAAAACATCACCACCGAGCGCAATACAGAGGGGGCTAACCCCGCTAAAAATCCAAACGACCAAAGACCAAGGACGACCATCACAATTTTTAAACGTCGAAACCTTCGGGTATTCGGAATGGGTTTGAGTAATGTTTGTATAAATATCAGCACAAAACCGACATGAAGTCCTGAAACCGATAAAATATGTACTGCCCCCGCTTTTTGATAGGCTTGAATTAGATCGGCATTCATATCTTGCTGTTGCCCCAAAATCAGCGCCATAATGAGTGCCAAATCCGATTCATTCAAGTGTTTTTTTAAACGTTGATAAACCGTTTGCCGAATGCCATCAGCTATAGAGGGGATACTTTTTTGGGGAGGGCCAAGCCATTTCGCATTGGTGACCAAAAGTTGTCCATACCAATGCTTGTTTTTTAGATAAGCGCTGTAATCAAACTGCCCCGGATTTGCGGCGGTTTGCAAAGGAAGGAAATGTCCCGTTACGCCGTACAATTCTCCAATTTTATAGATTTGCTCATTTTTAGGGAACCCCACAACAATTTTCCCCACCGTTTTTTGGCCGTTCCCCTCATGCACCTCTGCCACATAGCGAGTTCGTGTTTTTGACGTGCGTAATTGTGATTCTAATGTTACAACAAGGGTGCAGGTTTGCGATTTTTTGAGGAAATGCGTAAAATGATAAGGATTTCGTTCCGGAACATCCATAGCAATTCGCATCCCGCCGACACCCACAAATACAAGTAATAGTAGGCCCCCAAGCGCGTACGGTGGCGTTATAAATTTTCGCGTGTAATAATGGATAACTCCTACGGTAAGCGCTGAAAAAAGGATACCGGATGCCCATAAAACAGGTGGAATAACAAATAGTTTTCCGAGAAAAAGTCCAATAATAAAGGCAAGGGTAACTCGAATCAGCGGAAATTGAATGGCTTTCATATTCCGGTGTTTAGATGTTACGATTTACTCGATAACCCTATTCACCTGTGCAAAAGTTCGTTGATAGTAAGGCTCTTTGGTGGAGGAGACAACAACGCCTAACTGAGTTGACGAATGTACAAATTTTATTTCATCGGCCAATACTTCCGTAATCATTCCCACATGATTTATGGTGCGGCGTCCATTCGTTCGGAAAAAAATCAAATCCCCACGACGGTATTCATTTCGATCCAAAACCCGACCAATACGGGCCATTTCGTGAGAACTTCGCGGGAGAATTATATCAAAAGTTTTGAAGGTCGTAAACATCAAACCACTGCAATCAAATCCGTTGCGACTCGTTCCACCACCGCGGTAGGGTGTCCCGAGATAATCCATTGCATTATTGATTAATTGTTCTGTAAGGTAGGGCGTGTCGTCACTGGTAACCACAATATCCTCGTCGTTTTGATCCAAAATCAAGGGCGTTTTCTTGGGTTTGGTTTCTGAAACTCCTTCAGGTTCTCGAACAACAGCAATTGTTTTTACTTTTTTGGCCGTTGTTGCGGGAGTTGGATTGGCTGTTGTTGAGGCTACTCCCGTAGTACTTTTGGGCGTGTAAGGCGTATAAATTTTCTTTTTTTGCGCTTCTTTTTTGGAAGTGACAATAGCCGTTTGGTTGGGTTTGCAGGAAACCAAAAGGAGTGCGACGATGATGTAATTCCAAACTTTAGGCAAACTCAAAAATTTTGGTAAAGATAAAACAAAGCCAGCTAAATTATGCTGTTAAAATGTTCCTAATATGTGTTGCCGTTCGTTGGCTAGCGCCTCCACCGCCTAATTTCTGTTCCAATTCAATATAGTTTTTGATCATTTTTTCGCGCGCTGGTCCCGAAAGAATTCGCAAAAGTTCAGTATGTAAACGCTCCCGATTGAGATCGTTTTGAATTAATTCCGTGACCACAGGTTGATCCATAATTAAATTGACCAATGAAATGTATTTTAAAGTGATGATTCTTTTGGCAATTTGATAGGATAAAGGATTGGCTTTGTAACAAACGATTTCGGGAACTTTAAAAAGGGCGGTTTCGAGCGTAGCAGTACCCGAGGTTACCAAAGCCGCATGCGCACAGGATAGTAAGTCATAGGTTTGATTCGCTACAAATCGTACCCGCTCTGAATCCAAGAATGGGGCATAAAAAGCATAATCCAAACTCGGAGCGCCAGCAATAACAAACTGGTATTCAGGAAAGTCGGGAACAACCGAAAGCATAATTTCGAGCATTTTGGAAACCTCTTGCTTGCGACTTCCGGGCAATAAGGCGATAATCGGACGATCGTCCAGTTGTGCCTGGGTTCTAAATAATTTCTCGTTGGTAGGTGTACGCTGTTGAATAGCGTCCAAAAGAGGATGGCCTACAAAATGCACCGGATAATGGTGTTTTTGTTCAAAATAGTTTTTTTCAAAGGGTAAAATAACATACAACGCATCTATGTCGCGTTTGATGGCTTTGATTCGGTTTTCTTTCCAGGCCCAAATTTGAGGCGCAATGTAATAATGAGTTCTGAATCCTTGTTGTTTTGCCCATTTCGCGATACGCATATTAAATCCAGGATAGTCGATAAACAAGATGAGGTCGGGTTGAAAAGCCTGAATGTCTTTTTTACAAAAACGAATATTTTTTAAAATCGTCCCTAAATTCATCACCACCTCGGCAAATCCCATAAAAGCCAAATCGCGGTAGTGCTTGACCAAAGTGCCTCCAACAGCCTGCATCAAGTCACCACCCCAAAAACGAATTTCTGCTTGTGGGTCCTCGTTCAAAAGCGCTTTCATTACATTTGAACCGTGTAAATCGCCCGAAGCTTCGCCAGCTATGATATAGTATTTCATGGGTTAAAAAAATAAGGTGGAAAGGGTGAGTACAGCTACGGCAAGAATGATTCCATAGCCCATTGCTTCTTTTTTTCGCGAAAGCAAAATAAAAAAGGGGAGCAAATTCAACAACGAACCTAATGCGATGTATTTCCCCAATAAATCGCCATTTTGAAAGGATTGCCAATGAAAATTCGGACTTACTAAGGAAAAGAGCAATGCGACCAAAAGCAAGCCTACGCCGGTGGTAAGGAGCCCTATTGCAAAGCCAAGTATAAGTTCTTTTTTATTCATTTTCGAAATTCCAACGGTTTAAAATAGGAATGGCATGGTGTGCGGTAAGGTCAAATTGAACGGGTACGATGGAAACAAACCCATGCGCAAGTGCCCATTCATCAGTATCTTCTCCTTTGTCTAAATTAATAAATTCCCCCGTCAACCAATAATATTCTTTACCAAAAGGGGACTGGCGTTTATCAAATTTTTCTTGCCAATACGCATGCGCCTGTCGGCAAATACGAATGCCTTTGATGGCCTCAGACGGGAGGTTTGGGAAGTTCACATTCAACACAGTGCCCGATGGTAATCCCTCCTCAAGTACGCGTTGCACGATGCTTCGAATGTAGATTTTTGCAGGCTCAAAATTAGCTTCCCAACTGAAATCTTGCAAGGAAAAACCAATAGCAGGTATCCCTTCGATGCCGGCTTCAACAGCTGCACTCATGGTGCCCGAATAAATCACATTTATGGATGAATTGGATCCGTGATTGATGCCTGAAACGCAAAGATCAGGCTTCCGTTTGATCAATTCATGTACGCCCATTTTGACACAATCCACGGGAGTTCCAGAGCAACTGTATGCCGTTATGTCTGTGCCAAACGGACTCCCTTTTTTTACATGCAACATGTCATTTACCGTAATGGCGTGTCCCATACCACTTTGGGGACTGTCGGGCGCAACGACTACCACTTCACCTAAGGTTTGTACGACCTCAATGAGGGCTCGAATTCCTGGAGCTGTAATTCCGTCGTCGTTGGTAACTAAAATCAAAGGTTTGGATTCCATAATTCAAATTGAAGTTGTAACAAAAGTACATATTTTGGGACTCATTGGGGACATTTTTCCTAACTTTGGATCGTAGTCTGAGTTTAACAAAAATTTAGACGGTATTCCATCGGGATGGCATGATTTTTTATATAATTTAGGAACACTTAATGAATGCAATTGTGAGTTTTATGAAAAGACATTATAAAAAAATCCTTATTGTGCTGATTGCAGCCGTGGGGTTATGGAGCTTTATGCCCAAATCGAAAGAGGGTGATCCTGAAAAAGATAAATTGCTTCTCGAATTATTAACCTATGTTATTGAAAAAGGGCACTACAGTCCTTCAGAAATTAATGATACCTTTTCAAAAGGCGTGTATAAAGAATACATTGAAGCTTTGGATCCTTCAAAACGTTTCTTTTTGCAATCGGATATCGACGAGTTTGCGCAATATGAAACCAAAATTGACGACCAAATTGTCAATCGTGACCTTACGTTTTTTAACCTGACTTACGAGCGGTTGATTCAGCGAATGGAAGAGAGTCGGGCGTATTACAAAGAAATCTTAGACAAACCCATTGATTATAAAGTGGATGAGTTCATCAATACGGATTATGAAAACGCGCCCTATTGCAAAAATGTTGCCGAATTGAAAGAGCGTTGGCGTAAACAAATCAAACTCTCTACCTTGGCCTCATTGGTTGAAAAGCAAAAACTTCAAGAAAAAGGTACGGATAAAAAGGAGGTTAAGGTTGAAGTAAAAACCTACGAACAACTTGAGAAAGAAACCCGTGAGAATGCCTTAAAGTCTTTAAACGAGAATTTTGATTTCATCAAAGATTTGACCCGTGCCGATTGGTTTTCGGTATACATTAATGCCATTACAACACGCTTTGATCCGCATACTTCTTATTTTGCGCCCGAAGACAAGGAACGCTTTGATGTGAGTATGAGTGGAAAATTAGAGGGTATTGGAGCGCGATTGCAAAAGAAAAACGATTACACTGAAATTACAGAGTTGATTTCTGGGGGTCCGGCATGGCGCGGTAAAGAATTGGAAGCCGGTGACGTGGTTTTGAAAGTGGCTCAAGGTAACGGCGAGCCCGTGGATGTTGTCGGGATGCGTTTGGACGATGTGGTGAAAAAAATCAAAGGCCCTAAAGGAACCGAAGTTCGACTAACCGTAAAAAAACAAGACGGTTCTTTGAAAGTAATTTCTATTATTCGCGATGAGGTTGAAATCGAGGAAACCTATGCGCGATCCAGTATCGTTGAAAAAAATGGCGTAAAATATGGTATTATTTATTTGCCAAAATTTTATATCGATTTTGAAAACAAAGACAGTCGTGATGCCGCCAAAGATGTTGCTATTGAAGTTGAGCGACTTAAAAATGCAGGTGTGGAAGGATTGATTGTCGACGTGCGTGACAACGGGGGAGGGTCCCTCAAAACGGTGGTTGACATCAGTGGTCTTTTTATAGACCAAGGTCCAATCGTTCAAGTGCGTTCTGCCGCCGGTCGAAAAGAAGTATTGTACGATCGTGATCCGAAAGTGGCCTGGGATGGACCGCTTGTGATCATGACCAATGAGTTTTCTGCGTCAGCTTCAGAGATTTTGGCCGCCGCGATGCAAGACTACAAGCGGGCTGTGATTGTGGGGAGTAAGCAAACCTATGGCAAAGGAACGGTTCAAAATGTCATCGACTTGAATCAGTTTGTACGCGGAAGTACTGTTGGAGATTTAGGTGCCTTAAAAACGACCACCCAAAAGTTCTACCGAATTAACGGTGGTTCAACCCAATTGGAAGGGGTGAAAAGTGATGTGGTAATGCCCGATAAATACGCCTATTTGGAAATGGGTGAGCGCGACATCGATAATGCCATGCCTTGGGATAAAATCGATCCAGCACCTTACAAAACATGGTCTAACCAACCAAACTATGATTTTGCATTAGCCAACAGTAGAAAACGAATCAGTGCTAGTCCGCAATTGAAGTTAATTGATGAAAATGCAAAATGGTTGGATAATCGAAACGACATTACCACTTACAGTTTGCAAATTGATAAATATAAGCAAGAGCAAAAGCAGTTGGATGAAATGAATAAAAAGTTCAAAGCGATTGCCGAATACAAAAACAATTTCGAATTTAAGTCCTTACCCAATGAAGCGGAACAAATGAAAACCGATGTTACGCTAAAGGAAAAACGCGAACGTTGGCATGAAAACCTCTCTAAAGATATTTACATTGAGGAAGCCATTCACGTCCTTGACGACTTGCAAAATGGAGCCAATAAAGGCGTTTCCAATAAAGTGAAAAAAGAGAAATTATTAAAGTCATAAAAAAAGTCCCGATTAGCTCGGGACTTTTTCTATCTCGGCTTATTCAAATTGGCTTATACCTTTTCTAAGTCTTTTTGTTCCTCAGCGATGCGTTCCTACTGCTTTTGGATTTGTTCTCTTGCTTTGGTTATAGCTTCCGATGATAAGCGATTTTTGTCGATGTCACGATTCAAGTTTTTTTGCATTTTTTCAAGCTTTTTCTGTGCGTTTGTCAAACGTTTCTCAGCTTTCGATACCGATGCGGTTGCCTTCTCAACTTTATCTTGCGCTCTCTCCATTTTTCGGAGCTCCTTTTCGGCTTTTTTCTGCGCTTTTTCGGCTTTGGCCTTTTCTTTTTCCATTTTAGCCATCGCTTTTTCAGTAGCACGTTCTTGCTTTAAGCGCGCTTTTTCAAGGGATTCTTGTTGCTTACGCAGGACTAATGAATCGGTGAGGGGTTGTTGCGCATGAACAGTGGTTAGGCCAACAATAAGTAGGCTCAAGAGGAATATGCGTTTTTTCATAGGGTTATAAATTAGTACTTCTAAGGTACAGCTATTTTCGAAAGAATGCCAAAAAGGAATGGTAAATAAACCTACCACTCATTGACTTTGTTGGCATCCATCTTCAGGAAGATAAATAGGAGAATGGTAAAGCCCCAGAGTCCTGAACCTCCATAAGAAAAGAAGGGGAGTGGGACACCAATCGTAGGAAAGATTCCTATTACCATAGCAATATTCACGAAAAAGTGGATAAACAATATGCCTGCCACACAATACCCATACACGCGACTAAACTTTGTTTTTTGTCGTTCTGCCAAATAAATAATGCGTAAAATTAATCCCGCAAAAAGTGCGATAACCATTAGGCTTCCCAAAAAGCCCCACTCTTCACCTACTGTAGTGAAAATGTAGTCGGTGTGTTGCTCGGGAACAAATCCCCCTTTGGTTTGTGTCCCTTCCAAATATCCTTTTCCAAACCATCCTCCCGAACCAATAGCAATTTCCGACTGGTTGGTGTTGTAACCAACTCCTTTTAAGTCAACTTCTTTCCCCAATAAAATATTAAAACGGTCGCGGTGGTGTTGTTTGAACACATTGTTAAACACAAAGTTTACCGAAAACGTAAAAGCCGTAACCATAAAAAACATGAGAATACTGGCAAAAATATTGCGGTCAACTAATCGGCTACGGTAATAATTGACCACCAAAGCCACTGCAGTGAGTCCAATCACGATATAGGGATTATTCGTCGCCAAAGTAAGGATAAACAAAAGTATAGCGATAAACCCCGTAACCAAATACCAGCCGGGCAAGCCTTCGCGGTACAAGACAAAAAAGAAAACAAAATAAATCAAAGCACTGCCAGGATCGGGTTGGGGAAGAATCAACATCACCGGAAGGAAAACGATAAATAAGGCTTGTAATTGCCGTTGCATTTCGCGGAGGTTGACTTGTACGTCGCTTAAATACTTCGCCAATGCCAAGGAGGTAGCTGCTTTGGCAAATTCCGACGGTTGTAAGGTAAAACTCCCGATACCATACCAACATCGTTGTCCGGCGATTACTTTTCCAAACGCAAACAAACCAAGTAAGGAGAGTAGCGAAACGGCAAAAATAATAATCGAATACTTTTCGTAAAATTTAGCTTCTACCGCCAAAACGGTAAATATGATGGGGATAGAAAATAAGATAAACAAAAACTGTTTCCCATAAATTTGGCTGACATCAAAAATGGAGGCATCTTCCGGAGCCCCCGACAACGAAGAAGAATAGATGTTTAACCACCCTAAGATGACCAATACAAAATAGATAACGATACTAATCCAATCGATGTTGCTGGTGACGCTTTGGTTTCTCATGGGGTTGTTTTACGTAGCGTATCGGGTTTGACTTCGGGTTTTTTGCCAGCAATCGAATCTTGTCGCTTTTTCACTTTAAAGAGACTGTCTTTGACTCGTGCATTTAAAATACCAATACTATCTTGGTGTTTTTTGGGATACAACTTTTGGTATTGATCTTGTAAACTTCCCTGAAGCATGCGTTTTTCAAAATCGGCGCGCGTAATTTTTCCTTTCAGGTATTTTTCAATCATTAAGGTGGCAATCGGACCTGCCCATCGTTTACCCCAATATCCATTTTCAACAAACACAGCGATGGCAATCTTGGGGTTGTCTTTGGGAGCGAAAGCCACAAAAATGGAGTGGTCTTGCAACTTGGTTCGCTTGCCATTAATGACCATAAAGTTCTCTGCTGTTCCCGTTTTTCCACAAATTTCAATCCCTTGTACGCCCAATCCTGAAGCGGTACCTCCTGGGCCATAGACCGCATGCATTCCTTCAATAATGGGGTCAAAATACTTGCGATCAATAGTCGTTTGATGCTTTTCTCTAAATTTTGGATCGATGGAACCTCCCTTTATTTTTTTAATGATATGAGGCGTGTAATAATAGCCACGATTGGCGATGGTAGCCATAAAATTGGCCAATTGCAGGGGACTCATCAAGACTTCACCTTGTCCAATAGCGTTGGAGACAATCGTTTTTCCATCCCATTTCCATCCGGCGTAAGTGCGGTTATAAATTTTTGAGGTTGGAATATTTCCGCGAACCCCAATAGGTAAATCATAGCCCATAAAATTGCCCAAACCAAAACTGCGTAAATGCTTGGCCCAAAGGTCTACTGCATAGCCGTGATCATTATATTTGTTAATTAATCGAATGTATGAACTAGAAAAATAAGTGTTACATGACTCATAAATGGCACGATGAAGTTGAACGGGACCACCCGAACAGTGGCAACGCATAAATCGACCGCGCGCATAACTAAATCCGTGATGACATACAAAACGCGTACTATCGCTGATCACACCTTCTTGAAGGGCGACTAATCCGGTTAAGATTTTAAACGGGGATCCTGGGGTATATTGCGCCAACAACCCCCGATCATACAAAGGCTTGGCGATCGAATCGCGGTAGAGTGTATTATAGTTTTTCGAACGTTGGCGCCCAACCAATAGCGCAGGGTCGTAATTGGGCGAAGTGACTAAGGCCAAAATCTCCCCAGTTTTGGGTTCAATAGCTACAATACCCCCCCATTTATTGGTCATGAGTAACTCACCGTATTCTTGCAAATCGCCATCAATGGTAAGGGTAATATCGCTTCCTTGTTTGGCAATCGTGTCGTATTTTCCTTCTTTATACGATCCGATTTCGCGATTGAATTTATCTCGTAAAATGTGTTTTACCCCTTTTTGACCGCGAAGTACTTCTTCATAACTTTGTTCAATTCCTTGTTTTCCAATCAAATCGCCGGGTTTATAATACGGGTTGCTTTTGATGATGGCTTCGTTTACTTGGGTGATAAAACCAAACACATTGGCGCCATAGCTCACTTGGTAATCGCGAATAGAGCGTTTTTGAATGTAAAATCCATTGAACTTGCGGATTTTTTCTTGAAAGGCAGCGTATTCCAACTTGTTCAATTGGGGTAAAAAAACGGAAGGAAGCATCGGACTGTAGACGCGGGCTTTTTCTAAACGTTTGATGAAAAAGGCTTTGTCAATATCCAACAGGCGGCAAAATTCAAGGGTATCAATATTTTTTACCTCTCGCGGAACGACCATGATGTCATACGAAGGCTGATTGGCAATCAATAATTTTCCATTACGGTCGTAGACATAACCGCGTTCTGGATAGTCGTATTTGATTTTTATCGCGTTATTTTCTGATTTCAGTTTGAACGAATCGTCAATGACTTGCAAATAGAAAATACGAATCAATAACAATACAGCCGTTATGATTACCAAAGAGGGAAGTAATACCTTTCTCATCGTTTACTGGGCTTGATTAAGTAAATGATCAAAATGCACAATAGTACGGTAAACAAAGTACTTACAAGGGTGCGTACCAAAATACTCCAAAAGAATTCCAAAGTAAACACCTCTATAAGGAACAAGGTCAAATGATGCACCGCCACAGCAATCAATAAAAACGAGAAACGTTCGGGCGTCAATACATCGTTCAATTTTACCGTTTGGTATTCGTAACTTAAACCAAAGGAAAACTTAAATATTGAAGGTCGAATATACGCCAACATTAAGCAGGCAGCTGTGTGAACACCTCCCGAGTTACAAAATAAATCCATCAGTATACCCAAGAGAAAACTGGCACCGAGCAAACCGTATTTATTTCCATTCACGGGGAAAAGAATAATAAACAAAATGTAAGGATAGGGGTTGATAAAACCCAGGAAGTTAATGTTGTTAAACACCACAACCTGCACCAAAAGGAGCAACACAAAACGGGCTAAATTGAAAAGTAAGCTACTACTGTTCATTGTTTTTTTGTGTTTTCTTTTCCAAGGTTAATATTTCTTGACGATCGCGATTTCGAATAATATACACATGACCTAAACTCGTCATGTCATTAAATAATCGAACATCAAGGGTATAATAGTTTGTTTGGTCATCGGTGTAAATTTTTTCAATGGTACCGATATTGATGTTTTCGGGGAAAATGGTAGATTGCCCGCCAGTGACAATGGTGTCGCCTTTTCGAACCGAAGCTAATCGAGGCACATCAATCAATTGAACAAAGCCTGTATTTTTTCCATTCCAAATCAAAGAACCGATATGATTGGATTTCTTGATTTTAGCATTGATCGGAGATTCCGTATTTAAAATACTCAACACGGTCGCATAGTTGGGCGATACATTTTCAACAATCCCTACGATTCCCAGACTGTTAATTACCCCCATCTCAGGACGAATTCCGTTTTTGGCTCCCGAGTCTAGCGTTAGGAAGTTAACTTGTGCACTGTAGGAATTGTGAATGACTTTGGCAACGATTAAATCTGTTTTTTTTACTCCTTTGAGGGTGTCCAACAGGGGGACTTTCAACGTGTCCTTTCGATTGAACAATATACTTTTCAACCGTGCATTTTCAAGGGCTAGTTCTTCGTTTTTGGTGCGGAGATTGAAGTATTCGTTGACGTTATTGATTTGTTTGTACACCCCGCCAGTCAAAAAATTAGCCGAACTAATGACTTTGCTTTTATGATAGGAGTGCGATTGAATAGTTAATGAAATGGCTGTCGCCATAAGCAGCAAAAACAGCATACGATAGCTGTTTTTAAAAATAAAATTAAAGATTTGCTGCATGAGTTACGCTAAAATTCCTGTTCCTAGTCCGTAATTAAGTGTTCTAAAATTAGTAAAAAAATCAAATTACTTGATCAGAATACTTCTGAATTTCGGTATATTTTTTAACGCCATTCCTGTTCCTCGAACTACTGCTTTTAGCGGGTCTTCGGCGATATAAACTGGCAGGTCAGTTTTTAAAGAAATTCGCTTGTCCAAACCGCGCAACATCGATCCTCCTCCAGCTAAGTAAATTCCCGTATTGTAAATATCTGCTGCTAATTCCGGTGGCGTTTGCGAAAGCGTCTCCATAATCGCGTCCTCGATTCGTTGAATGGATTTGTCTAATGCTTTGGCAATTTCGCGAAAAGAAACTTCAACCTGTTTGGGTTTCCCCGTCAACAAGTCACGTCCTTGTACCGACATATCATCCGGAGGTGATTCTAACGAATCTGTAGCGGCACCTATGGTAATTTTTATTTTTTCAGCGGTAGTTTCCCCTACAAATAAATTGTGTTGGGTACGCATGTAGTAGATAATATCGTTTGTGAAAACGTCACCGGCAATCTTTACGGATTTATCGCAAACAATTCCCCCCAAAGCAATCACCGCAATTTCAGTAGTTCCCCCACCGATATCCACGATCATATTTCCTTTGGGCTGCATAATATCGATTCCAATACCGATAGCGGCGGCCATAGGTTCGTGAATCAAATACACCTCTTTTCCGTTTACACGCTCACAGGATTCTTTTACCGCACGCATTTCCACCTCTGTAATCCCCGAAGGAATACACACTACCATACGCAAGGCAGGTGTAAACATTTTTTTCTTTAAAGCCGGAATACTTTTGATAAAGGCTTTAATCATTTCCTCTGAAGCGGCGAAATCTGCAATAACACCATCCTTAAGGGGACGAATGGTTTTGATGTTTTCATGCGTCTTCCCTTGCATCATATTGGCTTCTTTACCAACCGCAGTAATTTTACCCGTAATACGATCGCGCGCGACGATAGACGGACTGTCGATGACTACTTTGTCATTATGAATAATCAGGGTATTAGCGGTACCAAGGTCAATTGCGATATCCTCGGTCATGAAATCGAAAAATCCCATACGATGTTACAGGGTGTTAGTTTGTTATTTATGAATCAGCCCACAAAAATAATAAAATTAATGTTTGAAATGACGCGTCCCCGTAAATACCATAGCAACATTATTTTCGTTGCAATAGGCGATGCTCAATTCATCTTTTATCGAACCTCCGGGTTGAATAACCGCAGTAATTCCGGCATGATGGGCAATCTCTACGCAATCCGGAAAAGGAAAAAAGGCATCACTCGCCATCACGGCTCCGTTAAGGTCAAATTTGAAGGACCGTGCTTTCTCAATAGCTTGCCGAAGGGCATCCACGCGAGAGGTTTGTCCCGTGCCTGAAGCAATCAATTGACCGTTTTTGGCCAAAACAATGGTGTTGGATTTGGTGTTTTTACAAATCTTGGAAGCAAATAACAAGTCGTCAACTTCTTGCGCTGTAGGCTTGGTGTTGGTTACATAAGAAAGCCCGTTTTGACTATCGGTGACCGCGTTTCGATCTTGTACCAACAGGCCATTCAAACACGTTCTTACTTGTTGTTGGGGCAAAGCGGTTGGATGTTGAATCAATAGAATACGGTTTTTCTTCTCTTGTAAAATTGTAAGCGCCTCAGGCTCAAAAGAAGGTGCAATAACTACCTCGCAAAAAAGTTGGTTTATTTCGGCTGCTGTCGCTGTATCAATGGTGTTGTTGGCGATTAATACGCCACCAAAAGCAGAAGTTGGATCGCCAGCCAAAGCCTCTAAATACGCTTCTTTCATGGTTGCGCGGGTAGCCAAACCACAGGCATTATTGTGTTTGAGGATGGCAAAAGTAGGCGCACTATCCTTAAATTCTAGTATTAAATTAACCGCAGCATCAACGTCCAAAAGGTTGTTGTAGGACAATTCTTTACCATGAACCTTGGTGAATAAGGCGTCAAAGTCGCCAAAGAAAAATCCTTTTTGATGCGGATTTTCACCGTATCGTAGCGTTTGCCCTTGATCGGAACTTATTTTAAAAATAGTCTCTTCTTGGTTGAAATAATTAAAAATAGCCGTATCATAATGGGAAGAGGTGTGAAAAGCTCTTGCGGCCAAAAATTGCCGCTGCTCCAAAGTCGTACCTCCGTTGCCCGATTCAAGAAGGTCTAAAAACAAGCGATACTCCTTAACCGAAGGCACAATCACCGTTTCTTTAAAGTTTTTGGCAGCTGCACGAATAAGCGAAATCCCACCGATATCAATTTTTTCAATAATCTCCGCAGCAGACGCTCCCGACGCAACGGTTTTTTCAAAAGGATACAAATCCACTATGACCAAGTCCAATTGCGGGATGTTGTACGTTTGCATTTCCTCCACATCCGAGGCATGGTCTTGACGGTTCAAAATGCCCCCAAAAATCTTGGGATGTAAGGTTTTTACACGGCCGCCTAAAATGGAAGGATAATCGGTCACGTCTTCAACGGGAATGACAGGAATCCCAAGGTTTTTAATAAATTCTTCGGTGCCGCCAGTAGAATATAGGGTAACATTTAGCTCGTGAAGTTTACGAACGATGGGCTCGAGTCCGTCTTTCGAAAATACCGAAATCAGGGCCGACTGAATGGGTTTTGTAGTCGTCATGTTGTTGTGGTTTAGTAAGGCGCAAAAGTAGCGTTTTTTCACCCTATTTTTCAAGTGAATTTTAAAATAAAAAAGAAGATTTTGTCTCCCCTGTAACAATTGCCGATAAACCGCTACTTATGGAGTGTAAAGACAAAAGTTTATGCTCTTATACCTTCGGTTACTCAACGAAAGTTTCGGTTTTGCCATGAATGCGTTGCGCAATAATAAGTTGCGTACGTTTCTGTCATTATTGGGGGTAACTATCGGTATTTTTTCCATCATTGCCGTGTTGGCTGCCGTGGATTCTTTGGATCAAAAAATTAAAAAGGAGTTAAGCAGTTTAGATAAAAACACCATTTATTTATTCAACGACACCTTTGGTCCCTCGTCCGTACCTGCATGGAAACGCGAGCAATTTCCGAATGTCAATTATACCGAGTTTGAGTACTTGCAAGACAACTTACCCGATGCCGCTCAACTGTCGTATCAAATTTTCCTAAAATGGGAAAATGTGAAATACGAAGACAAAACCATGTCCAACGTCAATGTGGTCCCCGTTACACATACCTTTATTGATATTCAGGGTTTTGAGTTCACAGAAGGTCGTTTTTTCAATGCCTCAGAGTCCAATTCAGGAGCTACAGTGGCAGTTATTGGGGCCGAATTGGCTGAAGGACTTTTTGGGACGTTAAACCCTTTGGGAAAACAAGTGCGCATGTACGGCCAGCGGTTTACCATTGTTGGGGTTTTAGAGAAAAAGGGTGATGGAATGTTCGGGAATGACGATACCTCGATTATCATCCCCGTTAATTTTATCCGTCGCGCTTTGGGAGAAAACAAATCGATGACGCCCGTAATTGTGATCAAACCCGTCAAAGGGGTGGATATGGAAGCATTTAAAGCCGAATTAACGCAGAAGTTGCGCAGTTACCGCGGGATGAAAGTCGATGAAGACAATAACTTCTTTATCAATGTTTTTTCTGGATTTACCGATTTAATCGACGGCATTATCAGTTCGATGAATATAGGAGGTTGGATTATTGCGGCTTTCTCGTTATTGGTCGGTGGATTTGGAGTGGCCAATATCATGTTCGTTTCCGTAAAAGAGCGTACCAACCTGATTGGAATTCAAAAATCATTGGGGGCCAAAAACCGATTTATTCTTTTTCAGTTTCTATTTGAAGCAGTCATTCTTTGTCTTTTCGGAGGATTGATAGGAATCGGTTTGGTTTGGATGCTTACGATTCTTTTGACTTCTGCCTTAGATTTTGAATTTATACTCAGTCTCGGAAATGTGCTGAAAGGAACAGGTTTGGCGGTATTGATTGGGGTGATTTCAGGAATTCTCCCCGCTATTTCTGCCGCTCGATTAGACCCCGTGGAAGCCATTCGCAGCGGGATGTAAATTGTATTTGTGTTAGTTTGTTATAAAAAGAAAAGCACGGTCGTTGGAAACCGTGCTTTTTTAATTTTTAGCCCAAAACAATTATCGAATGGGGCGATTCAATATAAGATCCAAATAAAGATTTACTTTATTTTTCAACTCTTTACGGTGTGCGATAAAGTCCAAGAAACCATGCTCCAAAACGAATTCGGCCGTTTGAAATCCTTCGGGTAAATCTTTACCGGTAGTGTCGCGAACAACACGTGGTCCTGCAAAACCAATGAGGGCGCCTGGTTCAGAGATGTTGATGTCTCCCAACATCGCATACGAAGCCGTAGTTCCTCCCGTGGTAGGGTCGGTACATAAAGAAATATAGGGAATTTTTTTATCGGCCAACTGCGCTAGTTTAGCCGACGTTTTGGCCAATTGCATTAACGAATACGCCGCTTCCATCATTCGTGCACCCCCTGATTTAGAAATCATCATAAACGGAATATTGTGTTGCATGGCATAATCGATACCGCGGGCAATTTTTTCTCCCACAACTGCACCCATCGACCCGCCAATGAACGCAAAGTCCATACAACAAACCACCAAATCTTCACCTTTGGATTTTCCCACCGCAGTGCGCACCGCATCTTTTAATTTGGTTTTGTCCATGACTTCTTTCAATCGCTCGGAGTATTTTTTTGTGTCTACAAATCCAAGCGGGTCTTTCGACGTCATTTTGGCATCCAATTCTTTGAATTCGTTGTTGTCAAAAAGAATTTCAAAATATTCTTTACTGCCAATACGCACATGGAAATCATCTTCAGGACTTACCCATAAATTGCGCTCCAATTCATCGGCATCGACAATTTTACCTGTAGGCGATTTATACCATAGTCCTTTGGGAACATCTTTCTTTTCTTCGGTAGCAGTTTTTATCCCTTTTTCTGTACGTTTAAACCAAGCCATAGTTTGATGTATTAGGTCATGAAAATCGTTGCTCACACTACGAAAAGTAGTGCAAGCGCTATTTCAAAATTTAAATTAAGGTATTTACGTTGTTTAAGTCAGCAAAAGCTTGCTCCAAACGAGCATTGAAGGTAACTTCACCTTCGCGAACCCATTTGCGTGGATCGTAATGTTTTTTATTCGGTGAGTCGGCTCCTTCTGGACTACCGATTTGTGTTTTCAAGTAGTCAATTTTACCCGTCATGTAATCGCGAATTCCTTCGGTGAAGGCAAATTGAAGATCGGTATCAATATTCATCTTGATGACCCCATACGAAATGGCTTCACGAATTTCCTCCAGTGTCGATCCAGAACCACCGTGGAATACGAAATCGATAGGATTAGCCCCAGTATTGTATTTTTCTTGTACGTAATCTTGCGAATTTTTCAAGATCTTCGGCGTAAGTTTTACATTCCCCGGTTTGTATACGCCATGCACATTTCCGAAAGCGGCAGCAATGGTGAATTTTGGACTGATTTTCATCAATTCTTCATACGCATAGGCTACTTCCGAAGGTTGAGTATAAAGTTTAGAACTATCAACATCTGAGTTGTCTACACCATCTTCTTCTCCACCTGTAATTCCTAGTTCGATTTCTAAAGTCATGCCCATTTTGCTCATTCGGGCTAAGTATTGTTGACAGATTTCAATATTTTCATGTAAAGGCTCTTCCGACAAATCAATCATGTGGGAAGAAAATAAAGGTTTCCCGGTTTCAGCAAAGTGTTTCTCGGACGCATCCAACAAGCCATCAATCCAAGGCAATAATTTTTTGGCACAATGGTCGGTATGTAAAATCACCGTCGCACCGTAAGCTTCGGCCAAAGTATGAATATGTTTTGCACCAGCCACAGCTCCTAAAATAGCCGCTTGTTCTCCTGCATTTGACAATCCTTTTCCTGCATTAAATTGCGCACCACCGTTAGAAAACTGAATGATAACAGGTGCTTTTAACTTCGCTGCTGTTTCTAGTGTACCGTTGATAGTACTGGAACCCACAACATTTACGGCAGGTAAAGCAAATCCTTTTTCTTTCGCGAAAGCAAATATCTTTTGAACTTCATCACCGGTAGCTACTCCGGGTTTAATGTGGTGTGACATGGTGTAGTTGTATTAATCGTTAAGCGACAAAAGTAAAAATAAAAAAAATTAGAACGGATAATTTATCCCGATATTTAGTACCGACTTCGATAAGGTTATCTCTCTCAGCCATTTGTTTTCAATCTGTTCCGAAGGATTGTAGGTTTTAAAACCAATGTCAAATCGCACGACAAACAAACCTTGGTCATAACGCAACCCCAAACCACTGCCTAGGGCAATTTCATCCATTGACTTCCAACCTTTGAATTGAAACGAAGCTTGTTCCACGTTGTCAAACACATTCCAAATATTACCCGCATCAGCAAAGAGCGCTCCATTGAATTTTCCAAACAAATTAAAACGGTACTCCGCATTGAACGCCAGCTTCATATTGGCCTCATTAAAATCGTTGATGCCTCCACTACTTCCGGGACCTAAACTGTAAGGTTGCCATGCGCGATTATCATTGGATCCTCCCGAAAAATAACTTCGCGAAAATGGAATTGAGTTTGAATTTCCAAACGGAACGGCCAAACCGGCAAAGGAACGAATAGCGATGACGCTTTTTCCAGCTAATTTCCAGTGCTTGATGTATTCGATCTCACCTTTTAAATATTGTGAAAATTCTACATCAAAAAAGGTGTTGGCTCCTGTTTGGGTTTCCAACTGTTTTGATGCGCGCGCCAACAATGCCAGAATATTTCCCGCTGATTCAATTTTCGTTTGAATGGAGTAAAAATCATTATCGTTGACCCCGCGATTGGTGGTTTTATAAAATGAAATGTTGGTGGCAAAGATGAGGTTATTTTCGGTTAAACGTTTGCGGCGTTCTACAATGCTGCGAATCGTTCGTAAGTCAGTCGCTGATGGGGTAATTGTGGGATTAGTGCCTAAAACGGCATTGATAAAGCCGTTAGCTCCCGCATCAATAATTAAATTGTTGTTGACATCAAAAAACAAGGGATCGGCATTGTAATTTAAAGCAAGAACATTCAAAACATCGAAGGAAGATCTGTAAATATTGAAATAGTTTCCAATATTCACATTTTTCACAAACTGAATATTTAAAAGGTCAAAACGAATGGTGGTGTTTTTACGCGGCGTCCAATTGTAAGTAAATGTTCCCGTAAAGTTTTGTTTGTCCAAACCGATGTTGCGTTGTTTGGCATAACCAATCGTCATTGTCGTCGTGGGCAACATGGTTTTGGGGATAATTTTTTCAGTATTGAATGGGAAGAAGATACGCGGAAAATTTAGCTTGGCATCCAAACCGATTTCAGAAATGTTAAAAAAGGTATTGTTCGGATTGGCTAAGTCCTGAGAGGAACCCACATTTCCACGGAATCCAATTTCAAAAGTTTCTGCTCCATTAAAAACATTGCGAATTCCTAAAGAGGTATTTCCAGAAATCCCAAAATCCTGAATATTTGAATGGGTGAAGTCAACGGAGGCTCCAAAGGTGTATTTTTTTCTGGGTGTTAAAAAAATATTGGCAATCAAGCCGTTGGGGTCCTTGGGGTCTTGTTGGTATTGAATAGTAGGGTATTTGAAAACCCGTAAATTACTCAAATATCGTGTTGTCAGGGAGGTGTTGTTGTCAGAAAACATACTTCCTTTGGTGATAAAAACCGCATCGGTAATGGCTTTGGGACGGTATTTTAATTTTTTCTCACTGTAGAGGATAAAATCTTTGTATGTAACGCTGTCTTTGCTTTTTATTTCGTTTTTATTGGTCGATTGATCGGTATAAATGGCTACTTTATTAATGGTATAGAGTTGAAAAGGGGCTGTTTTGGCGGTGTCATTTTCGCGGTAAGTGTAGTCTTTGATGAGTAAACGCACATTGACTTTGTTTTGTGTTCCCAAGGTATCCAGCGAGAACCGAATATAGTTTTGTTGGAAAAGATAAGCTCCGTTATTACGAAACTCAGAGGTAATTCGATCCCGTTCGGCGTTGAGGGTTTCAGTTTCATACGGTTTGCCCGATTTGATAAGGGAACGCGCTGCATTCAACCGAAATAATGAATCGAGTTTGGGACTCGAAATTTGAGGCTTCAAACTGTCAATCAGGTACGGTTTTTTTAGGTCGACACGGTAGCGAATGCCAATTTTTTTAGCCTTAGATGTGTCTTTTTCGATCGTTGTCGCTACATCAAAATAGCCTTTGTTGTAGTAAAATGAGTTGAGGCGTTTGATCGATTTTTGGGTGCTGACGGAATCATATAAGGCTGGCGGTTCTCCCGTTTTCATCAAAAAATTACTCAACCCCGAAACGATAAACGATTTTCCTAAGCGTTCTACTTGTTTGGCCGATAAAAATCGATTCAACCGTTCTTGTCTTTTCGGTTTTCGTTGCAGCCACTGTTTGTAGGCGGTGTCCGCGTTTTTCTTGGCTAAATTATACAGTTGTAAACGAAGGCGATACCCGAGTAACGATGTGTTTGGTTTTTGGTATAATTGCACATACACAGCCTCATCACGCGTAGGTTTACCGTTGATTTCAATTTCATTTTTGACCAACAGTCGTTTATTGTTGGGAACCCGTTGGGTAACATTACAGGCCACAAGAAAAAGGACGATTCCGGTGAATAATGCTATTTTTGTAACGTGGACGCGCAAAGGTTCAAATTTTAAATCCAAAAGTAACGTTTTTTTATGGTGAGCAAAAACCAAATCAAGTTAATTGCATCCTTACAGCAAAAAAAGTACCGAACTGCTGAGGGCCTCTTCATCGCTGAAGGAGTCAAGGTGATTTCTGAACTGTTGCATTCCCATTTTCAACCTGTATTTCTTTTTCAAACGGAAAATGTTTTACCGCCAACATCGATGCTTCCCGAGCTCATTTCACCTGAAGTCTTGAAAAAAATGTCGGCCTTACACGAGCCCAACAATTGCTTAGCCGTTTTTAAAATGCGTGAACCACAACCCTTCGTTGAGGAGGGGTTAATATTGGTTTTGGATACGATTCGCGACCCGGGCAATCTTGGCACCATAATTCGTTTGTGCGATTGGTTTGGCATAACCCAAATTATATGTAGTGCCGCCACTGTCGATGTGTATAATCCCAAAGTAGTGCAAGCCACCATGGGGTCATTAAGTCGCGTTTCGGTGGTGTATACCGATATTGAAGCTTTTTTAACCCAAACGAAGTTGCCCGTTTTTGGGACATTTATGGATGGGGATTCCGTATATAAACAAACGTTGCCTCAGTCGGCCATACTACTTTTAGGAAATGAAGCCAACGGTATTTCGGATGCGGTTGCCCAACACGTCTCGCAGCGGTTGTCAATTCCTCGATTTGGCGATTTACAACAAACGGAGAGTTTGAATGTGGCGACGGCTGCTGCCATATTTTTAAGTGAATTTCGACGAGCGACTTAGTGGAACGTAAAATTAACCACAAAACCACGCGTGCGGAAACCTGAAATATTGCCTGTCCATGGACTGTCGGGATTGTTGTCGCGAATTAGTTCATCGCTCATACCAAAGATTCCACGGATAGACGGCGAAAATTTGAAGTATTCTAGATAAAGGTCAATTCCAAATCCGATTTCATAATTATTGGTCCACTGTTTTACTCTAAATCGTTGTTGGTAATTATCATCCAAAGACTTGGAATTACTTGACAAATTAAGGGTAGTATTGACACCACCTACCAAATACGGGCGCACATTTCCGACGCGTTTGGATGAAAATTTTAAAAGTAACGGAAACGAGATGTAGGTAGAACGAACTTCTCGCAAAGCGTCAATAGTTCGCGTAAATCCAGAATACGTAAGATTGCGTTGGGTATAATACAATCCAGGTTCAAAACGTAAATCAAAGTATTCATGCAAACGAAGATTTCCAACCAAACCTACATTAAATCCTGTCGTTCCATTGACCACAATATCGCGCGCGGGTGGGTTGATGTAATCAATTTTAAAGTCAAAACTGTTAAATCCCAAAAAATAACCCCAATGCACCCGTTGTTTGTCAAAGTTCTCCAAGTTAATGATAGGGTCTTTTGAAAACATCCCTTTGGATTGAGCGGTCAATCCTAACGAACAAAAACAAAACACGAATAAAAAATACCTCATAACTTATTTTGATGCAGTGTATATCGTGGCTACACCAAAGGTTTGGGGCAGCGCTTTCACGTTAGTAAACCCAATTTTACGCAAAATATTGTTTAGTTGTTCACCATATGGAAAAACAGCGGCCGATTCGGAGAGGTATCCATAGGCCACATTGTCTTTGGAGAAGAGTTTTCCAATGATGGGAAGAATATTTTTGGTGTAGAAACGGTATCCTTGTTTGTACGGAGTTTTCTCGGGCACGGAGGTTTCAAGGATGACAAAAATGCCGTTGGGTTTTAATACGCGTAAAATTTCAGCCAACCCCTTTTCTAAGGTTTCAAAATTTCGAATTCCAAATGAAACCGTGATGGCATCAAAGTGGTTATCGGGAAAAGGCATGTTTTCAGAATCCCCCAACACCATAGCGATTCGATTTTCGAGGGCACGGGCTTTTATTTTTTGCTTTCCCACTTCCAACATCCCTGAAGAAATATCTAAGCCTGTAATTTTGGAAGCGTTGGTTTTGGACATTAAAATTGCTAAATCCCCTGTTCCGGTGGCAATGTCGAGCACGGTGTCGGGATTTTTTTCTTGCACAAGACGCAATACTTTTTTACGCCATTTGACATCGATACCAAAGGAAATAACCCGGTTTAACCCATCGTAATTTCCTGAAATGGTGTCAAACATTTGCGTGACTTGTTCCTTTTTTCCTAAGGAGGAATCTTTGTAAGGCGTTACATTTTGTGCCATAAGAGTGTGCTGATTTGCGCGGCAAAGGTACATAACTTGCCGCATTTTTACATAGCTTTATTTCCGGTGATACGTGCAATAAGTATATGAAACGGCATGTTTATCGTCGGCGGGGTGCGATTCAGTAGCGATTAATTCCCACTCTTCCTCTGGAATTTCTGGAAAAAAGGCGTCTGCTTCAAACGAAGCATGTACCCGTGTTAATTCAATAGTATCTGCCCAGCGCATGGCTTGATGGTAAATTTCTGCCCCACCTATAATAAACGTTACTTGATCTTTAGGACAAACCGCTAATGCTTCTTCTAACGAGTGCACAACGATGCATCCTTCAAAGGTATAATCGAGTTGTCGAGTGATGATTACATGGGTGCGCTGTGGCAAAGGTTTGGGAAAACTTTCAAATGTTTTTCGTCCCATCACAATATAATGCCCTGTGGTTAATTCCTTAAACCGTTTGAAATCGTTGGGCAAGTGCCAAACCAATTGGTTGTCTTTTCCTAATGCATTGTTTTCAGCCGCAGCGGCTATTAAGGTAATCATGGATTTGTATTTGAAGATGTAAAAATACGTTCTTTCAATCAAATGTGAGGTTGGAATTCTGTTTCCCGACGTTTTTTAGTCAAAATTTGACGTTTGTTTAGCTGAAAAAGGGTGAAATCAATAAAAATGAAATTTACAATCCGCGATTAAGAAAACGTTTTCCTAAATTTTTTTAATGAGAAAAAAAACCAAAAAATAGCAATTGAACGATAATTTTTGGCAGTTTTTGTGAATATCATAAATCGTATTTGGAGCGATACAACCGCCGAAATATTTGCTTTACTTTGTTGCAGTAATCTATAAATGAAATAGTTATGGCGATAAAGAAGCAGTTTGTAAAAACGAAACCGGTATGTAAAGTGACGTTTACTGTAGAAGCCAAAGAAGCGGCCACAGCTGCGGTTGTGGGAGATTTCAATGATTGGAATCTTGAGTCCGGTTCACTATCGAAGTTAAAGAACGGATCGTTTAAAGGTGCCTTTGATTTACCCAAAGACAACACCTTTGAATTTAGATATGTGGTGGATGGGGAATACCTCAATGACCCTGAAGCCGACAGCTACCGTTGGAATGCTTATGCCAACGCTGAAAACAGCGTTTTAGAAGTATAAGTTTTAGTTGGTTTGTTTTAAAATCCGCCCTGCAAGGCGGATTTTTTAGTATACTAAATTAGTGACAAGAAGTCTTTTTAAAAAATGGTTTACACTGCTACCGCTCCTTTAATATGCGGATGTGGGTCGTACCCTTCTAATGTAAAATCTTCGTATTCAAATGCGAAAATATCTTTTACATTAGGATTGATTTTCATAATGGGTAAGGGTCGAGGCTCGCGACTCAATTGCAATTCCAATTGCTCAAAGTGGTTGTTGTAAATATGCGCATCGCCAAACGTATGGATAAAATCACCCGGTTGCAAGTCACAAACTTGCGCAATCATCATCGTTAAAAGCGCGTAGGATGCAATATTAAAAGGTACTCCCAAAAAAATGTCGGCACTTCGTTGGTACAATTGACATGATAATTTTCCTTCGGCTACGTAAAATTGGAAAAACGCATGACACGGAGGTAAAGCTGCTTTTCCATTGGCTACATTTTCAGCAAATGAAACGGATGTGTCGGGTAAAACCGAAGGATTCCAGGCAGAAATCAGCATGCGACGACTGTTGGGGTTGGTTTTTAAAGTCGTGATTAATTCCGCAATCTGGTCGATATTTTTATCATCCCAATTGCGCCATTGATGACCGTATACCGGACCCAAATCGCCGTTTTCATCGGCCCATTCGTCCCAAATTTTAACGCCATTGTTTTGCAAATAGCCGATATTGGTTTCCCCTTTTAAAAACCACAATAATTCATAAATAATGGATTTGACATGGAGTTTTTTGGTCGTCACTAAAGGAAATCCTTCGCTCAGGTCAAAACGCATTTGGTATCCAAAGATACTTTTCGTTCCCGTTCCTGTGCGGTCTCCCTTTTGGACACCCTGTTCCAATACATGTTTTACGAGGTCGTGGTATTGCTTCACTACAGTTGATGTTTAAGATTCACGTTTAGAAATTTCATCACGAATGCGCGCTGCTCTTTCGTAATCTTCATCTTGCACCGCATTTTCAAGTTGCTCGTGCAGTTCCGCAAGGCTAAATTTACTCAGTCCCGTTCCCGACGCTTCTTTCGAATCTCCAAGTGGTTCGGGCGATGAAAGCACATCATCACTTTCCGATTCAGAACCGGTAGGGTTGAGGTAAATTCCCGCTTTGTCTAAAATGTTTTTATAAGTAAAAATGGGAGCTTGAAAACGTAAGGCCAAGGCAATCGCGTCAGAGGTTCGGGCATCGATGATCTCTTCAATTTTATCGCGTTCACAAATGATGCTGGAGTAAAAAACACCATCGACCAACTTGTGGATGATCACTTGTTTTACCACAATATCAAAACGATCGGCAAAACTCTTAAATAAATCATGTGTCAATGGACGCGGAGGTTTGATTTCTTTTTCTAAAGCAATAGCAATCGATTGGGCTTCAAAAGCACCAATAACAATGGGCAATTTGCGCTCTCCGTCTACTTCATTTAATATCAATGCGTAGGCACCGTTTTGGGTTTGACTGTACGAAATTCCCTTTATGGTAAGTTTCACTAAACTCATGTTCCTTCCTCTATTTTTCTGATTCTAAACCGCTTGACAGTATGGGTTTAGGTGGCGGTTTTGATCCTTTTGTCTAAAAAAATAGTCCAATCTTATGTTTCTCAGACAGTAAGGTTACCGCTTGCAAAATAACAAAAAGATTCGGTGTTTTTTTAAAAAAAATAACGCCCTTTGCGAAAAAACAAAAGGCGTTGGTAGGATGTATATTTTAGTGAGAATTACTTAGCTGTTTTGCGCTTTAAATTCCTTCAATTTTTGCGTTAATCGCGGTACGATTTCCAGGGCATCGCCCACAATACCGTAGTCGGCTACCTTAAAGAAAGGCGCTTCGGGATCGGTATTGATGACCACTTTTACTTTGGAAGCATTGATGCCTGCAATGTGTTGAATAGCACCTGAAATTCCTAGCGCAATGTACAAGTTTGACGCCACCGGTTTTCCTGTTTGTCCCACGTGTTCACTGTGAGGGCGCCATCCGATATCAGATACGGGTTTGGAACAAGCTGTAGCGGCACCAAGCGTCGTTGCTAAATCTTCAAGAATATGCCAATTTTCGGGGCCTTTTAATCCACGACCTCCAGAAACCACAATATCAGCATCGGCAATTGATACCTGTCCACTAGCTTTTTCGACTGCGGCCACTTTGGTAGCAAAATCACCATCGTTTAATTGCGGTGTGAAAGCTTCAGCAGCGACACTTGTTGTGTTTTCGATCAATCCAAATGAGTTTTTAGAGATGCTCAATACTTTAACAGCGGTGTGGATCGTGGTGTAATTAAACGCTTTTTGGGAAAAAGCACTGCGTTTCACTTGAAACGGAGCCGTACTTACAGGGGCAGCGACAACATTGGATGCCATGCCCGCTTCTAAAGCAACAGCCACTAGGGGTGCAACATATAGGCTATCGGTTGAAGAAGTAAATACGACCACTTGCGCGCCTACTTGTCGAGCGGCCTGTTGGATCACATCGGCGTATGCTTTGGCATTGAATGCTTGTAGCGCGTCATTCTGTACTTGAAGGACTTTATTTACCCCGTATTTTCCCAATTCGCTAGCATCACTAGCGTTGATCGTTACCGCAGTAACCTGAGTTCCTAAAGCGTCGGCAACTACTTTGGCATAGGAAGCCAATTCCAACGCTGCTTTTTTGAATTTGCCGTCCGATGATTCGGCATAGAGTACTACTGACATAGAGATATATTTTAGGAAGCTTAAATAACTTTCGCTTCGTTGTGTAATAAGTTAATGAGTTCGTCAAGATTGTCGGGAGAAACCATTTTTACCGCTGATTTAGGGGCTGGCTTTTCAAATTTAACGGCCTTCGTTTTATCTTCACCGCCCACAGGTTCTACCACAGAAAGCGGTTTTGTTCGCGCCGTCATAATGCCACGCATGTTTGGAATACGCAAGTCTTTCTCTTCTACAATTCCTTTTTGGCCACCAACCACCAAAGGTAATGCAGTAGCAATAACCTCTTTACCTCCGTCGATTTCGCGGGCAGCTTTGGCTTGAGTACCGTCCACGGTAAGTTCGGTACATGCATTGACAAAATTATATCCTAACAAACCAGCCATCATACCGGGAACCATACCTCCATTATAATCCAATGATTCTTTTCCACAAATAATCAAATCATAGCCTCCATTTTTAGCAACTTCTGCCAATTGTTGTGCTACAAAAAAACCATCCATCGGTACCGCATTGACCCGAATGGCGTCATCAGCACCAATCGCAAGCGCTTTTCGTAAAGTTGCCTCTGTATCAGGGCCTCCCACATTTACAACCGTCACTTTAGCACCTTGTTGCTCTTGGAACCAAATGGCACGGGTTAATCCAAATTCGTCATTCGGGTTGATCACATATTGAACACCATTCGTGTCAAACTCCGTGTCCCCGTTGACGAAGTTAATTTTTGAAGTAGTATCAGGCACATGGCTGATGCAAACTAATATTTTCATACCGTATAGAGGGGTTTAAATTTTTTCGTTGTAAAAGTAAAAAATATATTTCTAATTTTTGTATGCGTGCATAATATTTTTTCATATTTCAATCGATTTCGCCAAAGATTCTTGAAGATGTTGGGGTAAAGCCTGATTTTTATAAAAAAATTAACGCAGAATTTCCTTTGGAGGGAAAAATTATTCAAAAACTAACGCTAAACGTTCCTTATTTCACGTTATTTTTTTTCACATATAACGATTTCGTAAAAAAAGCACTCACAAAATGGGAAAGGGCAATATTTAAATCCTATAGATTTGTTATTTTTGCCTTTCCAAAAATGGATTAACGATTTATTCGATATGAGAACGATACAATTTAGAGAAGCGATTGCCGAAGCGATGAGTGAAGAAATGCGTCGCGACGAATCAGTATATTTGATGGGGGAAGAGGTGGCCGAATACAATGGTGCTTACAAAGCCTCCAAAGGAATGCTTGATGAATTTGGTCCCAAGCGTGTCATCGACACCCCAATTGCGGAGTTAGGTTTTGCGGGGATTGCTGTGGGTTCTGCGATGAACGGATGCCGTCCGATTGTTGAATTCATGACTTTCAATTTTTCCTTGGTTGGAATTGATCAAATCATTAACAATGCGGCCAAAATGCGTCAAATGTCAGCGGGACAATTTCCAATGCCCATGGTGTTTCGTGGACCAACTGCTTCCGCGGGTCAGTTGGCGGCTACACACTCGCAAGCTTTTGAAAATTGGTATGCCAATTGCCCTGGACTAAAAGTAATTGTACCTTCCAACCCGTATGATGCTAAGGGACTTTTGAAAGCAGCCATTCGCGATAACGACCCAGTAATTTTCATGGAGTCGGAGCAAATGTATGGTGACAAAGGGGAAGTGCCAGAGGGTGAATACATCATTCCTATCGGAGTTGCCGACGTTAAACGTGAGGGTACCGATGTGACTATCGTTTCTTTCGGAAAAATTATCAAGGAAGCGATGATCGCTGCCGACGAATTAGCCAAAGAAGGTATTTCCTGCGAAATTATCGACTTACGCACCGTTCGTCCTATGGATTATGATGCCATCATTGCTTCAGTCAAAAAAACCAACCGACTAGTGGTTTTGGAGGAGGCTTGGCCATTTGCTAGTGTTGCTTCTGAAATTACCTACATGGTACAAGAGCGCGCTTTTGATTATTTGGATGCGCCTGTACAACGAATCACCACCGCAGATGCTCCAGCACCCTATTCACCCACCTTATTGAAAGAGTGGTTGCCCAATGCGGGTGATGTGGTAAAAGCCGTAAAAAAAGTAATGTATCGATAAGGATATTCTCTTATATTTGAAGCCATTTCGGGAAGTCTCGAGATGGCTTTTTTTTAATTTCTAATGCATGTTTAAAAAATTTCTTTTCTTGTTGTGTTGCACCATTTCCAGTCTCTCATGGGCACAGACAAAAGTGAGTGGAACGGTCATCGACAAAAAGAACCAACCCATTCCTTTTGCCAATGTAGTCTTTAAAGGGTCTAACGAAGGGGTAGTCAGTGATGAAAACGGAAAGTTTTATATTGAATCTTCTAAGTCTTACGCCGTATTGGTGGTGGCTTTCATGGGGTATACCACCCGCGATGTCGAATTGGAGAAGCCTGTGAATTACAACATGAAGATTGTACTCAATGAAGAACAAGTTCTAGACGAAGTCGTCATTTTTACAGGAAAAACGTCCAAGAAAAATAATCCCGCTTTACGTATTCTTCGCAAAATTTGGGAACGCAAACGGAAGAATGGTCTTCGCATGTTTGAGCAATACGCCTATGATAAATATGAGAAAGTAGAATTTGACCTGAATACCATCGATAGTAATTTTATGAAGAGTAAAATCTTCAAAGGTCTTGAATTTGTTTTCAAAAAAGTAGATACTTCCAAGATAACAGGAAAAACATACCTGCCTATTTTTATCAACGAATCGGTGTATCAAGTGTATGGTGATAACAAAATGGGTAAGGAGAAACAAATTCTCACGGGGAACAAAAATTCTGGATTGAGCAATGGTGATGGGGTGAACACTTTTATCAAAGACTTGTATAATGACTACAACATTTACAACAACCATTTGACCTTTTTCGACAAGAGTTTTACAAGTCCAATTTCTACCACAGGAATCGATGTCTACAATTATGTGTTGCGCGATAGTGCCTTTATTGACAATAAATGGTGTTATAACATTGTATTTTATCCCCGTCGAAAAAACGAACTTACTTTTAAAGGTGATTTTTGGGTCAATGATTCCACCTTTGCCATCAAAACCATTAACATGGCGGTGTCTAAAAGTGCCAACATCAACTGGGTGAAGGATATTTATATTGAACAAGAGTTTGATGTTGTGAACGATTCGGTTTTTCTACTCACCCGCGACTACATGATGTCTGATTTTTCGTTGTCCAAAAAAGATGAAGCCAAAGGTATCTATGGCAAACGGACTTCGTTGTACCGCAATCATAAATTCAACCAACCCAAGCCAGAGAAGTTTTATAAGGAGGAAGTTAATTTCATTGACAATACCGTGTACACCCGACCCGAATCGTTTTGGGAGCAAAATCGATTTGAAAAACTCAATAAAGATGAAATTGGGGTGTATAAAATGTTGGACACCCTCAAAACAGTCAAAAAGTTTAAACAAATGTATAATTTGGTCACCATTTTGGCGAGCGGTTACATTCAAAAAGGAAACTTTGATTACGGTCCCATTTTTTCCACCTTCGGGTACAATGTTGTGGAAGGTATTCGTTTGCGGGCAGGGGGTCGAACCTATTTTGGACCCAACGACAAATGGCGTTTACAAGGATACACCGCCTACGGTTTTGACGATAATAAATTCAAATACGGGATCTCGGCCAAATGGATGCTCAATACTAAAAATCGCTTGATTATCTCTACTGGAAACCGACGCGATATCGAGCAAATTGGGGCGAGTTTGACGACGACCAATGATGTCTTGGGACGCAGTTTCGCTTCCTCTGGAGTCTTCATGTCGGGCACCAACGGCAAATTGTCCAACATCAATCTTACCACCACAGCGCTTGAAATCGAACCCATTAAAAATTTAGTGTTCGAAACAGGACTGTCCTATCGTACTCTAGAGTCGGCTTCCCGAGAGTTTTTCACCATGGATTACTTTACCGATGAGGCCCGAACACAAACAAGGGGTGACTTGCGTCAAGCAGAAGCGCATTTTCAGGTCGAATATACCCCAGGACGAAAAACAGTAGGGTATGGGGTCGAGCGCCTTTCTGTCGACAATCCTTACAGCCGTGTATTTGCCAAGTTTAGTCAAGGAATCAAAGGGTTTTTGAACAGCGATTTTGACTATACCAAAGTCCAGTTGTATTACAAACAACCGATTATTATCGGACCCTTAGGGCGTACCAACTTAACCCTTGAAATGGGGAAAACGTTCGGGAAAGTACCCTTGGGATTGATGAGTATCGTACCTGGAAACCAAACTTATTTCATTATCGGAAACACCTTTAGTAACCTTAATTTCTACGAATTTGTTTCTGATAGTTACCTTACCTTGCAATGGGATCATAATTTTCAAGGGCGCTTGTTCTCGCGTATTCCTATGTTGCGTAAGTTGAATTGGCGAGAAATTATCGGAATTCGAGGCGCTTATGGGGATTTTTCGGAAGAAAACCGACGCTTAAATGCCTCAGGATTGGTATACAAAGCACCCACTACGCCCTATTGGGAATACAGTGTGGGAATTGGCAATATCTTCAAAGTGTTTCGAATTGATGCTTGTTGGCGTGGCAATTACCGCGATGTCCCCGGAACCAGTAATTTTACCATTAAAGGGGAATTTGGATTCTATTTTTAAACAAACCCAATATTCAGTCTAAAAACCGAGTTCATTCGTATTGATTTCGGTTTTTTTTGAATCCTTTAGGCTGTTAATTTGGCAATAAATTTGCCGGAAAAAAATGCATCGTTTATTTTTTAGGTTAAATTAATTTCGGATTCATAAATACGTATGCAGCCCTTTATTTTTGGGAAAAAGTGTTTGGTGAAAACGAGTTTGTAACTGTAAATTTGCCCCCTCTTAATAAGCTAATGAAATGACTGCAGATCATAAAAATACGTTTGATGTACTGATTGAAATTCCTAAAGGAAGTCGCAACAAATACGAGTACGATTTTGAGTTAAAGAAAATTCGTTACGACCGAATGTTGTTCTCCTCTATGATGTATCCCGCCGATTACGGATTTATTCCCGAAACCTTAGCGCTGGATGGCGATCCACTGGATGTGTTGGTCTTGGTTACTGAGCCCACCTTTCCGATGTGTGTAATGGAGGTAAAACCTATTGGTGTTTTTCACATGGCCGACGATAAAGGACCTGATGAAAAGGTGATTTGTGTACCGGTTTCTGATCCAGTTTGGAATAAATTAAATGACTTAAGCGACGTCAATCCACACATGCTTAAAGAAATCGAACACTTTTTTGAAGTCTATAAAGATTTGGAAAACAAAAAAGTAGATGTACACGGATGGGGAAATGTGACGGAAGCCCGTGAAATCATCCAACAATGTGTTGATCGCTTTGCGGCTATTGAAAATCGTCCGATAGGATTGTTTAGTATCAAATAAAAAGAATGAAGAGAGTTGTCAGTAAGGCAACTCTTTTTTTTTGACGTACTTTAAGCTATAAATTAATGACGAATTAACGATTTGCTTACAAGTCTCACGAAAATTTGAGATTCCAAAAAAAGAATGTGCCGCTTTTCTTGAAAATAAATAACAAAAAGGCAAAATTCATAATCTCAGAATTTATTTTTCTTTATTTTTGCTCGATTTCAAATTTAAAATTAACTAACTAACCAATTTTATGGAGAAAATGTATATCTATCTGCCCATTGCAATGGCAGTATTAGGATTGCTGTTCATGGGGATGAAAGCCGCATGGATTAATAAGCAGGATGCAGGTGACGAACGAATGCAAGGAATTGCCAAAAGTATTCAAGAAGGGGCGATGGCCTTCCTTAAAGCGGAATACCGTATTTTGGCCATTTTCGTGGTAATTGCTTCTGGAGCCTTGTTTGCTGTCTCTCAAATTTCAGGAGTCTCGCATTGGATGATTGTAGTAGCTTTTATTTTTGGAGCTATCTTTTCAGCACTTGCAGGAAACATCGGGATGCGTATCGCTACTAAATCTAATGTACGCACAACCCAAGCCGCCAAAACAAGTTTGCCTCAGGCATTGAAAGTATCCTTCTCAGGAGGAACTGTAATGGGGTTGGGAGTAGCTGGTTTAGCAGTACTTGGATTGAGCATTTTCTTTTTACTTTTCTTAAACCAATTTATGGACACCGAAGGAAAATCGTTTTACGATAATATGTCTATGGTGTTAGAAACACTTGCGGGGTTCTCTTTAGGAGCCGAGTCTATTGCACTTTTTGCACGTGTGGGTGGAGGAATTTATACCAAAGCGGCCGATGTGGGTGCGGACTTAGTGGGAAAAGTTGAAGCTGGAATTCCAGAAGACGATCCACGTAACCCTGCCACTATCGCGGATAACGTAGGCGATAACGTAGGAGACGTAGCGGGTATGGGTGCCGATTTATTTGGTTCGTATGTAGCTACAGTTTTGGCTTCAATGGTGTTAGGAAATTACATTATCAAAGATATGACCGAGGCCAATGGGACTCAATTTACCGATGCTTTCGGGAATATGGGGCCTATTTTGTTGCCTTTAGCGATTGCAGGTATTGGAATTTTAGCTTCTATCATCGGCACCTTCTTCGTTAAAATTAAAAATAACGATGCCAAAGAAGCCGAGGTACAAGGAGCTTTGAATTTAGGAAACTACATCTCACTTGCTTTAACGGTTGTAGCGTGTTGGTTTTTGATCGGTGAAATGTTGCCTGAAAAAATTAGCATGAATTTCTTCGGGGAAGGCATGAAAGAAGTGGCTCGAATCAATGTATTTTATGCCACATTAGTTGGTTTAGCCGTGGGATTATTAATCTCTGCCATTACCGAATATTTCACCGCTTTAGGTAAAAAGCCCGTTTTGAATATTGTACAGAATTCGTCAACAGGAGCAGCGACCAATATTATTGCAGGTCTTGCCACTGGAATGAAATCTACCTTCGGTTCAGTGATTTTATTTGCTGCGGCTATTTGGGGGGCTTACTTTTTAGCCGGGTTCTATGGAGTGGCAATTGCTGCGTCAGCGATGATGGCCACTACAGCCATGCAATTGGCCATTGATGCATTCGGACCCATTGCAGATAACGCTGGAGGGGTGGCTGAGATGAGCGAATTACCCAAAGAGGTGCGTCAACGTACCGACGTGTTGGATTCCGTTGGAAATACAACGGCAGCGGTAGGAAAAGGTTTTGCCATTGCTTCTGCGGCATTAACCGCACTAGCGTTGTTTGCAGCTTATGTGACTTTTACAGGAATCGATGGAATTAATATTTTCAAAGCCGATGTTTTAGCTGCTTTGTTTATCGGAGGAATGATTCCTGTGGTTTTCTCCGCTTTAGCGATGCAATCCGTAGGGAAAGCCGCTATGGATATGGTACAAGAAGTTCGTCGTCAGTTCCGTGAAATCCCGGGCATTATGGAAGGAACTGGAAAACCAGAGTACGGTAAATGTGTGGATATTTCTACCAAAGCTGCGTTACGTGAAATGATGTTGCCCGGAGCTATCACTATCATTACTCCCATTATCTTGGGATTATTAATGGGACCAGAAGCGCTTGGGGGATATATGGCTGGTGTATGTGTGTCTGGGGTGTTATGGGCGATTTTCCAAAACAATGCTGGTGGTGCTTGGGACAATGCTAAAAAGTCTTTTGAAGCGGGAGTGGTTATCAACGGAGAAATGACTTACAAAGGTTCAGATGCGCACAAAGCTGCCGTTACAGGAGATACTGTGGGTGATCCATTCAAAGATACTTCAGGGCCCTCTATGAATATTTTAATTAAATTAACATGTTTGGTTGGTTTGGTTATTGCTCCAATTTTAAGTGATGGTCATGCCACAACTGATAAGAAAGCATGTGCTAACAAAGAAATGTGTGCCGACAAAGCCTCTTGTGCTCCAGCTTGTAAAGAGCAAAATGCAGCTATGGTTGGAAAATGCGACATGAGCAAATGTGCCACCATGACGAAAGACGAATGCGCTAAAATGTGTGACTCATTAGGGTGTTCTCCCGAAGAAAAAGAAAAATGTTTGTCGCATTACGATAAAGATGGAAAATTTATAGCTTCTAAAGACGCGGCTGGATGTTGCGCTGAAGGTGGTAAAAAATAATCCGTACTAGAAATCATTAGCCTCACTTCGGTGGGGCTTTTTTTTTATATTTACCTCATACAAGTAAAGGAACAATGTATCGTAAGCTTTCTCTTTTTATTCTTTTATGCTCCACTTGGATGTGGGCACAACACGAGTATCCCCTGATTCCCCAACCTCAGTTTGCTGCTTTCCAAGAGGGATTTTTTACCATTGATGAAACCATTATCCTCACCGCACCCCTAGACATGGATGCCGAAGCTGAAGTTTTTATCAACGAAGTTCGCGCTCGAAAAAAAGCCCTTTATATTTCGAACAAAGCAGGAATTGTTGAAAATGCGATTGTGGTTCAAATAGAAGCGAGTATCGCCCCCGAAGCCTATGTGTTGGAAATTAATCCAAAAGTAGTTTTCTTAAAGGCAGGTGATTATACAGGAGTTCAATACGGCTTTCAAACGTTAACGCAATTGCTTCTCGGCGTACCCAAAAATCAATTGAAGTTGCCTTGTGGGCTCATTAAAGATGCTCCTCGATTCAAATGGCGTGGCATGCACCTCGATGTGAGTCGGCACTTTTTTCCAAAAGAAGCAATTTTTAAATATATCGATTACCTTGCGGCATACAAGTATAATACGTTTCATTGGCATCTTACCGACGATCAAGGTTGGCGTATTGAAATCAAAAAATACCCCAAACTAACCGAAGTCGGGGCTTGGCGCAACGGTTCCATGGTGGGTCATTATAATGAACAAAAATTTGATGACGAACGCTATGGCGGTTTTTACACCCAAGAGGAAATTCGTGAGGTGGTTAACTATGCCCGTATGCGTCACATTACTATTGTTCCCGAAATTGAAATGCCTGGACATGCAAGAGCCGCATTGGCGGCTTATCCGCAATTTTCCTGTACTGGCGGGCCGTTTGAAGTGGCTAAAGAATGGGGCGTTTTGGACGATGTGTTTTGTCCCAAAGAGGAAACCTTCGCTTTCTTACAAGAGGTGCTAACGGAAGTGATGGCCTTATTTCCAGGACAATTCATTCATATTGGGGGCGATGAATGTCCCAAAACCCGTTGGAAAGTTTGCCCCAATTGCCAAAAGCGAATGAAGGAAAACAACTTGAAAGACGCGCATGAATTACAGAGTTATTTTATCCAACGCATAGAAAAATTTGTGAATAGTAAAGGCAAAAAAATCATGGGTTGGGATGAGATTCTCGAGGGTGGATTGGCGCCCAATGCAGCGGTTATGAGCTGGCGCGGTACGGAAGGCGGAATCGCTGCAGCCCAACAAAAGCATCAAGTGGTGATGACGCCTGGTTCACATTGTTATTTTGATCATTATCAAGGCGAACCCAAAAACGAACCCTTAGCGATTGGCGGTTACACGCCTTTAGAAAAAGTATACAGTTACCAACCCATACCTAGCGAACTCACTGCAGAAGAAGCCTCTTATATTCTCGGCGCACAAGCCAATGTTTGGACCGAATATATTCCAACCTTTGAACAGGTAGAATATATGATTTTTCCTCGAATGACCGCACTTTCCGAAGTGTTATGGGGTACTGCCAATCCAAAAGAATACTCTAATTATTTTAACCGACTCACACCCCATTTTAACGATTGGGAAGTAAAAAAAATCAATTTTAGTAAAGCGGTGTTCGAAATTACGGCCGAAGTCTTGCCCAATCCAGGGGGTGAAAATGGGGTGTTGTATGTCTTAAAATCCCATCAAAATCCAGCAAACATTCGTTATACTTTAGATGGAAGTTCGCCCACTGCTCAATCACCTACATTTTCCTCTGCTTTAACAATTCAACAGTCGCAAACGGTAAAAGCAGCTTATTTTGAAAATGAAACTCAAAAAAGCGCACTTTCAGAACAGACGTTCACTATTCATAAAGCCACCAGTTGTTTAGTTAACCTTCAAAACCAACCCGATAAACGCTACAATACAGCAGGTGCTTTCGCTTTAGTTAATGGGGTCAAAGGGGATATTCAAAAATTTGGCAGGGATTGGTTAGGGTTTTGGGAAAAAGATATGGTTGCTCTTATCGATTTAGGTAAAAAACAATCCATCACCCACCTTAATTTAGGAACACTTGAGAGTCCGTCGAGTTGGATTTACTTTCCAAAAGAAGTCCTCTTTGAAGTCTCCACCGATGGTATACGTTTCGAAAAAGTAGCCTCTTTTACCCAACCCGAAATCCAAAATACTAAAGGAAGTGTCGATTGGATGGGGAAAAAAGTAAAAGCTCAATTTATCAAAGTAACCGCTGTCAATAATGGCAAAATACTAGAAGGCATGCCGGGCGCTGGAAACGGTTCTTGGCTTTTTGTAGATGAAATAATCGTGGAATAAATGGAAAACACACGTCGGAAATTTTTAAAATCAGCCGCCTTAGGAACTGTGGGCTTGTCACTTACTTCTTGGACATCTGAAGCTGCGGAACTATCGAATAATCCCTCTTTAGTTGGCACCAAGCCCATCGTTTTGTCAACGTGGAATTTCGGGCTGCAAGCCAATGAAGCCGCTTGGGAAGTCCTATCAAAAAAGGGTCGTGCGCTGGATGCTGTTGAAGCCGGCGTACGCATTCCTGAAGGGGATCCCAACGAACGCAGTGTAGGTTATGGCGGACGGCCCGATCGCGATGGCAAAGTGACCCTTGACGCTTGTATCATGGATGAATTATCCAATATTGGCTCGGTCGCTTGTCTTGAACATATCAAACACCCCATTTCCGTGGCACGTGCGGTCATGGAAAAAACACCCCATGTGATGTTGGTTGGACAAGGGGCCTTGGATTTTGCACTGTCCCAAGGATTTAAAGAGGAAAATTTATTGGTAGAAGCCTCTGAAAAAGAATGGAAAGAATGGCTGAAAACCAGTCAGTACCAACCCAAAGTCAATATCGAAAATCACGACACTATAGGGATGATTGCGCTCGATGCATCAGGTAATTTGTCGGGAGCTTGTACCACCAGTGGTATGGCCTATAAAATGCATGGTAGAGTAGGCGATTCACCCATTATTGGGGCCGGACTCTATGTAGATAATGAAATCGGGGCCGCTACAGCCACCGGTCATGGGGAAGAAGTAATTCGTATTGCCGGGTGTCATTTGGTGGTCGAACTCATGCGTCAAGGGAAGTCGCCGCAACTGGCCTGTGAAGAAGCTGTGATGCGCATCGTGAAACTGACCCAAAACCGTAAAAAGAATCTTAAAGATATCCAAGTAGGATTCATTGCTTTGGATAAGCAGGGGAATTATGGTTCCTATTGCGTGCAAGGAGGGTTTAATTATGCTGTTCATGATACTACTGGAAACCGTTTAATTGATGCACCGTTTTATTTAAAATGAGAGTCCAACTCGAAATTGCTTGTTTTAATCCCGAGTCGGCGAGTATCGCTGCCCAAGCAGGTGCCGATCGGATCGAATTGTGTGACGGAATTGAAGTGGGAGGAACCACACCGGATTTGGGAACCACACAAAAAGTCTTAACCCAAGTCCCTATTCCCGTCTATGTGATGGTGCGTCCGCGAGGGGGTGATTTTGTCTATACAGAGGCCGAATTTCAACAAATGAAAGCAACGGTGAGCGAACTCAAAAAGTTGCAAGTGCACGGAATGGTTTTCGGAATTTTGAAAAAAGACGACACGCTGGATGAAGAGCGCAACCGACTATTAGTCGCACTAGCCCATCCCATACCTTGTACGTTTCATCGGGCTTTTGATCGTGTTAAGCATTGGGAAATTGCCTTAGAACAGATCATCGATTGTGGGTTTTCGACAATTTTAACTTCAGGAACAAAGGCCAATGTTGTGGAAGGTATAAACATACTGCAAGCGATACAACTGCAAGCAGGTGACCGAATTGCGATTATGCCGGGTGGCGGATTACGCGCCTCCAATGTTCGTCAAATTGTACACACTACGGGGGTGCATTTTGTACATTCTTCTGCAATAACCGAGGGAGGAACTTTAGCCAACCCCGACGAAATTATAGCTTTAAAAAAAGAGTCCAATGCGTAACCAGTTATTGTTTTTTCTTCTTTGGACCATCAGCCTCACCGCTCAAGTGGTTGAAAAAGACTTGATTCCGTTATCATGGACCGTACATCCGTTAGGAAAAAACGATAAAATGAAAGCCACAGTTCCCGGGACTATTCATACCGATTTACTCGCCAATCACAGAATTCCCGATCCCTTTTTACAATCCCATGAAAATGAGGTGCAGTGGATTGAAAATGAAGATTGGGTTTATGAAACGACCTTTTCGCTGACTTCAAGAGAACTTCAAAATGCCCATGTCGAACTTGTATTTGAGGGCTTAGATACCTTCGCGCGTGTTTTTTTAAATGGGCAGTCCATTCTTGAGGCGAATAATATGTTTCGCACTTGGCGTGTGGATGTGAAATCATTCGTGAAAGCGCAAAATCAATTGAAAATTCATTTTAAATCAGCGGTTCAACAAACGAATGCATTAGCCCAAAAAGTACCATACCCATTGCCCGACGACAACCGTGTATTTGCCCGTAAAGCGCCCTATCAATTTGGTTGGGATTGGGGGCCGCGCCTAGTCACCTGTGGCATTTGGAAACCCGTAAAACTTCAGTTTTGGAATGAGGTTCGTATCCAGCATGTGTTTTATGAACAAAAATTAGTTTCAACGGAAAACGCTGAAATCGTTGTGAAAGTGGCTTTAGAGAGTGCTGCTGCGATGACGCTCGATCTTTTGATCAATAATCAAAAGCGCAGTGTCGCGGTGAAAAAAGGAACTTCAATAATCGATTTTCCTTTGACGATTGCACAACCCAAATTATGGTGGTGTAACGGGTTGGGGGCGCCGCATTTGTATACTTTTCCAGTGATACTTCAACAGAATGGAAAGGTAATAGAGCAGCGGGAACTAAAATTGGGCATTCGAACGCTTGAACTGGTGCAGGAAGTGGATGCCCAAGGGAAAAGCTTTTACTTCAAATTGAATGGCAAACCTGTTTTTATGAAAGGTTCCAATATCATTCCTCCCGATAGTTTTGTGCCTCGGGTAACGGAAGCCCAATGGATTAATTTGGTTGAAAATGCGCGTCTTTCCCATCAAAATATGCTGCGGGTATGGGGAGGGGGTGTGTATGCCGATGACGCTTTTTATACTGCATGTGATGAAAAAGGGATACTTGTGTGGCAGGATTTTATGTTTGCTTGCGCGATGTACCCCGGCGACGAAACCTTTTTACAATCGGTTGAACATGAGGTTGAAGATCAGGTCAAACGCCTGCAAAATCACCCGTCAATAGCAATCTGGTGTGGCAATAACGAAAGCGATGAAGGTTGGCACAATTGGGGTTGGCAAAAAAAATACAAGTATACAACTCAAGATTCAACCCGCATTTGGAACGACTATAAAGAGTTGTTTCATCAACGAATTCTTCAAACGTTAAAAAAACTGTTGCCTCAAAATGAAAACCGCTATTGGCCATCTTCTCCCGCTATCGGTTGGGGACGAAAAGAAAGTTTACGCCAAGGAGATTCTCATTATTGGGGCGTGTGGTGGGGGAAAGAACCTTTTGAAAAATATTCGGAAAAAGTGGGACGATTTATGAGCGAATACGGGTTTCAAGCCATGCCATCCATGCAAACATTACGTTATTTATCCGATGGCGAGCCGTTATCGTTAATGTCAAAAGCCCTACGACACCATCAAAAACACCCTACGGGTTTTGCGACCATCGATGAATACATGCAACGCGACTTTTGGGTGCCCGCCGATATTGAAAAGTATCAGTATGTTTCTCAACTATTGCAAGCACGTGGAATGAAAATTGCTATCGAAGCGCATCGTTTGGCGAAACCCTATTGTATGGGCAGTCTCTATTGGCAATTAAACGATTGTTGGCCGGTAACTTCTTGGAGTTCGTTGGATTATCAAGGCCACTGGAAAGCATCCCATTATCAAATAAAAGAAAGTTTTGCTCCTGTGTTTTTGGCGGTAACACAAAATGAAACGGGTATTTCAATTCAAGGAAATACGGACACTTTGGAGGAGAAAAAAGGTAAACTTACTGTTCGATTGATCGATTTTTCGGGGGTAGAACTTTGGAGCGCTTCGAAAGAGTGTGTATTGGAAGTTGAAAAAAATACCACACTTATGCCGATTCCGTTTACAGCATTCCCTGAATTTGTAAAAGAAAAATCGGTTTTGCTCATCGAGTTTTCTAGCCATCATAAAAAAACAGCTGTCTACCATTATTTTGTAAAGCCCAAAGAATTGCAACTTGAAAAACCGACAATTAATGTGAAAATTATTGGGGAAACTTTGCAAGAAATCAGCTCAAATACCCTCGCCAAAAATGTATTTTTACAAGCAGAAGGTCATTTTTTTGACGATAATTTTTTTGATGTAATTCCTGGGATTCCGCGAATTATTAAAACCGATCGACCAACCGATACGGTAAAAATACGCTCATTATTTGATACAATGCCCTAAAAAGTTAGCCCAACTAAGACTTAAAACAAACCGTTAATTTCAGCATCAATTCGGTTAATGATTGTCCCTAAATCCTCAGGATTATTGACAAAATCAATATGATCCACATCAATCACTAGTAATTTGCCTTTGTCGTAGGTGTGAATCCATGCTTCATAGCGTTCGTTGAGACGACTCAAGTAATCAATAGATATTGTGTTTTCATAATCCCGACCCCGCATATGAATTTGCTTCACCAAATTGGGTATAGAACTTCGTAGGTAAATCAATAAATCAGGTGCTTTAACTAAAGCTTCCATCAGTTCAAATAAGGAGCTGTAGTTTTCAAAATCGCGGTTTGTCATCAGCCCCATTGCATGAAGGTTAGGAGCAAAAATATGCGCATCTTCGTAAATGGTACGATCCTGAATAATCTTTTTCCCGCTTTCGCGAATTTGTAAAATTTGACGAAAACGACTATTTAAAAAGTATATCTGAAGATTAAACGACCAACGCTCCATTTGATGGTAAAAATCATCCAAATAGGGATTGTCAACAACGTCTTCATAATGGGGTTCCCATTTGTAATGTTTCGCCAAAAACCGTGTTAAAGTGGTTTTTCCGGCGCCAATATTTCCTGCGACTGCGATGTGCATTAGGGTACTGTGATTTTATAATTTGTAATTCCTTCTGCAGTAAAAATAGATAAAATTTGGTCGTTACACGAAAAATTTTTGACCGATTTCTCAACAATTTCAAAGCTGGATTTTTTCCCTGTAAGCCTATTTAATAGTGTCCATGTTTCATGGTTGTATACCAGTACGACGTTCTCATTAACAAAGTAATACAACCCTTCGGGGAGTTGGCCGTAATCGCTAATATGGCCATAAATGCTTATGGATTTCCAATGGTTTTGTGCGTCAATCCAACTCAAGCTATTGAAAGCACATTGGTAATATTTCCAACTCCCTTGTACAGGGTTTCCAATCGGACTAAATGAGCCTGTGGTAAGATGATACATTCCAATTTGTTGCATCACAGCATCGTACCCCCACAAGCGATTTTGATTGGCCATTCCTACGGCTGTAATTACGATGGGTGTTGGAATATTTGAAAATTCTACGACTTGAATTTCATTTAAAAAATTGTCTAAAACGACCACTGCATTGAAATTTTCATAAAACAAAATAGGACGCAACGGTTGTGTGATATCCACGCTTTTTAACTTGCCAAAGGGAAGATTTTGGTATTGCAAAACTCCCGATTCATGGTGTTTAAATAAAACATTGTTTTTACTGTAAAAATAATTTCCCAAACCGTCAAATCCCCAAAAAGCATCGGCCTCAATCGCAAGATAGGAACGCCGTTCGGGCTGTTGCGTTTCAAGTTGTGCCTCACACCAAAATGGGAGTCCAAGACAGAATAAAAGGAGCCAGCGTAACTTCATACAGCTAAGGTACTTTAAACCTTTGGATTATTTAAAAGGTCTAAAATAGAATTTAACATAATATTGGTAACTTTTTGAGCCTTGCGTCGTCATATTTGTTGACCAAAAAAAACAATTTTATCGCATATGAAAAATACAATCCTCCTCGGATTAGCTTTGTGCTTTTCTGCTTTGGCATTGGCCCAAAAAGATTTTCAAGGCATGGCCGTGTATGAATCCAAAACGAGTACTGCCGATTTTAAGTCCCGATTTGAAGGCAACAAAGACATGACGCCAGAAATGCAAAAAATGATTGAAGAACGCATGAAAAAAATGTTTGAAAAAACATTTGTACTTCAATTTGATAAACAAGCCTCTATTTATAAAGAAGAAGAAAAATTGGATGCTCCCGGTCAAAACGGCGGCGGTTTTCGTATGATGAGTTCATTTATGGGCGGCGGCGGAACTTATTACAAAAATGTGAAAGACCAAATGTATACCGTCGATAAGGAATTTATGGGCAAGGAGTTTTTGGTTAAAGATACCTTGACGCATTACAAATGGCAAATGACCGGCGAGACTAAACAAATTGGGGGTTACAACTGTTTTAAAGCAACCTGTGTCATCCCAGCAAGTAAAACGGATTTCCGTAATTTCCGTCCTAAAAAGAAAGAAGAAACAGCTGCTGAACCCAAAAAAGAGGAGGGAACTCCTGAGGCAAAAGCCGAAGCTCCCGCAGAGAAAAAGCAAACCCGCACCAATTTTATGGAGGATTTTGATCTTCCTAAAGACATCACCATCACCGCATGGTATACGCCTGAAATCCCTATTAATCAAGGGCCTGAGGGGTATTGGGGGCTTCCCGGTTTGATTTTGGAAGTCAACGACGGTAAGACCATTATTTTATGCTCCAAAATTGTATTGAATCCAAAAGATAAAGCCGAAATCAAAGCACCCACTAACGGAAAAGAGGTCAAGCAAAAAGAGTACGATGATATTGTACTGAAAAAAATGGAGGAGTTTCGTGAAATGAATGGCGGTCCTGGCGGTGGTCGTCGTATGGAAATGCGTTTTTCTCGTTAATTCCTTTTTTCATGAAAAAAATAAGCTTTTTTTTGGCGCTGTTGAGTTCGTTATTCACAGTAGCTCAAAGTGTTCGTGTAGAAGGAACCGTGACCGAATCGGGAAAGACCCCTTTGGAAATGGCCAACATTATGGCGGTAAATCAAGAGACCAAAGGGGTAGATTCGTATGCTATAACCAATGATAAAGGGAAGTATGCGCTCACCCTCAAAGCCAATGCTACTTACGTGTTGAAGTTGAGTTATATTGGGATGCAAAATAAGGAAATCACCTTGCAAACCAAATCGGAGAACCTCACGCAAAACATCGCTATGGAACCCGGGGGAATCCAATTGGATGGGGTTGAAATCATCAAAGAAATGCCTGTTTCCATCAAAGGGGACACCATCATGTACAACGCGGATTCCTTTAAAAACGGCACCGAACGCAAATTGGAAGACGTGTTGAAAAAACTCCCTGGTGTTGAAGTGAATGCCGATGGCGAAGTGGAAGTGGAAGGAAAAAAAGTCACCAAATTGATGGTGGAAGGAAAAGATTTCTTTGACGGCGATACCAAATTGGGCGTCAAAAATATTCCCGCCGATGCGATTGATAAAATTCAAGTGCTCCGCAATTATAATGAAAATTCAATCCTTAAAGGCGTTGAAAACAACCAGGATAATATTGCGATGAACATCAAACTCAAAGAAGGGAAAAAGAACTTCTGGTTTGGCGATGTGACGGCAGCGGGTGGTTTTCAACCCGAAGCCAAGTTTGATCGTTATAATGTCAATCCGAAGCTGTTTTATTACAATCCGAAGTACAGTATTAACGTCATTACCAACATTAATAATATCGGGGAATTACCGCTGACAATTCAAGATTATTTTAAAATTACGGGAGGTTTTCGCAATATGATGTCCAAAGGCGGCAGTAGTTTTAATGTGAGCTCCAACGATTTGGGACTTTCCCTATTGCGAAACAACCGTGCGAAGAATATCGATACGCAATTTGGTGCGGTTAATTTTTCCTATAATCCCTCCAAATCATGGACGTTAAGCGGATTTGGAATTTATTCCGGGTCCAAAACCGAACTGGAAACGCAAACCGTAACCACCAACTTTGCCAACAATACCATTGCCAACACTGTTGATCGAACACGTCAAAACAGCCGCTTCGGATTGATGAAAGGGAGTGCAAGCTACAAACCAAGCACAACCTTACAGGTAGATTATGATGTTTTGGTTAAAAAATCAGACCAGTTGGAAAATGGGAATTTGTTCCGAAATATAATTGCTGGCAGTACTGTTTTTGACGAAACCATTTTGACCAACAAAGATCAACAGCCGATTTCAGTCAATCAAAATCTAGCGCTCTACCACACGCCTTCAGAGAAACATGTGATCGCCTTTGAAGCCCAACATTTGTACCAAAACGAAGATCCATTTTACAATGCCAATCTAGCATTACAACCCTTTCAATTGAATGGATACATCACCCAAAACCGCAACGATTACAACCAATCGCGGTTGATTAAAACACACAAAGTCGATGCGAAACTGGATTATTACTACATGGTGACACCCAAGGCAAATTTGAATCTTACCCTAGGGAATACCTACTCAAAACAGCGCTTTAATTCCGCGATTTTTCAACTTTTGGATAACGGCACTCAAAACAACTTGACGGCACCTGAAAATAATAATGATGTTTCGTATGATTTTAATGATGTGTTTTTAGGGGTGCATTACAAAATTTTATACAAAAAATTCACCTTCAATCCTGGTGTCAGCGTGCATTACTATCATTTGAACAACGTGCAATTGGGGTCAAGTTTTAAACAAAGTTTTGCGCGCGTCTTGCCCGATTTTTATGCGATGTATCAAATCAAAAAGTCGGAAACCTTAACCTATAATTTTGCTATTACCAACGATTTTGCCGATGTAACGCGTTTGGCCCAAGGGTTTATCATTAACAATTACGCCAGTTTGTCAAGTGGAAATCGACGGTTGGAAAATGCCATTGCCCAAACACATTCCCTTCGTTATTTTAAATACAATATGTTTAATTTTGAAAACATCTCTGCAAATGTTTCTTATACCCGCCGCTTGGATGATATCAAATCACAGACGGAGTTCGTGGGCGTAAACCAAATTTCATCGCCCTTCAACAACACCAATTTTGTAGATGAAACACTTAGCGGTTTTGGCCAATACGGGCGTTCCTTTTTGAAATATTACAAAGCTTCGTTGTCAACCAGTGTGAGTTGGAATAAATTCTATAACTTTTTGGGAGGGGAAAGTGCTTTGTCACGAAGCATCAATCAAAACCATACCGTACGTTTATCAACCAATTTCAAAAATGTACCGAATTTAGAATTGGGATATACCTATTCTATCAGTGAATTTGAAAACCCCAGAGGAATTACCAAGTTCTTTACCGACAAACCTTTTGCGCGCTTAGAATATTACTTTTTAGACGGATTCTCATTCGTGTCGGAATACGAGTTTTATCATTATTATAACAGCGACAAAAGCGTCGATAACGAATACGATTTTCTCTCGGCAAGTTTCAGCTATCAGAAAAAAGGAAGTAAATGGGAATACCGTATTTCAGGAACCAACTTGCTCAATACAAAAGCCTTAAACGACAACTCGTTTGACCAGTTCCGAATCACCGACTCCCAGTTTTTTGTGCAACCCCGATTTGTAATGTTGACGTTACGCTATAACTTATAAAACAAAAAACCTGACTTGCGAAAGTCAGGTTTTTTTATCTTCTACGTAAAATGACTATAAGTTAAAAGCCGCTTTTACTTTTTCAACGTGGTCTAATTTTTCCCAAGTAAACAATTCCACTTCTACGGTTTTGGTTTGTCCATCCGGTGATTTGAAGGTTTTGGTAACCACTTCAGGCGTACGTCCCATGTGACCGTAAGCTGCCGTTTCACTATAAATCGGGTTACGTAACTTCAAACGTTGTTCGATATAGTACGGACGCATGTCAAAAATCGTTTCTACAATTTTGCTGATCTCGCCGTCTTTTAGGTTTACCTTAGCCGTACCGTAAGTATTTACGTTGATAGAAGTAGGTTTCGCTACCCCAATCGCGTACGATACCTGTACCAAAACTTCGTCACACAAACCAGCTGCTACCAAGTTTTTCGCAATATGTCGTGTAGCATAGGCGGCCGAACGGTCTACTTTACTTGGATCTTTTCCTGAGAAAGCACCACCACCGTGAGCCCCTTTTCCACCATAGGTATCTACGATGATTTTACGACCTGTTAAACCCGTATCTCCGTGTGGACCTCCGATTACAAATTTCCCAGTTGGGTTAATGTGATAGGTGATATCATCATTGAATAAATGCGCATATTGTGGATATTTCGCTTTCACACGCGGAATCAAGATTTCAATCATGTCTTTCTTGATTTTGGCCAACATCGCTTCTTCTTGATCGAAGTCGTCGTGTTGCGTCGAAATTACAATCGCGTCAATACGTTGCGGTTTGTTGTCGTCAGAATATTCTAAAGTTACTTGCGATTTTGCATCCGGACGTAAATAGGTGATTTCGTTATTTTCGCGACGTAAATTCGCCAACTCAATCAACAACGCATGGGATAAATCCAACGCCAACGGCATGTAATTGTTGGTTTCATTCGTGGCATATCCAAACATCATCCCTTGGTCACCCGCCCCTTGCTCTTCTTTGGTAGCTCGATCAACCCCTTGGTTAATGTCTGCCGATTGTTCGTGAATCGCTGAAAGCACACCACAGGAATTGGCTTCAAACATGTATTCGCTTTTGGTGTATCCAATTTTCTTGATGACATCGCGAGCGATTTGCTGCACATCCAAATAGGTGTTGGATTTTACCTCACCCGCCAAAATTACTTGTCCCGTAGTCACCAACGTTTCACAAGCTACTTTGGAATCCGCATCAAATGCTAAAAAGTTGTCAATTAACGCGTCAGAAATCTGATCCGCCACTTTGTCTGGGTGTCCTTCACTTACCGACTCAGAAGTAAATAAATAAGCCATAATTGTACCTTTAAAATTTTTGTTTTAAATGATAAGAGGGAAAAAAGGGTGGTGCAACAACTAAAGAAGAATTACTGCTTTAGCATTTTTTTACGAGGTTGCAATCAGAACAAATTTCTCCTCTTCTATTTTTCGGTTGCAAATTTATGAAAATCAATTCCAATAAATCCAAATATATCTTTAAATTTTTCGCAAACGTTTGCGCTTTTTTTCAAATAATTATTTTGAAATGAGGTTTTTCTTGTCTTACCTTTGCATTGTTCTTAAAATTAATGGCGTTATCACGAAAGCGGGAGGGAATAGACCCTACGAACGCTTAGCAACCCCTCAACCTTGAGGAAGGTGCTACATTCTATTCTGATTTTTTCAGAAAAAGATAACTTAGGAGAATCCTCTCTTTCCTGATAACGCACCAACCGAACTGTTATCAGTATGCGAACTAACATCAATGAAATTCTAAAGCAACGCATCCTCGTGCTTGACGGCGCTATGGGGACTATGTTGCAACGCAATGCCTTTGAAGAAGCCGACTTTCGTGGCGAACGCTTTAAAGATTTTCCGCATCCTTTAAAAGGAAATAACGATTTGCTTTCGATTACGCAACCCGAAGCGGTAAAAGCGGTACACCGTGCCTATTTTGAAGCCGGCGCTGATATTGTGGAAACCAATACGTTCTCGGGAACTACCATCGGAATGGCTGATTACCACATGGAAGATTTGGTGTACGAACTCAATTACCAATCCGCCAAAATTGCACGGGAAGTCGCCGATGAGTTTACCGATAAACCGCGTTTTGTGGCGGGTTCCATTGGTCCAACCAACCGTACCGCAAGTATGAGTCCGGATGTGAACGATCCCGGGTATCGTGCGGTTACCTTTGACGAGTTGCGAATTGCTTACCGCGAACAAGTGGAAGCCCTTATCGATGGAGGTGCCGATTTGCTTTTGGTCGAAACGATTTTTGATACGCTGAACGCGAAAGCCGCCTTGTTTGCTATTGAAGAAGTGAAAGAAGAACGCCAATCCGATATCCCCGTGATGGTTTCGGGAACGATTACTGATGCTTCGGGTCGAACCTTATCTGGGCAAACCGTGGAAGCCTTTTTGATTTCGATTGCGCATATTCCGTTGTTGAGTGTAGGCTTCAATTGTGCTTTGGGTGCCGATCAGTTGAAACCGTATTTAAAACGCTTGGGACAACATACCCAACTCAATATTTCGGCACATCCGAATGCCGGATTACCCAATGCCTTCGGACAATACGATCAAACGCCCGAAGAAATGCAAGCCTTAATTCGCGAGTATTTGAACGAAAACTTAGTGAACATCATCGGAGGGTGTTGCGGTACTACACCAGAGCATATTCGCGCGATTGCTGAAGTAGCTTCTGAATTTAAACCGAGATTGCAAATAGTTGTCGGTTGATGGTTGCCGGTTGTCGGTTGAAAAAAGAATTTTAAATTATGAATAAAGATTATACAGATTTGGAAGTTTGGCAAGAAAGTAGGAAGCTTACTAATCAGATTTACGAATTAACAAAAACATTTCCAAAAGAGGAACAGTTTGGATTAACCAATCAAATTAGAAGAGCTGTGGTGTCTGTAATTTCTAATATTGCTGAGGGATGTGGCAGACAATCTGCCAAAGAGACAATCAATTTTTTGCATATTTCAAGAGGTTCTTTGTATGAAGTAGAAGCACAAAGTTATATTGCTTTGGATCAGCAATACATCTCTGAAGATCAATTTCAAACGGTGTTAAATAATATTCAAGTTTGTAAGCGATTGCTTAACGGCTTTATTAATTATTATCGAAAGCTATTATGAGTAAAGTTGTATTACCGACAACCAACAATCAAATACTATTTAAGTTTGCGAGCGTTTGCTTAACGACTTCATTAATTATTTCCCAAAATTATCATGAGTAAATGAGATACCGACAACCGACAACCAACAACCAAACACTATTCAAGTTTGCAAGCGATTGCTTAACTGCATTATTAAATTTTACTGAAAATTAATATGAGTGAACTTGTATTACCGACAACCGACAACCAACAACCGATAACCCAATACCTACGGTTATCCGGCTTAGAACCTCTAATCATCACTCCTGAAACCAACTTTGTTAACGTAGGCGAACGGACCAATGTAACGGGTTCACGTAAGTTTTTACGGTTGATTAAAGAGGGGAATTACGAAGCTGCAGTGGATATTGCGCGCGCGCAAGTGGAAGGCGGTGCACAAATCATCGATGTCAATATGGATGAAGGAATGCTCGACGGCGTTGAAGCCATGACCAAATTCCTGAATTTAATTGCCGCCGAACCCGATATTGCCCGTGTTCCCGTGATGATCGACAGTTCGAAGTGGGAAATCATTGAAGCCGGACTCAAAGTTATTCAAGGAAAAGGGGTGGTGAATTCGATTTCGTTGAAAGAAGGGGAAGCCGCTTTTATCCACCATGCCAAATTGATTAAACGCTACGGCGCAGCGGTGATTGTTATGGCATTTGATGAAGTCGGTCAAGCCGATACCTACGAACGCCGTATCGAAATCTGCAAACGCAGTTACGATATCTTGGTGAACCAAGTCGGTTTTCCGCGTACCGATATCATTTTTGACCCCAATATTTTCCCTGTGGCGACCGGTATGGAGGAACACCGCCGTAATGCAGTGGACTTCTTTTTGGCGACGAAATGGATTCGTGAAAATTTGCCTTATGCGCACATATCGGGCGGCGTGAGTAATGTGTCGTTCTCATTTCGTGGGAATGATAAAGTACGCGAAGCCATGCACTCGGCCTTCCTTTACCATGCCATCCAACACGGCATGACGATGGGCATTGTGAATCCGGAGATGTTGGAAATTTATGACGAAATCGATCCGGAATTGCTCACCTATGTGGAAGATGTGTTGCTCGACCGTCGTGATGATGCGACCGAACGCTTACTAGATTATGCAGAAAACTTAAAATCGGATACCAAAACAACCGATAAAGTCGTACAAGAATGGCGCAACGGTTCGGTTCAAGAACGCCTCACGCATTCCTTAGTGAAAGGATTGGACGAGTTTATCGAACAGGATGTGGAAGAAGCACGTCAATTGGTAGACCGCCCTATTCAGGTTATCGAACAGCATTTGATGAACGGAATGAATGTCGTGGGCGATTTATTTGGCTCGGGGAAAATGTTTTTACCCCAAGTGGTGAAATCGGCTCGGGTCATGAAAAAAGCAGTGGCCTATTTATTACCTTTTATTGAAGCCAGCAAGCGCCCCCCAGCCCCCAAAGGGGGAGTTAAACCGTTACAATATTGGGAAACTTCAAATCCTAGTCTGTATGGTTTATTGAAAGATTATGCCAAGCAAATGCGATTTAAACCAACTGAGGCAGAAGAAATTCTTTGGAAAGCTTTAAGTGGAAAAAAATTAGAAGGATATAAATTTAGACGTCAACATATTATTGGACAATATATAACAGATTTTATTTGTTTACGAGAAAATCTTATTATTGAAGTAGATGGGTTAATTCATCAGTTGCCTGAAAACCAAGAAAGTGATGCTGATCGTACGGATTGGTTACGGAAAGAAGGTTATCATGTCATTCGATTTACAAATAATGAGGTTATCCATGAAACTGAAAAAGTACTGACTACAATTTTAGCAGTTTTAAAAGCTCCCCCTTCGGGGGCGGGGGGGGCTGGTAAGGTGCTTATGGCTACTGTAAAAGGCGACGTACACGATATCGGGAAAAACATTGTTTCTGTGGTCTTGGCCTGTAATAACTTTGAAATTATCGACTTGGGGGTCATGGTACCGCCAGAGAAAATTATACAAACGGCTGTTGCCGAAAATGTAGATATTATCGGATTGAGCGGTTTGATTACGCCGTCCTTGGACGAAATGGTATACCTCGCCAAAGAAATGGAACGCTTGAATATTTCCATCCCGATTATGATTGGAGGCGCAACGACTTCGCGGGCACATACTGCCGTGAAGATTGCTCCCGAATATACCGGAAGTGTAGTCCATGTGAACGATGCTTCGCGTGCCGTAACGGTAGCGAGTAATTTGTTGCAGCCCGAAAATAAAGCAATGTATGCCGAACAAATTCGGGAGGAATACGATCAATTGCGCGAAGGGTATTTGAACCGCAGTCGCGAAAAAGAATACTTGCGCATCGCGGAGGCACGTGCCAATAAATTGCAGTTGGATTGGTCCCATTACCAACCGGCAAAACCGAATTTTATTGGAGCGCAAGAGGTGCAGGTGACCTTAGCGGATTTGGTGCCGTTTATCGACTGGACCCCCTTCTTTCATTCGTGGCAATTGTTTGGGAAATACCCCGCGATTTTGAAGGATGAGGTCGTGGGCGAACAAGCCCAGCAGTTGTTTGACGATGCCCAAAAAATGTTGGCGCAAATTGTGAGCGAAAACTGGTTTACCGCCAAAGGATTGGTGGGCATTTTCCCAGCGAATACGGTCAATGACGATGATATCGAAGTGCAACCGACAACCGACAACCCTCAACCCTCAACCAGCAACCGACAACCGACAACCGACAACCAACTACCGACAACCTTTCTCACCTTGCGTCAGCAGTCAAAGAAAAATGTAGGAGCGCCGAATATTGCATTGGCCGACTTTATCGCGCCGAAAGAAACCGGAATTCAAGATTATATCGGCTGTTTTTGTGTGACTACCGGATTTGGAGTTGATGAAAGAGCTGCCGCTTTTGAAAAAGAGTTAGACGATTACCATGCAATTATGGTGAAAGCCTTGGGCGATCGCTTGGCTGAAGCGTTTGCGGAATACCTGCATTTGAAAGTACGAAAAGAAATTTGGGGTTATGCCAGCGACGAACAGTTGGATAACCCAGCCTTGATTGCCGAAGATTACAAAGGAATTCGTCCCGCACCAGGCTATCCCGCTTGTCCCGACCATTTGGAAAAACCCACGATATGGAGTCTTTTGCAAGTCGAGGAGCGTATTGGGGTTACCTTGACGGAAAGCATGGCGATGTGGCCGGCCGCTTCGGTGTCGGGGTATTATTTTGCGCATCCGGAGAGTAAGTACTTCGGACTCGGGAAAATCAAAGCGGATCAAGTGGAGGATTATGCCCAACGTCGAGGAGTAACGGTAGATGTGGCACATAAGTGGTTGGCGCCGAATGTGGCGGATTAGCCCCCCAGCCCCCAAAGGGGGAGAATGGTGATTAGTGATTAGTGGCTAGTGACTAGTGATTAGTGACTAGTGATTAGTGACTAGTGATTAGTGACTAGTGAATGGTGACTAGTGACTGGTGTCTAATGCAGGGAGTGCGCGAGGGGTAGTAGCAAGGTGCCGTGCACCGCGGATAACCCGACCCTGTGGATGTCGATTCGCGAATTTGAAAATCAAGGTGCTGCCACAGGGACGCGCCCAAAAAAAAAAACTTGAAATAGTAAACTTACCTCAGGCAGGCAGGCTTTAAAATGGAGACAATATTTTAATTAACGACTCATTTAAAATTTAAAATATATAATTTAAAATAGATGAAAGTAACCCAACATATCGAAAATGCCCAAGGAAAGCCGTTGTTTTCTTTTGAGATTTTACCGCCGTTGAAAGGCCAAAATATTCAGTCGATTTTTGACGGGATTGATCCGTTGATGGAGTTTCAACCGCCCTTTATTGACGTGACCTACCACCGTGAAGAATACGAATTCAAGGAGTTGGGGAACGGTTTACTGCAAAAGAAAATCGTGAAAAAACGTCCGGGAACGGTTGGAATTTGTGCCGCGATTCAAGGGAAATACGACGTGGATGCGATTCCGCACGTGTTGTGTGGCGGTTTCACTAAAGAGGATACCGAAAACCTGTTGATTGACTTGGATTTCCTCGGGATTGATAATGTGGTGGCGTTGCGCGGCGATGCGTTGAAAACAGAAACCTATTTCAAACCTGAGAAAGACGGGAACAATTATGCCTCAGAACTGGTGGAGCAAATCAGCAACTTGAACCGCGGGATTTACTTGGATGAGGACTTGAAAAACACAGCCAAAACCAATTTCTGTATCGGAGTTGCAGGCTATCCCGAAAAGCACATGGAAGCGCCTAGTTTGGATTCGGATATTCATTTTTTGAAACAGAAGATCAAGAACGGCGCGGATTATATCATCACACAAATGTTTTTTGACAACCAAAAGTTTTTTGATTTTGTAGACAAATGTCGGAAAGCCGGTATTGAGGTGCCGATTATTCCCGGACTCAAACCCATTGCGACCAAAAAGCAATTGAACTTGATTCCGCACCGCTTTAGTTTGGAGCTGCCCGACGCCTTGATAATGGAAGTGGTGCGCGCGAAAGACAACGATGCCGTGAAGCAAATTGGTATTGAATGGTGCATCGCACAAAGTAAAGAACTTTTGGCGGCGGGCGTTCCCGTGTTGCATTACTATTCCATGGGGAAAGCCGACAATATCAAAGCGATTGCGCAAGAGGTGTTTTAAAAAGCGACTAACTAACCTGTATATTCGAAAACCTGGTTCACTTCGGTGGAGCAGGTTTTTTTAGACTTTAGTCGTTGGACATTAGACATTAGAGGGTTGGGGGGCATAACGCTTTGATTATGCGTCGTTTCTTTTATATTTGTGAAAAATACGACCATGAGAACAATCACGTTTCTTTTTTTGCTTTGCTTTTCGTCCTTGACGACGGCTCAATTGGTGTTGGATCCAACCTATGGCAATGGAGGTGTCAATGATACAGGGTTGCCCTCGGGGAATATTTACAGCAGCGGCATTAATGGGGTATCGAATGCCCATTATTTTTATGCAGACAATAAAGTATTGATACCGTATTCTTTGAATCCCAATTTCAGTCCACAATTTCCCAATTTAGCTCCAACGATTGGTGTTCGAAAATATTTAGAAAATGGCAGTTTAGATACCACATTTGGGACCAATGGAATTGCTTTGTTTACCTCAAACAATCATGCTGAACGATTTGATGTTTCAGGAATTACCGTACAAAGTGATGGAAAAATTCTTTTAGTGGGTCGCAGTCACAACTTAGGCGGATTTTCAACGGATTACCGTGTGTTTATTTGTCGATTAAATGCCAACGGAACGAAAGATACCGGTTTTGGTACAAACGGAGTGCGAATTTTGAATACTTATGTTGAAAACAGCGCCGATCCCAACGATGAGCGATTAACCGATGTATATGTTGATAGTCAGGGGCGTATTATTGCTGTAGGGTATAATTATTGGTTTTTAGGGGGAACCAATTACGACGGCAGCGGATTAGCCATTCGCTTTACAGAAGCAGGCGCTGTGGATACTACTTTTGGTGTCAATGGTATTTTTGAATCTCCGCTCACTGGTACCGATAGTTTTTCGGAAATCTATGAAGCTGAAAATGGAAATATACTCGTTTTCGGTAATGTTATTCCTTCAAATTCGAGTTCTAATCTTACCGTTATGAAAATTACCCCCAATGGCACGCTTAATGCCGTATTTGGCACCAATGGAATTGCACAATTGGCTTTTGGAGGGAAAACATATCCAGCGAAAATTTTCCCACAGCCCAACGGTAGTTTAATGGTAAGTGGGTTGAATATAACGGGCGGTTTGGCTTTTGGGAAATTGGATGCTAATGGAATTTTGGATCTCTCATTTAGTGGCGATGGTCTAAATCTAACGAATATTGCTGTACCGAATCACAATACCATTGGTGCCGAAAATTACCCTGGGATTATCGCTGATCATTTGTTACAAATGCCCAACGGAAAGTACATTGTATGCATGTCGGTACGCCAAAATAATTCGTACAATTACATCATTGCACAGTTGAATGAAAATACAACACTTGATACTGCATTTATGTCAAATGGGTATTATTTGAATGATGTGACCGCTTGGGATTGGGCGCGATTTGCACACTTGCAAGGCGATAATAAATTGGTCGTAATGGTAAGTGCTGTGTTATACCGCTATCAAGATTATATTTCATTGCAAAATCCAAGTTTTCATCCGCACACCCCCGCTTTTCATCCGAACCCCACTACGGCTAGCGTTGAGTTGGGGCAAACCTATGCTGAGGTTACGGTTTTTGATGCCACAGGTAAGCAGTTATTAACCCACAAACAAGTGGCGGTAGTGGACTTATCACCGTTCGATAAAGGGGTTTATTTTGTACAAGTGCGCTTACCCTCAGGCGAACGCTTGACTCAGAAAGTGGTGAAGGAGTAGAGGTCTGATAATTCGAGTTGAATTTAGAAAGGGATGAAGTTGTTTATTTAGAAATGCTACCAGAGTTGAAATAATCGCATGGAGGTTGTCATTGACAGGAAGACTATTAACTAATAATAAAGACGTTGAATAAAATGTAATTTTATTTTTTCCGCTTTTTTTATATTTTGTTTTATCATATCAATATCACGAATGAACTTTGGAAGTTCTGGATCAATCCAACTTAAAAGATTGATTATTGAGTTATAAACTTCGCGAGTTTCAGTAAAATCAATAGTGTTCCCTTTGAAACAAATAGGTTCGTTGTGATTTATTCTATTTCTAAATCGGCGAACTTTATCTAATTCATCGTTTACTTCCTTTCGCCCAAAACCGGCTGGAAGAGAAGTAAAAATTTTAATCGGATTACCTTTCAAAAGTTTGTAATGATGAACTTCGAATAAGTCGGTCCAAAAACCCAATGTTTGTTCGGAAATAATTTTTCCACTTGTTATCACTATGCCATTTTTAATCAGTCGATTTTCAGCAAGATTAACCTGATTTAAAAGGAATCTATTTGTTTTTACTATACCAGTTTTCTTATAAGTATAAGTAAGAGACGGATCGACCATAAATCCTTTTTTTTGATTTAGTATCCAATCTGGATCACCAAAATAGGATGTAAAGACTTCATTAATTCTATTTCTAAGAATTACCTCAAAAATTACTAAAAGGGGATGAAATGATTTTGAAACGGCTAAATTTGCTTTGTAAAGTTTTATTGTTTTTTGTTCTGAATTTCCAGAAGCTTCATAATACCTACTAATTCTAGCCGAAGAAAAATAGTGTTTGAATTTAATAAATTGCATATTTCTTGGTCAAATGAACGAATATTTTTATTTTTGTACTGTGATGCTTGGTCAAGCCTCTTGTCGTTGATAACGTAACCAAGTTTAAGAAATTTAGCCTTTCAGTAATGGAAGGCTTTTTTTATACTTCCAGTTTTGCTCTGCCAACTACTTCCCGCCACAAACGATTAATGGTATACAAAGTGAACTCGATTATTTGTTACTAAGATAAAATGATAAGGAAGCTAAAAAAGACAATTTTATACTACAGTTCCTATTGGTTTTTACTATCTATTTTTTAATTTATTTGATTCTTCCAATGCGTGTAAAAATTTAAGGTATTTGTTTAAGTCGACTTGATTGTTTAGCCAAAATCCCATTCCATTACCTTTGTAAAGTATATGGTTATATTGCTCTTTTTCAGGATGATCTTTTAGGTTATGGACATAAGAAATGCAATTCCAATCGCTTCCAAAAGAAGAAAAAGTATTCCAAAAATACCCTCCGAAAACTGGCTTTTTGTTATTCGTTATTACAAATTGAGTTCCTTCCCGCATTGAAGCCCTTAAAGAGCTTATTTTTACAGCTGCAGATTCTGTAAACTTTATTTTATTAGTTTTCAAATCAAGATATTCAATTTCTTCATCAGAAATAAACGGTTTATCCTCTAATTTTGATTCATAAATATCAAATTCTCCTGCAAAATTAATCTTCTTATTTAGTGTATCAACGGTAGAAAAACGACCAATATCAAATCCCTCATTCTCAATAGACGTATTGATTTTTCTAAATTCATCTGGTGAAATACCATATTTATTTTTAGCACGAGATTTTAGTAAATAGATTTCAATTGTATTATCTGGATTAGAACATCCAATAAAAAGGAATAAAAGGAAAAGTAGATAATTCTTCATGGCAGTTATATTTGATTCTTTCACTCTTTAAAAATAAGAAATAGTACGCAATTTTTTAGTATAAATCATTTAAAATTCATAATTCCCAATTTCCGCTATATTTGCAACACCTAACCTCTTACCATGCGCAGTATTTTTTTCTTTTTGTGCGGAATACAACTTCTATGGGCGCAGTCGACAGGGGTTACACCACAATGGGAATTAAGTCTGTTTCGCGGGAATGTTATGCCGCATTCGCCCGACCTATATCATTTGCAAGGCCATCCCGAAGGGGTAATGTTGGCCTACAATTGGCAAACCCACGGAAGCAAAGAGTGGCACCGCACCTACGATAATCCCAATTACGGTATATATCTTTTGTATCAGGATTTCAACAATCGTTTTCTCGGACAAAGTTGGGCCGTCGGCGGGCAGTTTCAATTCTTTTTTCTAAACCGTCATGTACGACTCACCACGGCCGCTGGAGTGGCCTACATGAATCAGCCGTATGACAAGGTCACCAATAGCAAGAATAAAGCGTTTGGGAGTCCTTTGCTAGCCAATATCAACCTGGGTTTGCACTACCAAATTCCTTTATTTCGCTCTCCTTGGACGATGCAAGCGGGTTTTCTTTTTACCCATTACTCCAACGGACGGACCAAGTCGCCCAACAGCGGCATCAATTCGTATGGACTCAACCTCGGTCTCACCTACAGTTCCCCAAAATCAGCCGAAAAGGCCATCAGTACTTTGGCAAAAGACACGATCAACTACCGACAGCCATGGCATTACAACATCGTTGCGCGCACTGGCGTCAATGAAAGTTCGGTTATCAATAGTGGCCAATATCCTTTTTTACATTTGGGCGCCTATGTCGATAAACGCTTGAACCGTAAGTCGGGACTTCAATTCGGAGTCGATGTTTTTCTAACCCAAAGCCTCAAAGATTTTATCCGCTACAAATCGGCAGCCTTTCCCGAAGATCAGATTGACCCCGATACCGATTACCGTAGAGTGGGATTGTTTGCGGGTTACGAATGGTACATCAACCGTCTTTCGTTTGAAGCGCAAGTGGGCTACTATGTCTACGATCGATTGCAAAATGACATTCCCATCTATGACCGTATCGGACTCAAATACTATTGGACTCCGAAGGTCTATTCTTCTTTAAGTTTAAAAACCCATCTATTCCTCGCCGAAGCCATCGAGTGGGGTATAGGCATTCGATTATAAGTATGAAGCCGTTGTTCTATTGCTGTTTAGTAATGTTGTTTATTCGTTGTGAACGTCCTATGGATTGTATCGAATCAGAAGGTACGCGCCTTTTGCGTGAAGTTCCCGTAAGTCCGTTTACACGACTCGAAGTCTACCGTGGCATCGGAGTCGAAATAACCCAAGGACCCGAGTATAAGGTTTATATTGAAGCCGGAGAAAATCTCATCAACAATGTACAAGTCTCCCAAGACGGCAATCGCCTGATGTTGCGCGATGCCTCGCAATGCAATTGGACCCGCGAATACGGAACCGCAATCCTTAAAATTACCGCGCCCAATATTGAAGAAATTTACTCCAAAACCGAACAAGATATCCGCTCCAATGGCGTTTTGACCTATCCTATTGTGCGATTATTTGCGCTTGACGAGGATGGTGATGGCGTATCCGGAGCGGGCACAGGCGATTTTTTTCTAGAAGTTCAAAACTATCAAGTTGTTGTGCAATCCAACAATGTGGCGCGCTTTTATCTCAGCGGTCAAACGCAGCAAGCACAATACCTGATTTGGGCTGGAGATAGCCGCGTCGAAGCCCCCCAACTGGTAGCAAACGAAGTAGTGATTTTCCACCGTGGGTCGAACGACCTTTTGGTGCATCCGCTTCAAAAAATTTCAGGTAAGATTGTAAGTACTGGAAATGTACGTATGACCCATGTTCCTCCACTAATAGCGGTAGAAACTACCTACCAAGGGCAATTGCTGTATCCTTAACGTTTTGTCGTTGTTTTTTCGCGGAAAATTTGCTCCAAATTCTTGCTTTTTGTCACAATTTGCAAGGCACGAACTCCTTGTGCCGTAGCAAAATCAAACAATTGTACCCGCGGGTCTTCTTCGGTTTGAAAAGTAAGTTCCCATACGCGCTCTTTGGTTTTTCGAACATGTGTCAGTCCGGGGAGTGTTTCCAAAACATGCGCCTCCAAGTCTTGATCAAACTCCACCTCCAGCACCTGAACGGTGACTTCGTCGACGAGTTTATCCAACTTCTTGTCGGTTACAATTTTTCCCTGATTGATGATAATCACTCGATCGCACAAGGCTTCCACCTCCTGCATGATGTGGGTTGATAAGAAAACGGTTTTATTTTTCCCCACCTGACGGATGACGTTGCGAATTTCTACCAACTGGTTTGGGTCGAGTCCCGTCGTGGGTTCGTCCAAAATTAAAACTTCCGGATCATGCAACAAAGCGGTAGCCAATCCCACACGTTGCCGGTAGCCCTTGGAGAGTTGCCCGATTTTTTTATGCGATTCGGGGGTCAATCCCGTTAAAGCGATCACTTCTTCGATACGCGTTTTCGGGATACGATACACATCCGCATTAAACGCCAAATATTCGCGTACGTACAGATCGAGGTAGAGCGGATTATGTTCGGGCAAATATCCTACCACTCGTTGCACCGCCTTCGCTTGCGCCACTACATCATGTCCGTTGATGGCGGCCGAACCTTCGTCGGCACTCAGAAAAGTAGTTAAGATTTTCATCAAGGTCGATTTTCCAGCGCCGTTCGGACCCAAGAATCCTACAATTTCTCCTTTTTGAACAGAAAATGATACAGCATCTAAGGCTTTTTGTGCCCCGTAATATTTCGAAACCGCTTGAACTTCTATAGACATGATGGTAATGTATTTGACACAAAGGTACAGATTCTCATTCAATTTTTTGGGGCGTTCCCTCGTGGGGTAAATAATGCGAGGAAGAGGCACATTATTTACCCCCACGAGGTCAGGCTGTCAGCCGTCGCTGCCCTCGTCACCTCGGGCGAGCTTCGCAAGGCCTCCATCCTTAACGCGCCCATTGAGTGGAAAGTATACGAGCTTATTGAAATTCTCGCGCGAAATAAGATGTTTTATACGAGTGAAGTTCATTTCAATCGTTTTCGTAATTTTTTTTGGGCTTAGCGAAGGATGGGCTCCAATTTTTTGCTACATTAGCATCACAAACAATCATTTATGTCAAACACATTCCATACTTATGTTACGTATTTCTTTTATTTCTTCGCACCGAAGGAAAAGGGAATGGTTTTGTGTTACGTCAAGAAGTAAAAAATTAAGCACCAATACTACAATCCCGATTTCCATCGGGATTTTTTTTTGCCCATGAAAGCACAAATAGCCATCCAAGGAATTCAAGGTTCGTTCCACCATCAAGTCGCTCTTGCGTATTTTAAAACGCCGTTTGAGTTGGTAGAATGCCTCTCGTTTGAAGCCGTCGCCGACAGTTTACTCAACGGTCGCGCCGCCCAGGCTGTCATAGCATTAGAAAACTCTATTGCCGGTGCCATCCTGCCCAATTACGCCTTGATTGATCGTAACGATTTTCATATCGTCGGGGAACACTATCTGGAAATACAACAAAACCTGATGGCGCTTCCCGGGCAGTCGTTGGAATCCCTTCAAGAAGTTCACTCGCACCCGATGGCTTTATTGCAGTGCATGGAGTTTCTCAAACGGTTTCCCCACCTTAAATTGGTCGAAGATAAAGATACTGCTGAAACAGCACGACGTATCCAAACGCAACAATTACAGGGTATCGCCGCAATAGGAAGTGTGGTGGCAGCAGAATTGTTTGCCCTCGAAGTTATCGCCCCTGAGATTCAAACCGTGAACAATAACCTTACGCGGTTTGCCATCGTGTCGCGCCAACCCAATGCGCTTTCACCCCAAATCAATAAAGCGTCTATCAAGTTTGAACTCCACCACCAACGCGGGAGTTTGGCCGCTATACTCAATGTGATGAGCGATTGCCGCTTGAACCTGACCAAAATTCAATCGCTCCCCAAAATCGAATCGCCGTTTACCTATGCCTTTTTTGTCGATGTGACGTTTGAAGATTATGCCGATTTTGAAAAGGCGGCTGCTTTGCTCAACTTGATGGCTTTATCATTTAAAATATTAGGAATTTACCAAAATACATTACCATGATTACTCCAGCCAATCGCTTACAGTCTGTGCAGGAATATTATTTCTCGCGCAAATTGAAGGAAGTCCAAGCCCTCATGGCACAAGGACATCCCGTAATTAATATGGGTATAGGGAGTCCCGACTTGCCACCGCACCCTGCGGTACAACAAGCGCTAGTCGATGCACTTTCGCTACCCAAAGCCCATGAGTACCAGAGCTATCAAGGGATTCCCGAACTCCGTGCCGGCATGCGTCAATTTTATACCACACAATTTGGAATCGCACCCGATAGTCCGATCGATTTTCTCCCCTTAATGGGGTCCAAAGAAGGGATTTTGCACATCGCTATGGCGTTTCTAAACCCAGGCGATCAAGTCTTGTTACCCAACCCGGGCTATCCTACCTATGCTTCGGTAGCGGAATTGGTGCAGGCTGAGGCCTTGTATTACGACCTTCAACCGGAGCAAGAGTGGTTGCCTGATTTTGCCGCTTTGGAAGCCTTGGATTTGTCTCGCGTGAAAATGATTTTCATCGGCTACCCGCACATGCCCACGGGGGCACCCGGAAATTTAGCTTTGTTGCAACAATGGGTTGATTTTGCGCGTAAGCACGAGTTGCTTTTAATCAATGACAATCCATACAGTTTTGTGTTGCACCACAGTCCGATTTCCATTTTCAATTGTGAAGGAGCTGAAGAAGTGGCTATCGAACTCAATTCGCTAAGCAAAACCTTCAATATGGCCGGTTGGCGAGTTGGCATGGCGGTAGGGAAACCCGCATTTTTGGAAGCCGTGTTGAAAGTGAAAAGCAATATGGATAGCGGTATGTTTTTAGGCATTCAAAAAGGCGCTGTGACTGCTTTATCCTTGGGAGCAGAGTGGTTTGAAGCCCAACACGAAATCTATGCCCGTCGCCGCGAATTGATTTGGCAGTTGGCCGATTTGTTGGGATGTACCTATGATAAAAAGGGAGTGGGACTCTTCGTTTGGGCGAAGTTGCCCCAAAAAAGTAACGCCGAAACATTGATTGATGAATGGTTGTATAACTACCATGTGTTTATCACCCCAGGCCTCATTTTTGGCAGCAACGGAAAAGGATACATTCGCTTTTCACTTTGTGTGACCGAAGAAAAAATTGAAGAAGTAATACAACGATTTACCCCATGAAAGTAGCAATTATCGGTATAGGTTTGATAGGAGGTTCACTCGCCCGAGATATCCGTTTGATTTGGGATCAAGCCGAAATTATTGGAATAGATGTCGATACAGTTCATGTGCAAAAAGCAATCGAACTTGGGATTGTCAATCGTGAGGGGGCGTGGGAAGAAATACCGCAAATGGATGTGGTAATCGTTTCAGTGCCGGTGGACAAAGCGCTTACCGTAGTACTTGAAGTATTGGATTTAGTGAATGAAAAGACCTTAGTCATCGATGTAGGTTCGACCAAACAACCCTTGTGTGAAGCCGTACAACACCATCGCAACCGCCGTAATTTTTTAGCTACCCATCCCATAGCAGGAACGGAATTTTCAGGACCCACAGCAGCATTACAAGGTTTGTTTGAAGGGAAAACGAATATCATTTGTGAGGTTGAAAAAACGGCCTTTGGGCTGCAAGTACGCGCAATGGAATTGTTCCATAAATTGGGAATGCGCATTCGGTATATGGATCCAAAATCACACGACAAACATATCGCCTATGTGTCCCATCTGTCGCATATCAGTTCGTTTATGTTGGGCAAAACCGTCATCGAAAAAGAGAAAGACGAGCGCGATATTTTTGACATGGCCGGGAGCGGTTTTGAAAGTACGGTGCGTCTAGCAAAGAGTTCCCCCGATATGTGGACGCCTATTTTTAACCAAAACAAAGCAAATGTTTTGGCCACTTTAGAAGAATATATCCGAAATTTGTCCCGATTTCGGGAATTATTAGAAACGGATCAATATGACGCATTGTACCAAGAAATGCAACATACGAATCGCATTAAAGAAATATTAAACGGAATCAAAAAATAAGCCCTATGGAAAATAAGAAAGAAATGCGCACATGGTTGGATGATTTTCATTTGCCCCATCCGTTGGTGATTGCGGGTCCCTGTAGCGCCGAAACTGAAAATCAAGTCCTACAAATTGCTCGTGAACTGCAAGATTCAAAAGTGTCCATCTATCGCGCAGGCATTTGGAAGCCCCGCACTCGACCTGGTGGATTTGAAGGTGTGGGCGAAATCGGATTGAAATGGTTGCAAAAGGCCAAAGCCGAAACCGGATTGTTGATGGCGGTTGAAGTGGCTACAGCAGCGCATGTGAAATTGGCTTTGGAACACGATATCGATGTGTTATGGATTGGGGCACGCACCACAGTAAACCCATTTGCCGTACAAGAAATCGCCGACGCTTTACAAAACACGGATAAGATTGTATTGGTGAAAAATCCGGTTAATCCCGATTTAGCGTTGTGGATTGGTGGGATAGAGCGCTTGTACAATGCGGGAATTAAAAAATTAGGCGTGATTCACCGCGGATTTTCAACCTACGAAAAAACCAAATACCGCAATAATCCCGAGTGGCAGATTGCGATAGATTTTCAAAGCAAGTTCCCTGACATCCCTTTGATTATCGACCCGTCGCACATTACGGGAAAGCGCGATATGATTTTTCAAGTGACGCAACAAGCCTTGGATTTTAATTACGATGGAATGATTATCGAAACCCACTGCGATCCCGATAATGCTTGGAGTGATGCGGCGCAACAAGTGACCCCCGAGCGGTTGAAGCAAATTATTTTTGATTTGGTGATTCGCAAAGAAGATGATGCCGATGGTGACTATTTGCAGCAATTGTCCAAATTACGCGTTAAAATCGACGACTACGATTCCAAATTGTTGGATGTGATTGGACAACGGATGAAAGTCGCCGAAGACATTGGCACTTTGAAAAAGGAAAAGAATGTGGCGGTTTTACAAAATAAACGTTGGAATGAAATCTTGGAACGCATGGTCAAGGAAGGCTCGCAGAGAGGCTTGAGCGAAGAGTTTATCGTTCAGTTCTTTAAAGCGATTCACCAAGAAAGTATCGCGCATCAAGAAAAAGTTTTTAAGTCAGAATAATTTAGTAATATTGCGTTCGATAACCTCTAAATTATTTATCATGAAAAAATTAGTTTTACTATTTGCCTTGATCACTTCTATTGTATCAGCACAGGCAGACAAAATTTACAAGCACAACGGTGAAGTGATTACCGGAAAAGTAGTTAAATTAGAAGAGTTTACCATCGTATTCAAATATGATGGCGAGGATGCAGAAAATACAGTAAGTAAGTATGCTATTGAAAAAATCGTTTACGGAAAATCCGGACGTGTAGAAGAAGTTACAGAGAAAATTGTTATCAACGGAGAAGACGATTGGGAAAAAGTTGTCATCTTGGAAGATAAAGCATACATCTCTGGTTTGAAAAAAGGAGAAGAAGTACGTGGAAAAACGGGATTAATCAACTTTCAAACAGGAAATACAGGAGACAAGAAGGCAGAGAAAAAATTAAAAATGGAAGCCGCTAAGTTAGGATGTCCTTTTATTCTATTAACTGCTGACAAAGCCACTGTGGGTGCTAATTCTAACCAATTGGGAGGTTCTCAGGTCATCAAAAAAGGAGTAGCTTACAAATACTAATTCCGCATTATTTCAAAATACTAAAGGCACTTCGGTGCCTTTTTTATTTTATTTTTGTAGCATGACAGGATGGGTTTACAAATCGACGGGAAGTTACTACACAGTAAAAACGGATACGGGAGCGTTGTACGATTGTCGGATTAAAGGAAAGTTTCGCATCCAAGGCATCAAAAGTACCAATCCGATTGCTGTAGGCGACCGCGTTGATTTTGACTTAGATCAGTCTACGGATGAAATCATAGGACAAATTCACACTATCCATGATCGGAAAAACTACATCATTCGCAAATCGGTAAACTTGTCCAAACAAGTACACATCATTGCGGCCAATGTAGATGTAGTTTTTTTGCTGATAACCATCAATAATCCTACCACAACGACCAGTTTTATCGATCGGTTTTTGGTTACTGCTGAGGCTTATGGTATTGAAGCGGTGCTTATATTTAATAAAATAGACACTTATGACGAAGCGGCTTTGGAGGAGCAATTGTATTTGCAATATGTTTACAGTCAGATTGGCTACCGTTGTTTGCGCGTTTCGGCCTTAGAATCCAAAGGTCTTGAGGAACTAAAAGTCTTAATGAAGGGTAAAGTATGTATGTTTTCTGGCCATTCTGGAGTAGGCAAATCCACATTGGTCAATGCGTTAGAACCGGGGTTGGATTTACGTACCGCTTCGATTTCGGATTCCCATCAACAGGGGCAACATACAACAACATTTGCCGAAATGTTTGATTTGTCGTTCGGGACAAAAATTATTGACACTCCCGGCATTCGTGGTTTTGGCGTGGTCGATATGGAGCCCGAAGAAGTGAGTGATTACTTTCCTGAGTTTTTTGCCTTAAAAGAATCGTGCAAGTTCAACAATTGCCTTCATAAAGAAGAGCCTCAATGTGCCGTAAAAAAAGCGCTAGATGCCGACGAAATTGCTTGGTCGCGCTACCGCAGTTATTTGCAAATTTTAGCCGGAGATGACGAGCAGTACCGTGGGGATCAGTATGCTGATGAGCGCAAGAGTGGGTAGTGATTAGTGATTAGTGACTAGTGACTAGTGACTAGTGACTAGTGACTAGTGATTAGTGACTAGTGATTAGTGACTAGTGATTAGTGACTAGTGATTAGTTCCGAGACTTCGGGGGTGATTAGTTGTTGGCTTTCAGTGGTGGCAGGGATGCTAATTTGATATTCAAACTCAACCTCAAACCTAAAAACTCATAATTCATAACTCATAATTCATAACTCATAATTCATAACTCTTCCTTATGCGTGCAGTTCTTCAAAGAGTCACTCAAGCTTCAGTAACTGTTGATGGAAAAGTAGTTTCTGAAATTCAGTCAGGGGTATTAATTCTATTGGGCGTAGAGGATGCCGATGGAATGGACGATGTATTGTGGTTGGCGTCTAAAGTTGCTAACCTACGCATCTTTGGCGATGCTCAGGGGGTTATGAACCTATCTGTCAAAGATTGCCAAGGCGATTGTATTGTGGTAAGTCAGTTTACGTTGCACGCTATGACCAAAAAAGGCAATCGTCCTTCCTACATTAAGGCAGCCCGACCCGAACAAGCGATTCCTTTGTATGAAGCTTTTGTGTTGGCGATGGAGCGCGAATTGGGGAAAAAAGTCGGTACAGGTATTTTTGGCGCCGATATGAAAGTCGCCTTACTAAATGATGGTCCAGTCACTATTTTTATTGATACCCAAAATAAATTTTAAATTTTGTTTGTTAATATTTTCCAAAAAAAATATATTTGAAAAAAATTAGTTCGAGATGTATAAGCCTATTTTATTCGCCCTGTTAGTGATATGTCAATTGGTTCAAGCGCAAGAAACGCCTTATTCATCCCTAACACTTCCAGAAATACTTAAAGAAAATGCTAATGCTATTGTTCGAGAGCGTGATTATGAGGTAAAAATTCTCTCTCAAAAAGCATTTACCTTAAAGAAACGTGAAGTTGTCACGGTTTTAAATGAGAAGGGGATGCGTAATTTGGATTTGTCTGAAAACTACAGCCCTTCACTCAAAATAAATTCTTTGAGTGTAATTGTTTATAATGCTACAGGGAACGAGATTAAGAAATACAGACAGTCCGATTTTAAGGATCACAGCGTATCGGATGGATTTTCAATAGCCACTGACGACCGTATTTTATATTTGGATTATACTCCCACGGGCTATCCATTTACGATTGTTTTCGAAAGCGAAGTAAAATCAACGAATACAGCTTTTTTGCAGCCTTGGGTACCTATCGGATCATATTATGAAAGTGTTCAAAAAGCACGTATTCACTATTTTTATCCTGACGATTTAAAAGTTAAAGTAAAAGAGATAAACTTTGAAGGACACACCATTCTAAAAGAGGAGAGTGCTGGTAAGATTGTGTATTCGATAGAGAATTTTAAGGCTGAAAAGCCAGAAGATTATTCTCCGCCATTTTATGATATTTTTCCAATGGTACGATTTGCTTTGGATAAATTTAATCTTGAAGGAGTGGAAGGAAACGCAAATACTTGGCCATCCTATGGAAGTTGGTATTACAATGCGCTACTTACGGGAACCGATGAACTCCCCGATGCAACAGTGGTAAAAGTACAAAGTTTAGTAAAGGATACGAAAACGAATATTGAAAAAGCACAGAAAATTTACGAGTATGTTCAAAATAAAACTCGCTATGTAAGCATTCAATTAGGTGTGGGGGGATGGAAACCGATGCTAGCCAAAGATGTCGATCGATTGGGGTATGGCGATTGTAAAGCATTATCCAATTATACCCGCGCTCTTTTGAAAGCTGTTGGAGTAGAGTCTTATTGTACTATAATATACGCAGGTAATGATACTCGAGATTTAACTACAGATTTTGTTGCTATGCAAGGGAATCACATGATTTTGGCCTTACCCGATGAAAAAGGAGGATACTTGTTTATGGAATGTACCAGTCAGTCCAATCCATTTGGTTATCAAGGAAGTTTTACAGATGATCGTTATGCACTTCTTATCAAGCCCCAAGGAGGTGAGATAGTAAAAACGAATGATTATAACAACCACAAGAGTAAGCAAATAACCACTGGAATTGTGACAATTGCGGAGGATGGTTCTATGAAAGGCGTGATGATGCGAAAAAGTACAGGTTTTCAATATAGTAATTCTGAAGGTATTGAGTTGAAATCCAAGAAAGATGTTAATGAAAAATATAAGGAGGAAATGTCTTGGATAAATAATATGATTATTGAAAATTATAAGTTTGTTAACGATAAAAAAGCAGTAGAATTTACTGAGGAGCTCGTCATTTCTTCCCCAGATTATGTCAAAAAAAGTGGGCAATATCAAACGTTAGAAGTAAATGTTTTCAATCAAACTCACACTATTCCAACGCGCTATCGAAATCGAAAATATCCTTTTGAAATTGCCCGAGGTTTTTATGATGAGGATTCGATAATCATTGAGTTGCCTAAAGGATACAAGATAGAAACATTGCCTGATTCAACAACTCTGCTGGATAAGTTTGGAGAGTATCGATTGAATTTAATGATGTTATCTCCTGAAAAATTAGAAGTGAAACGTTCATTTTTTATGAAAAAAGGACTTTTTGAAAAAACAGATTATGAGAGTTTTAGAAAGTTCCGTGAACAAGTTGCTCGTTTGGATTCAACCAAAGTAGTATTAATCAAAGCCTAAAATAATGAAAAAGTTTATTTTAATCATAAGTGTATTTACTGCACTTTCTAGTATTGCTCAAAAAAGAGAATTGGGGGAAGTTACTCTTGATGAACTTAGCCAAAAATTTTGTCCTGCAGATACTTCGGCTCCAGCTGCCGTTTTGTTTAGTCTTGGTAAGACTTATTTTGAATACTCAGAGAATGAAGGGTTTAGAATAATTACTGAAATCCAAACAAAAATAAAGATATACAAAAAGGAAGGGTATGAGTATGCTAATGCTGTGGAACGAATATACACAGGAGGTGGTACTAGCGAGGAAAAAGTCTCTTTTTCAAAAGCAGTCACATACAATTTGATTGATGGTAAAATTGAAAAGACCAAGTTAAACAGTAGTGGTGAGTTCCGTGAGGAAGTAAATAAATATTGGGCGTTAAAAAAGATTACTATGCCAAATGTTAGAGAGGGATCTATTATTGAATATAAAGTCATGATTTCTTCTCCTTATATTCACAATTTCCCCGAATGGGTTTTTCAAAAGTCAATACCCGTTCTATATTCAGAGTACACCACAGTAATTCCTGAATATTTTACCTACAGTAAACATTTTAGGGGGTATCATTCTCCTATAATTAGCAAAGATTATAGAGAGCGTTCTGTTTATAATACTTCCAATTCCTCCAGTTCCGGTGGATTTCGTTTTCGTGAAGAGACTTCAAAATATGTTGTCGAAAACATAGCGGCTTTAAAAGAGGAAATATTCACCAGTAACATTAATAATTACCGCACAACTTTGGTTCATGAATTATCTACAACTCAATATCCTAATTCGCAGATCAAAAGATATTCAACCGATTGGGAGACCGTTGCAAAAGAGATTTATGTTTCTTCGAATTTTGGTGATGAGTTAAAAAAAACAGGATATTTTGAAAAAGATGTGGATGGTTTACTTCAGGGAATTTCTGACCCAGAAGAACGAATGGTTATTTTGTTTAGTTTCGTTCGTAACCGTATGAACTGGAATGAGTTTTATGGAGTGTTTTGTAAAGATGGGGTGAAAAAAGCGTACGCTGAAAAGAAAGGAAATGTTGCAGAACTAAATCTAATGTTAGTCTCTATGTTGCGTTATGCGGGATTGAATGCCAATCCCGTAATTATTAGCACGCGGAACAATGGAATTCCGCTTTTTCCAAGTCAGACATCTTTTAATTATGTGATTGCTGCCGTTAAGTTTCAGGATAATATTTATTTGATGGATGCAACCAGCAAGTATTCAATGCCCAATATTTTACCGACAAGAGATTTAAATTGGCAAGGGCGAATTATTCAAAGTGATGGTACAAATCAATCGATTAATTTGGTGCCTTCATTTTTATCAAAAAGTGCTACCACATTAATGGCAAAAATCGATAAGACGGGTGTCATTGAAGGGAAAGTCCGCGAAATGTATTTTGATTACGAAGCTTTTGATTACAGAACACGTTATGGAAATGCCAGTATTGAGTCTCAAATGGAACGTTTGGAAAAGCGGCATAGTGGTATTGAGGTCTCAGACTTCAGTGTTCAAAATAACTTAGAAATTTCAAAGCCAATAGTTGAATCGTATAGTTTTAAAGATAATCATTCTGTTGAACTCATTGGTGGTAAACTACATATTAGCCCACTCTTATTTAAAACATTGAGTGAAAATCCTTTCAAACAAGATGAACGAGAATATCCCGTTGATTTTATTTATCCCCATCAAGATAAAACAACCATTTCTTTGACGATTCCGGAAGGATATGTAGTTGAAGTACTCCCAGAAGGTAAAGCCTTTACAATGCCAGAAAATATAGCAGGATTCAAGTATATGATTCAAAGTGCGGATAATCAAATACAAATTATTTTAACATTAGATATCAATCAAGCCATTATAGGTTCAGAAAATTATGAATTCTTACGCTCCCTTTTTAATGAATTTGTAAAGAAAAATACAGAAAAAATTATTTTGAAAAAAGTCTAATGAAACGTGTTTTATATTCTTCATTTGTGTAGTTAGTATTTCTTTTGTTTTCTGACAATTTCAATCATATAAAATTAGTAAAGAACAGTTGTAGGAGCGATATTATCCCAAGGATAGTACTGCTCCTGCTACTTTTTTATTAAAAACATGTTGCTTAAAATTTGATTATTTGGAGAATAATGTATTTATCAATCCTCTTGTCTATTTAGCTCAAATGAGGAATTCTTTTTCTGCTGAAACTCGAACATTTCCAATACATTTTAGTTAACCTAATACGATACACTTCGACAGTGATAATATCAATTCCTGAAATGTATAAAGTTACAGTTCTTCCTAAAGCGGCTGTTTTTGCAATGTCAAATAATGGGATGAATTATCGATATCAAATCCAAGGCGAAGAGAGAAAAGTGACAATAACTACAACGCAAGAAATTAATCATGTCGATTTTCCCGTCGAGTCGTATGATTCCCAAAAAGAAATTTTTAAATTAGCTGTTGATAAAGAGCTTGGAAAAATCGTGCTCGAAAAGAATTAAAATGAATCTAAAAAACGCCCAACTTGACGTCGATCATTGGATTAAAAATCATGGTGTTCGCTATTTTAACGAACTCACCAATATGGCGCAACTCACCGAAGAAGTGGGAGAGGTAGCTCGAATTATTGCGCGCCGCTATGGCGAACAATCGGAAAAAGAAAGTGATAAAAATAAAGATCTCGGCGAAGAACTGGCCGACGTCGTCTTTGTCGTACTTTGTTTGGCCAATCAAACAGGGGTCGATTTGCAAGCTGCTTTTGATAAAAAAATGGACTTGAAAGCGAAACGCGACCACGACCGCCATCATACTAATGAGAAGCTGAAGTAGCAAATAGTAATTAGCCCCGAAACTTCGGGGGTGATTAGTGACTAGCCCCGAAACTTCGGGGGTGACGAGTAATTAGTGACTAGTAATTAGTAACTTTCTAACTCATAATTCATAACTCATAATTCATAACTCATAATTCATAACTCAAGACTCCTTGCGTTGGAATCAAATTAAGCCTGTTCCATGACTTGCCACTTACTTCATTCTAATTTACATACCGGGAAAGAAATAGCCATTACGGGGTCTAAGTCAGAAACCAATCGACTTCTTTTGCTCCAAGCCTTATATCCGCATTTACAATTGGAAAACACCTCCAATTCCGATGATTCGGAAGTGATGATGCAAGCACTTGAAAAGTCCAAAAAAAGCCATTCAAATCCCGTGCTCATTGATGTGCATCATGCCGGGACGGCCATGCGTTTTCTTACGGCCTATTTTGCGATACAAGAGGGAAAAGAAGTTTTGCTCACGGGTTCCTCCCGCATGCAGGAACGCCCCATTCATGTTCTTGTCGAAGCCTTAAATCAGCTTGGCGCCGCAATTACCTACGAAAAAAATCAGGGTTTTCCACCATTGCGAATTCAAGGAAAAAAACTATTGCATTCGCAAGTGATCTTGCCCGCTCATATCAGCAGTCAATATATTTCCGCATTATTATTAATTGCGCCGAGTTTGAAAAACGGACTCCAATTAACTTTGGAAGGGGAAATAACTTCTGTTCCCTACATACAAATGACCCTGGCCTTATTGAATCACATTGGCGTAACCACCTCCTTTGAAGGGAACCACATTGCGGTGGCACCGTTTGAAGTGCAATCTGCCATGGCAACTAGTCAATCCGTCACGGTGGAAAGCGATTGGTCATCGGCCTCGTATTGGTATAGTATAATCGCTTTATCAGAAGTTGGCGCTCAAGTTACGTTAACAAGTTACCAGGCTGAAAGTTTACAAGGGGATCAAATCTTAGTTTCTTTGTACGAACATTTAGGCGTAACCACCACTTTTTTGCCCGATTTTCGCCTTCAACTAACCAAAGTATCACCACCCAAAACGTCACATTTTGAAGCCCATTTAATGGGGGCTCCTGATATTGCACAAACTCTTGCAGTGTCTTGTTTCGGACTCGGAATTTCGTGTGCCTTGACGGGGTTACATACGCTAAAAATCAAAGAGACCGATCGGTTGGCAGCCTTACAACAAGAAATTTCAAAACTAGGAGGACAAATCCAAACCACCGCTGATTCTTTGCATCTTGAATCCTCAACACACATCATTCCCGATGTAACCATAGCGACGTATCAAGATCATCGTATGGCCATGGCTTTTGCACCTTTAGCCCTAAGAGTACCTTTAATAATAGAAGACGCCGAGGTGGTATCGAAATCGTATCCCACTTTTTGGGGTGATCTCGCTCGGGTAGGGATTTCAGGGAAAATGTCGGAAAATAAATCCTAATTTACTTGACAACCCCCTTTTGCGCATAGTATATTTGCACCCGTTTGTCGTGAGGCAAATCAATGTAATTTAAAGGCTATAAAAGATGAAACTATCCCATTTTAATTTCCATTTACCTCCAGAGTTACTGGCCGAATTTCCCGCTGAAAATCGTGACGAGTCGCGCTTAATGGTGGTACACCGCAGCACCGGACAAATCGAGCATAAATTGTTTAAAGACATTATCGACTATTTTGACGATGGCGATGTGATGATTTTAAACAACACCAAAGTGTTTCCTGCCCGTATGTATGGAAACAAAGAGAAAACCGGCGCTCGTATCGAAGTTTTCTTGTTGCGCGAATTAAATGCGGAACAACGCCTATGGGATGTTTTGGTCGATCCTGCCCGTAAAATCCGTATCGGAAATAAATTGTATTTCGGCGATGACGATTCCTTAGTTGCTGAGGTTATCGATAACACCACTTCCCGTGGACGTACCCTTCGTTTCTTGTACGACGGATCGTATGAAGAATTCCGTTATAAATTAAAGGAACTAGGGGAAACACCAATTCCAAAATACATCAACCGCGAAGTCACCGAAGAGGATGCCGAACGTTACCAAACCATCTATGCGAAAGAAGAAGGTGCGGTAGCGGCGCCCACTGCTGGATTACACTTTTCAAAACATTTACTGAAACGTCTAGAAATCAAAGGGATCAACTTCGCTGAAGTCACCCTTCACGTCGGACTAGGAACCTTCAATCCTGTTGAAGTAGAGGATTTGTCCAAACACAAAATGGACTCCGAAGAATTACGCATTTCTCAAGAAGCCTGTGATACAGTGAATAAGGCCATTGAAAATAAACGTCGTGTGTGTTGTATCGGAACCACTTCTATGCGTGCCATCGAAAGTTCGGTCTCTTCCAACCGCACGCTAAATCCCTACGATGGCTGGACGAATAAGTTCATCTTCCCACCCTACGATTTTAGTATTGCCAATTGTATGGTGACCAATTTCCACACGCCCAAATCCACCTTGTTAATGATGATTTCGGCTTTCTGTGGGCACGATTTGATGAAAAAAGCTTACGAAGAAGCCGTAAAAGAACGCTATCGTTTTTATTCCTATGGCGACGCAATGTTGATCTTATAATACAAAGAAGGCTTTCAGAAATGAAGGCCTTTTTTTAATGAGTCAATATGTCGATGGGTCAATGAGTCAATGAGTCAATGAGTCAATGTGTCAATGAGTCAATATGTCGATGGGTCAATGAGTCAATGGTTCTGTAAACTCATAATTCATAACTCATAACTCTTTAACCCTGTTTCAATTCTCAATCAAGATTACTACATTTACCATCCAAACAAACTAACCCATGACATTTCAAAATACGCGTGAATTCGCACAACAACTCGACGCACAAGACGAATTACGTTCCTACCGCGATCAATTTATTTTTCCGCAACACAACGGTAAAAATGTAATTTATTTTACAGGGAATTCGTTGGGGTTGCAACCCAAATCGGCTTCCCAATTTGTTCAGGATGTAATGAATGACTGGGCTAATCTTGCCGTTGAAGGCCACTTTTATGCCGAGAAACCCTGGTGGGATTACCACGAACGTTTTGCAGCGCCTCTTGGTAAAATTGTTGGCGCCTTGCCCTCTGAAGTTACCGTAATGAATACCTTGACTGTAAACCTACACTTATTGATGGTGTCGTTTTACCGTCCCCAAGGCAAACGCTACAAAATTATTTGCGAAGAAAAAGCTTTCCCCTCCGATCAATACATGTTTCAATCACAAGTGCGCGTTCACGGCTTTGATCCCAAAGACGCCATTGTTGAAGTAAAACGACGTGAAGGCGAACACAATATTCGTCTCGAAGATATTCTGGCCAAAATCAAGGAAGTAGGCGAGGAGTTGGCCCTAGTGTTGTGGGGTGGTGTGAATTATTACACGGGTCAAGTGTTTGATATGAAAACAATCACCGAAGCAGGTCACGCTGTAGGCGCTTATGTCGGATTCGACTTGGCTCACGCTGCAGGGAATGTTAAATTGAACTTACACGATTGGAATGTCGATTTTGCAGCATGGTGTAGTTATAAATACATGAACTCCGGCCCTGGGAATGCCTCGGGTTGTTTTGTACACGAAAAACACCACTACAGCAATCTCCCTCGTTTCGCGGGTTGGTGGGGACATAATAAAGAACGTCGTTTCAAAATGGAACCCGATTTTGACCCAGTCCACGGGGCCAACGGTTGGCAAGTGAGTAATTTGCCCATATTGTCATTAGCACCCTATTTGGCTTCAGTCGAACTCTTTGACGAAGTAGGGATGGAGCGTCTCATACAAAAGCGGAATCAATTAACTGCGTACCTCGAATTTGTGTTACACGACATCGACCAACAGCTGGAAGGCGCCGATTTTGAAGTCATCACGCCCAAAAATCCCGAAGAACGCGCCTGTCAATTGTCCGTATATTTACATGGACAAGGACGAAGTTTGTTCGATTATTTAATGAACAATGGCGTGATTACCGATTGGCGCGAACCCAATGTAATTCGGTTGGCTCCCGCTCCTTTCTATTGCTCGTATGAAGATATGTATGCATTTGGACAGATTTTGAAAAGGGGGATTCTTGCATTAAACCAGTAAAAATGGCGACTGAAAATAGTTTGATTAATGTGATGATGTTATTTCAATTCTCTTTTTTCAAATAATTAAAGTTACTAAAATAAGTTTTATTAAATTCAATTTTTAGAATACACTTAAACAAATGACCCATCGTCCAAAAGTTTATATTTACGCATTAAGCAACGTAGCTTACGACGGGTATTATATAAGTGGTTTGAAGAAATTCCTTGGGATAAAAAGGGTTATTTTTAGTACTAAACGATTTCCAAGATTTGGCTTTTATGACGGATTGGCCGTGATCATTAAATATCCCGACAAGGAAATTAAATTATGCATCGATGCCAATGACCGCAATGAAATTATACTTTCACAATTGGAGTGGTGTGATGTATATGGAAAGGTAAATTATAACCCTAATGTTGTCCCGAGACAAGGCGCTGAAAAAGTAATTCCAATTGGATCTAGTTTCGGAATTCGACTATGGAATTTACCAGAAACGATTTTTATGGCTGGATTCAATTTTATACGTTTTTATTCTGTTATTCCTCACAAAAAATTGTTTCTGTCAAACTATTGGGCTCAATATTTACGTAAACCATTATCCTTTTACCTTCATAATTCCTCTCAATCCAAGAGTGATTATGTGTTTTTTGTAAGTACAATTTGGAAAAATAATCCTGAGACCAACCAATTACGTGCTAATTTTATTGCCGCTTGTAAAGAGGTGAAAAATATTCATTTTGAAGGAGGTTTCGCACCTAGAAAGGATGGTAATCAATAGGGATGGGAGGCATTCTTAACAGATGGTGTTGTTCCCTTTGAAATTTATTTAAAAAAAACAATACAATCTTTATTTGTATTCAGTACTCCAGCAGTTGATCAATGCCATGGTTGGAAGTTAGCAGAGTATTTAGCTCTTGGAAAAGTAATTATTTCGACTCCATTTTCTAATGAGATGGCAATACCATTGCAAAATGGTCAAGACATTATTTTACTTAAAGAAGGAAGTAAAGAAGAAATTGTCAATGTAATTCATGTACTAATCCAGCATCCTGAGCAAATTCTTCATATAGAAAATCATAGTAAACGGTATTTCATGGAAAATTTACTTCCTGAAAAAGTAATACGCCGATTGCTAGAGCATAACAATCTACAAAATGTCAATTCGTTTTAAAAATAAAAGAGTCTCTATTAATGAGGCTTTTTTTATGTTACATTCGTTCCTTGCTATAGACTAACTTTTTTGGAATTAAAATTGATTTTATGAAGATAATTAAGAAAATTCTGCTTGTTATCACGTTGATCACAGGGTTACTAGGGTTGACTTTGTTTAGCTATTTTCAGTATAAAAAACCGAGTTACGAAGGCGAACAATTGCTGGTAGGCTTGTCAAGCGAAACCAAAGTCTATTTTGACGACTACGGCGTGCCTCATATTTATGCCCAAAATCAAAAAGATGCGTTACGGGCGCTCGGCTACGTGCATGCCCAAGATCGCTTGTGGCAAATGGAGTTGATGCGTCGTATTGCTCCCGGACGCCTGTCGGAGTTGTTTGGGGCGAAAGCCTTAGAAAACGACAAGTTCTTTGCAGGGATTGGAATCGATGAAAATTCAGCCCAAGCCGTAGCTGCTTTAGATAAAAATTCAGAAGCCTACCTGTTGGCCCAAGCCTATATCGATGGAGTAAATCAATACATGGTGGAAGGAAAAACACCCGTTGAATTTGATTTAATCGGCGTGGAAAAGACACCGTTTACCCTCAAAGATATGTACAACATTTTTGGCTTCATGTCCTTCAGTTTTGCCATGGCCCAAAAAACCGACCCGTTACTGACGGAAATCCGTGACGAATGGGGCATGCACTATTTAGCCGACTTTGGATTGGACGGTGCCTTAGCCAAAACCCGTTTGAAATCGTATAAAGGCAAAGCCAACGATTATGCTGTAATTTCAAAATCAATCACTGAACTCCTTCAGCAATCGCCTGTACCTCCCTTTATCGGAAGTAACAGCTGGGTAATTGGTGCCGAAAAAACCAAGAACCAAAAAGTCATTTTTGCCAACGACCCACACATTATGTTCTCCCAACCGGGCACTTGGTACGAAGCCCATATTTCCTGTCCAGGATACGAAATGTATGGCTACTATTTGGCCGGAACCCCGTTTCCGTTACTCGGTCATAACCGCGATTATGCGTATGGATTGACCATGTTTGAAAATGATGATTTGGACTTTTTCCTAGAGGAAAATCATCCGCAAAATGCCCATCAATACAAAACCGCAACGGGCTATGCTAATTATTCGGTGCACACCAAAACCCTCAAAGTAAAAGACACTGCCGATGTTGCATTAACCATCAAATCCACCGCCCATGGACCCGTGATGAATGGATTGTTGAAAGGATTGAATGCCAAAAGACCAGTAACCATGTCGTGGATTTACACCCAACACGCCAATCGTATTTTGGAAGCCGTCTATGGGTTGAGTCATGCCAAAAATTTGGATGATTTTTATCAAAAGGTAGGTCTCGTTCACGCCCCCGGTTTGAATGTCATGTACGGCGATGCCAAAAACAATATTGCTTGGATTACGTCGGGGAAATTGTATCGCATGCCCGATGGGGTAAATCCCAACTTTATTTTGGATGGAACCAATGGCAAAGACGACCAACGGACCTTTTTGCCTTTTGAAGAAAATCCCTATGCCATCAATCCCGATTGGCACTATGTGTATTCGGCCAATAACCAGCCCGAGCCCATCAACGGTTATTTGTATCCCGGGTATTATTTGCCCCAAGATCGTGCAAAACGTATTCAGTCGTTGCTGGCCACCAAAAATAATTGGGACCGTACGGATGTGGAACGCATGATTAACGACCATACGTCGGTAATTTATCCTGGTTTGGTCAAAAACTGGATAAAATGTATCCCCAAAAACGGATTGACAGCTACTGAAAAAAGTGCGTTAGAAACACTCCAACAATGGGAAGGAACCCATGCCGTGTATGACATCGCACCTACGATTTACAACAAATGGCTGTATTGTTATTTGAAAAATACCTTTCAAGATGAGTTGGGCGAAGAACGTTTTTCATTATTTCTTGGAACCCATATTCTCAAGCAAATGATTGCAGGACAAAGCGTTAATCTGAAGTCGCCTTGGTGGGATGATGTGACAACCAAAGGCACTACAGAAACCCGAAATCAAATAATGAACCGTTCGTTTCATGAAGCGATTAAGGCGCTTGAAAATCAATTAGGCTCAGACTATACGAATTGGCGCTGGGGCAAAGTCCATACACTTGAACACCAACATCCCTTGGGTAAAGTAGCGGCTTTACGTCCTTTGTTTCATGTGGGAACTTACGAAGTACCCGGAGGAAATGAAGTCATCAATAATTTATTGTTTTATTTGGCCAAAGACGGAAAGTACAACGTTGGCGGTGGACCCTCAACGCGGCGTATTATCGATTTCTCCGATGTGGAAAATAGTGTGAGTATACTACCTACGGGTCAATCAGGAGTGCGCTCGAGTCCGCATTATAACGATCAAGCCGAATTATTTGTCAAAGGCCATTTCCGAAAAATGAAACTCAACCGCAAAGAGATTGAAGAAACGTCAACGTTATTGGTATTAAAACCCAAAGCCCACTAATTCAACATTTATAATTTGTAATTTCTAATATCAAAATAGGTCTGGGTTTTCGATAATTTCGGAAGCCCTTTTTTTTATCGCATACAATTCTTCAGGTTGGATTTTCCCCAGCAAATTCAGCATCATGGACATGCGTTGGTTCTTGGTAAAATAGGCTTTTTTATCATCCAAAAAATTCCAATACAAACTGTTAAACGGACAGGATTGCTCGCCTGTACGGGATTTGACATCATAGTGACAACCCGTGCAATAATTACTCATTTTTTGAATATAACTCCTTGAAGAAACATAGGGTTTGGTAGCCAAAATTCCACCGTCTGCATACTGGCTCATGCTGCGGGTATTCGGGAGTTCGACCCATTCCAACGCATCCATATAGACGCCCAAATACCACGCATCGACCGCATCGGGATGCCGCTGGGTGAGTAATGAAAAATTACCTATGACCATCAACCGCTGAATGTGATGCGCATAGGCGTTTTGCAAACTCAACCCCAACGCCTGTTGCATGCAGTTCATTTTGGTTTTTCCTGTCCAATACATTTCAGGCAACGGATAGGTATTGTCCAAGGCGTTGCGTTGCGCATAGTCGGGCATGTGGTGCCAATAAATTCCGCGCACGTACTCGCGCCAGCCAATAATTTGCCGTACAAATCCTTCCACTTGCGAAAGGGTAATGGTCTCTTGATTGGCATAAAAATGCTGCACTACCCGATCGATAACTTCCTTCGGACTCACCATTTTTGTATTCATCACAAACGATAAGCGCGAATGAAAAAGAAACGCCTGTTCGGTATGCATCGCATCTTCGTAGTCCCCAAAATGCGGCAGCAAGTGTTCACAGAAATAGTTCAGTTGGATTAAAGCTTCTTTTCGATTGATTGGCCACGCAAAGCACTTGGGTTCAATGTCACCAAAGGTTTGCACTTCGGCTTGCGCAAGTTCGTTGAGAAGTGCTGTGACATCTTTCGGGAAAACCGCCATAGGAGGCACAGGTACTTGATTTTTGAATTTCAAACGGTTGTCGTGATCAAAGTTCCATTGGTTGCCCAAGGGGTCGTTCCCTACCATCAAAACCTGATGTTTCTTCCGCATCATGCGGTAAAAAGTCTCCATCAAGAATTGTTTTTTACCAGCAAAAAACTGTCCCAGCTCCTCACGAGTCGTGTAAAAATGCTCGGTATCAACTGCTTGATGCGAAATGGATAATTGGGCGCAAAACGTTTTCAATTGTACGTCCAAGCGGTATTCATCGGGGAGTTGGTATTCAAAATTTTGGATGGCGTAAGTGTCTATACAATGCTGGAGAATCTCAGGCAAACTTTTGGTAGCCATTCCATCCGTAATGCGTATGTAATGCACCTGATGTCCTTGGTTTTGGAGTTCTTGCGCAAAATCACGCATCGCCAAAAAGAATCCTGTAACCTTTTGAATATGGTGGTTTACATAGTCGGTTTCTTGACGCATTTCGGCCATCAAGTACACTGCGGAGGGGTCTTTTTGAGTGAACCACGAATGCTGTAAATTCAATTGGTCTCCCAAAATCAAGCGTAAGGTTACGTATTCCATAAATCTTGGTATTCGTTTTTCGGGTCATACATTTCCGCTTGTCGGCGAATATTAAACTTCCGGTCACGCGGGTCATTGCCTACGCCCGAATTATACAACCAGTTACCATAATTGGAATGCACGTCATAATCAATCAAAAGGGATTCAAACCAAGCCGCACCCGCACGCCAATCTTGTTCCCATTCTTTGGCCCAAAAACTCGCCACATTTTGTCGCCCGCGATTGCTCATGAATCCGGTGGCCGCCAATTCTTTCATGTTGGCATTCACAAAAGGTTCGGGGGTTTTGCCTTGCGTCCACTTTTCAAATTTTCGGGCATTAAGTTCCCACTCGTATTTTTGTTTGACGATTCCGTTCAATTGAAAGATTTTGTTGCCATGTTTTTGGGAAATGTATCGAAAATAATCACGCCAAATCAATTCAAAAATCAACCAATAGGTATCTTCATTTTTGCATACTTCCGCTTCGTACTGTTGCACCTCCCAATAGATTTTTCGGGGCGAAATACAACCGTTTGCGAGCCAAGGCGAAAACTTCGAACTGTAATCGGGGCCTATTAATCCGTTGCGGGTTTGTTTGTATTGCGATAAATTCTCAGTCGTGTAAAAGTAATCCTCCAAACGCAACAAAGCGTTGTTTTCACCTCCTTGAAACGGGAATGCCGTACGCTTGTCAGGCCTTTGTGTTGTTATTCCACAGGAAGCCAAAGTGGGCAGTTCCGGCGTTGATTCATAATTCGACTTTGGCATCGTTTTGGGTTCGACCAACGGACGTATTTTTGAAAGCTTTTCACATTTCTTACGAAACTCGGTGAAGATTTCGGGAACTTCTTTTGCCGAGGTATACGGAATGTCTTCGGGATGAAACAAAAAACCATCTTGGAGTTCGTGGAATACAATCCCGGGCATATGAACTTTAAGCGCCTCGCTGACTTTTCGTTCCTCCGAGGTCCATTCATAAGTCGTGAAAAGGGTAGTAATACCGTGGGTTTTCGCCAACTCAGGAATCACCGTCTCGGGTTCGCCATAAAATACCCAAAGCGGAATGTTCAAGGCGTCCAAATTGCGTTTTAATTCGCGAAGACTGTCCCATAAAAATTGAGCGCGATACGCACCCGTTTTGGGAAATCCATAGGATGTTAGCGCAAAATGGCGCGGGTCTAAACAATATACGCCAATCACTTTTTCGGCGTGTTGTGTGGCTTTCCACAACGCATATTGATCTTCGGTGCGAAGGTCATTGCGAAACCAAACGAGATGTTTCATAAGGTGTTTTTATTTTTTCGGCAACGGTCACTGCAAAATTTAACGGACTCCCAATTCTTTTCCCATTTTTTGCGCCAGGAAAAGGGGAGTCCGCAAACCACACATATTTTTTGGGGTAAAAAGGGTTTTTTATGAGGCATGAGGACGAAGCGATTTTAAGGGCGTTTTCGGTCGGGCGTAAGCAAACCGGTCTTGTAGGCTGGGACGTGCATAGCCATCCAACCCGTTGATCGCTACCACATCCCCACGGTCCAATTGCAACCAACCGTCGGGCGTGACTAAAGCATCTTCAACATAGATAGCTTCAATAGCCGCAATGACATGGATCGTGTTGTTTTCATGGATCGGGTATTCATTCAAATAGCGACAAAGCAATTGTACAGGCGATCCCGAAACAAAAGGCACCGCAATACCCTCGCGGTACGTCGGCGTCAATCCCGTCATCTCAAACTCCGAAATCCCATAGTCGTAAGCAGCCGAGGTTTGATGGGCGGCTTCCATTTGTGCCAGCGTAATATGATTTACTGTAAACAGTCCGGTGGCTTTGATATTTTGATAGGTATGACGCGGTACTGAGGTAGGTCGTACGATAAATCCCAACATTGCCGGGTCACTTCCCAAATGCGTAATGCTCGAAAAAACCGCTACATTCTCATGCCCCTCCGGCGAAAGGGTACCAATCAAGTTGGCCGATTTATAGCCAGTGCAACTGTTGACAAGGTTCAAACGTTCTACTTTGGATAAGGCGGCAAGGTCCGAAGGGGTAAAGACTTTCATTACTTTTTTTGTCAAAGATAAATTTGTTTAACGAAATATTAAAAAGTTTAAACAAATTTTAAGTTTTGCTTTATTTTTGCGCTTCTGTTACGGTAACGTTCGGATATTATTAAGTATTTTTGTCTAATATTTTTACCAATACCATGCAAACGCCACAACGAATTGCCGTGGTGGGCTCCGGTTTAGTCGGGACACTCCTAGCGATTTATCTCAAAAAGCAAGGCCATACTGTACACGTTTTCGACCGTAGTGCCGACATTCGTACGGTTGAATTCTCAGGACGCTCCATCAACCTAGTGATGTCCGATCGCGGTTGGAAGACGTTGGCAGATATTGGTTTGGACGATGCCATTCGCAGTATTGGGATTCCCGTAGACAAGCGTGCGATTCACCTGAAAGACGGACAGTTAAACTACCAATATTACGGCAAAGAAGGGGAGGCCATTTTCTCTTTATCCCGTGGCGTGCTCAACCGAAAAATGATCGATTTGGCCGAAGAAGCAGGCGTTGAATTCTTTTTCGAACACCGTATTTGGGATGTGACCCTAGCCGAAGCAACCTTGCACATGGGACCCACCGAAAAAGGCGCTTGGACCGATTTAAAATACGATAAAGTTTTCGGTGCCGATGGTGCTTTTTCGCGTATTCGCCACCGCATGCAACGCCAAAGTATGTTTGATTACTCCCAAGAGTTCATGAAAATCGGTTACAAAGAACTCCATATTCCCGCCAATCCCGACGGGACACACAAAATTGACAAAAATTCCTTACATATCTGGCCCCGCGGTCATTTCATGCTCATGGCGTTAGCCAACCTCGATGGCAGTTTCACTTGTACACTCTTTATGCCATTTGAGGGCGAAAACTCCTTCGAACAGCTAAAAGACGAAACGACGCTGGTGAATTTCTTTGCCGAATATTTTCCCGATACGGCTGCCGTAATCCCTGATTTAGTAAGCGATTTCTTTAAAAACCCTACGAGTTACTTGGCTATTATGAAGTGTTATCCGTGGACTTTTGAAGATAAAGTAGCGTTGATTGGCGACTCAGCCCACGCCATTGTCCCCTTTTACGGTCACGGGATGAACGCCGGTTTCGAAGATATTACGCTGCTCAACCAAATGATCGAGCAGTACGGTGACGATTGGAATGCGATTTTTAGAGCCTACGAAAAATCCCGAAAACCCAATGCCGATGCGATCGCCGAACTCTCTCGAAGAAACTTTGAGGAAATGAGTGCCAAAACCGCAGATGCTCAGTTTTTATTACAGAAAAAAATCGAAAAATGGTTCGCTGACAAACATCCCGATAAATGGATGCCGCTGTACAGTCGGGTCACTTTTAGCTTGCAGCCTTATGCCGAAGCCCTTGCCATAGGCGATTACCAAAATGCCATCATGGAGCAAATCATGCAAATCCCCAACATCGCACAAAAATGGAATAGCCCCGAAGTGGAAGCCAAAATTATTTCCTTATTGCAAAAAGGATAATTTTTTGGGCGCGTCCCCGAATCCCATTTTGTTTTCTCAACAAAATTCCTGTCGGGGTCGGGTCGTTCACTGCAATCTTGGCTCCGTGCCTCCGCCAAGGATTTCCGTTGCCACCCCTCGCGCAACACACGCCGTTACTCTTCCCGATGCACTTTCGTAAAATCAAAAGCTGGACGACATACCGAAATATATTCGCAGGGTTCCTCAAACGGATTGGAGTATTGAACCCGCGTGTTTTCGGCAATACAGATGGATTGACCTGCTTCTAAAACAATCGTTTCACCTTCAATAATGAATTGTTTTTTTCCTGAAATAACATAAGTGTATTCCTCAAATTCAGGCGTTTGAAAAGGTTCACTCCAATGCGGCGGCGCAATCATATGGGCAATCGAAATCGCTTCGTTTTGCGTCGCCACGCGGCCATGATGTTCCTCGATTAACTTGCCATCGGTCGTGGGAACCACAAAAGGCGCCGTTTGAATGTGATATTTTTTCATAATTTGATGATTTTTTGGGTATAATTTCCTTCCGTAGTGGCCACCGAAAGCCAATACATGCCCGGTGCCCAAGACGAACAATCGACAGCAGTTAGGTTCCCGCTCAATAGTTGGACCAAGCGTCCCGAAGCGTCATACACTTTTACGTGCTCAATTAATGCATTACTTTGAAGGGACAAGGTGGTAGTGACGGGATTCGGACTCACTACGAGTGTTATTTTTGGGGGATTCGGGGAAGCAACATGCAATACCGAGGTGTTAATGACTTGTTGCATAACGGAAGTGAGGCCGCAATGCGTTACCGTCAACGTGACCGTATAAACTCCATTTTGGGTATAGGTGTGCGAAGGTTGTGCTGACGTCGCTGTCGTGCCATCTCCAAAATCCCAGAGGTAACTCGTTGCTCCCGTTGATTGATTGAAAAATTGAACACTCGTGCCCGTTGGGTTGGTAAAGGTAAAAGCAGCTACGGGGTCATAAGTTCCAATAAACCAAGTGGCAAACTGATTGTACACAACCGTTTTTACCACCTGTTTGATGAGTTGTGCATCGGCTGCCGAAAGGGTCGATTCAAAACCGATCAGCGTGGGGTCTTTTCGAAAAAGCGTAGTGTAAAATGTACAGGCCGCTGCATACGATCCCAACAGGGAAGGATGACTCCCATCAGCACTATACAAATTGAGGTTGGGATGATTCGTACGAAGGTAACGCCACACCGCTCCCACAGGCGATACGATAGCCGCTTCATTTGTTGCCATAGTCATATAACGCTCCCGCAACAAGTCGTCCATGCCAGTATACGTGCACACGGGTGGGTGGGCTGCACAGTTTTGACTGTCGCCGTTTTGTCGCCCCCAGGTCATATAAAATACGGTTTCCGCACACGGATTTTGGGTGGTAATCAAGGTGTTTAAATCGTCTGCATACGGAAACACTAGGGCATTGACTTGGTTGATTGGAAAGGAGGGAAGCTGACTCTGTTCTTGTAACACCACAAAATCCCAAGTACCTTGCGCGATTTTTGCTAGTGAAGTAGCATTTACCACGTGATCCGACAAGCGAAAGCCGCCCGGCGTATGACTGTCATAAATCAAAACATCATTGGTCGATTGTGCCGCACTTGCAATCAATCCCGGTAAATTATTAGTGTTGGTGTAACTATTTCCTAAGAATAAAACACGCTTCGTAAGGGATTGCCCCCAAAGTGAGGAGAGTAATGAGCTCCACAACAGAAATACGAAAGTCAGGGTTGAAAAATGGATCGTGGTTTTTTTCATCACTCGTCTTACTTTTTAAAAATAAAATACACTGCCAAAATCAAAAAGGTAAAGCCTACAAAATGGTTCCAGCGCAACTGCTCATTTTTGAAAAACAGCATCGAAAATAATACAAAAACGACCAAGGTAATCACTTCTTGAATTACTTTTAATTGGAGTAATGTAAATGGGCCGCCGTTGCCTTCATAGCCTAGTTTGTTGGCGGGAACTTGAAAGCAGTATTCAAAAAAGGCCAAACCCCAACTGAGCAGGATGATACTGAATATCCCGGCGTTTTCAAACCATTTCAGCTCTTTAAACTTCAAATGCCCGTACCAAGCCAAGGTCATAAATACATTGGACAAGACCAATAAAACAAGGGTAAATCCGCCGCGCATTTATTTAAATAGTTTCATTAATACCCCAAAAACGCCCCGTATAAAACTCGGACTCGTAACCACTTTAGTAACCGATTTTCCTAAGGTTTCCCCCAAGGTAGGTCCTGACGAAGTTTCAGGTTCAGGAGCAGGAGCCGCTTCTACGGCAGCGGTTATCTTTTGATTTAAGATTTCGTAAGCGCTTTCCCGATCTAGGGTTTCTTGGTATTTCTTGACCAATTTTGATTGTGCATTTAAGGCAATAATTTCGGCATTCTCCAAAATATTCATGCGACTCTCCGGCGCACGAAGCACAGTGGCCGCCAGAGGTGTTGGAATTCCTTTTTCATTGAGTGCGGTCACCAAAGCTTCCCCAATTCCTAAAGAGGTCAGTAAAGTAGTGGTGTCGTAAAATTCACTTTCAGGATAATTAGCCGCCGTTTCTTTTATCGCCTTGCGGTCGTTGGCCGTAAAAGCACGTAAGGCATGTTGAATTTTTAATCCCAACTGCGCCAACACTCCTTTGGGGATGTCCATCGGATTTTGGGTGATGAAATAAATACCGATGCCTTTTGATCGAATCAGTTTTATAATCGTCTCTATCTGGTCAAGTAATGCCTGACTCGCTTGGTCAAAAATCAAATGGGCCTCATCGATAAAAACGACCAATTCCGGTTGTTCACTATCGCCGCGTTCGGGCATTTTTTGGTAGATTTCAGCCAAAAGACTCAGCATAAAGGTCGAAAACAACTTGGGTTTGTCCTGAATATCAGTCAAGCGAATAATGTTGACATAGCCGCGCCCTTGTTCATCTACCCGTAAAAAGTCCTCAATATCAAACGATAATTCACCAAAAAATAAATCGCCGCCTTGTTGCTCTAGCGCAATTATTTTCCGTAAAATCGTACCTGTAGTCGCGGTGGCAATTTTTCCATAGTCTGCTGCAATTTCTTCCTTGCCTTCTTCCGTAATATAATGGAGTACCTTTTTCAAATCTTTTAAATCCAAAAGAGGCAGTTGCCGATCGTCACAATATTTGAAGAGTACCGACATTACGCCTTCTTGCGTAGCATTGAGTTCCAGAATCCGCGAGAATAACACAGGGCCAAACTCCGAAATCGTGGCCCGCAACCGCACCCCATCCTGTGCTGATAAGGTCATCAATTCTACAGGGAAGGCGTTAGGAGTGTAAGGGATTCCAATTTTGGCATGCCGCTCTGCTATAAAGGGTGCTTCGGTACCCGGTTGCGCAATGCCCGAAAAATCTCCTTTAATATCCATCATCACGACGGGAACTCCCAAGGCCGATAATTGCTCGGATAAAACTTGAATCGTTTTAGTTTTTCCTGTGCCCGTAGCTCCGGCGATAAGTCCGTGACGATTCATCGTTTTTAACGGCAGCCCCACTTTAGCGTCGGAGAAGACGGTTCCTTCCCATTGCGCGGCGCCAAGAACTAATTGAGCCCCTGAAAAGGTATAGCCCTTTTGGGTCGATTCTAAAAAAGCTGATTTTGAAGGCATAGTGCAAATAATTTAGTATTAGGCGAAGTTACCCTTTTTTTTATGCATGAAAAGAAGCAAATCCATGAATTTTTCGCATTATTTCCAACCTTTATTCCATTTTCTCCCTCTTTTAAATACTAAAGGGTAGTAATTCATCGTTTTTACAATGTTAAGCGAATGTTACGAATAATAAATTTAATCTAATTATTGTCAAATCCTTAGCAAAATCCTCTATTTATTTAAGTTTATAGGGTTCTTTGTCTCGATTTGGTAGAATGTTATAAAAGCCCAAAAAAGTTTTTTTTTTTGAAGTAAAAAATTAAATTTGCTCCAATTCAAGTTTATTTACAACTAATAGCTTATAAATTATTAAAAACTAAAAATTTTTAAAAAAATGGCAAACGCAAAAAACGCTAAAGGGTCAAATGGAGGTAACTATTTCTCCGCAATTGTAATTGTATTATGTATTTTCGTCGGATGGATTGTATGGCAGTTCATCATGGGTGCGGGATCTAACTTCGAAGGGGGAACCAATGAAGGGCATCCACTACCCGGAAACTACTTAGCAATGGTTTACAAAGGGGGGCCTATCGTACCCGTATTGATGGGATTGTTGTTGATGGTGATTGTATTCTCTTTTGAGCGTTACTTCGTGATCACAAAAGCAGCTGGAAAAGGAAACTTAGACGCATATTTGCGTACAGTTCAATCGAGCATTGCTCAAGGAAATATTGATGATGCTATCGCCGCTTGTGACAAACAACAAGGGTCTGTGGCTAACGCCATTCGCGCGGCATTGGTGAAGTACCAAGACGTGAAAAAAGAAGGATTCTCTAGCGAAGAAGCTGCTGAGATGATCCACAAAGAAATTGAAGAAGCTACCTCTTTGGAGATGCCAATGTTGGAAAAAAACATGACCATCTTATCTACGTTAGTATCGTTAGGAACCTTAGCCGGTCTTTTGGGAACAGTAACAGGGATGATCAAAGCGTTCGCGGCTTTAGCAACAGCAGGTACTCCTGACCAAGCGATGTTGGCAAACGGTATCTCTGAAGCATTGATCAATACGGCAACAGGGATTTCTACTTCGGCACTTTCTATTGTAACGTACAACTTGTTTACATCAAAAATTGATACCTTAACCTACTCTATCGATGAGGCGGGTACCGCTATTGTAAACCAGTACCGTAAAATGAAAGGAAGCTTGAAATAATTTAGGGTAACCTATAATAAAGTAAAAGAGTATATTATGGCAAAAGTAAAAATGTCCAAAAAAGCAGCGTCGATTGATATGACGGCGATGTGTGACGTGGCGTTCCTTTTGCTTACATTCTTTATCCTTACGGCTACCGCTAAAAACCCGGAACCGCTTCAAGTAGAAACACCCAATTCAACGGTACAATCCAAGTTACCCGAAGAAAACTTAGCCATCATTACCATTGGTGGAAAAGACAAAGTGTTCTACGGAATCAAAGGGAAAGAAGTTCGCAAAAAAACCCTCGAGTTAATGGGCGCTAAATATGGTATTCAATTCACAGAGAACGAAATTCAAGAATTCAGCTTGATTGATGAATTTGGCGTTCCAATCGAAGGATTGAAACAATTGATCGCTATGAAAGGATCAGATCGGAATAAGCAAGGGGTACAACCCGGCATTCCACACGATACGATCAAGAACAATGAGAATAATCAGTTGAGAGACTGGATTTATACGTCACGCCAAGCAAACATCGAAGTGCAAAAAGAGCAGTTGAATTTTGCAATCAAAGGCGATGCAGAAGAGCAATATCCACGCATTAAACAAGTGATGGACGAGCTTCAGAAACAAACGGTAAACAGTTTTAATCTGGTTACGGGTCTCCGTGGTAAAAATTATTAATCCCAATACATAAGAAATGGCTGAATTAAATACCAACGACGGTGGCGGCAAAAAAGGGAGCGGTAAGGTACGCAGTAAAAAACAAAACTCCAAAGTAGACTTAACGGCTATGGTGGACTTGGCGTTCCTTTTGATTACCTTCTTTATGTTGACGACCACCTTGTCAAAACCACAGGCGATGGATTTGGGATTGCCTGATAAGAACGATACTGATGAACCAGAATCCAAGATTAAAGTTGATCAACGTCGTACCATGACCATCATTTTGGGCGATGACAACAAAATTGAATGGTTTCACGGGCTACTAGAAAAGCCTGAAGCAGGAGGTAAGCCAACGCGAACCACACACGGACGCGAAGGTATCCGTAAGGAAATCCTAAAACGTGTGGAATCAGTGCCACAAGTTACAGGGAACAAAGACAAAGGGTTGATTGTGATTATTAAACCAACCAAAGAGTCTACCTACCGCAACTTGGTTGATATCTTGGATGAAATGGCAATTTGCTCGGTACCTACCTATGCAATTGTAAACGATTTTTCTGATGGAGAAAAAGCGTTGGCCGATAAATTGAATAAAAAATAACCACTCTTGTAGTACAAAAGTATAACGTATGAAACTTGACTTATTAAAAAGACAATGGTTGGATATCGTTTTCGAAGGACGTAACAAGAGTTATGGTGCTTACGATTTACGTGTCAAAGACGGGAATACCAACATAAAGGCCTTTATTATCGGAGCGGTAATTTTTTCGATTGCGGTAGCGACGCCCAAAATTGCTGAATTTATTAGTTCAGTAACTGAAGACGATTCGGCAACCATCGATACTAAAATTACCATGGCGAAACTGCCCCCGAAAGAGGAAAAACCAAAGGAAGAATTACCACCACCACCACCGCCACCACCGAAAGTAGACCAGGTGAAGTTTGTGAAGCCCGAGGTTGCACCTACAGAGGAAATTGTAGAGGAGATCGTAAAAATTGAAGATATCAAAGACAAGAATATTGGAAAACAGAATATCGAAGGAGATCCAAACGCAGTTCCTACTTTAGAAGATCCTGGTACTGGCCCTGTGCAGCAACAAGTAGTAGAAGAAGACAACAACATCTACAACTCAGCAGGGATTGAAGTAAAACCTGAATTTCCAGGAGGTATTGCGAAGTTTTACAACTTCATCAAAAACAATTACCAAGCGCCCGATGAACCCGGCTTAAAAGGACAAGTGTTTGTTTCTTTTGTCGTGGAGAAAGACGGTTCACTTACCGACATCAAGGTATTACGCGATATCGGTTACGGAACAGGAAAAGAAGCCGAGCGTGTGTTGCGTAAGAGTCCAAAATGGACTCCTGCGGAACAAAACGGAAAACGCGTTCGTTGTTCGTACCAAATTCCAATTAAAATCGAAACCCCAGAAGAATAAGCATGCTTACGAAATGGGTAATGCAATACAAGAAGAAATCGCTTAAAGAGCGATTTCTTCTATTTATGGGAATCTTGTTTTTTTTGATTTATTTAACATTAGGGTTAATGATCATCTTTTGGAAAAAGATTCCCTTAAACATGGACGACAACTACCGCTTGATGTTTGGAGGGCTTCTCATCGTATATGCCTTCTTTCGTTTTCTGCGCTTTTTTAATTCGTCCGAATCGACGGAAGAGTCATGAAAAGAATTTACGCAATCCTACCGTATTTGATGTTGGCGTTTTTTGGAACGTTGGGGTTTTTCATTTCTTGTAAGCCCAACACCTCCGAAGAACAAAAAGATTCTATCCTTTGCGGCACAGCCACAATTTGGGTTGATGAATCGTTGTTGCCTATTGTAGAAGACCAACAGTTGGTGTTTCAAACAACTTATGAGGCGACACTAACCCTTGAGCCATCTTCTGAAGTTTCGGTCATCAAGAAGTTATCGGAAGCCAAATCAGGCATAGCCATTCTCTCCCGAAAACTAAATACCAACGAAACCCAATTTCTCAAAGCGCAACGCATTGTCCCGAGAACCACTCCGTTTGCGCTCGATGGTGTCGCCTTAATTGGAGCCGCCAATACGCAAGATACGATAGTGAATTTAGAGACTCTTATTGGATTTTTACAAGGCAAGAACAAAGCGCTGAAAGGCCTCGTTTTTGACAACCCCAATTCGGGAACGGTTCGCTATATGATGGAAAAAGCCGGAATTACACAATTGCCTTCGGAAGGCGTATATTCGCAAAAAAATACACAAGCGGTGATTCAATACGTAGCCGAACATGAGGGTATGATTGGATTGGTGGGAAGTAATTGGCTTTTTGAACCCAATGCTACCTTAAAACCTTGGGTTGAAAAAGTAAAAATACTAGGAGTGCAACAAGCTAACGGGAAAATTGCGTATCCCACCCAAGAAGCCTTGGGGACTAACGCTTATCCTTTGGCACGTGTTTTGTACATCATCAACTGTCAAGGGTATGAAGGACTCGGTATCGGATTTGCCTCTTTCATTGCCGGCGACAAAGGGCAACGCATCGTATTAAAATCAGGCATTGCCCCCATACGGGAACCCGGTCGTAAGATTGTAACCCGAAAACAAATTGAAAAAACAAAAATTTAAATACAAAGAACAATGAGCACGATTAAATTTTTCAGCGTAGCCTTTCTCGCTGCCACTGCCGCCACACAAGCGCAGGACTTAGATCAGGCCAAGAAAGCCATTGATGCTGAACAATATGATAAGGCAAAATCGATTTTAAAGTCCATCATAAAAACCAAACCTGCCGACGGTAAGGCTGCCTTTTTATTGGGGAACGTTTACCTCAAGCAAAGTGTGGAAGACTCGGCCAAAATTACGTTTGACAAAGGATTAACCGCCGCTGAGGGAGGGAAGTTTAATAATATCGGTTTAGGACAGTTGGATCTTGAAGCTGGAAATGCTGCAGCTGCCAAAGCCAAATTTGATTTGGCGACCCAAGGCATGCGCAAAAAAGAAGTCGAAGAATATATTTATGTAGCGCAAGCCTATATGAATGCCGATAAACCCGATTATCAAGCCGCTCTAGCCGTATTGGAAAAAGCAAAATTGGCCAATCCCAATGATCCCTATGTGAAACTGGCGATGGGGGATGCCTATTATGGATTAAAAAATCAAAACGATGCCTATTCAGCGTATCGTGATGCTTTCAATACGGACAAAAATTTAATCCGTGCCAAAATGCAGTTGGGTGTGCTTCTCAAAGGTGCCAAAGCCTATGTCGAAGCCGTGAAAGCCTACGATGAAGTAGTGAGTTTGGATCCAAGTTATGGTCCCGTATACCGCGAGTTGGCAGAAACCTATTATTTATGGGCGAGCAACAAACCCGCTACGTACAAAGAAAATATTGCGAAAGCATTGTCCAACTACGAAAAATACATGAGTCTTACCGATTATTCATTGTCTTCTCGTATGCGTCATGCCGATTTTTTGATCTTGGCTAAAGAATACAAAGAATTGGAAAAAGAAGCCTTGGAAATGAAAAAAATGGATAAAGTAAATCCGCGTATTCTTCGTTACCTTGGGTATGCCGCCTACGAAAACGGCAACACCGATGAAGCCATTAATGCCTTGACGGAATTCTTGGGTAAAGCCAATAAAATTATCGGTGGCGATTACTATTTCTTGGGCTTAGCGCAAGTGAAAAAGTCTATTGCAGCCGATGGAAAAACGGTAGACGCTGCTTTATTAGCACAAGGGGTTACAAATTTGAAAAAGGCAGTAGAAATGGATATGAATTTGGCCAATGGCTTGAATGAAATTGGGAAAGCCTACTTTGGACAAAAGTTGTACGGTGTAGCCGCCGGTGTTTTTGAAGCGGCTATTTTGAACACCACTTCCAAAAATATCTTTGAAGACAACATCTATTATGGATTGTGCGTCCACACGGTAAACCGCGGAAAAGATGTCAAATCGATTGATCTGCCCGCCTTGACCAATGCCGATAAAGCAATGGACAATGTGATTGCCGCCAAACCCGAATATCCCGAAGCCTATTTGTATAAAGCGCGCATCAATAGTGTGATGACCAAAGACGATGTTATGACAGAGTCGTACCAAAAATACGTGGATGCTTTAACAGCAAAAGGGCCCGAGGAAATCACTAAAAATAAAGCCAAAGTGACCGAAGCCTACAACAATATGGCTTCTTACTTCGCCAACAGCGACAAAGCCAAAGCCAAAGAGTTGTTAAATAAAACCTTAGCCTTGGATCCTACCAATGCCTATGCCACGGAATCGCTTAAAGTATTGAAATAATTTTTCTAAACGATAGAAAACCCGGATCCGCTCCGGGTTTTTTTATGGTGTTAAAATGGGTATTTACAGTGCCGTATTCACAATAAAATAGGATATTCGCGTTTTAGTATTTTATACCCGCTCTATGCCTAAAATTTGGTTTATCCCGCTCTTTATTTTTTGTTTTGTTACCGCAACAGCCCAAAAAACCATTCACCTCAAAGGAACTATTGTCGACCAAGACTCACGTGTTCCCATCGAATCGGCGACCGTTTATTTGACCAACCCCAAAGATTCTACCGTAATCGAATACACCATCAGTCAAAAAAATGGATCCTTTGATTTTGCCCTGAAAAAAAGCAATACTCCCGTTATTTTGAAAATTTCCTTTGTAGCCTATCAAGACCATAAAGTGACCTTAAAAAATTTGACCACCACACAAGATTTGGGGATTATCGGACTCCAACCCGCGGCGCAAACCCTCGACGAAGTGGTGATTAAAAATGAAACACCGCCCATTCGGATAAAAAAAGATACGCTCGAATTTAATGCCGCCTCCTTCAAAGTCCGACCCGATGCCAATGTGGAAGCTTTACTTAAGCAACTGCCGGGTGTAGAAATCGATGCCGAAGGAAAAATTACCGTCAACGGGAAAGAGGTCAATCAAATCCTTGTCAATGGGAAACCCTTTTTTGACCGCGATGGGAAGATTGCCCTGCAAAACCTGCCTTCCTCGATGATTAACAAAGTACAAGTCACCGACACCAAAACCAAACAAGAGGAAAAAACAGGGGCCATTGCCGCCTCCAACAACGCCAGTATAAATCTCACTATCGACGAAAAGAAAAACAAAGGCTGGTTCGGAAAAGTCATGGCCGGAGCGGGTTCGAGTAACCGCTATGAAAGCAGTGGACTTATCAATTATTTCAACAACAACCGTAAAGTAAGCGTTTTGGCTTCGTCCAACAACATCAATGCGACCGGTTTTTCTATGGACGAGATTTTTGATAATATGGGCGGCGGCCGCAATTCCAATATTTGGGTCGGTGACAACGGTTCGTTTTTTGTCAACCGCCGTCGTTTTGGAGGCAATACGGGCATCACGCAATCCCATTTGGCGGGCGTCAACTATGCCGACGAATGGCGCAAAGACAGTCCCCTTGCGCTAAGTTACTTTTTTAGTGAGGCCAATACCCGAAACAACAACCGTACGCGACAAATCAATTTTTTACCTTCGGGCAATTACGAAACCGCCTCGGAAGCGTCTTATAAAAATGGAGCCACCGCGCACAACGTCTCAGGTGATATCGAATGGGCCATCGATTCGACTTTTACAGTGGTTATGGAACCCAAATGGAGCCGTTCCTTGGGGCAAAGTACCAACGTGTCTCGGCAAGAATCACGGGATGCTTTGGCGCAATTGCTCAACGAAAGTAATTCGACCTCTATCACTGAAAATAACGCAACTTCATTTGAAAATACCACTACTTTCACCAAATCATTTCGTCGAAAAGGCCGCAATGTAGCCCTCGTATTTTACCAAGAACACCAACAAGAGGAGGGCTTAAACCTGGTGGACTCGCAAACCCTTTTTTACCAAAATAGCCAACCCGACGATTTGCGAAACCAGCGCAATTCAAGTTACAATCGGGTGAATCAGTTTTCGTACGACTTGAAGTTTTACGAGCCCGTAAAAGATTCCCTGCGGTGGGTGAACAATGTCTATCATGAGTTTACCAATGAAAAAAACGGCCGCGACTCCCAAGAGTTTGATCCAATAACCAATGATTTTACGCAAGCCAATCCGTTGCTCTCCAACGCCATGCGCTCCAAGCAACAAGTCATTCGTCCTACGACAGGTTTGGTTTTAGAAAAATCGGTATGGAACGCGTCTTTCAATCTTGGCCCGCAGTGGAGTTCCCTGCATGCGGCTATGGATTATTTGGGCGTGACGACTCCCACCCGCCGTCAATTTTTTGTACCCTTTGTAGAAGCGACCTTGAATTTGCGCCTGTCCAAATCGCGAAATATTTGGGGAACGTATTCGTATGACAACGAACTTCCGCGGGGGAGTCAGGTGTTGCCCGTTGAGGATTTGGCCAACCCGTTGAATACCACGATTGGGAATCCGAATTTGGACGCTTCCCGACGCCATTACATCTACGTATCGTTTCGGGATTTTGATTATGCCTCGCGTTCGGGCTACGGATTTTATGCAGGCGGTAATGTTTACGACACCCAGATTGTTTCGGCGACTACATTTGATGCAAACCGAAAGCGAACCACGACCTACACCAATGTCTCGGGGACATACAACAGTTGGACGGGAGTGTATTGGAACAAAACCTATAAAAAAGAGGCTCACAAATTTCGCTACGAATTGCGTTGGGCGATGAATTTCGGACTCAGCAAAGGGATTACCGACGGCAACGCTTTTGAAGCCCGTACGGTGACCTTAAACCCACGGGTGAATTTTACGTATGAATACGGCGAAAAACTAATCCTCAATCCTTCGTATCAATTTACCCGAAACATTACGGAGTACACCAATTATGTGGTCAATGCGGCCACCAATTATTTGCACCGCGTGAACTTACAAACGACTTGGTTTTGGCCCACCAACTGGGTCTTTGGCAACGATTTTGGGTATACGTACAACTCCAATATCGCCGACGGTTTTCGCAAGGATTTTTATTTGTGGAATACGAGTTTGGCCTACAGTTTTTACCAAAAGCGTTTTACCGCCAAAGTGAAGGTATATGACCTCTTGAACCAAAACCAAAACGCTACCCGCACCATTACAGCCACAGCGATTCGCGATGAAGAAAATGTGGTATTGCGCCGTTACGTGATGTTTTCGCTCACCTACAAGTTGGACCAATTGGGCAAGGAAAAAAAGCAAGGCCGCCGTCAGAGTTGGTAGAATTTTAGTCTAATTATTCCACTATTCTTTACGTTATGCACACGACCACACAGTTTGATATACGATTCCTCCTTAGCCTAGGTCTGGGGGTGTTGTTGTTGCTCGCGGTGTTGGCGCGGGTGATGACCCAACATGTATTGTATGCCTACCATCGTTACTTAAGTACTCCCTTCATGATGTATGGCCTTACGGCGGTACATTGGTCGCTCGCCGTTATAGTGGCCTTGTGGGGAACGACACCACTAGCAAATGCCTTGGGGATCACCACCCTCATGGCCCACAGCCCGGAACTTGAATTGGTAGGGGCAGTGCTCCTCTTTTTTACCACCCTGCTCCTGTTTAGTCTCATAGCCTATGCCGTTTGCCGCATTACCTTTGGGAAAAACCCCCTAACCCTTCTCGGAAAAATACCGCAACTCAAAGGGAAAAATACTTCAAAAAACAAGGAAAAACCCTGAGGAAGATGGAGGAATATTTTTTAATTTGCGGGGGAGATTAGGATTAAATAAATGTTGTTCTTCACACTAAAGACGACAATTCCAACAAAAAATGACCAAAGAGAAAGATATAAAATAGTCATTTGACCAATTAAATTTTTAGAGAATAATATCAAATGTACTTTATATGTCGAACTAACATGTTGGAAAATAAATGTAGTTTTGTAACGGATATAAATTTATGCACAAACACGAAAAAATAGATATACCAGTCATTGATTCTTTTATCAAAAAGTTTGCTGAAATGTATTTGAAACAACGTTCTCAAACGCAATTTAATATCAGCAGCATCGAAGAGCAGGTGTTATTTAAAAATCTTGGATTTGGTACTGATGCATTGAAACAAATAATTACAAAAAACACGATTCCTATAGATAAAAAAAGAGAACAAGGGTTAGAGCCAAAAGTGCTAAATGATATTTATCGAAGTGATTTGGGAGAGTTGTTAATGACTTATTATTTCGAGGAAAAACTTCCTGACGGTGAGCGGTTTGTTATTCCGCTTAAAAACATCACATTCAGAGAGCGGGCAGAATTACCAGGCAGGGGCCTTGATGCAATAGGTTATAGAAAAATTGGAGATTCACAAGTTGAAATTTTATTAGGCGAAGCAAAAGTATCTTCTGATAAAAAGTCTCCTCCTCCTGTTGTAGATACAACAAAAGACTCAATATATAATACCCAGCTTAACCACAAAAATAAAACTCCTATAGTTATTCAAAGATTATCAGACTATTGGCGTAGGTTGGGTGGTAAAGATGCTGAAATCCTAGGCTTTGCAATAATCAGCATTGAACATCAATTGACTGATAATTTCAGTATAACTTATGGTTGTACATTAGTCAGAGACCACACTTGCGTTAATGAAAGTTCTGATTTTGGAAAAATGAAAACGAATCAGAGTGACTTTGAGCCAGGGAAGGTTCATTTCTCAATTCTTTCTTTCAGTGACAAAACAATAAAAGATACCGTTAATTTATTTTACTCAAAGGTACAAGAGTTGATAGCCAATTAATATGAGCAATATTATCAATACCATATTGCAAAGAGAATCTATCATTTCACTTCTCAGTGAAAGTGAAAAGAGATACATATTGGGTCAACTCAAACTCCCACATACATCTGAATTAAATGATGGGGAAGTTTTACGGCTCTCTTTCTTTTTAATTAACACCATTTTTTCTGAAACTGAAAACGGATTTGAAAAAGCCATTGCTTACAAACTTTTAAAATCTATCAACATAAATTCTGATGAAGGCACGTCTTTATTCGAAGAAGTATTTGGAATAGAGGGTGTTGATTCTAAAACACTCTATTACTTCTATTTGGCAAATGTTGCATTAAAAGCGGATAAACAAATAAGTATCAGGGTAGATTTGAAAGAGTACAATCCAGTTACAGAGGAAAATTCAAATTGGAAATATAAACTACTCAATAAGACATTTGAAGCCTATATTTTGTTAGTGCGTAAACAAAATGGTTTCTCAGATATTGAAAGAGCTTTAGCTGTAATCGAGACCTTAAAGAAAGAACAACAACTTTATGAAGAAACTTACTTAAAACAGTTTTCTACAGCAAATGAAGTCAAAGAAGCATATATATTACTATCCTTATATCATATATCGAAAGCAGTTGTTGAAACCGCTTCCTATCTGAAGAAAGGATATGATTATAAAGAGCGATTAGATGCGGTTATCAGACAACATTTGGATATAGCAAAGAAATTAGTCAATAGTGAACCAAGGTTAAAAAGTATATTTCAGCTTTTCGAATTTGGTTTGAACACATTGTATAAAAACGCCATTTGGACTAACACAAAATTAGGTGACAAAGTAAGAAAACTGTGTGAACAAAAAGCGAAATTAGGAGTATTAGAGCTGTTACCTTCTCAGAGAGAAGCTTTGACTGAAAGAAATCTGCTTGATGTTGCTGCTAATGTTACTGTTTTACAGATGCCTACAAGTGCTGGAAAAACTCTTTTAGCTGAATTTAATATAATTGTAACCAAAGCATTAAGAGCAGATGCAAAAATTGTCTATATAGTACCTTCAAGGGCATTGGTAAACCAAGTTTACTTTGAATTAAAGTCAGATTTGGAGCCAATTGATTTTGTAATTGAGAAAACTTCTTCAGCAATAGAAATAGACCCAACGGAAGATTCATTTTTAAATGGAGATGAAAGAATAGATGTTCTTGTTTCTACACCTGAAAAGCTTGATTTATTAATTAGAAGAAAGCATCCTTCGGTAGATGATGTTTCTATGTTTATTCTTGACGAAGCACACACTATACAGAATGGAGAACGTGGTGCTAAATTGGAATTATTATTAGCCATATTGAGGAGAGAAAGACCAAACGCCAAATATATGTTGCTATCACCATTTATAAAAAATGCTGATACGGTAATTACAGAATGGCTCGGGGGTGGTAATTCCATTGCTATAGATTGGAAGCCCTCCGAAAAACTACTATTGGGAATAGACACCAAAATAACTCCCACACTAACAAAAAATGAAATTCATTTAGAAGTACTTCATTCTCCTTATGAATCTTTAAAGCCAATAGGAAAAACAATTATTGAAAATCCTTATATCCTAGAAAGTACAGGTACAAAAGACAAAATACTTGAGTTTTCGATTAAGCATTTTTCAGAAAAAGAGAAAACACTTTTGGTTCTGTGCTACGGAAAAGGAACTGCTAATACCAGAGCTAAATTTATTTATGATAAAGTAAATCAATATAACGCAAATGATGATGTCAAACTTGTCAAAAAGTTTATTGAAGATGAAGTAGGAAGACAAACGACCTTATCAAGGGTCATTGAAAAGGGTATTGTTACACATCATTCAGGAATGTCAGACGAAACAAAATTATTAGTTGAGCATTTAATTAGAGAAAAGCAAATAAAATTTGTTTGTGCAACTACTACAATAGCAGAAGGAGTAAACTTTCCTGTTTCCACTGTATTTTTCGATGATTATAGAAAAGGAAGAGACAGAAAGCTTGATTCAAATGATTTTTGGAATATTGCAGGTAGGGCAGGAAGGACTTTAGTTGATAATTATGGGAAAATTATTCTTCCTTTTAATAGTGTTGTAAACATAAATAGTGCAAAAAGTTTAATAAACAAAAGTGCCAATGAGCTAACAAGTGTTTTGGCTGAACTTTTTGAAAATGCTGATAAAATTGAACAGAAGTTGAAAGAAGTTGATGGTTTAAAAGATTTATTCAGGGATTATTCAGACTCCCTTTCTCCATTAATTCAATATTTTGTGCATTTACTCACTGTTGGTGAAAATGAATACTTTGTTTCAGAAATAGAGGATTTGTTCAAAGACTCGTTAGAATATTATTTATTAGATACGCCAGAGAAAAAGGAGAAATTCATCTCAATATGTAAGTCGATATATTTACACATTCAATCAAAATATCAAAGTCAAGGAGGTGCATTAACTTTTGCAGACAAGACAGGATTCTCCGTTCCTTCGGTTTTAAGAGTAATGACGGCAGCGTCTCAAAATCCTCATATTAATGATTTAAGTTCTTGGTCTAAAGAACAATTATTCAATAACCAGAAACCCGATAATCTTGCTGAAAAAATAAGAGTAATAGCAGCATTACGAGAAACAAAATTGGGGATAGAATCTAGTAATAATCCATTTAACGCAGAACTTTATGCAAAAATCATTATTGATTGGGTAAAAGGTCAAAAACTTGGAAATATATCCGATTTGCATCCAGCTTATAATTCTCAAGGCAAGGATGAAAACGAGACTGAAAGAAGAATGACGGAATTTGTAAAAAAAATGAATGACATTCGTTTTAAAGCTTCTTGGGGTTTAAGTGCATTAGAAGGTATTGTAAGAGGGAATGAAGATATTAAGGATTCACATATACCTTCATTGGTATATTTTGGAGTTGACAATGAAGAAGCGTTAGCTTTTAGAATGATTGGTGCTCCAAGAGTATTATCGTTTTCTCTCCAAAATATTTTGGATAAAAATTTAAATGAGTATTCATATAAGAGTTTGAGAAATAGGGTAAATAGTTTGACAAATTCTGATTGGGATGGATTGAAGCCTTCCAATTCATCATTAAGTGGTATGGAGTGGAAAAGAATAACAGAAATACTAATTAGATAAAAACTCCGATGACAGATTTGCATTCCCATCTAGCCAATTTACAATCTACATCTTCTATAACAATATTATATCACATTTCCAACCTACATTAAATAAGCTGTAAACAAGCTAGTAAAATTATACTCTTTTTAATAATTGAAAAGCCATGACCAATCCCAAAGACATTTTAGTAGTTACTACCTCTTCCATAGAAGGTATGCAAATAAAGAAGTATTTGAAGCCGGTTTCCGCTCATATAGTGGCGGGAACAAATTTTTTCAGTGATTTTCTTGGTGGGTTGACAGATGTATTTGGTGGTCGTTCGAGTACGTATCAACGGCAATTATCGTCATTGTATAATGAAGTTATTGATAGAATCAAACATAATGCACATGAAATCGGTGGGAATTGTATCATTGGTTTGAGTGTAGACATGGATGAAATTTCAGGAAAAGGGAAGTCCATGTTTATGTTAACCGCCATTGGGACCGCCGTTGTAATTGAAAAGGATGAAAAGACATATTTAAATGTTAATTCAAGTGAGAAATTTGAAAATGTTAGTTTTGAAAGGTTAAATAACTTGAGAAAGCGAAAAGAAATTATTGATAAAGCAAAGAATGGGAAGTTAGCATTTGACGATGAGGCATGGAACTTTATCACTGCCAATCAAGTTCATGAAGTTTTTCCAGATATTTTATTAAAATATAACGATATTATAGTCAATTGGCAATCGTATGAGGAAACTTTTGAAAAATTCAACAAAAACTTTATCATCTATGTAGACTCATTTGATGAAAATCAAAAAATTGATATTTTATACGATAGAATAGCAACTGAAACGAATATTTATATTGGAATTTACCTATCAAAAATCGTTAAAGAGTTAAATCTTTTTGATACTGAAAGAACGATGAAATTATTGCAAAATTCTGATTTCAAAAAGCAAAAGATTGGGGTAAGAATTTCTACCTATGATAAGTCATTCTATGATAAAAAAGATATAGTTAGCTTAGAAAAGATCAAGACAGTAATTGCAGATTTTAAAGAAAGAGGTACAATAACTTCCAAAAAACAGCTCCTATCTTCTAAAGAAAAAGAAGTTTGGAATTGTGAATGTGGGAATAATGGGAATGAAATCGGTGGATATTGCGGTAGTTGTGAGAATGACATTTTTGGATTTAAACTTGCTGAAATGAATCCAATAAAGGTCGTAGCATTCATTCAGCAAAAGATTCAATTAATAGAGGAGTCTATAAAATAATTCATCTTATTTAGATTGTTGTACCACTCCCGCCTTTGTACTTTGTTTGGCTAAAGCCTTAGGAGTGATACGTGCCTCTCTGTAGCGAAGGCTTTGCTTTACGAAGCTTCTAACGCAGCGCCCTACTCCACTATTCTTTACCCGTGTACCGTTTCTTTATTGCCGTATTTGGTGATAATCGAGGCTTCAAAGGCTATCCATTCTTTCCAGCGTTTGTCTACATCGATGGATTCGCTGTATTGACGGGCAAATTTCAAGAAGGTCGTATAATGCCCCGCTTCGCTAATCATCAGTTCGCGGTAAAATTGCGCCAATTCAGGGTCGCTTATGTTGGTCGATAACACTTTAAAACGCTCACAACTTCGTGCTTCAATCATGGCGGCAAAAAGCAAACGCTCAATCAGAGCGTCGTTGCGGCTGCCGTCTTTTTTCATAAATTTGACTAATTCACCCACATAGTCGTCTTTGCGCTCGCGGCCCAACACCAATCCCCGTTTTTTAATCACTTCATGGACCTGTTCAAAATGCTCCAATTCCTCGCGGGCAATGCGCAACATTTCAGTCACCAGTTCCACTTTGTCGGAGTTGTTAACGATGATATAAATCGCATTGGAAGCGGCTTTTTGCTCGCACCAGGCGTGGTCGGTTAAAATTTCCTCGATGTTTGCTTCCACAATATTCACCCAGCGTGGGTCGGTGGCCAATTGTAATCCCAACATAACGATTGCGTTTTGATGCCACAAAATTAAATGTTTTCTTTGTAGGAATGGAAACTCCACGGTTACTTTTTATCGGTCTCGTGTGGCCTGAACCGCATTCGTCGGCAGCCGGCACCCGTTCGTTGCAACTCCTTGCTCTTTTTGCAGCCAAAGGGTACGCCATCACCGTGGCTTCAGCCGCGCACAACCGCGATTTCTCCATCGATTGGGCGGCTTATCCCTACACCTTTCATCCCATAGCCGTCAACGATACGGCCTTCGACGATTGGGTACAAGCCTTGCAACCCGATGTGGTGCTATTTGACCGTTTTGTGACCGAAGAACAGTTCGGCTGGCGCGTGCGCGAACAGTGTCCCCAAGCCTTTACACTACTCGACAGTCAAGACCTTCATTTTTTACGTGCCGCACGACAACAGGCTGTCAAAAAGCAGGTGCCGCTTTCTCGTAGTTTGTTGCTTTCTGATACGGCCAAACGCGAACTCGCTGCCTTTTACCGCTGTGATTGGGTGCTGGTCATTTCGGCTTTTGAATACGAATGGTTGCAAAACGAATGGCAATTCCCAGCGGCCCAATTGGTGTATTTGCCCTTGTTTGGGGAAAAAAGAACTTCGGTGCCCGATTTTGCCTCACGTACCGATTTTGTGTTTATCGGCAATTTTATGCACGACCCCAATACCGATGCGGTACAGCAGTTAAAAGACGTGATTTGGCCAAAAATTAGACGTCAACTGCCCCAGGCACAACTCCATATTTACGGTGCTTATCCTCCCGAACGCATCCAACAAATGCACCAGCCCAAGCAGGGATTTCATTGCCTAGGGCGTGCTCCCGAAGCTTTAGCGGTCATTGCAAACGCCAAGGTCATGTTGGCCCCCTTGCGGTTTGGTGCGGGCATCAAGGGCAAATTGCTCGAGGCGATGCAAATGGGTACGCCCTCCGTTACCACGCCCATTGGCGCCGAAGGAATGCACGATAACGGCTTATGGAATGGGGTTATCACCGAGGATTGGGATGTTTTTGCTGAAGCCGCAGTGACCCTATACACCCAACCCACGACTTGGGCTACGGCACAACAAAATGGATATGCGTTATTGCAACAGCAGTTTTCGGCGGCACCCCATACCGCTACTTTTTGGTCGCGTTGGGAATCGGTAAAGGCCCAGTTGGACGTCCACCGCGAGGCCAATGTGGTAGGGCAATTGCTCAACCACCATACGTTGCAAAGCACCCGTTACCTCTCGAAATGGATTAGTGAAAAGAATAAGACCTAAAAAAAGCGCCCGAGAGCGCTTTTGTTTATTCTGTTAACTTGAAGTTGTAAGTGATTTTCCCCACTTGCCGTTCGGCGCCATCGGGACTGGCCGTCCATTTGGTTTGCAAGGCTGCAATCTTGGCTTGACTAGCCAGGCATGAAGCGGAGTTGGTGGTGCCACGCGCGCCCGGTTTGGCATCGATGACGTTTCCGTTTTTATCCACGGTGATTTGTACTACCACGGTTCCTTCTTCATTACAGGTATAGGCCGGTTGGGGTTTGTTGAGCGCTTTGCGGCCTGCCAGTTCATAACCAGGACCGTTACCGCGTCCGTTGCCACTTCCATTACCGCCGCCACTGCCACTTCCTGAGCCGGGACCCGTTCCGGTGCCATTGCCAGAACCATTTCCGCCTCCTGTACCGCCGCCGCTTCCGCCACTACCGTAGTAGCCGTTGGAACCGAGACTGCCGTTGGTTTTTCCTTTATTGCCCCCGGAGGCATCGTCGCCATCGCCGCCGCGATTCCCTCCCTTAAGGATATTAGCTAAAGCATCATCAACTTTACGAACGGGTTGTTTTACCTCCTTGGGTTGGGTTGTTTTTACGGGAAGGTTGGTGGGCGTCACCGGTTTTTTGGTGGGTTCATTTTTGGGAACCACTACCTCGTCGGGAGCCGCATCCCTATCATCGGTGAGTATACTTTCGTCGGGCGTGGGTGTTGCCGTTGCTTTTTGGTTAGTAACATTAAGGTCGTCGTTGCGGTAATCTGCACCCGAACCAAAATCACTATCGCCAAAGTTCACAGTGACCCCGCCACCGCCACCACCGCCAGCGATCAAAGCCGCCATTTCTTTATCGGAAGGAGGCCAAAAGCGAATGAAAAACAAAACCAAAATCAGCACGGCATAGAGCGCTGTGGCCAAAAGTAACGAGAGTCGCTTGTCTTGAGTGGTCGTTTCTCCGAGCGGTTTAAGACGGTCTTGTGAGCGGTCAAAAGAGACGTCTTGCGAGGAATGTTCTTGGAAATCCATACGCGGTTTTTGATTTTAACGCTGAAAAATACAAAAAATTATGATTGATTGGGCGGAACTGCGCTAGGTGGAAGCGTTTTCTGCAACCAGAGGTAGCCCAAAAGTCCCGATACAGTCGAGGCAATTACAATGACAAACTTGCTATTGTTGATAACGGTCGTATCGTCAAAGGCCAATAGGGTGATAAAGATGGACATAGTAAATCCGATGCCTCCTAGCATCCCGAGTCCCAAGAGCCGCTGCCAAGTAAATCCTTCGGGAAGTTGCGTGAGTTTGAAACGAACGGTGAGCCAACTAAAGGCAAAAATCCCCAACGGTTTCCCCACGATTAAGCCCACTAGAATTCCGATGCTGTAAGGGTGTTGTAAGGTATTAATGAGATTGCCTTCGATCACTACAGCGGTATTGCATAAGGCAAAAATAGGAATAATCACAAAGGCTACGGGATGGTGTAACCACTGTTGGAGTTGGTACGAAATGGTGCGCGGACTCCCATTTTCAAACGGAATGGCAAAGGCCAAGAGCACGCCTGTAATCGTAGCATGCACGCCCGAATGCAACATGAAATACCACATGATAACTCCGCCAATAAGGTATAACAATAGGTTGTTGACCTTTAGTCGGTTGAGGATAAGCAACACACCAAATACACCCAGAGAAATGCCGAGATTCACCAAATCTAAACTATCAGTATAAAAAATGGCAATCATCAAAATTGCGCCCAAGTCATCGATGACAGCCAAAGCGGTCAAAAAAACCTTCAAGGCCACGGGAACCCGTTTGCCCAACAGTGACAAGATACCAATAGCAAAAGCAATATCGGTTGCCATGGGAATGCCATAGCCTTTGTGGGTAGGAGTGTCGTGGTTAAAGACAACAAAGAGCAAGGCCGGAACGAGCATCCCTCCCAAGGCCCCCGCTAAGGGCAGTGCAGCATCTTTGATTTTGGAGAGCTCCCCGATGTAAACTTCCCGTTCGAGTTCGAGTCCGATTAACAGAAAGAAAATAGCCATCAAACCGTCGTTGATCCAATATTCAACGGGTTTTCCTCCCATAGGGGTATGCCACCAATGCAAGTACGCTTCCGACCCTTGGGAATTGGCCAAGAACAAGGAGAGTATTGTGCAAAAAACAAGAACTAATCCACCTGCTTTTTCACTTTCAAAAAAGGAAGTAAATAATCGGGTTACTTTCATGATACGAGTTGTTGAAGGGCAATTTCAAAGGCAGTTGCACTAATGTTTTGTTTGTTGGCCTTGCGGTCGTGTATACGTTCGATGGCCTTTTTGATGGTTTCGGAGGTGTCGTAGAAAATGGCTTCGTCGGTCATTTGGACTTTTTTCTCCATAAAGTAGGCAAACACACGCGCCATGCCACAGTTGGAAATAAAGTCGGGAATCAAGCTCACTTTTTGATCGGTATGTTCCATAATAGGGCCAAAGAAAATTTCCTTGTCTGCAAAAGGCACATTGGCACCACAAGTAATGACTTCCAGACCGCTTTCAATCATGGCATCAACTTGGTCTTGAGTTACCAAACGAGAGGCGGCACAGGGGGCAAATATATGTGCACCCATGGCCCAAATTTTAGTATTAATTTCGGCAAAAGGAATCATGTTTTCGGCCACTAACGTATTGCCGTCTTTGTTGAGGAATAACCGTTTGATTTCATCATAGCTAAATCCGTTTTCATTCAAAACACCTCCATTTCGGTCAATGATTCCAATGACGCGAACGCCCATTTCAGCAAGGTAAAATGCAGCAGCCGAACCCACGTTACCAAATCCTTGCACGATGGCTTTTTTACCCTGAAAATCCCCACCATACGTGTTGTAATAATGGCGAACGGCTTCGGCGACTCCGTATCCCGTAATCATGTCGGCTACGGTATATTTGCGCAATACATCGGGGGAAAATTTGGGGTTTTCAATCACCTTGATGACTCCTTGACGCAATTGCCCAATACGGTTGATTTTGTCGGCATCGGTGGGTTTGAAATGCCCGTTAAACACACCCTCTTGCGGATGCCAAACGCCACATTCTTCGGTCATGGGAATCACCTCATGGATTTCATCGACGTTAAGGTCGCCCCCCGTACCGTAATAACTTTTCAGCAGTGGCGATACCGCTTTGTACCAACGTTTCAACACGTCTTTTTTTCGCGGATCGTTGGGGTCAAAATTGATTCCCGATTTTGCGCCTCCAATAGCAGGGCCGGAAACGGTAAACTTCACTTCCATGGTTTTCGCCAATGAAAGCACCTCGTTCATGTCGAGTCCTTTGCGCATCCGTGTTCCACCGCCGGCCGCTCCACCACGGAGGGCGTTGATTACGGTCCATCCTTCAGCATCGGTTTCGCTATCTTTCCAATGGAAGACAATTTCGGGTTGTTTATTTTCAAATTTTTTAAGTAAATCTTTCATCGTAGTTTGTTTGTGCGGCAAAAGTACGGATTCCATTATAATTCATCCTTTCCAAGGATACACTTTTCCACTGCAATGGTCTTCGTGGGCACCCGTAACGCTTGCAAGCACATTGATTTCTTCCCGTAAACGCAGCACGCCCAACAGGCCAAAAATCAATGCCTCTTTAAATTCTAGTGTGGTAGTATCGGGAACGACGAGTGTCATTTCGGGGAGGTAGGCTTGCATTCGCTCGAGTAAAAAATGGTTGTAAGCGCCTCCGCCAGTGATCAGTAAACGTCCTTGAGCCACAGGTAAGGCCTGGGCGGTTTGTTGGGCAATGTGTTCCACAAAAGTCCGTAAGGCGTCTTCTGGCGAAGGATTAAAGCGTTGCATTAGCGGTAAGACATTTTCACGAACAAATTCAACTCCCAACGATTTAGGAAAAGGTTGTGCGTAGTATTCCAAAGCATTTAAAGCATTCAGCAATTCGGGCAAAAGCGTTCCTCCTGCGGCGCGTTCTCCACCCGCATCATAGGCCATTCCTAGTTGAACCGCATAGTGATTGAGTACAGTATTGACGGGCGAAATATCGAAGGCAATGCGTTGCTGTTGGTGTTCAAAGGACACGTTGGAGAATCCCCCGAGATTGAGGCAATAGGTATATGTTGAAAACAGCATTTGATCGCCGATAGGAACCAAAGGAGCGCCTTGTCCACCGCGTTCCACATCTTGCACACGAAAGTCGCACACCACGGTTTGTTGGCAATAAGAGGCAATTTCAGGAAGGTTGCCGATTTGTAAAGTATATCCTTTCTGCGGTTGGTGTAGTATCGTATGACCATGAGAACACACCGCGTCAAGAGCTTGAAGCTGATGGGTTTGAATAAAAGACGCAATCAACGTGCCGAGATAGGCGGTATATTCTTGATTAAGTTGTTGAAGTTCGGGCAGCGAATAATGCAGGGCATTCTGCAATCGATGGTGCCAAACGTCGGGATAGGGGAGGGTTGCAGCAACGCCGAACGCATAGGTCCAACGCCCGTTTTCGAGCGTGAAAAAAACTTCAGCCAAGTCAATGCCATCGAGGGATGTGCCCGACATGACACCGAGGATATGGTAGGTGTGTTTAGACATTTTTTAAAATTACGAAATCGTTTGAAGTTTCGCGTTTTATATTATACATTTGGAAACCAAAATTAAAATTTACGACTAACAAACACGAATTTATATGGATTTTAATCTTACTGAAGAGCATTTAATGATTCAGCAGGCGGCGCGTGATTTTGCTCAAAACGAATTATTGCCCGGCGTGATTGAACGCGACGAACACTCCAAGTTCCCCACCGAGCAGGTCAAAATGATGGCCGATTTGGGTTTTATGGGTATGATGGTCGACCCCAAATACGGCGGCGCAGGATTGGATAGTATATCGTATGTGTTGGCGATGACGGAGATAGCCAAAGTTGATGCTTCAGCGGCAGTAATCATGTCGGTGAACAATTCTTTGGTATGCGCGGGAATGGAGAAATACTGTAGCGAAGAACAAAAAATGAAATATTTGGTGCCGTTAGCCAAAGGAGAAAAGATTGGTGCTTTTTGTTTGTCAGAGCCTGAAGCAGGTTCGGATGCCACTTCGCAAAAAACGACCGCCAAAGACATGGGGGACTACTATTTGTTGAACGGAACTAAAAACTGGATCACTAACGGATCCACCGCTTCTACCTATTTGGTAATGGCGCAAACCGACCCTGAAAAAGGACATAAAGGAATCAATGCATTCATTGTAGAAAAAGGGTGGGAAGGATTTGAAATTGGACCCAAAGAAAAGAAGATGGGAATCCGCGGTTCGGATACGCACTCCTTAATGTTTACCGATGTAAAAGTGCCCAAAGAAAACCGCATTGGCGAAGATGGTTTTGGATTTTCATTTGCGATGAATGTTTTAAATGGTGGCCGTATTGGTATTGCTTCGCAAGCCTTGGGTATTGCGTATGGTGCCTATGAATTAGCGTTGAAATATGCCCAAGAGCGTAAGGCTTTCGGGAAAGAGATTTTTAAACACCAAGCGATTGCTTTCAAACTGGCCGATATGTATGTGAAAACGACGGCGGCAAAATTGTTGGTGATGAAAGCAGCGGTGGAGAAAGATGAAGGAAAAGATATTGCACACAGTGGGGCGATGGCCAAATTGTACGCTTCTGAAGTGGCGTTGGAAGTTGCCAATGAAGCAGTTCAGATTCACGGAGGGAACGGCTATGTAGCCGAGTATCATGTAGAACGTATGATGCGTGATGCGAAGATTACACAAATTTATGAAGGAACCTCTGAGATTCAACGCATTGTGATTTCTCGCGGACTTATTGCTTAATTTATAGATGATTAGTAAAGAGACCTCCCTTTGTGGAGGTTTTTTTGTGGGTTGAAATCCCTAACTTTGCTTCAAGGACCATGAGCTGCAGATGCACAAAAAATAGAAGTACCAACTAGATATATAACTTATGAATATAATCATTACAGGAACATCCCGTGGAATCGGTTTGCCCTTGGCACTGCAATGTGCTGAAGCGGGACATCATGTGTTGGCGTTATCGCGAAAAATTCCTCAGGAATTGTTGCAACATCCCAATATTACTTGCTTCTCCCTTGATTTAACGGTGGAGAACGATTTGCAACAAGTGCGGGATTTTCTCACCCACAGTTGGAAGCAGGTGGATCGCATTATCCACAATGCGGGGAGTTTGGTCAACAAGCCTTTTGAACAATTGCGTATGGAAGATTTTGAGCAGGTTTATAAAGTGAATGTCTTCGGCGTAGCGATGCTCACCCAAGTGTGTTTGCCCTTCATGCCGGCGGGGAGTCATGTGGTCAGTGTGAGTTCGATGGGCGGTGTACAAGGCAGTATGAAATTCCCCGGATTGGCCGCTTACAGTTCGAGCAAAGGCGCTGTCATTACCTTATCGGAATTACTTGCTGAGGAGTACAAAGAACGCGGTATTGCATTTAATGTCTTGGCCTTAGGAGCGGTTCAAACCGAAATGTTGGAAGAAGCATTCCCGGGGTACCAAGCGCCTGTGTCTGCTGCCGAAATGGCCGATTACATCTATAATTTTACCTTGAAGGGGAATGCTTTTCACAATGGAAAAATTATTCAGGTTTCGTCTTCAACCCCTTAAAAAAATTATGAGTTATGAATTATGAGTTATGAGTTATGAATTATGAGTAGAAGTTCCATTTTATAAAAACTAAATTTTTTACAAGCCATGAAAAATAGTATAATTGCTGAAAAAAGCTTTCAATTAGCATTAAAAGGAGTTCAGTTTTATCAACAAGAATTATTGAAAAATAAAGATTTTGTAACCGAGCGACAGTTTTTGAGATCGGTTACCTCTGTGGGAGCCAATATACGGGAGGCTCATAATGCACAGTCGAAATTGGATTTCATTAGTAAGTTGCACATTGCTCAAAAAGAATGCGCTGAGACCCAGTATTGGTTAGAATTAATGTTGGCCTTCAAGCGTATTTCTGCGGTTCAATTTGAATATTTGAATAAGGAATGTGAAGAAGTTTTTCGGATATTGCGCAGTATTATTTTAACAACAAAACGAAATTTGAACCTTAACTCATAACTCATAACTCATAATTCATAACGCTTAATTTTACCTTTGGAAGTCCTCGCCAAATACCTCCCCGAGCATGCCGTAATGCCTTGTTTTGAGTTGATCAAAACCCATAGTGTGCATTTAAAAATTGTCCATGAGCGGCAAACGCGGCATGGTGATTATCGGAAAGCGGTCAATGGGAAGCACGAGATTACGGTGAATGCCAATTTGAATAAGTACCGTTTTTTGATCACCTTAGTTCACGAGATTGCGCATTTGGTAGCTTTTGAGCACTACGGGAGGCAAATTAAGCCGCATGGGGTTGAATGGAAAATGACGTTCCAACGGCTGATGGTGCCGTTTATTCGCCCCGAGATTTTTCCACATTCGGTGTTGCCATTGGTGGCCCAACATTTTCGTAATCCCACAGCCTCCAGTGATACCGATGCGCGTTTGGCTTATGCGTTAAAACAGTTTGACGAGCGTAAATCGGATGTATATTTTATCCATGAAGTGCCCAACGGTGCTTATTTCCGTCTAAAAAACGGTCGTATTTTTCAAAAACAAGGCCTTCGGGTGAAACGCTACCTTTGTTTGGAAGTGGCTTCGGGAAAAATGTTTTTGTTTAATGCCAATGCTGAGGTTGAACTTGTTCCTGTTCGCGAGGCGTAGCGATTTTAAGTATTTGTTACGATTATTTTCCCCACAAGAATCGGTATATTTGCCCCAAGCAAAGGGTAAAACCTAAATATTGTCAACAGCATGAATTCCAATTATTACGCGATTATAATGGCTGGCGGGGTAGGTTCTCGTTTTTGGCCGGTGAGTACCACTGATTTTCCAAAACAATTTCACGATATGTTGGGTTCGGGGGAAACCTTGATTCAAAAAACGTTTAGTCGTTTGTCGAAGAGTATTCCTCAGGAGAACATTCTGATTTTAACCAATGCGCGGTATAATGCGCTTGTTTTGGAACAGTTACCGCAAATAGCCCCCGAACAAATTATATTAGAGCCTGCCATGCGCAATACCGCGCCCTGTATATTGTATGCTTCGTTAAAAATCAAGAAACAAAATTCCGATGCCCTAGTTGTGGTTGCGCCTAGCGATCATTGGATAGAGGATGAACAAGCGTTTACACAAAATTTACAACAGTGTTTTGATTTTTGTGCCCAAGAGAATGCACTGATGACGTTGGGCATACAACCTACATTTCCCAATACGGGTTTTGGGTATATTGAATACCACCAATCGGAATCGAATCCTGTCAAACCAGTGGTTCAATTTCGCGAAAAACCCGATTATGAAACGGCCAAACACTTTTTGGAACAAGGCAATTTTCTGTGGAACGGTGGAATTTTCATTTGGAACGTACAAGCGATAACAGCAGCTTTTCAGCACTTTCAACCGGCGATGTACGCCTTATTTTCAGCGGGAATGGAACTGTACAACACGCCTGATGAATCCGATTTTATTGCAAAACATTATGCGCATGCAGAAAACATTTCCATTGATTATGCCATTTTAGAACATGCCCGAAATGTCTATGTATTGCCGGCGACATTTGATTGGAATGATTTAGGTACCTGGGGTTCGCTTCATGAAAAATTAGACAAAGATGCTCAGGATAATGCGGTGGTAAATGCTACCGTTATTTTGGAAAATGCTTCCAACAATATTATTCGCGCCGAAGGGAAAAAGCTGATTGTAATTGACGGATTGGATGATTTTATTATTGTAGACCATCATGATGTTTTGTTGATTTACCCCAAAGGGAAGGAGCAAGAGATCAAACGAATTACAGCGAAGGCAAGCGAAATGTAATTTTTTTTAATTTTCCAGTAGACATTCGTTCGGTTTCTACATTGGATTTTATTATCTTTATAAGGTTATTCTTATTATTCAAAAAGTTAATGGAATGAACCTAAATTTTTGTATACATGCGCAATAAGCTACTATTTCATATCAGCCTACTCATATTTATGCTTTTTTCAAAGCTGGCTCAAGCACAATTGAATGATTTTTCATTATCGGTTGTGGTTCAAAATGAAACGTGTACAGGGAATGGAACGTTACAATTTGAATTAACCAATACCACGCCCAATGCCACGGTTACTTTTTCGGTATATGCCTTACCCAATACCACCCAGCCGGTAGTGACCACGACGCAGCTTTCGGTTACCGGACTCACAGCAGGGACCTATCAAGTGGTGGCTTTACAAACGCTTGGGAATGCCAGTAATAGTCAGCAAACAACCGTTACGCTTACCGACGAACGGACAATTTTATCGTATCAAATTTTGGGGCAACAAGTCAACTGTTTCAATGCCGACGTGACGGTTGAAGTTACGGCTGGACAACCCGTTTCGTATGAGATCATTTCGGGTCCGGTGACCTATCCTCCACAGCCTTCCAATCAGTTTTTTAATTTGCCTCCAGGAACTTACTTATTTCGGGTGAATGACAATTGCAATGATGCTATTGTGCAAACGTATACCGTATTTTATGAGAATCCCCCAAATGTAGCCGTAGTAAGTTTGGTGTTGGATTGTGAATTAACCACTTGTGCATTAGGGGCGGGTACACTAACCCTTGCAACCGATGATTCCAACCTTCCGTTGCGCTATCCTTTGACATTAGCATTTACCGCTCAGGCGCCCAATCAAAGTGCTATATCTTGGACACAAACCGTTGCCTCAGGTGGCCCGTTAACTGTGGCTGTCCCCGTACAAATGCCCTTGTTTAATACAAGCAGCAGTACCTATACGGTTGTGATTACGGATGCTTGTGGAAATATTCGAACCTTTGGTCCCATCAACTATAATTCACAGCCCACGGTTTCTGTAACCAGTTTTAAGAATAATTGTTTCGCCGTATTACAGGTTAATCCCTGTTTATTTCTTCCACCGTATACCTTAAATTTTACCCAAGCGCCCCCAGGGTTTAATCCGGCACAGCTGAGTCCCCAGTATCCAGGGCCTTATCAAGATTCTACGGTTCCCTTTGAAGCAACACCTACGAGTGCTATTCCCAATGGCAACTATACCCTTGAATTTACCGACAGTTGCAATCGAACGATCACGTATACATTTACGGTATCTGACCCACCGATGACGTATAATTTAGGGTACCAACCGTCTTTGTGCTCTTGGGTGTTGACTATGCCTATTAACGGCGACCCTGTGGTTTCCGTGATTTTTACTGAGGCACCTCCCGAATATACCCAACAGCTCCCTTTGGATGCCTCAGGGGGTATTGTTGGCGGTGTTTTTGAGGACGAATTGCCTCCCGGGAATTATGAAGTAACCGTAGTCGATAGTTGTGGGATAACGTCGCAATTGACATTCGTGGTAGGGGCGCCTCCCGTAGATGTTGAATTAGTGCCTGGAAATCCCAACGGTTGTATTGGCAATTTAGGGTCGATAGGAATTGGTATTCGTTTCTCTCAATTTCAATCCATTGTGATGACGGAAGCCCCGGCTAATTTCAGTTTTCCGACACCCTACGATTGTACTCCATTTATAGTTCAACCCGTGGCGGTGTATGCTTTTATTCAAAATTTGCCCGTGGGCACCTATACTTTTTCCATAACAGATGTTTGCGGACGTGTTTTTGTACGAAGCGTTACCCTTGTCCCTCAAATCAATACCAACGCCTTAATCAAACAAGAATTGACCGGTTGTGGATTTGGTTTCAGTTCCATCGCCTTACGATCACTCAATGGCGATTTGGTGTCGTCGCAAATCACCGCTGCCCCTCCCGGATATCCTTTTCCATTGCCTCATAATGTGACGGCCAATATTTTTAACGGACGTCTCTACTTGAATGGATTGCCCGCAGGGTCGTATACCATTGCTTCTGTCGATGTTTGTAATGTGCAATTGGAGGAGGAATATACCTTGGAGGGCTATCAAGTGACCCAAAATACCATTGATTTTATCCCAAATTGTGGCTCATTTAACGTGCGCTTGTTTTATACGGATAACAATTTGTCCAATCACGTCTTTTATTTGCAAAAATGGAATCCAACACTAGGGCAGTGGACCCATCCCGGGACGGGAGTTCCTCAAGTCAGTGGGGCCATCCCAAATTCGTCCAATGGGATTCCACTTTTTCAAGGAATGAATTTAAATTTTGCCTATATAGGACAATTCCGAGTGGTTGAAGTTTTTTACTATTTCAGTAATGGAAGTCCAACCTTAGCTACCTGTGTGACGACCTTAAAAGAAGGGTCCTTTTTTGGGGATTTAAAAATTATCAATGCTTATAACGTTCCTTGTGCCGATACGCCGCGTGTGGTGATTGTTGCGCAAGGTGCTGCCCCTCTTTATTATTCGATTACGTCTTTTAACGGACAGCCGTTTACATTAGTCAATGGGACATCCAATATTTTCACAGGGTTACAACCGGGAGTATACAATTTTAGAGTCCAAGACGAATGCGGAAATATAGTGAATCGACTGGTAAATCTCGGGTCGTTAAATCCGCCTGCCATCACGGCCAATAATTTGTGCGAAGGACAATTTGGGCAACTAGCAGTCGATGCTAATGCATTATTTACCTACCAATGGTGGAATGCCAATAATCCCAATCAAATTCTCAGCACCAGTGCAGTACTTCAGTTTAATCCTTTTTTTAATGCAGTCCATGCGGGAACATACTTTGTACGCATCACCTACGCTTTTGCGGGTACAGGATGCCCCGATCAAGTATTGCAATACGTAATTCCGCCCTCAACACTCCCCTTCGCTGGCGATGACGGGGTTGTTTCGTTATGTACGCCTACGCTAACCCTAGATTTGTTTACAGTGTTGTCAGGAAGTTATCAGCCGTTTGGGATTTGGACCGATGTTACAGGAAGTGGTGGACTCAATGGATCGGTTTGGTCCACACAAGGCTTGCCTTTTGGCTTGTATACTTTTGAATACCGGGTCGATGGATTGTGTAATACGTTTGATACGGCAACGGTGGTTGTACAATTCTTCGAACCCCTACCGGAACTCAACATTACGTCCGACCTTGCTTTGTGTGCAGGAAGTCAGTTGGAACTCTCGGCACCTACTATTCCGGGGGCATCTTACCTTTGGGTTGGCCCCAACGGATTTACCTCCACAAGCGCTTCTCCGCCCCCTTTTGCTGCTACTCTTGAAGCTGCAGGAACTTACGAATTGACGGTACAACGCAATACCTGTGTGGCAACCGCTTCGACAAGCGTTGCGGTGACGCCTTTACCTGAATTTACCATAGTGTCTACTTGTGTGAATGGGGCGGTACACCTGGAAGTCCTCCCGCAAACGCCATCCAATTTGGATAACGCTGCTTTAACTTGGACAGGACCTGGCGGATTTCAAGCGACTACGGCAACAGTTGACTTAACAGGACAAGCTGCGGGAACGTATACGGCAGCAGTGACGGTAGATGGTCTTTGTACTACTGCTGTGTCTTTTGATGTACTGAATACCTTTTGCGCATTTCCCAATGTGCTTACGCCCAACGATGATGGGAACAACGACAGCTTTAATTTAACAGGATGGGACGTCGATCGTTTTGAAGTATACAACCGCTGGGGACGACGCGTTTATGCAGAGCGGAATTACCTTAACAGTTGGCGTGGGCAAAATGAAAGCGGCGGACTCTTACCGGATGGGGTGTATTACTATTTGGTGTTTTTACGCAATGGAATAGAGAAACAAGGATGGGTATTGCTCACCTCGGGTCGTTAACTGTCGTCGCGGTTTTGTGCTTTGCGTATTTTTTTAAACAAATTGGAAGAGTAAACAAAATCGGTTACCGCTTCGTTATCCGTTTTGAAAATTTCCTTTTTGGAGCCTTCCCAAGCTAAAATCCCTTCTTTGAGAAAGACAATTTTTTCTCCTATTTCCATTACCGAATTCATATCGTGGGTATTTACCACGGTAGTGATATTGTATTCGACGGTAATTTCATGAATCAAGTTGTCAATAACGATAGAGGTTTTGGGGTCCAGTCCCGAATTGGGTTCGTCACAAAATAAATAGCGCGGATTATTGACTATGGCACGTGCAATTGCCACCCGCTTTTGCATCCCTCCCGATAACTCCGAAGGTTTTTTATGATGGGCATTGACCAAATTTACCCGGTCAATAACAAAATCAACCCGTTCTTTAATTTCCGCTGGAGTCTTGGTGGTAAACATTTTCAGTGGAAAAGCTACATTTTCTTCTACGGTCATGCTGTCAAATAAGGCACTCCCTTGAAAAACCATTCCTATTTCGGTACGTAGCGCTCTACGTTCATCGGCATCCATGTGGGAAAGAATTCGTCCGTCAAAAGAGATAATGCCGTGATCGGGTTGGTGGATGCCCAACAAGGACTTCAACAGCACCGTTTTTCCCGAGCCACTTTGTCCAATGATCAGGTTGGTTTTCCCCGTTTCAAATGTCGTGGTAATCCCTTTCAACACTTTGGCACTCCCAAACGATTTCTCAATGTCTTTAACTTCAATCATGCCAAAAGTAATTGGGTTAAGATATAGTTGGTCAAAATAATGACGACAGAGGTCCACACAAAAGAAACCGTACTCGCTTTTCCGACCTCTAAGGCGCCACCTTTCATATAATAGCCATGAAAAGAGGGAATGGTAGCCAATAAAAAGGCAAAGACAAAGGTTTTGATAAAGGCGTAGGTAATGTGAAACGGAATGAATTCGGTTTGTATCCCTTGAATAAATTGCGCACTACTCGTAAATCCACCGTAAACACCACCCATCCAGCCGCCTAAAACGCCCAAAAACATAGCGATGCCAATAACAAAAGGGTAGAGTAGCAGGGCCATCATTTTGGGGAATACCAAATAGTTGAGCGAATTTACTCCCATGACTTCTAACGCATCAATTTGTTCGGTAACCCGCATGGTTCCGATGCTGGAGGTGATAAACGACCCCATTTTACCCGCCATAATGATGGAAATAAAAGTAGGGGCAAATTCGAGAATCACCGATTGCCGCGTTGCAAATCCGATAAGAAATTTTGGAATCAACGGATTGGTCAAGTTCAATGCCGTTTGGATGGAGACAACACCGCCCACAAAAAAAGAAATAAAACAAACAATACCCAATGAATCGATTATCAAGTCATCGATTTCTTTGAACAGTAAACCGCGCATCACTGACCATTTGGTAGGCTTCGAAAATACCTCCTTGATCATCAAGAAATATTGTCCAATTTGTGTGAGATAACGAAGCATCCGTTCGGGTTATGATTGGCACAAAAGTACGCTTATTTTTTGAAAGACCAAGATAGCGCGGGGGGTGGATTTCGTGTACATTGCAGCACCCATAGGATTCATTGTAGTGCAGTAATTCTCTAGGTTAATTTGAAATTAAAGTCTCAGACCTCACAACGATTAACGCCAAACCCCGTGTAGTTTGGAACGCATTTTTTGCCAACGGTAGCGACGTATAAAACGCGCTTGTTCGGGAGTGACTAATAAGGGTTTTTGGGCCTTTTGGGCTTTCCAGTAGCCGCGAAGATAATCCCAAAACAGGAGTGGTTTTTGTTTGCGTTGGGCGAGTTTTAAAGCCGCAATAGCAGTAATCCAAAATCCATAGCCTAAGGTGTAAAACGCTTCTCCTTGTTTGAAGCGGGCGGCTTGGTTATAACTGGCTCCCGTGGGTTTTAAGTGTTTCACCTGCAAACGTTCGTTGGTGATAATTTTCCAACCGTAAAAGTGGCACAACAACTCATCAACCGTATCCCAACCCATCTGCGGACGTAAGCCACCGATGGCCTGAAAAGCTTCTTTGCGGTAGGCTTTCAGGGCGCCACGGATATGATCTTTGTCGGTCAAGTTTTCGAGTACCCATGTCCCATTTTTTTCGATATAACAAAATCCACCGACCATTCCTACCTTCGAATCGGCTTCAAAATGGGCGTTTAGTGTGGCGATATAATCGGGTGGAAAAATTAAATCGGCGTCAAATTTAGCAATCACATCATAAGGAAGTGTCAGTGCTTTTTCACCCACCTGAAACGCTTGAATGACTTTACTTCCTGGGAGGTGAATGGCTTCGGAGGCGGTATGGACTAATTGAATTTGCGGATAACGCGCAGCCAACGATGCAACAATGGCAGCTGTGGTATCGGTGGAGCCGTCATTGACCACGATAATTTCTTGGGGTAGCTGCGTTTGGGCCATGAGAGATGCCAACGTTTGTCCGATAAACGCTTCTTCATTGTACGTAGGAATAACGACCGCAAACCGCAACATAACTGGAAATTAAGACGTTTTTCGTTGGGCGTAGACCAAATAATACCGAGGGGTAAACCAACGGAAGAACGGACGAATCCCTATTTTTTTTACGGGATGGGTAAACTTGACGCGATCGACAATGGTGAATCCCGCTTTTTCCAACAACCAGTCCAATTGCCAATCTTCAAATTCATGGTAATGCCGGTCCCAAGGGTCGGTTTTGCTACGATAAGCGGGCGAAAACCAAAGGCGTAAGGGAATTGAAATGAGGACTTTGTCGGCTTTCACCTGTTGCAACACCGTAAACGGATTGAGTAAGTGTTCAAAAATTTCAAACGCAGTAAATACGCTATAATTCGCTTGCTGCAAAGCTGATTGGTCGAGATCGATATCTTCCCCGTGGGTATTTAGAACGGTATATCCATTATCCTCCATGATTTTGGAAAACGGATTCGGGACGCCTAAATCAAAAACGGTTTCCGTAGTTGCAATGTGTTTTTTTAAAAATTCCAACGTGATTCGGAATCGTTTGGAGGGATAGGTTTTCTCGTACATACCAAAGGGCTTCATGCAATAGAACGAAGCGGCACAAAATTATAAATAAAATTCTTAGGAATCACATTTACAAATACGCCTCAAAACAATCCGTATACGAATTCAAACCAGTGATTCGTGTATTTATGTGTGTCGCATTTACAATAAATGGGCATTTTTACAAAAAATAAACCATGCAGCTTTTTACAAAATACCGTTTGGAGATTACTTTAGTCGTGTTGTACGCTACCTTATTTGCCGCGGGATATTATTTGTGGTGCACCTAGGTTAGGGTATTTTGAGTAGGCTAGATTACATTTGATAAATGATCGCATTGATATTCATCCCTGCGCCTACCGATGCAAAAATCACGACATCGCCCGAATGCAATTCCTGATGTTCAATTTGTCCTTTGATCAATAAATCATAGAGTGTAGGTACGGTAGCCACGCTGCTATTTCCCAGTTTATGAATGCTCATGGGCATGACACCTTCCGGAGGCGATTGTTTGTATAACTTAAAAAAACGATGAATAATAGCTTCATCCATTTTCTCGTTGGCTTGATGGATCAACACTTTTTTGACTTGCGAAATAGCCACACCGCTTTTTTCCAAACAAGCGGCCATGGCTTTGGGCACATTGCTTAGGGCAAATTCATAAATTTTACGCCCGTACATTTTGATATAACGCACATCGGGGTCGTGGTTTTTGTTGAACGAATTGCCGAAATACAAATAATACGCTTCGTCATGCGCAAACGTTGCCGTTTCATGGGCCAAAATTCCACCTGACGCATTCGTTTCTTCAATAATAGTCGCGCCTGCCCCATCGGAATAAATCATCGAATCCCGGTCGTGAATATCGACTACGCGGGATAAGGTTTCGGCACCAATTACCAAACATTTTTTGGCCATGCCCGCTTTGATAAACGCATAGGCTTGAATGACGCCTTCTACCCAACCCGGACATCCAAAGAGAATGTCGTAAGCGACACATTTCGGATTCTTGATTTTTAAATCATATTTCACTCGCGTTGCCAAACTGGGCAAAATATCCGTCTGAATGGCGCCTTTCTTGACGTTGCCAAAATTGTGTGCAAAGATGATGTAATCCAAGCTTTCAGGATCGATACCCGCATCGGCAATAGCGCGTTGGGCCGCGATAGTCGCAATATCAGAAGTGAGTAAATCATCGGAGGCATACCGCCGTTCTTGAATGCCTGTTATTTCCAAAAATTTCTCTGCAACGACTTCATTCGAGTAGGGAAAAGGCGTTCCGTCTTCATTGAGAAATTGGTGGCGGGCGAAGTCCAAGTTGGTGACCGTTTCCGTTGGGATGTAACTTCCCGATCCGGTGATTTTTATCGACATTTTCTTTTTTTTAGCACTCGAAAATACAAAATGAATCGGAGTTCTAACCAAAGATGTTATCCTTTCTCTATAAAATTATTAAATTAAAAATTTTTATACCCCCTATTAACATTTTACCTAAAATCAGGGGGTTAAATCTTACAGAGTTGCATTATTTTTGTCAAAAATTGAAAAAATGGAAAGAAAATTACGCTTACTTTTTGTACTCTTTACGGGTATCCTAAGCGGTTGGTCACAAAACGATGAATGTGCCAACGCAATTGAACTTACGCCTGCCAATACCTGTAATGCCGTTTCGGGTTCGTTTAACGGTGCCACCCGCACTACACCCCAACCCACCTGTGCCTCTACGGCTTCGCAAGATGTATGGTACCGCTTTACCGCAACACAGGCTACTATGAGTGTTACGGTGGTTCCTGCTGGAGGACTCAATGTCGCTTTTGAAGTTTTGGAAGGCAGTTGTACGGGAACCTCAGTAGTGTGTATTGGACAGTTTGGGGGCGGCTCAACCGAATCCTATTTTGGAAATATATTCACTCCAGGTACACCCTATTTTATACGCGTGATGAATGCAAGTAGTGGAACCTCCACCGCAGGATTTACCGTTTGTGTGCAACAGTTTGCGCCCTCCGCCAACGACGAATGTGCCAATGCGGTCACGCTCACACCCGCACTAACTTGTAACGCCACCTCAGGCACGTTCAGCGGATCGAGTCGCACGACCGCGGCGCCGGCTTGTGCTACTACCGCTTCTCAGGATGTGTGGTACCGCTTTGTGGCGACCGACCCCACCATGAGTGTGACCGTAGTGCCTAACGGGAATGTCAACGTCGCTTTCGATGTCTTGGACGGGAGTTGTACCGGAACCTCAGTGGCGTGTATCGGTCAGTTTGGGGGCGGTTCAACCGAATCTTATTTCAACAACAACTTCGTGGTAGGCAATACCTATTTTGTACGGGTTCTCAATGCGAGTGCCGGTTTGGCTACGAATGCGTTTACGATTTGTGTTCAAAATTATCCCACACCCGCCAACGACGAATGTGCCAATGCGGTCACGCTCACACCCGCATTAACCTGTAACGCCACCTCGGGCACGTTCAGCGGATCGAGTCGCACGACCACCGCGCCGGCTTGTGCTACTACCGCTTCTCAGGATGTATGGTACCGCTTTGTAGCGACCGACCCTACCATGAGTGTGACGGTTGTTCCTAACGGGAATGTCAACGTCGCTTTCGATGTGTTAGATAGCAGCTGTACCGGAACCTCAGTGGCCTGTATCAGTCAGTTTGGATCAGGCTCAACCGAATCCTATTTCAACAATAACTTCGTGGTAGGCAATACCTATTTTGTACGGGTACTCAATGCGAGTGCCGGTTTGGCTACGAATGCGTTTACGATTTGTGTTCAAAATTATCCCACACCCGCCAACGACGAATGCGCCAATGCGGTCACGCTCACGCCCGCATTAACCTGTAACGCCACCTCGGGCACGTTCAGCGGATCAAGTCGTACCACCCCGGCGCCAACCTGTGCCTCAGCCTCCAATCAAGATGTGTGGTACAGCTTTACCGCCACCGACAGCAGCAACCGCATTACGGTAGTACCGCTTAATAATTTGAATGTTGCGTTTGAAGTGTATTCCGGCAGTTGTACAGGTACTGTATTTTCTTGTATCGGTCAATTTGGTGCCGGTTCGACAGAAACCTTGTTGGCGAGTAATTTTGTAGTGGGTACAACCTATTACATCCGGGTGTTGCATTCGAGTGCCTCATTGGTCACGGGCGGTTTTACCATCTGCGTGCAAAACATTCCCACGCAACCCAACGATTTGTGTGCCAATGCGATTACTTTAACGCCGTCTCCAACCTGTAACGCCACTTCAGGAGCTTTCAACGGGGCAACCCTTTCTACTGCGGCTCCAGCCTGTGCCAACACCGCTTCGCAGGATGTGTGGTACCAATTTACCGCCACCGATCCAACCATGAGTGTATCGGTAGGACCCAATAGTAGTTTGAATGTTGGATTCGAAATTTTCGCAGGGTCGTGCACAGGGACATCCATCGCTTGTGTGAGTCAAACGAGTACTGGGGTTTCTGAGTTTTTTGTGAATTCCAATTTTGTAGTGGGGACCACCTATTTTGTACGGGTATTCAATGTTAGTGCGGCCCTATCTACACTTAATTTTGTCATCTGTGTTCAAAATTATCCGCAACCGGCCAACGATGCCTGTGCGAACGCCCAAGTGCTGACGCCATCAAACCTTTGTAATCCAACTTCAGGAACGATGAGCGGTGCCTTGTTTAGCGGACCTGCAGCAGCGTGTGTTCCCACGAGTCCGCATGATGTGTGGTACCAATTTACGGCTACCGATCCAACGATGGGCATTACAGTAACGCCTTTAAACAATTTGAATGTCGCTTTTGAAGTCTACAGCGGAAGTTGTACGGGAACGCTTTTGGGGTGTTTTAATAACGGCGGCTCCGGAGCAACCGAAACCTTTTTAAACAGTACGTTTGAGGTAGGCAGCGTGTATTATGTGCGAGTGCTCTCGGCTACAGCGCAAATCAATACCGCTGGATTTACCATTTGTATTCAAAATTATCCAACGCCAGCAAATAATACCTGTGCCAATGCTTTGGTATTAACTCCTGCCGAAACCTGTGTGGCAACCTCCGCTACTTTTGCAGGCAGTACCTTAAACGGAGGAGTGTCGACGTGTGCCCCCAATGCAGGGCAAGATTTATGGTTCCAGTTTACCGCAACGGCGCCTACAATGAGTGTGTCGGTCGGACCCAGTACGAACTTGAATGTGGCGTTTGAAATCTATTCCAATTCGTGTACAGGCACATTAGTAGCGTGTCAAAATCAAACGGGATCGAGTGTTTCCGAGTTTTATGTCGACACCAATTTTGTCGTCGGAACCACCTATTACGTCCGTGTACTGAACACTACAGCGAGCTTGTCTACGTTGGGCTTTGTCATTTGTGTTCAAAATTACCCGCAACCGGCCAACGATGCCTGTGCCAATGCTCAAGTGCTTACTTCAAGTACAAGCTGCGCATTAACCACGGGAACGTTTAACGGGGCTACAGCTACTGGCGCTATTCCGAGTTGTGTAACGTCCTCTATTCAAGATGTGTGGTATCAATTTACCGCTACCCAAGCGACCACCAGTATTACGGTAAACCCAGGTAATAACTTTAATGTTGTCCTAGAAGTTTTTGAGGGAAGTTGTACGGGAACGGCCATCGCGTGTATCAATACTGTTGGGAATGGCGCTTCTGAAGTGTATTTAAACAACAATTTTGTGCCGGGTAACGTATACTTTGTTCGGGTGGCGTCGGCAACCAACGGGGTAATCACCAGTACATTTACCATTTGTGTACAAGGTTTCCCACAACCTGCCAACGATGCGTGTGCCAATGCAACGCCAATCACACCTTCTAATGCCTGTAACGGTCCCGTGGTATCCTTAGCGGGAGCGACGATTGAAGCCCCAGCGCCTACTTGTGCGGCTACCGCTTCTCAAGATGTGTGGTATTCGTTTGTGGCCCCCTTATCGTCCATGACGGTTCAAATCTCGGGAGGTACAGGCGTCAATCACGGCTTTCAAGTATATGAAACATCTTGTTCGGGTAGCGTGATTAATTGCATGAGTCAAGCGGGAACCAGTGCCACCGAGATTGTGAATTTGAACAATTTGACGGTGGGCGCTACCTATTTGATTCGGGTGTTTAATGTGAATGCGGCACTGACTACGGCGGCTAACTTTGTGGTTTGTGTTTATAATAATGCTTTGACTGTTGGTGAAATAGCGCTTGCTGATTTGCGTTTGTTCCCCAATCCGGTGCAAACGGAGTTGACGTGGACAGCGCCTGTCGATTTTAGTGCGTATACAATTGTCAATGCATTAGGGCAAACGGTACGACAAGGTACGTTAACAGGGGCTTCGTTGGATGTGGCCGACTTACCCCAAGGAACCTATTGGATTCGGTTAAGTGATACTACGCAATCGGTAGTGCGTCCTTTTGTGAAAAAGTAAACCGTATCGGTTCTTTATAAAAAAAGAGGGTAGTGAACGCTATCCTCTTTTTTGTTTGATTTTGATTTGCATGATGGTCGATAAATTGTGCGCCATGTTTTTCATTCGCTCACAATTAAACCCTTCAAAGTTTTCGTTGATAGCCGCTTCAAAATGCTCCAGCCAAAGATCAAAATGCTCCTTGGTTAAGGCCGAAAGGGTGTCGACCTCCATGTGGATTTGGGTGAGATTGTTGACATAACCCCCCGTACCAAGCAAAGCCTGCGACCAAAAGCGCACCAGGATTTGTAAATGTTCCTCTAGTTTTTCATGAACCGGAATAACTTCAGTGAAAATATAACTGATGCGTTCATCAGCGAAAAGTTTTTTATAGAATTCAGAGACAATGCGGTAAATGTCCTCTTGATTTTGTAAGTCGGTCATGAGCATTTATTTTATTGCAACAAATATAGTGAACCCGCTCCTTATGGAGTTCCTCCTTTTTTTCGAAACCAAAAGGCGAGTTGAACCAAGGCGATTAACGCGGGAACTTCAACCAAAGGTCCGATGACACCCGCAAAAGCTTCCCCACTGTGTAACCCAAATACGCCGATGGCCACAGCAATGGCCAACTCAAAATTGTTGCCTGTTGCCGTAAAAGCGACCGCAGTCGATTGGGCATAGTTGGCACCAAAGTAACGGCCCAAGATAAAACTAAGCACAAACATCATCGCAAAATAGAGTACCAAAGGAATGGCAATTCGCACCACATCCCATGGGATTTCAAGAATAAGTTGCCCTTTTAAACTAAACATCAATACAATCGTAGCCAACAACGCCACCAAAGTAAAAGGGGATACAAACGGAACAAATCGTTCTTGGAACCATGCTTCTCCTTTGAGATGGATTAGAAGATAGCGGGAGGTTATGCCCAACAGAAAAGGAATTCCCAAATAAATACCGACACTTTCGGCGATGATACCGATTGATAAATCGACTTCAATTCCCGGTAATCCAAAATAAGGAGGTAAAACGCCCAAAAATAGATACGCATAAACGCTGTAAAAAAGTACTTGGAAGATACTGTTTAAGGCAATGAGACCGGCGCCGTACTCGCGGTCACCCTCGGCCAAATCATTCCAAACCACCACCATAGCAATACATCGGGCCAAGCCGATTAAAATCAATCCATTGCGGTATTCGGGATAATCGGGCAATAACAACAAGGCCAACGCAAACATCAGAAGAGGTCCCACGATCCAATTTAGAAACAAGGAAGCCGTAAGGACTTTGGTGTTTTTAAAAACGGGTTTCATTTTACTGTAATTCACTTTGGCAAGCGGCGGATACATCATAAGAATCAAGCCGATAGCCAACGGAATATTGGTTGTGCCGTGGGATAAGTTTTGAATATCCTCACTCACCGAGGGGTAAAAATGCCCTAAACCGACTCCAAGCGCCATCGCTAAAAAGATCCAAAGCGTAAGGTAACGGTCTAAAAAGGACAGCCGTTTTCGGTTGACTACAGGGGTACAATTTTGAGCACTCATGGTTGATGGGGTTGTAGTTGTGCCATCACATACATCATTTCTGTCGCAATTTGTCGGCACCGCTCGGCATATACGGCTGCTTGTTCCGGCGTTCCGTCGGCGATTTTCGGATCGTTATAGCGCAGTGGAAAACGGGCCTTCGCGCCAAGAACAATCGGGCAACCTTCATCGGCACTTGAACAAGTCATTAACGCAATAAAGTCCGATTGGGGGTTGAACGGATGTTCGTAGACTTTTGAAAACCCAAGGATAGGCAGGGTGTTTGGCCCCGTGCGAAGGGCGTAAATCGGATTCTCGCCTGTGGCCAAGGTTTGATACTGTATCCCTGCGGCATGAAGCGTTTCGAGAATCGCGGGGTAAAGGGTTGTTGCTTCCGTGCCGCCCGAATAGGCAGTGAGCGGAATGCCATAATAATCGGCGGCGGCTTGGGCCCACACTTGCGTGAGGTGACTGCGTCGCGAATTGTGGGTACAAATGCAATTCCATACAAGCGATTGTCCCGCTGCCAATGCCTCACGTCCATACTCGATTACGGGTTCCAATAACGCCAGCCGTTCAAGGGGTATACGCGCAACATCACTCGCTTCGAGGTAATGGCGCAGTGCAGGAAAGAGTTCGTTTTTCATACGTTAGAAAATTAACAACAACCGCCCCCAGGAGTACAGGTTGCTGTGGTGGTTGTATTTTTTTGAGGCATTTGCGCCTCAGGAATACCGCAATGATCTTTGGCTAAACAATCGGTGAATTTGGGTTCGAAGCAAAAAATACCCTTTTCGAATGACAAGCCATACCGACTGATGGTGGTGTCTTGGTATTCGACTTCAATCTCCAAATCGTCCTCTTGGTACAAGGGTTCGGCCATTTTTAAAATGCGAATTAACTTATCAGGCGATAATCGATGATCGGTATCGTGGGCGACCCAAACTTGTAATGTGAGGTTTTTGGTCGTTCGAAAAGTCCCTCCACAATCGATAAAACGCTTGGTGGTAAGACCGGCTTCCGTAATGTGGAAATGTGCTGGAACCTTTTGTCCGTTGGGCAATTGGAAATGCATTTCGGAGAGTCTTTCCAAATGACTCATGAAGGTAGAAAGTTTCATTGCGTATGATTTTTGGGTTAACAACATTGATTTTTGTCCTGAAGTCGGGCGGCAAATTGGTTGAAATAGGTTTGCAACTGCGCCATCCCTTTTTCATCAATACAATAGCAAATCGCGGTGCCCTCGACGGTACCTTTGATGAGTCCGGCGTTTTTCAACTCTTTTAGATGTTGTGAAATCGTCGGTTGGGATAAAGGCAATTCATTGACGATATCGCCACAAATGCAGGAATTAACTTCGCACAAATACTCCATGATGGCTATGCGAGCCGGATGTGCTAAGGCTTTTAGTTGTACTGCTATCGCATTTTGTGCTTCAGTAAAATGCTCTGTTTTGGTTACGCCCATTTTTGTATTTAATTATATTGCAATATTACGATAAATAAAGCCGCGACCCATGTTTTTTTTTATTCTTTTTTTAAAAAATGAAAAAAAGGAACCCCGTTTCAAAGACCGTTTGGCTCCGAAATTACGGCTTCAATCCTGCAATACGTAACGCGGCAGTGTGGGTTTTACATCCTGTTGAAAGCCCTCCAACGGGTTTCTTTTTTTGGGGTGAAGTTGTATCTTTACGGGATGAACATTCTTTACAATCAAAGCCATCTGCAACGCAATTTATTTCTCGGAGTCGGGTATGTAGCGCTTGGGACCTATACTTTTTTTTCAGACGGCAGTCCCTTTCTAGCGGGTTTGTCGGGTATAGGGGTGCTGTATATTGGGCAATATTTTTACATCAAAAATAGGGTGTGGCTAGAACTTCACCCGGACACCATTACGTACCACGGATTTTTCAAAAAGAAAATCATCCCCCACGAAGACATCCAATCGCTAACCTACTTTGCCGGCGATTATACCCTCAAAGCAAAACACATGACTGTGGTGATTGATAAGAATCGGGTGGAGCCCTCGCAACTGGAAGCCTTGAAAAATTACTTTGAGACGATAAACCCTTCGGTGTAGAGCATAAAAAAACCCGAGCTGAAGCATCAACTCGGGTCGTTTTTAACAGGCCGTGGTATTAACTCACGGTAATCGGAGGAAGGTAAGCGCTTGTGGCACTATCGGCACCCCCGTTGGCAGTAAAAGTGATCCAGCAGTGCACGGTTTCCCCAGCGAAGGCGGTGGGGAGGGTCACCGTTGCGGTCAAAGCGCTGCGCGATGCGGCCAACAAATTGGTGTAATACCCTTTGGATGTGGGTGCAAATACTACGATGACCACGCTGTCGGTTCCCTGGCCACCGCCTTGATTGGCATTGTCCTCCCACGAAAACTGCAATTGGTTGTTGCCCAAGGCAGTCACCTCTGGATTCAACACCCCCAATAGACTACCGCTTCCGATCAATACTTTGGGGTAGTCAATAGTTACGGTGTTCCCCACGACTTGAAGGGCTTCTCGCATGTGATACGATAACGCCTGATTCAATCGGGTGTTTTTCCCGTCTTTACGGCCAAAACATTGGCGCAATACGGGGTACATCGGACGGAGAAAATCCGTTGCCGTTTCAAACTTTTCCCGTTGCAACAACTGCTCGGCTGTCGCTGGACGGTTTGTTTTTTTGGGTAAAGACCGCATATAGTCTTTACCGCGCCATGTAGCCCCGATAACGGTGCCAACTTTTCCTGAAAAAGGGCCTAAAATCCCCTTGTTGTAAGTACCCATAATGTAAAAATTTAAGTTAAACAATACTGATACGAAGCGCATGGGTAGTGCGGTATCGTGACCCAAAACTAGAACGGGTTTTTGACTCCATCACGCCCCTGTCCAGCAAAGTCCGGTATTGTCCGCTTTTGTCCGCTCTTGACCGGATGCCCTGTCCTGTTGCTGTTTTTACGGAAAAAGGGGGGTGTTTTTCCGACCTTGTTCGGACTTTCTTCGGAGCTTGTTCGGTACGCCTTCGGTAAAAAGGGTACTTTGCCGAACAAATCCCGAACAAGTCCCGAACAAGTCCCGAACAAATTGCCTTTTTTTAGACCAAAAACCCTGCGATTGGGTCTAAAAAAAAGACCCCAATGCTTCAGCGTGCATTTTGGGGTCTTTGAAGATGTAAAATAAAGTGAAAAAGGGATGTAATGCTATATTACCGTCGCTGATGGATGGGGTGGTATTTATCGTCCAACTGCTGTTGCAGTAGTTCTTGGACAGCTTGCTTGGGGTAGTAGATTTTTCCGCCAATATTGATAAATGGGAGGTACCCTTTTTTCCGCCAACGGTAGAGTGTTTTCTCCCCAATTTTAAAATGCATTAGCATATCGGCACTGTCCCAATAGTCGGCTGTAAGGTGTTGCGATGTGGGCGCCGTAGCGATTGGTGCTTCTTCGGGGGTGAGGGGAGGGGTATTGTTTTCTTGCGGAGTATTTTTTTTGCGCTGCGACTTTCGGTAAAAGGCGTACCCGCCAAGGGAGAGTCCCCCTATAACGATCCCTGTCCACAGTCCCCAGTGGGATTGGGTTGTTTGGGCATAGTATTGACTAACGGTTTCGGGTGAAAAATACCGTGCGGGTAAGGATTGCGCTTTTGGAAAATGCTTTGTGAGATAGGTATCGGCAGCATAGAGTTCGGCCACACGCGTGGCGTATTCGGGATGGTCTTTGGGGGTGTTTTGCAGTCGCACTTCAAAAGCTTCGCGGTAAATGGGGAGCGTTTTGGGGTGGTGCGCGGTAGGGAGTGTAAGCGCAGTATAATGCGGAAGGGCGGCTTGATCTTGCCCTTGGGCTTCCCAACATTTGGCAAGAAAATAGTGGGCTAAACGCATGGCCTCTGTGTTCTTTAGGGCTTTAAACTGCCGTAGGGCAGCCTCGAGTCGTAGTCGCGCTGTGGAATACCGCTGTGCCATAAGTTCGTTGATGCCCAATACGAGATACCCTTGGGCTTGCTGCAAAGGGGTACCTTTTTGTGTTAAGCGCTCCATGTTTTGCAACACGGTAATGGCGGCTGCTTCAGCGTTGCCGGTATGGTATTGGCAAAGTATCGTAAGCACCACTTCGTCAAGGGAGGGAGTAGGGGTGGTTGAGGTGGGTTGCAGTACGTTTAGCGCTTCGGTAAAACGGGCATTTTGATAGAGCGTTATTACTTTTTGCTTGTTTTGTTTGATGGGTTGGGAGGGGGATTGTGCGAGGCTAGCGCTAACCCAAAGTACCGCAAGCATAAAGCGGCACCCGCGAGTGAGGGATACTACTGTTTTCATGGTTCGAAAGGTTTACTACGAATGTAGCAAATGCGTTGAAAAATAAGCTTCACAAAGGTGTGCAATAAGTGTGCAATTTTTTGCGCATTTTTCACGGCTTAGCACCCGATTGGACAACCGTGAAAGGGGTTTCCCACCAAGGCTACGCAAGGTTTTATTCCATAAAAAACTCCCCGCCGATTCCCCAACACCGCTCCTATCCCCACGGCTCGCGACGCTACAAAGAAAGGGGTAGGAAGTTTCGTGAAAAAATACTATTTTTAGCCTTCGGAATGTAAGGGTAGGTATAGGCCTGAGGATTGGAGAAGAATTTTTGAAGCGGCTCGATAAAAAAAGTTTTAAGACAGATAAACAGGAATTTTAAAATGGTTAAAATGGATTACTCAAATTATGTTATTTTAAACTTTGATCTAGGTATAAGAGGGGAATATGACAGTTTATACATTTTTTTAGATACCTACAAGGCAAAAGATTGTGGTAACTCAAATTGTTTTTTTGAATATAATTTTCATGGAACTGATTTAGACTATGATGATAAGTTTAAACAATTAAAAGATGATTTAGAAGATAAAATTTCAATTAGTAAGAATGACAGAATTTATGTAATTGTTCATAATGAGGCTGGAAAACCTCGTGGTAAATTTTTATTTGGACAAAGAAAAACTCCAATTTGGGATGGTTATGCTCCAAAAGTTGATGTTGATACTTTACCATTTTAAACATGAAAACAATATTACTTGATACTGGTTATTGGATAGCTTTGTTTAGTTCTGATAAAGAATTAGAAAAACAAGATACAGTTGAATACGTTACAAAATTAATTGACGAAAATAATTACAAAGTAATTATACCTTTTCCAACATTGTATGAGTTTTTAAATTCAAAACTTTCTCGAAAAGTTAAACAAAAATTCAATTTAGAAACGGAATTATCAAAACAGAAATATGAAAAGATATACGACAATGATTATAGAGATAAAGCTTTAAAAAAATTCATATATCAGTTTTCATTTACAAACAGCGACATTAGTTTGGTTGACGAGGTTATTAAAGAAATGATAGAGGATAAAAATCTTAAAACTGATATAATAGTGACATTTGACGAAAGCCTAAAGAATTTTGCAAGGTCTATGAATGTTGAAGTTGTATAATTTAGTTCTGATAAAAGCCGATTTGCTAAAAGCAGTTTTGATAAATGATGAAATTGAATGAAACAATTGAACAAAATCTTAAAAAATAAAATGAAATTTTTTAATAACATATTGGGTAATTAATGCAAATAGACTTTACAAAAATATTGGTGGTGGGAGTTTCCTCACGAGCTTTATTCAATCTTGAAGAAGAAGAGAAAATATTTAAAGAAAAAAATGTACGTGGTTTTCGAGAATATCAATTTGCTAATGAAGATAAACTACTTGAAAAGGGCACGGCCTTTCCATTGGTAGAAGCATTGCTAAAACTTAATAAGCACGTTGACTCTAAAAAACCAATCGTAGAAGTTGTAATTATGTCTAAAAATAGCCCTGAAACAGGGTTAAGAATTTTAAAATCAATACAACACTATGAACTACCAATAACACGATGGGCATTTTCAGCAGGTGAGCCCCTTGCACCATTTATTAAAGCTTTCAATATTGACTTGTTTTTGTCAAAAGACGAGAATGACGTCCAAAAAATAATCGATTCATCAAGTTGTGCAACCGCACTAGTATATGATCCACCTGCAGACTTTAAGCCTGAAACGGAAAGAGTAAAGTTTGCCTTTGACGCAGATGCCGTAGTATTTTCTGAAGAATCAGAGATTATTTATAAAACACAAAATATTGATGCCTTTCATCAACACGAAAAAGCAAATGAAAATGTTCCCTTGAATGATGGTCCATTCGCAGCATTATTAAGAAAGTTATCTGACATACAAGACCAATTACCCGTTGAAAAAGAATTGTCACCTCTTCGAATAGCGATAGTTACAGCTAGGAATTCTCCAAGTCACATGAGAGTCGTTAAAACTTTGAGGAGCTGGAATGTTTACGTTGATGAAGCATATTTTTTAGGTGGTTGGCCTAAAGCCCCTGTATTAGAAGCTATTGGTACACACATATTTTTTGATGATCAGGACAGACATTTAGTAGACTCTCAAACAAAAGTACCTTGTGGAAAAGTACTATATAAATCAGATTCCATCTTGAAAACTTTTGAAAATGAAATGATTGTAAAGTCAAAAAAAACTGTAAATCAATGAGTCAAGTAAAATCAAAAAAGCGGGTTACAGACCATGGTGAAGTGTTTACCAATCAACGTGAAGTAAACGCTATGCTTGACTTGGTAAAGCAAGAGACGGAAAGAATTGACTCCCGATTCTTAGAACCTGCTTGTGGAAATGGTAACTTTTTAGCCGAAGTATTGAGACGAAAATTAGTCGTAGTAGATGCCCGATACAGCAAAAGCCAAGTGGAATGGGAACGCTATTCTGTGATTGCAGTTTCCAGTATTTATGGAGTTGACATTTTAGAAGACAATGCCCAAGAATGCCGAGACCGTTTACTTGGTATTTATACCGATTGGTATTCCAAAGTATTCAAACAGGTTAAAAATGAATGTATTCGTTCCGTTCGGTTTTTATTGAGCAGAAACATTCTTTGGGGTGATGCCTTGGACTTTACCAATCCCGAAACCAAACAACCCATTGTGTTTTCTGAATGGAGTGCCGTAAACGGCTCTATGCTGAAACGCAGAGATTATATGTTTAAATTTTTGGTAGAAAAAACGCACCAGTTCTCCATGTTCAATGACGAAGGCAATGCAGCCGCTATTGATGAACCGGTAAAAGATTTTCCGCTTATTCATTACTTAAAACTTGGCGAAGATGATACAAACGAATTATAACCCAGATGTACTCTCCTGCCTTGCCAATCTGAGCAATGACGAAGTATTTACGCCACCGAGTTTGGTAAATGATATTTTGGACTTGCTTCCTGCCGAATTGTGGAGCAACCCTAACGCCAAGTTTTTAGACCCAGTTTCAAAAAGTGGTGTGTTTCTGCGAGAAATGGCAAAGCGATTGATGAAAGGTTTGGAAACCCAAATACCCGACAAGCAAGAACGCATTAACCACATTTTTAGCAAACAACTATACGGTATTGCAATTACCGATTTAACGGCTTTGCTTTCTCGCAGGAGTGTGTATTGCTCCAAAACAGCCAATGGCAAATACTCCATTTGCGAAACCTTTGATGATGACCAAGGAAACATACGCTACAAACGGATGAAACACACTTGGCAAAATGGAAAATGTACCTATTGCGGGGCAAGCCAAGAAGTGTACGACCGAGAAGATGCTTTGGAAACTTATGCTTACAATTTTATTCACACAGACAAACCTGAAAAAATATTCAATATGAAGTTTGACGTTATCGTTGGAAATCCACCTTATCAATTAAATGATGGTGGGGGCACAGGTTCAAGTGCAAAACCTATATACAATTTATTCATTAACCAAGCTAAAAAATTAAAGCCTAGATACCTTTCAATGATTATTCCTGCACGTTGGTATTCAGGTGGTAAAGGATTAGATGAATTCAGAAGTGAAATGCTCAAAGATAAAAGCATTAGAAAGCTTGTTGATTTCGCTGATTCAAGAGATTGTTTCCCAGGAGTAGATATTGCAGGTGGTGTTTGTTATTTTTTATGGGATAGGGACAACAAGGGAATTTGTGAAGTAGAAACAAAAAGAAAGGAAGTTGTAATTAAATCAAGTCGATTCCTTGACGAGTTTGAGACTTTTGTTAGAGATAATTTAGCTATAGACATTATACATAAGGTCAAACAAAAAAGTACTTCTTTCTTGGATTCTGTAGTTTCAAGCAGGATGCCCTTTGGTTTAGTTTCAAGTGTTAGACCAGAAAAAAAAGGAGACCTTAATTTAATCACAAGTGCAGGAAATGGAAAGATTTCATCCGACAAAGTAACAAGTGGGAAGGAATTAATTGATAACTGGAAAGTAATGTTATCCAAAGCTTCAAATGACCACGGGGGACAGCCAGATAAGGAAGGTAAAAGAAGAATTTTTTCAAGAATTGAAGTAATGCCCCCTAAAACCGTTTGTACAGAATCCTATTTAGTGGTTGGAAATTATAATTCTGAAGCAGAAGCTGAAAATATGGCAAATTTTCTTAGAACTAAATTTTGCAGATTCTTAGTTTCAACAATTCTTCTAACTCAGAATATTACTAAAGGCAAATTCATTTTTGTACCCAATCTTTCAATGCAAGAAAAGTGGGATGATGAAAAACTCTTTGCTAAGTATGAATTAATTGAAAATGAAATTGATTTCATTTCTCAATTAATACGACCTATGAATTCTAATGAAATTGATTTATAACCTTCTAAAACAAAAAATTATGTATCAAGCAAACTTTGGAACAAAGCAACAAATTTCGTTCAATTCAGAAGCAGAATATTATGAACTTCTGGGATATCTTTCAAAAAGTGATGGTTCAACTATACTTGTTTGGGAAGATAATGACCTTCAAGGTGCGTGGGCAAAAGAAGGAAGAATATTATTTTTTGAAGCACAACCAGCAGGACTTAGAGCTAATTTATTACACACAGCAGGAGTTGGCAATATTGTTTCAAGAGTAAATTGTAACGAGTTTATTTTGAACATTAGAGCAAACCACGGCTTTGTTCTAGGCGAAACGCAAAACATTCCCAACATCAGAATAACAGTTCCCCAACAGTATATCGCTGATTTTGATGCAGGTTTACAACTTTAAGAAAATCAATGGCAAATAAAGAATTCTTTCCACCCAGACCGTCCACCAATCCAACCATTTATGCGTATGAGTTGGTGAGTTTGGCTATCTTGTTAATCCAAAAATCCTGTAAATCCTGATTGAGACGATGAATGATATTTTAATCTACCAAACCGAAGACGGTAGCACTAAGATACAAGTGCAGCTCACTGACAACACCGTTTGGCTCACGCAGGCGGCTATGGTGGAGTTGTTTCAAACCACTAAGCAAAACATCAGCCTGCATATCAAAAACATCTTTCAGGAGGGCGAGCTTGAAGAAAATTCAGTTGTCAAGGAATACTTGACAACTGCAGCTGATGGCAAAAACTATCGTACCAAATACTACAACTTAGATGTTATCATCTCGGTAGGCTATCGAGTAAAATCGCTGCGAGGTACACAATTTCGTATATGGGCAACTGAACGATTGAGGGAATATCTCATCAAGGGCTTTACCATGAACGATGAACTACTTAAACAGGGCGGAGGCTATTTTGAAGAATTACTCGACCGCATTCGAGACATTCGCTCATCAGAAAAAGTGTTTTACCGAAAAGTACTGGAAATCTATGCGACCAGCATGGATTACGACCCACGGGTAAGTGTTACGCAACAGTTTTTCCAGACGGTTCAGAATAAATTGCATTGGGCAGCTCACGGACATACAGCAGCCGAAATTATCTTTGAAAGAGCCAATGCCCAGTTGCCATTTATGGGTTTAACGGCATTCAAGGGCAAGAAGCCTACAAAGCAGGAAATAGGTGTGGCAAAAAATTACTTGTCGGAAGAGGAGTTGGCTATACTCAATCGCATGGTTTCGGCTTATTTAGATATTGCCGAAATCAACGCCATGCAGCGCAAGCCTATGTATATGAAAGACTGGATTGAGGTGTTGGATGGATTTACAAAAATGAGCCGCCAAGAGGTACTTACCCATGCCGGCAAAATATCTGCAGAACTGGCTCAACAAAAAGCTTTGACCGAATACGATGCCTATAAGAGCAAAACGGCAGTCGAACTGTCAGAAGTGGAGAAACAGTTTATAGCAAGCATAGAACAAGCCGAGAAGCAATTGAAAAAATTGAAGAAAAATGAGTAAAAAAGAGTTTTTTCCACCCCGCCCGTCCACCAATCCTACTATTTATGCGTATGAGTTGGTGGGTGTGGCTACGCACAAGGGTTTGCTCAAAATCGGCTATACCGACCGAGATGCACAAATACGTATCAAAGAGCAGTTAGGCACAGCAGCCATTCCATACAAGATTGTATTTGAAGAATCGGCAATGAAGCGGGATGGCAGCTGTTTTACGGATCACGATATTCACCGTCATTTACGTAAACAAGGCTTTGCCAATCCTGAAGGCGAATGGTTCAAATGTTCATTGAATGATTTACGTAAAACCATTTGGGAAATCAAAACAGGCGAAAAAACAGAAGAAAACCGAGTGCTTTCGTTCGGTATGCGACCCGAACAAGAAGCAGCCGTTGATAAGACTATTGCCTATTTCAAGAGTTTCAAGGAGGAAAATAAAGACCGAACACCCCACTTCCTTTGGAACGCCAAAATGCGTTTCGGAAAAACCTTTGCCAGTTATCAATTGGCTAAAAAAATGGGGTGGAAAAAAGTGTTGGTGCTCACCTTCAAACCCGCTGTTGAAGATGCTTGGAAAGAAGATTTACTCTCTCATGTTGATTTTAAAGGATGGCAATTCATTTCAAAACATGCTGATGAATTATCGAGCCAAGATATTGACACCAAAAAACCTTTGGTTTGCTTTGGTTCGTTTCAAGATTTTTTAGGCAAAAACTCCAATACAGGCGGTATCAAAACCAAAAACGAATGGGTACACGCCACAGTGTGGGATTGTATCATTTTTGACGAATACCATTTTGGAGCATGGCGAGAAAACGCCAAAGACTTATTTGGAAAAGATTTAGAAGCCGAAAAAGAAATTGAAGAATACAAAAAGATTGAAAAAGAAGGGATTGCCGAAGAAGACAAAGCGGAACACTTAGAGAAGATTATCCCAATCAGTACCAATCACTATTTATATTTGTCAGGCACTCCATTTCGGGCAATTAGTTCAGGCGAATTTATAGAAGAACAAATTTTCAATTGGACCTATTCAGACGAGCAAAGAGCAAAAGAAAATTGGGACGAATCAAAAGGTCCAAATCCTTATGCAGCCTTGCCAAGAATGGTAATGCTTACTTATCAACTGCCCGATTCCATACGCCAAATTGCTATGCAAGGCGAGTTTGATGGTTTTGATTTAAACATATTCTTCTCAGCCGAGGGAGAAGGAAGAAAAGCACGTTTCAAATACGAGGATGAAGTACAAAAATGGTTGGACTTGATTAGGGGTTCATTTAGTGAAACCACTGTTGACCATTTGAAAATGGGAGCAAAAAAACCGCCTTTGCCTTTTTCACACGCACCATTACTCAAAGTATTAAATCATACTTTTTGGTTTTTGCCAACCGTTGCAGCTTGTAACGCAATGGCATTATTACTTGAAAGACGACAAAATATATTTTACCATGATTACAAAGTAGTAGTTGCAGCAGGAACACATGCAGGTATAGGAATAGAAGCATTGCCCCCAGTTTTAGACGCAATGACCGACAATCCATTGGAATCAAAAACCATTACTCTTTCGTGTGGTAAGCTCACCACGGGGGTTTCAGTAAAACCTTGGACTGGCATTTTTATGCTGCGCAATTCTTCCAGTCCTGAAACATACTTTCAAGCGGCATTCCGAGTACAAACGCCTTGGGTTATTAAAAACCCCGATAGCAAATCGCCCAACAAAGAAGAAATTCTAAAAGAAGAATGTTACGTATTTGACTTTGCTCCCGACCGAGCATTAAGACAAATTGCCGATTATAGTTGTCGACTAAATGTAAACGAATCCAACCCCGAAGCAAAAGTTGCAGAGTTTATCAACTTTCTGCCAGTATTGGCTTATGATGGAAGTTCAATGAAACAAGTGGATGCCGCAGGAATTTTGGATATGGCAATGAGTGGGACAACTGCAACGCTTTTGGCAAGACGTTGGGAAAGTGCCTTGCTCGTAAATGTGGATAACAACACACTTGCCCGATTGATGGCAAATGAAGAAGCAATGAAAGCTTTGATGAACATTGAAGGCTTCAGAAATTTGAATCAGGACATTGAAACCATTATCAATAAATCGGAAGCCGTTAAAAAAGCAAAGAAAGAAGCCAACGACAGAGAACTTACCAAGAAAGAGAAAAAAGAACTTTCAGACGAAGAAAAAGAATACAAAAGCCTTAGAAAGCAAATCCAAGAAAAACTAATCAAGTTTGCGACCCGTGTTCCTGTGTTTATGTACCTGACAGACTACCGAGAGAGAAGTCTTAAAGATGTAATCACACAATTAGAACCCGGACTTTTTAAGAAGGTAACAGGACTTTCGGTAAAAGACTTTGAATTATTGGTAAGTCTGGGCGTGTTTAATTCCGCTTTAATGAATGATGCCGTTTATAAATTCAAACGCTATGAAGATGCAAGTTTGGAATATATCGGAATCAATAGACACGAAGGACAAGATGTTGGTCTTTACGATACAGTATTGAGTAGAGAAGACTATGAAAATTCATTTGTAAACGAACCAAAGGATGGATAATATAAACCAAATGCTATTGTTAAAAGGAATTGGAAAAAGAATGCTTTGTTTGGAATCTGAATTTCTAACATTACTTCCTAATTATCCAATATTAAAAGGAAATGAATTTATTTTTACAATTGGTTGGGCAAATGCTGTAAGATATATAGATCAAGAGGTTGAATTATTGATAAAAGGTTTGCATGTATTAGAAATTCTATATAAAAATAAAACGCAATACGATTTTGGTTTTGGTAGTCTTAGTCCATCCTATAAAATTTTCAAAAATTGAAAGAGACGAATTAACCCTTAGCTATTGAATTAACTAATTCGATTGCTAGCACAGGTGGTAATTATTATATAATTAAATGAAATAGCTACGCTGTTTTACAATCTAAACCCTCCCCAAACCCCACCATCCCGTATCCCGCCAATGTTGTGGAAAGTAAGCAATTTAATCGTAATTCTCGGTGCCTTTCCCGCCAATCGAGAAATCAATGCACAACATTTACGATAGACGGTTGCTCTTTCTCGCGATGGGCAAAAAGTTTTTTTTGTATATTTGAGT
>NZ_JAPZUB010000046.1 GCF_027533505.1 Flavobacterium sp. | reverse complement strand
AGCGGAGGGGTATTGCCTGTGAGCAAGTTGGCCTCACCCCATGCCGTTAAGTTAAAGGTGGTGATGTTGTCGGTATCATCATCACACTCTTGGTAATCGGCCACAGGTTGTACCAAAGTCGGTAAAGGATGTACCGTTAAGGCTTGCTCTACCAGTACATAACACGGCTGGTTAAACGAATCGATGTTCAAAGCACTCTCCACCCGAATCCATACATTACCGCCTACATTGGCCGCCGTGGGAGTAAGAATCTCATTGGTATCGGCTAAGGCATCGGCAAGGCTTGGGTAGTAATGCAAACTCACGTTGGCTTGTCCGTTTAAGATGTAGGCCGCATTGGCCGTCAAATCAAACACTTCCAAACCATCCCCGGGATTGGTCACATCACACAAGGCAGCCAAGGCCGGTGGGTCGGTGCGCGGAGTGGGTACAGGCAGCACCCGTACGGTTAGGGTGCGCACGGCACGACAACCCGTAACGTCATTGGTGGCTTGAATGTAAATGGTTTGGTTGGCCGCTACCGTATTGATAAAGGCACTAGGATTGGTAATGGGTTGGGTTAAGCCTGCATTCAAATAGAAGGCTAAGGTATGCCCGGGGACAGTCCCCACAAAACTCACCAAATCAAACGTGGTGAATTGATTGTTGGGCGTAGCATCGTTATCACACAAGGCATACAAGGTGGGGGTGGTCAGTACAATAGGCGTGTTGACACTCACCGTAAAGGAGCCTACAGCAAAACAACCCGTAGCGGTTTGTTGCACACGTACCCAAATGGTGGCGGTGTTACACACGGTAAAAGTACTGGTATTGACAATCGGATTAACCCCCACAGGCGAGGCCGAAGCATCGTTTGCATTGGTGTAATAGGTCACGGTATAGTTATTCGCACTCAAGGGTTGTAAGGCCAATACAGCCGCGGTTTGTTGGGTCAGATTCACAGGCATACAACCGTCTTGGGTGTTGGCATTGGTATCACAAAGGGAAAGCGCAGGCAAGCTCAGCGGAGCAATCGGTGCGGGTTCTACCTCCAAGGTTACCGGCACCACACTGAAACACCCTGTGTTGGGGTCTTCGGCGCGCACCCAAATGATTTGCACAAACGGATCGTTGTTGCTAAAGGGCTGGGTGAGACTAATGGCATTGAGTGGGGTTTGCGCATCGACTTGGGTTAAGTGATACGAAATAGTATAGGCTGTGGTGGACCCCAAGAGTAGCCCTGGGGTGAGGGTATTCAAATCAAAGGTGCTAATCCCATCCTGATTGTCATCACACACGGTATAGGGCGTGGTGGGGACATTGGGTGTGGGACGTGGGTTGACCACTAAGTCCATCGTGGTTACAATACGACAGCCCGTGGTGGTATTACGCAAAGCCACTCCGATGGTTTGGTTAAAGGCAATGGCATTGGTATACGCTGCGGGATTGGCAATGGGGTTGGTATTGTTTTGGGCATTGGCCAAGGTAGGATAAAAGGTTACTTGCACGCCTGTTTGTCCGTTGAGAATCGAGGCAAGCTGCGTGGTGAGGTTAAAACTCTCAAAGCCTAATGGCGCCGTGGTCTCACAGACTTCAAACTGCGGGAAGAATCCAGCGGCGGGAAGTAGCGGCAGGGGATTAACCACCAAGGCAAAAGAAATCACATCAAAACACCCTGTGGTCGTATTTTCCACACGCACCCATAAGGTGGTTGAAGCCGAAGCATAGGCCGTAGTGCCGGTAAGTGCATTTTGAGGCACCAAGGCATCGGCTTGCGAGGTGTAGTAGGTAACACTTTGCTGTCCTGCGGGCAAACTACCCAAGACTTGTGGGGTAACCACCGCATTTAAATTAAAGACGGCAATCCCGTCGGTGTTGTCATCACACAAGGCGTAATCGGCTACAGCACTAGCCACCGGCTTGGGATGTACAATCAGTGAAAGGGTGGTCAAGGTGGGACAGTTGGGCGCTAGGGGGTCGAACACCCGAATATAAATCGTTTGTTGGTCAAAATCGTTGTTGCAAAACGGCTGGTTGGGCGCAATGGGATTAAAGCCCGTTTGCGCATCGGTGGGCGTTAAGTGGTAACTCACCTGCACGTTGGGATTGGTGGTGATCTCGGAAGTCTTGGTGCCCAACACAAAAGTACAGGCCACCCCATCGTTGTTGTCGTCACACACTTCGTATGCGGTGGGGGTGTTGGCCGGTGGCGAGGCAATAATCGTAATGGATTGTGTCACAGGAGAAGCACATTGTCCCGCATTGGGAGTAAACGTATACGTGTTTGAAGTGTTGGGTGTATACGCTGGTGTCCAAACACCAGAAATTCCATTATTGGAAATTGTAGGGAGGGGCGAAGCGATACCCGGACATTGGTTGGGTGCAATGGTAAAGACAGGAAGGTTTGAATTATTGATGACCGTCACCGTCAAGGTTGTAGTGGTCGCACACTGTCCCGCATTGGGCGTAAAGGTATACGTTGTTGTCGCCGTATTGTTGGGAGCGGGGGACCATGTCCCTGTAATACCGTTAGTGGAAGTGGTGGGTAGCGTAGGGAATGTTGTATTAATACAAATCGGACTGATAGCCGTGAAGGTTGGCGTAACCAAAGGGGTAATCGTAATACTGAGCGTGGTCGGATTCGCACACTGTCCTGCGCTAGGGGTAAAGGTGTACGTAGTTGTCGCATTGGGATTAAATGCGGGATTCCACGTTCCCGAGATGCCGTTAGTGGAGGTAGCGGGCAGTGGGTTAACCGCTGTTCCTATACAATACGGACCCAAAACAGGGAAAGTAGGGGTAATACGCGGATTTATAGTAATGGTTACCGTGGTTGTTGTGGCACATTGATTCACGTTAGGAGTGAATGTGTATGTGGTTGTTGAATTATTGTTTAAGGTTGGCGACCACGTTCCCGAAATACCGTTGTTAGAAACCGTGGGTAAGGCAGGAATAGCATCCCCTTGGCAATAGGAAGGAGGGGTATTGAAGGTAGGAGTTACATTGGGGGTAATGGTTACCGTAAAGGATACGTTTACGGCGCATTGTCCCGCACTGGGTGTAAAGGTATACTGGGTAACGCCGAGAAGGTTAGTATTGATCGAGGCCGGATTCCAAGTCCCCGTGATACCGTTGTTGGACGTATTCATTAACAATACGGTTGTGATCGGAGCGCCTTCACACAAATTCAAATTGGTATAAGGAAATGTTGGCGTTATTAGTGGATTTATCGTCACGGTTAAAGTGGTAGACGTCGCACACGCACTGTTGATAGGCGTAAAGGTGTAGGTCGTAGTAGCAGTGCTATTAGGCGCTGGTGACCAAGTTCCCGGGATCCCATTGGTAGAGGTAGTAGGTAATGTAAATGGAGTACCTACACACAAGGGGCCAATGGGGGCAAAGATAGGGGTAACTTGCGGTGTAATCGTTACATTCAACGTTTGCGGATTCGCACAAGGGAATAAAATGGAATCGGGATTAAACGTATAGGTTCCCGAAGCATTGGGATTGATCGTAGCAGGAGTCCACGTGCCGCTAATGCCATTGGGCGAAGTAGTCAACAAAGGGGGCGGCGTGCTCCCTTGACAAATAGGCGCTATAGGTGCAAAATTCGGATTAGTAAACGTTTGACACGGGGTATTGCATGTAACAGTCATCGGGGATACACACGATACTCCATTGGCTTGAATCGTAAAGGTCACCGACGTCCCGGGTGCCAATCCCGTCACCGTAAAATTCGAAGGCGCCACCCAGGTTCCCGTTACTGGAGTACCACCAGCTACCGTATACGTGTAGGTAAAATTGGTTTGTCCTACATTGGAAAAATCAAAATTCAATGAGGTAGGCGTCGTGTTGGGACTGTTTAAATCACAAAATAAGTTCAACGAAGGCCCCGTATTGGCAATGACCACCGTAATCGGAACGCGCTCACTTTCGCATCCGGCAATGGTTTGACTCACATAGTATGTAAACGTTCCCAACGTTGTCGTAGACGGTATGGGTGCCGTCGGAGAAGCGGTTCCTCCCGTAGCATTAGTACCATACCAGTTTAGGGTTCCTCCCGTTGACGCTGTGGCCGATAGGGGTGTAGCGGTTTGATTTTGACAGTAATTTACAGGAGTAGTTACTGTTGGAGTGGGGACCGCCGTAAAATTTATCGTCACGGTGGAGTTAATCACCAATCCACAAATATTGGTTGCTGTAAGGGTAAGCGTCACGCTGTTTCCTGTGGTGGGTAGGGTGAACGTGGGATTTAACACAGACGGACTGCCGACAAAATTCCCTGCGGGGGCCGACCATAATACCGATTGAAATCCTTGGGCAGTTCCGTTGAGCGAAATGGTAGCGCCGCGACAAGCCGTTTGCGTTGCTCCAGCATTGACCGTAAAGGGAACCACGGGAGCCAAACAACCATTATTGACATAACTTGGAACACCAGCAGGAGTAAAGATAACCGTAGCCCCATCTTGTGAGGGAAGCGGACCGCCGTAGCCTCCCGTGTTGTTGATTAATAAACTGCGTTCATAGGTGACCGTATCGGTACACGCGCCCCCAAACGACATCGCTAAGGTTCGTGTACCCGGAATGGTATTGTAATTTGCAAAATGACCTCCAATATTACTGGCATTATTTTGAAAAATCATATATACCGTAGTGGTCAACGTGGCAAAGGAATTGAACGTAACATTGATGTTTTGACTCGTCACCAAAAAAACCGTCGCATTGGCCGGTAAAACGCCACCGGTTGGTTCTAAAATGGTACCACAATTCCCCGCCGTGGCGATACTGGCATTCAATTGCGTTACAATATTGGCTGTGGCCGCATTTTGTATAATTCCTCCCCATGGATTATTGGGCCAGGTAACATTCAAATTGGCCGTATTTAAGGGGTTAGGACCCACTCTGAAACGAACCATTTCATTAAATCCTTCCTCATTGGTGGGATTCGTAGGCGAGCAAGCGTCGACCAATATCGATTCAATCTCAAAACATTGCCCGTGTGAATAACTCGAAATAAAGAGTGTTAATGATAAAACGACGAGGCGCCAATACTTCCGTAAAATCATGTGTTTCCGTTTTTTAAAGGGACACAAAGTTACATAAAATAATGCCGTTGCCCTTGGGTTGTAGTTTAAATTTTTATTCGCTATTCCTATAACAGCCCAACCCTTATTAACCCTAACCGCTGACTCAAAATAAATGAAGAATTTTCTGTTTTGTGCAAAGGCTCACTTTTACCTACACGAGTACTTTGCGCTTTCCGTTTTGTGGCTATCCGATTTTAGCGAATCCAGCAAACTGCCCACTATAACCAAAATAATATTTTTACGTCAAGAAAGAAGTACAACTCAAGAAAAACCAGCTTTAGCAAATAACAGCAGTTATGTGAGGTTGCTTCAATTTGTGTTACTTGTAGTCTGTTTATTGAACTTATCAAATATGCTTTGCTCGTAAACTCCAGCTGTCAAAATCTCATCTTGTTTTATTATAACCTCTGTGTTTAATGTCACGTTTTCTTGATCCTTGTCTAAATCGTCAATAAACTCTTGAACTACTTAGAAATAGTCAGTAGTTATATGTAATTGCTTAGTGTCTTTATCTCTGTACCCGCTGATGAGTGGAATTATGGTTAAATAATTTGTTTTTTGAGGAATTGGAATAATCTCAGAGAATCCAATGTATACTTTGTCATTTTTAAGAGTTACTTGAATTGTAATTGCTTCCTCAACCGATCGTTTAAATAATTTTTCAATTTCATCTCCATTTGCATCGACTGCCCAACCAATAGGTTCATCTTTTTTAAATTTTCTTTGAATGTAATAATTACTTATAATGACAATTAATAAAGTGATAAGACATGAAAATATGACTGTCCAAAAATAATCGACCTTATTTATTGGTACAATTTTTAAGAAAGAAATAATGCAGGGAGTTAGTTTTGGAAAAATTAATTCAACTATTGTTCTAAGCGTAAAGCCTACAGTAATTATTATGATTGCCACTGAAACAGATTCAAATATTATTCTGTTTTGAGTAAGTCGTTGTGTATTGTATTTAAATAATAAAGAGTAAATTAAAACAAAGTATCCTACAATTACGGGAAGTAAAAGAAGGTTGTAGGGCATCATATTCTACTAGTTTCAATTTGTTCTTGAATTATGACAGACTCTTTAAGCTGACGAATCGCTTCTTTAACTTCAGGTCTTTTATAAAAGACCCTTTTGTCAACATACAAACGTCCTGCAGATGTACCTCTCAAACCAGTGTCTTTAGTTTTAGGTTTACGAAAAAAGGAAAGTATTGAAGCCATAATTAATGCGTTTTACAAAACAAAAATATGAAAATAATTAATTTAAATTCAAATTATGAATTACTTCCTAATGTTCGGAAATCTCACACAACTAGTCCATTGCAGAAAAGTTTAGTAAATTCGCTCCGGTATGACGCGTGAATTTTTTTTAAAAAAACCATTGCCCCCCTTCGTTTTATGTGGGAAAATGGAAAACAAGCGCTGCGTTCTACCAACGCGCAACGACCCGTATCGTATGTTTATAACCGATTGACTATGAAATCACTCCTCTTGTTTCTTTCCGTTTGTACCCTCACTCTCGCTCAAGCACAACCCCTAAAGCCCTCAAAATCCACGCTTTCGGTGGAGCAACGAATTGATGATCTTTTTAAACAAATGACCTTGGAAGAAAAGGTGGGGCAAATGAATCAATACAATGGCTTTTGGGAAGTAACCGGTCCCGCACCCACCTCTGGCGATGCCCAGCGCAAGTATGCTCATTTAAAAAAAGGGTGGGTCGGCTCCATGCTCAACGTGCGCGGCGTTGATCAAGTTCGTGCCGTTCAAAAAATAGCAGTAGAAGAAACCCGCTTGGGCATTCCTTTGCTCATTGGGTTTGACCTTATTCACGGGTACAAAACCATCAGTCCCATTCCCTTGGCGGAAGCAGCGAGTTGGGACATGGATGCCATCAAAGCATCGGCTCAAATGGCGGCCGATGAAGCAACAGCAGCAGGCATTAATTGGACTTTTGCACCCAATGTCGATTTGGTACGCGATGCCCGTTGGGGTCGGGTGATGGAAGGCGCCGGAGAAGATCCCTTTTTGGGGAGTAAAATTGCAACGGCCCGCGTCCAAGGGTTTCAAGGCGATACCCGAGCCGAATTGAGTAAACGCAACACCCTAGCGGCTTGTGCCAAACATTTTGCGGGCTACGGTTTTGTCGAAGCGGGCAAAGAATACAATACTGTCGATATTGGAACAGCCACCCTTTTTAATGCGGTGTTACCCCCTTTTGAAGCGGCCCAAAAAGCGGGCGTTCGCACCTTTATGAATGCCTTCAACCTGCTCAACGGCATTCCCGCAACAGGCAATTCCTTTTTACAACGAGACATTTTAAAAGGAAAGTGGCAGTTTGACGGTTTTGTCGTAACCGATTGGGCTTCCATCCGTGAAATGATTCATCACGGGTATGCCAAAGACGTTGCCGCTGCAGCGCAACAGGCCCTAAACGCCGGCGCCGATATGGACATGGAATCGCATTTGTATGTGGCCGAACTGGTCCGCTTGGTGCACGAGGGAAAAGTGGAGAAGCAGTGGATTGACGATGCCGTACGACGAATTTTACGGGTAAAATTTGAATTGGGCTTGTTCGACGATCCCTACCTATATTGTGATGCCCAGAGAGAAAAAGTAACCTTGGGAAGTGCAATGCATCGGGCTACGGCACTCGATATGGCCAAAAAGGCGGTGGTGTTGTTAAAAAATGAAAACAACCTGTTGCCCTTGAAAAAAGAGGGACAGCGTATCGCTCTTATTGGCCCTTTGGCCGCCGATAAAACAAGTCCGCTGGGAAATTGGCGCCTTGCCGCAGAAGAACATTCGGCCGTATCGGTTTGGGAAGGCATGCAAAAGTACACGGGGAATCAACTGACCTATGCCGAAGGCGCGCCGCTCACCCTAGGGAAAACCACCTTTGTGGACGAATTGGTGTTTAATACCACCGACCGCAGTGGATTTAAAAAAGCGGTGCAAGTGGCCCAAAACGCCGATGTGGTGGTCATGGTGTTGGGCGAACACGGATTGCAAAGTGGCGAAGCGCGCAGTCGGACAAAACTGGATTTACAGGGACTGCAACAAGAACTCCTGGAAGCGATTTATGCCGTCAATACCGCTATCGTTTTGGTCTTACAAAACGGACGTCCCTTAACGCTCCCTTGGGCGGCCGAAAACATACCCGCAATTGTCGAGGCATGGCATTTGGGAACCGAATCCGGAAACGCCATAGCCCAAATACTCTACGGCGACTACAATCCCTCGGGGAAATTACCCATGTCGTTTCCGCGGCAGGTAGGGCAATGTCCGATCTATTACAATCACTTTGCTACAGGACGTCCCACGAATGCAGAGAACAATGTGTTTTGGGCGCATTACAGCGATAGTGAAAATAGCCCGCAATGGCCTTTTGGATTCGGACTCAGTTACACCACGTTTGACTATGGGAAGCCCGTCTTGTCAAAGGCGCGTTATGAAATGGGCGAACCCGTTGAAGTGCAGGTTTCGATTACCAATACGGGAAAGTATGCGGGTAGCGAAGTGGTACAACTCTATATTCGCGATCACCATGCCCGCATCGCGCGTCCCGTGAAAGAGCTGAAAGGCTTTCAAAAAATCACCTTAGCGCCCGGAGAAACCCAAACCGTAAAGTTTTCGTTAACCGACGCTGAGCTGGGTTTTTATGATGCCACGGGCACGTATGGGGTCGAACCCGGAACCTTCTCGCTGTTCATAGGAACGAATGCTGCCACGGTGCAGGAAGTGCGGTTTGAACTCCAGTAACGGCCGCTGTACACGCCCAACGCACCCCAATTTCCAATAAGAAGATTGTTACAAATATTCTCGGCGGCGCCCTAGGGTGTCGCTTTTTTTTGCCTGATCGCGCGGATTTGCAATCCGTGCGCTATTTTAAAAAAATGTTCACCCGCTGCGCATATTCTTCTGACTTTGCGCACTCTCGAAACTCGGTGGAAAGTGCAATTGTTTTTAGTGGTCGTTCAAAATCCTAAAGTTTGGGTGGCTTACAACCATTTGGTATGCCTCTTGAAAACAGGTTTTTTAGGTATTAAGAGGTAATTTTCCTTTGTACATTTTCGTATATTTGTTAGTTAGCAGCAAGTTTTTCACACCAAACAAATGAATCCAGAAAATAACATCGAATTTTATCAATCATTGGAAAGCATAAAATCGCTTGACATATGGAATATACAGCGCGAATTGAATTCTGCTACTAAAAACGAAAATGGAGATTGGGATGAAAATATATTAACCGAGCGTAAAATCCTTTTTCTAAACTTAAATAACGGCAAACTCATCTCAAATATCTTTACAACTGATCTAAATGGCAAAGTTCAAGGTGACGTTAGCTTTTCTGAATTGGAATATAAATATATTGAATATAGATTAGAAGATTCAAAAAATAATTGGTTGAAATCGAGATATGCACACTTGCTCTGGGAAAAATATAAGCATAAAAAATTTGCTGAATCAGCATTAGCTGAATATAGTGCTTGTATAAATCAAATAAAAAGTGAGGAAGCTCGTGAGCTTTCTATAATTTTGTCTGCCATTTTCTACATTTCTAAAAATGCTAAAATTGACCAAGAGCATGTTAGAATATTTGCTATTGAATTAATGAAAGAAACTCCTATTTGGATAAAAGGTTCAATTTTAAGAGAGGCTTTACATCATAACTTACTTGAAAAAAGCAGATTAGTTTCTATAGCTAATGAAATTGAAACATTTGTTGATTTTAAAAATGCTGATTCATATTTTACTAATGAAGTTAACTTAAACATTGCTTTACCACTATTTCAAAAAATTGCAAAATCTGCAACAAAAGTATATTCTCTTTTAGCTCAGAATGAAGACCTTATTATTAAACAACATCCAAATGACGATGAATTTATTAAAATTACTCATGTAGGTAATAAGGCTTTATATCATAAACAAGCGAAAGAAATCGAAAAGTATGATGCTACAATGCGTGAATACAATCGCTTAAAAGAAAGTGTCAAATTGAATAAAATCAGCATTCCACTTGGCGACGATGCTACAATTAAATTCAACGAATTTCTTAATCTTAAATCTAATTTTCTTTTGCAAAGACCGGCTGAAGAAATTCTTGCATATTTTGCCGAGAATGAAGAGCTTTTAGTTGACTCAGGAAAACTCAGGGAAATTGCTGAAGGAAGAGTTAACAAGTCTTTTATGCATTTATTAAATACAATAACTTTTGATATTAATACAAACTTCAAAGTACTAACAGAAAAAGAAAAAATAGACAAAGAAGTTCTCGATAGTTATATTATATCTCATAATATTCAATGTTATGCATTATTCTTAAAAGTATTTTCTCAAGGTATCATTTCTGGAAAACTAAATTATTATAACGTATACTCTTTTTTTGAAAAATATAGTTGGTATGGACAAAAGACCAAACGAATTATAAATCAAGATTCTGCGAAAGATAATTCCTTATGGCTATCACTACTGGCTCCAGGTTTACATAATTTATTTGCTCAATACGAGTTGTCCATACTGTTAAATACAAATAAGGTAAATAACTTTATATTGGCTATTGACTCTTTAACACTTAAGTTTGAAGGAATTCTACGTGACTTCATTAGACTATGTGGAGGAAATACGAGTAAAGATAAAAATGGTGAATTAAAAGAACAGTTACTAGAAGAACTACTTGAAAACGAAATAGTAATAAAATACTTTTCTACTAAAGATATAGATTTATTCAAATTCACATTTACATCTAGAGGTAATAATATTAGAAATAACGTAGCTCACTCTTTCATGGAATTCTCTGACTATGGATTGAATGTTGCGAGTTTAGTATTTTTATGTATTTTGCGACTAGGAAAATATACTTTAGAGTAAACCTGCTGCTAACAGCGAGTTCGCGCTATTGCTGGTTTTTCTTGTATTGAACTTCTTTCTTCACGAAAAACTTTATCTTATTTGACAGTAAGCAGTTCGCTGGAATCGTAACAGACGCGAAGCCGCGGAACGGAAGGCGGTGCCGTTTTATACAGACTGATGTTGGTGGTAATACTTAAAAATACATGCAATGACAAAAACAATAGTGACATCAATATTCATCCTAATTTTTGGGTACTCCTGTCTTGGACAAGAATTGAAGACCAAAATTGTGACTTCTGATATTGATAATTTTTGGATGGCATATGACGCAATACACAACACAACTGATAGCTTAGAGAGAATTAAAATCATCAAAGACCGCTATATCAGTAACGCAACTGACGGACTTAATGGAATGATAACAGCCCGTGAATATGAAGATTATGAATTCGTAGAAGCTATTTTAAAGTATCCAAAATACTGGAACTCAATTCGCCCAAACACGGCTAATCTCACAAAGGACAGAGAACAAATTGAGCACTATTTTACTAAGCTCCACGAAATTTATCCCAAATTAAAACCAACGACAATTTATTTTCCCATAGGCGTGTTCAGAAGTGCAGGAACGTATCAAGGCAACAATGTGCTTTTAGGGGCCGAGTTTATGCTTGCAAATAGAGACGCTGACCTAAGTGAATTGCCTGAACGTGTACGAAACGGTATGTCAGCATATATGCCCTTCGATATTCCACTTATTGCTTTACACGAACAAATACATACGCAACAACAACGTTGGGAACATTTGAGTATTATCCATAGGTCTGTAGCGGAAGGCTTAGCAGAATTTATTTCAACCTTGATTTCTCAACGACCCCTTTCTCCGGGAGTTAAATTTGGAAAGCAAAATGAGAAAAGAGTATTAGATAGGTATATGATTGAAATTTTTAGAGATGACGACGTTGGTAATTGGCTTTCAAGTAAAAACCAAAACGAACTTGAAGTGAATGATTTGGGATATTACATTGGATATGAAGTATGTGAAAGATATTACAACAAATCCACAGACAAAAAACAAGCAATTAAAGAACTTATCGAGTTGGATTATAGCAATGATAATGAATTTGCAAAAATTTTGGACGGTTCAGGTTTTCTCCCTATGACTTGGAATGAAATTGGTGCAAAGTATGAGTCAATGCGACCAAGCGTAATTGGAATTAAAGAATTTACAAATGGAAGCAAAAATGTATCGACAAAACTGAAAACAATTACAATTGAATTTTCAGCGCCGATGAGTAGTTGTTGTAGAACTATTGACTATGATCAATCAAAGAAAGGAGAATTTTTAAAGATTAAGAAAATAATTGGTTGGAGTGAAGACTACCGTAAATTTTCATTTGAAGTTGAAGAATTGAATCCAAATACTAACTATCACATAATTATTTCCAACTTTGCAAAGGAAGATGGTGGAAACAGATTAGCACCTTACCGCATTGAATTTAGCACAATGAAGCGATAAAAATACGAATACGCTGGCGTTCCCCGCTGCGCAAAGTCTCCTGACTTTGCGCAATCCCCCGTTCCCCGCGCTCCTGATGCCTGGAGACTTTCGCGTGGTACATATAATAACCAATACCAGCTTTGAAAAAAATGAACTAAATAAAATAATTATGAGAAAACTTTTATTCTTTTTAACAACTTTTAGTCTACTATCTATGTCCCTATTTGGACAAGAAAATAAATCGGTTAAGGATACCATTACTTCAATTAATGATAATCAAGAACATTTTACTTTTTTAGGCATTCCGATAAATGGCTCAATTAAGCAATTTGTGAAAGAACTAAAAAAACAAAAATTTGAACTAGAAGAAATCACAGAAGTAGATGCTGTACTCAATGGTAGATTCGCTGGTGATAAAGTGCAACTTTTAGTACAAGGTGAAAAGGAAACTGTTTTAAAAGTATCTGTAATTTTCCCATTACGTAAGTCATGGACAGACACAAAAGAAACATATTATCTTTTTAAATCAATTCTAACAAAGAATTATGGAGAACCAAAAATTGTAACCGAAACTTTTGAGAAACCATTTGTTGATGGTTCAGGAGATGAAAAGGAAGCATTAAATGAAGGGAAGTGTATATTTGAAAGCTATTTTATTACTGAAAAAGGAGAGGGAATGATTAGTTTAAATATCCATACTGATATGAGTTTAGTTATCGTTTACGTCGATAGAGCTAATTATTTAAAGTTAAGCGAAGAAGCAAAAAAGAAGTTTTAAAGTTAATCAAATCCTACTGCGTAAAGTCAACTGTTTTTCTACCCGCTGCGCAAAGTCTCCTGACTTTGCGCAATACTAAGCTAATTTCATTAGTAGAATTAAAGTGCTCCGCTGTAATAAAACCTCTGTTGGTTCAGGACATTATGCCTTAAAGTTTAAAAACTTTGATGGTCAATATGATACATTAAATACTAATTTTGAGCAATTTAAAAAAGAACTTGAAAGAGAGTGTAGAGCAATAACATCTATGGCTTCAGCAGAACAGCAACAAAAAACCTTTCTAAAATATTTGAATAAATTCTTTAATGACACTGTTGGGTTATATAAAGCTAACGAAACAACGAATAGTAGCGGAATATCAAACATAACGGGTTGGAAAGAACTAACTTTGAATCAAGCAGGTGTAATCGTTCCAATTGACTGTCTATAATTAATTTACCAAAAAAACTATAAAAATGAAAAAAATAGCAATTTTAATAATCGTACTTACTCTTTCTTGTGTATCATCCTCACAAGTACTTAATTTAGATACTACTCTTCCTTCAGATGTGCCACTAAATTCATACTTAAAAGACATTGAAAATTTTCAAAATCAATTTGAAGGCACATGGATCTATCAAAATGGTCAAGAATATTTAGAAGTCCGTTTCGTAAAAAAGGAAATGATGTTATCTAATCCAGGACCAAATCAATATTATGAAGACATTTTAGTTGGTGAATATAAATATATAGACAGCAACGGCTTCGAAAAAGTAAACAGTTTAAACAGTTTATACCAAAACCATACTAGTGCTTTGGATTACAATTTATATTCAATTACAAAGTTAAGCGTATTAAATGCCCCATTATGTCCTGATTGCCCTATTGGTATAGAACGCATGTATATGTTTTTTAATGAACCAGGTAATGATGACTTTCTTTTAAGTGCAAAATTTGTAATGAGAATTGTTGTTGAAAATGGTATTCAAAAACTAAAAGTTCAATTTATTAATGATAATAATGCATGCGGTCGGAAGAAAGGTGATTTTGCCTCTCCTTCATCTTTTAGAGAATTTAGTTTACCATATGGGGATTATGTTTTAATAAAGCAATAATTGTAGTAAAAAAGTAACTCGCTGCGCATCCCCGCTGCGCATAGTCTCCTGACTTTGCGCAATACTAAACGATTTTCATTAGAAGAATTAAAGAGCTCCGTGGCAATAAACCTACTGATGCTGAACCAACCCAAAAACCGTTAACAACCCTTCACCAATCTGCATGTTAACACAAATTGCACGCTATAGGTTTTTAATCATTTTTCTGATTTTGTTCATCAGCGTGGCGACGATTCCCGCTCCTTTTTCGTATTCGCATTATCACGAACCGCCATACTACCTTTATTTCTTGATTATTTTCACAAATACACTCATTTTTCTAATCACCACAAAAAAATTAATCGTTGCTGAAAAAATCGTATACGCTGCATTAATCTCAATGCTAGCGTTATTTTCAGGACATTTTTTAACACATGAAATACTTGCCTCAATGTATGGCCATGACCCATTTTATGGCGAATTGAACGCGCCAGAGGTACTGGAGCACATTGTATTTTATTGCGCAACTCAATGCATAAGCATTGGACTATTTGTCTTGTGGTTACACTACAAAAAGCCTGTTTACCCTGATCGCGCAGATTTACTTCGTCAGTTCGGCTAAAGCCTCGAGTGTAATCCGTGCGCTATTTCAAAAAAATGTGCATCCCCTACACACGCCCGATCACGCAGACTTTCAATCCGTACTACGACCAATAGGCCTATATCGTTTTCCCAAAATGAAAAAACAACATCGTTTAATGAATTTTTTGCTTTTTAAAGTAGGGGTACGGATTGTAAATTAGCGCGATTGGGGTTTTAGGGAAAATACGTTGAAAACAGGAAAAGTTTGGGGTGGGTGGAGCACTTCCTTTTTTACAACTCCTTTTCAGGATTTTGGGTGTTTAGGAATACGGTTGGTGACCTTTTTGAAGTTGGTCGCTATAAGCCAACATTTGAAAATGGGTCTAAAAAAGCCTATTGTAATTTTTCGGGTAATACCGCATACATTATGTTAGGCATCGTACTAACGAAAAATGAAGTTGGCCGAAAAATAGCAATTTTCAAAAAGTGGCTTTTTTTGACCAATTTAGTGTATATTTGTCTATAAATTATTCTGAAAATGATAGCAGTAATAACAGGTGATGTAATAAATTCAAGAAAAGTAAATGCTGAAATATGGCTTCCTAGACTCAAGGAATACTTTTCAAAAATTACATTGGATACAGATAAATGGGAAATCTACAGAGGGGATAGTTTTCAAATTGAAGTCGAAATCGAAAAAGCTCTAGAAATCGCAATATGCATTAAAGCATTAATAAAATCGAGTAATCAGATCGATGTAAGGATGGCAATTGGTCTCGGTGAGAAAAATTTCAAAGGAAAAAAAATTACGGAATCTAATGGAACTGCTTATATAAATTCAGGAGTTAGTTTCGAGAGGATTAAAAATAATACATTAATCTTAAGAAGTCCGTCCAATGATTTTGATGCGTATTTTAACCCCATATTGAAATTACTTAGCTTTGTAAGTGACAATTGGAAACCGGTTACTTCTGAAACTATATTTTACATGCTGACGCACAGAGAACTTTTACAAAAAGAAATTGCCGAACAGTTATCAAAAGACAAAACTACTGTGAACAAAGCGCTGAAACGAGGAGGTTACGATGAAATAGTTGAGATAATCGATTTATACGCTAAAAAAACACAACAATGGTGGAGTTAATACTAAAAATTACGTTAGCCCATTTAATTGGGGATTTTGTTTTTCAAACAAGTAAAATGGTAGATGATATTGAAACGAATCGATTTACCTCAAAATATTTGTATGTTCATATTTTTATCCATTTTCTTTTAGTAGTACTAATTACAGCATTTGAACAGAAGTATCTATTGCCAGCAGGATTACTAGCAATTTCACATTTTTTTATTGATATACTCACTAAAATAGTAATTAAAAACAGCATCAGTAAACTAATGAATCTACTACTAGATCAAACGTTTCATTTGATTGCAATTGCATTATTTATCAATTATTTTCATAATTATACGATAGATTTTAAACAAATTTTCAATGCTAAAAACTACTTATTAGTAACCGCTTTGGTAAGTATTACATTTGTATCGGCTATTCTTATGAAACGAATAATGGAAATCTTCAATTATTCTTTACCCGATAATGGTATTAAAGATGCTGGAAAATATATAGGGATATTAGAACGCCTATTCATTTTTACCTTTGTGGTAACTTCTTTTTGGGAAGGTGTTGGATTCTTATTAGCTGCCAAATCAATTTTCAGGTTTGGCGACTTAAAAGAAAATAAAGAAATCAAGTTAACCGAGTATATTTTAATCGGTACACTAATAAGTTTTGGTATTGCCGTAGTTATTGCAAAAATATATTTGAAACTAGTAAGCGTCATATAACTTCTGGTTCCCGCGTTCCTGAAACTTAGGGACTTTCGTATGGTATATATACCCCGCTCGCGCAGATTTGTAATCCGTGCGCTATTTCAAAAAAAATGTGCATCCCCTACACACGCCCGCTCGCGCAGATGTACTATCCGTCCTACTACCAACAGGCCTATATCGTTTTCCCCAAAATGAATAAACGACATCGTTTGATGCAGTTTTTGCTTTTTAAAGTAAGGGCATGGATTGTAAATCCGCACCATTGGGTATTATTTTTACGTGCTTTTTTACCTGAAATTTTTAATTTAAACCTTTTAAATCAATTTTATCGAATAGTCGTCCTTTGTTTGGAAGGAAATAAAAACCATTTATTTTTTTCTCTTTGAATTTATCTTCAGATTGTTCGTTAGAAATCATCTTTAGATATCCATTTTTTAAAAGATAAATCCCTTCTTTAGTTGGCAATTTTCCATTCCAGTTTCTAGGAATTGAATCGGGACTAAATCGAATACAATTTGCATGAAAAGGGAAATTCCCTTCGGTATAAAATTCGCAATACACCCATATTCCGTTTTTTCGAAATTCGCCTTCAGAATCAATAATAAACGCCGGGGAATATGATAGAATTGTTGAATCATTTTTAACTTCGCAATTAGCGTTGAAAAGATAATAGTTCTCAGATTTCACAAGGATCCTCGAGTATTCGTCAGCTAAAGAATCGCCAACTTTTAGGATTATCATGTTTTGATTTTTGCTTATCGTGTCTTGAACTGTTAACGAACGGAATTCCTCTTCGCTAATCTGTTCATAATCTTTTTCACACGAACAAAGGAACAGAAAGGTTATTAAAATGATTGTTGTTTTCATTTTTTAATTTACCTGATCGCGCAGCTGTACAAGCCGTGCTGCTATCAATAGGCCTATATCGTTTCCCAAAAATACGAAAACTACATCAAATAGATCCTAACTTTCTGAGCCATGTTCAGTTTTGATGCAGTTTTTGCTTTTTAAAGTATGGGCATGGAAGGCACTCGAGGCTTTAGCCGAACTGACGAAGTAAATCGAAGCGATTGAGAGCGGGGGAGTGGGGGCAACCCAATTCCCATGTATACCAAATCCTAAATAAATAAGGCAAAAAACTAAAAAAAACAGTTCTCCCTACGACCCTCCATAAATGCTCCATAGATACGCCATAGATAGTCCATGAGGAGTCCATGAAAAAAAGAACTAAAACCTTCAGTCGAAATCTATAAAAAATAGACGAAAACCAACGAATATGAATCCTGTGCACCGAGACCTAAAACCCATTACGCACAACTATACCAAAATTGCAGTGTTGTGAGCGGAAAAAAAACAGTGCGAACTTTGTGCCTTTGCGGTTTAAAAAAAGGTCAAAGGCCGCATACTTTGTGCCCTTAAACCTTAGCGTCTTCGGGACTTCATGGCAAAAAAAGAAGCAAGAAGAAAGAAAAAAGAAGAAAGACTAGTTCTGTGAAGTGAGAAAGCTAATTGCTGACCGCTGACCGTTTATCACTGAACACTGTACACTGATCACTGATCACTGAACACTGATCACTGTACACTGATCACTGTACACTGATGACTGAATCCCCCGAATAAAGGATTGCCTAGCGCCCATCCTGCGCGCTGCGCGCTGAAAATAAAACCTCCAATGAGAAGCAAGAAGAAAGAAAAAAGAAGAAAGACTAATTCTGTGAAGTGAGAAAGCTAATTGCTGACCGCTGACCGCTTATCACAGAACACTGTACACTGATCACTGAACACTGATGACTGCACACTGATCACTGTACACTGATCACTGAACACTGATGACTGAATCCCCCGAATACAGGATTGGCTAGCGCCCATCCTGTGCGCTACGCGCTGAAAATAAAACCTCCGATAAGAAGCAAGAAGAAAGAAGCAAGAAGAAAGACTAGTTCTGTGAAGTGAGAAAGCTAATTGCTGACCGCTGACCGCTTATCACTGAACACTGTACACTGATCACTGAACACTGATGACTGCACACTGATCACTGTACACTGATCACTGAACACTGATGACTGAATCCCCCGAATACAGGATTGGCTAGCGCCCATCCTGCGCGCTACGCGCTGAAAATAAATTATCCCAAAAAAAAATCGCTCAAGTAAACTTGGCGCAGTAGGGTAGAGAATTAGCACGAATACAGGATTGCCTAACGGCCATCCTGCGCGCTACGCGCTGAAAATAAATTATCCCAAAAAAAAATCGCTCAAGTAAACTTGGCGATTTTTTTAGGGATAATTTATTTATTCGTGGGGAGAGCAGGATTCGAACCTGCGAAGGTGAAAACCAGCAGATTTACAGTCTGCCCTCGTTGGCCGCTTGAGTATCTCCCCTCCTTAGCGGTTGCAAATATAGCAACTGTTTGAACCTATCCAAACGTTTTTATACTTTTTATTTAAGCTTAAGTTTTAGGTTTTTGATTTCTAACGTGTTCCCTAAAATAGTTTATCTTAAAAGGGATTCAATTTTGGAGCGAAGGGCTTCCCCGGTTAATCCCCGGGCGACAATGGTCCCTTGGGCATCCAATACTAGGGTAGTGGGGATTTCCTCTACTTTATACTGTACGGCAATCGGGTCTTTCCATCCTTTTAAATTCGAAACTTGCGTCCATGTCAACCCATCTTGCGCAATAGCCTTTTTCCAAGCCTCGGCCGAAGTGTCTAGCGAAACGCCAAGAATCGCCAGTCCTTTGGGTTGTAACGCTTCATACATTTTCACCACATTCGGATTCTCCTTACGGCAGGGAGGACACCACGAAGCCCAAAAATCGATAAGGGTCACTTTACCCATGCTCTGTTTTAATGAAATTGTTTTACCTTCTGGATTTTTTGCTGAAAAGTCTTGTGCTTTAACGGCTGGGGTTGTCGTCTCCTTTTGTTTGTTAAGACGTGTATTTTCAATAGCTTTCAATCGTTCTTCCACTTGCTTTCCAATGCGTGTTTCTTTTAGTTTCGGGTCAAGTTTTTTATACGCATCTCGTAAGGCGATGAAAGCTGTATCGCCCGAAAACAAGCGTTGTTGGATTAAAATGACTGACATGAAATGAGAAGAATTCTTTGTTGGATATTCCTTAAAATAATCAAACTTTTTCGTATTGATGGCAGTGACATCTGCATACAATTTTTTGATTGTTACCGAATCGTTTTCCTTTTGTGCCTTTCTAAATTTATCAAAGTTCTTCTTCTGATAGTTGTAAATGTCCTCATCAAACTGCATATACTTTTCGTTAAAGGCTTGCAATTGATCGTTATAGGGGGTACCTCCAATTTGAGGTTTATCCCCAGGCTTTTTAGCAAAGGTTATCGAAATCGTACCCGGCTCCAAAATGATGTTCATTGCCATATTTAAATCATCCGCCGAAACCGTGAAAATATCCAAATACGTTGCTTTTCCTACAAACTCAAATTTACCATCTTTCACTTCACAGGAATCCACATCTTTTAAAACGCCTAGCTGATTTTCAAATCGCAAATACACTTTTTTACCGTCATTTTCTTTACCTAAATCGCCTTCAATCGTGTATTTGTCAGTCGATTGACAACCTAAAAAGAGGCTAGAAACAAGCATGACAAAATAAAATCTCTTCATTATTGTAATTTTAAAAATTGAATACAAAAATACATTTATTAATTGGTATTCATCGGATTTAAGAATGAATTAAGCCCGTATTCTAAAAAATCAAAGTACCTTTGTGTGACAGAATTAGACGAATATGACATACCGTTTTTGGATGGGGCTGCTGTTTTTCAGTAGCTTAACCGCTATGCACGGCCAAATCGTAATTAACGAATTGGATGCCGATACGCCCGGGACAGACACCCGTGAGTTTATTGAATTGAAAACCGCTACCCCCAACATGTCTTTGGATGGGTATTGTTTGGTGTTTTTCAATGGGGGTTCAGGCGCTCAAAATGCCAGTTATTATGCCATTGATCTCGATGGATTGACCAGTGATGTCAACGGGTTAGTACTGCTGGGGAATTCCCAAGTAACACCCGCTCCCGCCTTTATTATCCCTAATGCAACGATTCAAAACGGACCCGATGTTGTGGCAGTCTATCAAGCCAACGCAACTGATTTCCCGCTGAATTCATTAGCAACCACTTCAGGATTAATCGATGCTTTTGCCTATTCAAATGCCGCGACCACACAGCCCACCGCCCTGATGACAGCGCTTGGATTGACGGTTTGTGTCAATGAAAATCAAACGCAAAACGCGGCCAATCAGTCGATGCAGCGCAATACCAATGGTACTTTTGCAGTGACAACGCCCACACCCGGGGTCAACAACGACGGCAGTGGGGTCATCCTCAACGGCATCACCATCACCGCAACCCCTTCGCCCATTACCGAAGGACAAACAATGCAGGTCACTTTTACGACCAATACGGCAGTGACCGGATCCAATCTCATTATCAATTTTGTACTGGTTAATGGGAATTTTACCCTCCTCGATTACAGCGGCAACCAAACGGTGTCTATTCCCGTAGGAAGTACTTCGGCTTCTACCGCGATTCTAATTGTTGAGGATACGGCCAATGAAGGGGATGAGGAATTGTTGATTAAAGTCAACAATGTGCCCAACGGCTATGTACTCAACAATAACTCGATTATTGTTCGGGTCAATGACAATGATTTTATTGTTTCCCCTTGGGGAACGCCTGTGAATCCTACGTATGGCCTGGTGCCCCCCACCATTCCCAACGGCTATTACGATAGTTTAGAGGGCTTATCAGGCAATGCGTTACGCCAAGCGTTGCAAGACATTATTGCCAATCCGGCTGTGGTGCGTGCGCATTCCTATGGCGATGTGACCGATATGCTGCTCGAAGCCGATCGCAATCCTCAAAACAGCAGTCAGGTGTGGATGATGTATGTCGAAAGTCCCCGTTCTAAAATTGATTACCAACTCGGCAGTAGCAATATTGGGGTTTGGAATCGCGAACACATTTGGCCCCAATCCCGTGGAGGCTTTGCAGATGGCACTTCTTCGTTCTCGGATGGCATCGATATATGGTTGCCCACAGGACCCGATGATATTTTGGCAGGTCATGCCGATGCCCATCACATTCGGGCCGAGGATGGCGCCGAAAACTCATCGCGCAGCAATCGCGATTACGGTTCCGATTACAATGGTCCCACAGGCAATCAAGGGAGTTGGCGTGGCGATGTGGCACGTGCTTTATTTTATATGGCGGTGCGGTACAACGGATTGAGTTTGGTCAATGGCAATCCGGTCGACAGTACCGTAGGGCAAATGGGCGATTTAGCTTCGCTATTGGCCTGGAATCAAGCCGATCCTGCCGATGACTTCGAAATGCACCGCAACAATTATATCGCCACATGGCAGCAAAATCGCAATCCGTTTATTGATTATCCCTTGTTGGCCAATTATATTTTTGGACCCAATTTTGGGCAGCCGTGGTCGTTTGCTTTGCAAAATCCAGAACTAGAAACTGCAGCACTTTGGGTTTACCCCAATCCAGCCCAAGGGCAAGTTCAGGTGCAAAATATAACCGAACCTACGCAGTGTCTCCTTTGGGATATGACCGGCAAGAAAATTTCGCAGTTTACGCTGGTCACCTCAGGCAACGTATCCTTAGAAGGTGTTGCGCCAGGTTTGTATTTGTTGCAACTCCAATCGGAAACCCAACAAAAAACAATCAAATTACAAGTCAATTAATTTGTGGCAAACTGAATGGTAAACGTGGTGCCCACATTGGGTTCGCTCTCCACTTGGATTTTTCCTCCCATGGCCTCGATTTGATTTTTGGTAATAAAAAGACCTAATCCCTTCGCATCGGGATTGTTATGGAAGGTTTTATACATGCCAAAGAGGTTTTCGCCGTGCTTTTTTAAGTCGATACCAATGCCGTTATCGCTAAGGGTGAGTGTGTTTTTCGTGCAATCGTATTTGATTTTGATGAGCGGATTTCGATCGTGAGCGGCATATTTCACCGCATTTGAAATAAGATTTAGTAATATACTTTCCAAATAGGCCGCATTATGGACAACAGTGGCTTCATCATCTACTTCAACCAAAACGGTAACTTGCTTGCGATGGATTTGCTCGCTCAAAGCATTGAGTGTATTGTCGACATAATGTTTCAATGGTAACGATTCTCTATGAAGTCCTAAGTTGGATTGTATATTGATCACCTCATTCAAATTGTTCATCGTTTCTTGTAAGGAAAGCGAAACTTTTTTGAGCATGTCCATTAATTCTTGTTGTTCCTCGGGCGTATCGGCTTCCTCCATAAGGGTCGAAATCGATTTGATGTTGCTGGAATGGGAACGTAAGTTGTGTGAAACGATATAGGAAAAATTGAGTAAACGCTTGTTTTGTTCGTTCACCAAATCAAACGATTTATGCAATTCCTCTTCCGTATTTTTTTTGAGATCAATGTCTTCTAGAATGATAATGCATTGGTCTTGGGCACTTTCAATTTGCCCCAAGGGCGTAACAACCAAGTTCACCCATCTTTTTCGCCCGCTTTTGGTTATAATTTGCGTTTCCATCGTAAAATCCTCCCCCGGTTGTTGATGGACTTCGTCGATTCTACTTTGAAAAAATACCAAATCCGCTTTGGGTAAGAGTTCGGGCAAGGCTATTGTTTTTAACTCCTCTTCGGTATACAGGGTGATTTTACTCATTTGCGTATTGCTTTCCAAAAACAATCCAGTACCCAAAGCCACTTTGGCGATGCCTACGGGCGCTTGCTCAAAAAGCGTTTTAAATTTCACCTCATTTTCCACCAGTATTTTGGCTTGTTCCAAAATCAGTGCAGATTGTTCTGCGGGTTTTTTCATGATGGAATACACCCAAAGTCCAAAAATGAGACAGAGTAAAAACCCTAAAATAAGGGAAGTATATACTTGATACAACACATTATCCCCTTGTCGGGAGACTAAGTATATATTCCAATTGCCTTCGGGGACGGTTTCTTTGATAAAAAACTTGCCTTTGGTTTTTTCTTTCGGGTTGAAATAGATAACTTCTTTTCCTGTTTTGGGGTCGGTTTTTGAGAACTGGAAGAAATACTTGGAATCATCAATATCGGCAATCCCCGATTCGCGAATCAAGGTTTCCATGCGAATGACTACGGCAGAAAATCCCCAAAAGACATTTTTTTTGTAGACGGGCAAACGACCCACGATTCCGATGCCCCCTTGTTTGAGTGGCAGTGGCCCTGCAAAATAAAAGGTGCGGTTTTTCATGGAGAGCAAGGCCTCTTGCCGAACATCGGACGAATGAAGGATATCAAAGTTCAAGGCCGGTTCGTTGCCTTTCATGGGGTAAATGTAGCGAATGACTCCGCCCGGAACGAGTTGCACTGCATCGACGGCGGGATTGGACTCGATAAGCTGTTTTCCCACTTTTTCAAAGTCCTCGGGTTTGCCTTGGTCGTTGATGGTAAAGGCTAAGGTAAGCGTGGTGGTGTAGCTGTTTTTATACATCTGGGCGATGTTGCGCTGCACCACATTGACAATATTGGACATTTCCCGCTGTTCGTTTTCGCGAATAATTTTATAGCGAAGGGAAATGGCAAAATAAACGAAAGGCACTAAAAAAAAGAATGCCATAATCCCTGCCAAACGGGGTTTCTGTCCCAACCATACTGCTATTTTTTTCAATTCTTCGGGCTGTTTTTTGGGGTTATTGATTCGGTTTATTATGGATAAATGTACGAAAAATAGGGCTGAATGGTCGGTATTTTTTTAGTCAACATTAAAAATAAGTTGTTTGTCGATGCTTCATGTACGTACAATTACCTGTTTTTTTTAGCGTATTTTCGTAGCCAATACAACGATGCTTATGGACGATTGGACGCAAGAGATGCGTATTTACTGTTTGGAAGGGATGGGCGCTTTGCCTGGGATTTCGGTAGAAACGATTTTGGCGCAATGGGCCATGAGCTATCGGTTGACTAGCATTCATGGGCCTTGTGAGAGTATGGAAATGATGGAATCGTATTGGCACCATTGGGTGCGCGAAGATCGGCAAACGGGTCGGTACCCTGCGTTGTATTTTGTGGTAGGGGGACAGGGCTCGATGCTGGAAGTCGACGGTTATCAGTACGATTTGTATGAATTGGCCGACGCGTTTGAAGGGAAGTTAACGGGCAAGCGCTTGCATTTTGCCAACACGAAGCAGTTGGTGTTGGACGAAGCAACGGCGCAGTATGTTCTCGATGTGACAGGTGCCCAATCGATTTCGGGCTATGCCCACCGTGTACCCTTGTGGAGTTTTGACATAGACGGCCTGTTTTTTGCCTTATCCCAGCAGTATGCGTCGGTGGTTGAACTGACCGAAGTCCTGCATGAAAAGCAGTATGCGGCTTGTAAAACCTTGGGGTTTACGTTGTATTATTAAATCGATTCAAGCGATAAATCCTTTTCGCGCATTACTTTTTTCTTCAATTTTGGTTTAAAAAAAGGGGTTCTAGCGACCGCCCACCGGCCCGGGTGGAAGCGGCATCCCCCGATTCCTATCGGGGACCTGCCTTTGCCGGCAGGCAGGTACAGCGGACGACCGGAAGTTGCCGGCCAAAGCCTTTTTCTCGTATCCGAAAATGAGTAGGAATTTTATTATTGCCTTGTTTGAGGGGTAAAGGAGGAGGGAAGTAAGGGGATGTATAAGGCACGATGGATTAAGCCCTTTTAGGGGTTGGTATTTAATGCATAATGCGTACTTCTTCCGCCCGAGTCTGCTTTAATCAAAATTCCTTTGGCTACTAAATCGGCTATATCTCTCAAAGCAGTGTCTTGCGATGTTTTGGTTATTTTGGCCCATTTGGAAGAGGTTAAATTACCTTGAAAGTTATCTAACAATTTATTCAATATAATCCTTTGTCTTTCGTTGATGGATGTGTTTTCGAGTGTATTCCAGAATTCATTTTTAGAACGAATTTTTTGAAAAACAGTTTCGGTTTCTACTAAAGCATTTTTCAAACAACTTAGAAACCATACCAACCATTCAGTGATATCGCCTGAACTATGTTGTACTCTTTGCAACACGGCGTAGTACTGTTTTCGCTCAACCAAAATTTGGTTGGACATACTGTAAAAACGATCTGAACTTTTGTCGGAACGCGCTAACATTAAATCGGTTATAGCTCTAGCAATACGTCCGTTTCCGTCATCAAAGGGATGGATGATGATAAACCAAAAATGGGCAATCGCTGCTTTTAACACGGGATCAAGATCATTTTCCTCATTGAACCACTTAAGAAATTTAAACATTTCTGTATCGATCAAATGGGGTGCAGGTGCTTCATAATGAATCTTTTCTTTCCCCATTGCACCTGAAACAACTACCATTTCACCTGTTCTGTAGGTTCCAACTTCTATTTTGTACATTCCGCTTCTCCCAGATGGAAATAACGCTGAGTGCCAACCAAAAAGGCGGTCATCTGTTAGGGGTTGTGTATAATTTTGAGTGGCATCTAACATCATTTCTACAACACCTTCAATAGCTCTACTACTTGAAACCAAACCTGCGACATCCAATCCTAAGCGCCTTGCGATGGAAGAACGTACTTGGTCATAATTGAGTTGTTCTCCCTCTATTTCGGAAGATTTTATCACATCAAGCGTTAAGGTAGAAAGATTGGTCTCTTCTTTTATGGAAAAACCTAAGGAATTCATTTGACCAAAAATTCTTCCTTGCAGATTTCGGACTTCCCCAAATAGGCTATTTATGACATTGTCTTGCCAAATGAAATTTGTCCAATCTTTATTTTGATAGATATATTTTGCCACGATTTTTAATTTGCGGTGAATATACAAAATATTCTCCGCATAATTTGCGGTGATTAAGGTCTTTTTTCTCCGCAAGGCTTCCGTGGTGCGCTCCAAGAATCGTGTTTGAGGGGTACGATATTTCGGGATTGGAACGGGTTACAGCACTTACTTCCCGATACAGAAATTCGCAAAAATATTCCCCAACAATTCATCATTGGTGACTTCGCCGGTGATTTCACCCAAGTAGTACAAGGCTTCCCGGATGTCAATGGCGACCAAATCAGAGGGCACTCCCGTATCCATACTCCCTTGCACTTTTTGTAAAGCTTCTAAGGCTTTTAAGAGAGCGTCATAGTGCCGGGTATTGGTTACGATGGTCTCGTTGTTGCGTAAAGCGCCCGTGTGGACCAGTGAAAATAAAATGTGTTTCAACTGCGCCACGCCCTCTTGTTGCTTCGCCGAGAGTCCGATTACCGTTACCCCCAGCGATTCGAGTTCCCGCAACAACGCCGCTGTAGTTTCGGGCGTGAGCAGATCGATTTTATTGAATACCACCACCAATTGCTTTTGGGGGTATTGATTTTTAATTTTTTCCAAGGCTTGGCGGTAGCTTGTGGGTTCCTGTTGAAACGCAACGCTATCGAGTAGGTACAAAACGACTTGGGCTTGGGTTATTTTTTCAAACGTTTTTTGGATGCCCATTTGCTCTACCTGATCGTGGGTTTGTCGAATGCCTGCGGTATCAATAAAACGGAAGCCAACCCCGTCAATAACGAGTTCGTCCTCAATCGTATCTCGGGTTGTTCCGGCGATATCCGAGACGATGGCGCGCTCTTCATTAAGAAGGGCATTGAGTAGTGTCGATTTCCCCACATTGGGTTCGCCCACAATCGCCACGGGAATGCCGTTCTTGAGCACATTACCCACCGCAAACGAGTCGATTAATCGTTTTAGGACCAGAATTATCCGACTTACGAGTTGGTTGAATTGCGTTCGGTCGGCAAACTCCACATCTTCTTCGGCAAAGTCCAATTCCAATTCAATCAACGACGCAAAATTGAGCAACTCTTGCCGTAGTTGTTGAATTTCACTACTAAAGCCGCCGCGCATTTGTTGCATGGCGATTTGATGGGCCGCCTCATTGTCGGAGGCAATCAGGTCGGCTACAGCCTCGGCTTGGGATAGGTCGATTTTGCCGTGTAAAAAGGCACGCAAGGTAAACTCACCGGGTTGTGCCATGCGGCATCCGTTGCGCAAAAAGAGTTGGATGATTTGTTGTTGAATAAAGGTCGAACCGTGGCAGTTGATTTCTACCACATCTTCGCCGGTATAGGAGTGCGGGTTGCGGAAAAGGGCAACCAAGACTTGATCGATAACTTTGCCGTGGTCGAGCAGGGTGCCAAGGTGAAGGGTGTGCGACTTTTGAGTGCTTAGTTTTTTGCCTTTGATCGAAACAAAGACAGCTTCGGCTTGAGCGATTGCCTCGGGACCCGACAAACGAATAATGGCAACAGCACCGGCTCCTGAAGGGGTAGCTAACGCCACAATAGTATCAACAACTTGCATGGGGTTTGTTTTTGCTGCAAAGATACCAAATTCTGTCGCGCCAAAGGGCGGTTAGGAGGGGTTGGAATCCGCTGAGTGAAATCGGTACAAAAAGTGGGGTGTTTTGCTTGTGTTCTTCGGGACTTGTTCGGGACTTGTTCGGTACACCTTCGGGAAAAGGGGTACTTTGCCGAACAAGTCCCGAACAAGTCCCGAACAAACCTCCTTTTTTTAGGCCAAGTTAGCCACTTTGTATGCGCCCGTGGAGCGCCCCTGACAAAAGCGGACAATAACGGACAATAACGGACATGGGCAGACAGGGAGGTGTTTTGTTACGTTTTTTTTTGTAGTAGTCTACCGGTTCAATGCAAAAGAAGGGGTTGCTGTTTAAATGGGTGACATTTTTTAGCAAAAAAAGGGCAACAGAAAATAGGGTAGCGCGTAAGGTGTTCCCGGTGGAATTTGTATTTTTACCCGAAATAGCGTGTATGAAAGTAATTGCTGTTATTCCGGCGCGGTATGCTTCGACCCGATTTCCTGCCAAATTGGTTCAGGATTTATGGGGCAAGCCGGTCATTGTACGCACCTATGAAGCGGCGGTACAAACCCAACTTTTTGAAGATGTTTTTGTGGTGACCGATGCCGATGAAATTGAGGCCGCGGTTCAAGCACACGGCGGTAAAGTCATTCGAAGTCGGCGTACTCATGAAAGCGGGAGCGATCGCATTGCTGAGGCGGTGGCCGATTTGGAGGCCGATATTGTGGTGAATGTGCAAGGCGACGAACCTTTTATTGCGCGGGAGCCTTTGGAAGCCTTGTTGCAAGCGTTTCGGGACGATGTAGACCAACGTATTGACTTGGGGTCGTTGCGGGTAGCCCTTTCCGACGAAGCCGATATACAGAATCCGAATGTAGTTAAAGTGGTAACCGACCGTATGGGATTTGCGTTGTATTTTTCCCGTTCGGTTATTCCGTACCCCCGAGAGCGCGTCGATGGGTTGCAGTATTGGCGTCACATAGGCGTTTATGCCTTTCGCAAACAAGCCTTGTTGGACTTTGCGCAATGGCCGATGCAACCGTTGGAAGCTACCGAAAAATTGGAGCAGTTACGGTATTTAGAATTTGGCAAGCGCATCAAAATGGTCGAAACCACCCATGTAGGGATTGGCATCGATACCCCTGAGGATTTAGAAAAGGCGCGGGCGTTGTTCGCGCGAATCAATAAAATTTAAACCATAACGTTTTAATGAAACAAGATTGGATTATTTCGGGTTATGAGATGGTCGCTAAAAGTGGTTTCAGTGGACTAAAAATTGAACCATTAGCAAGAACCATGAATAAAAACAAATCTTCTTTTTATTTTCATTTCATTGATTTAGATTTATTTACATATGATTTATTAAATTATCACGTTGAGTCTTTAAAACTTCTAGCATTTAAGGAAAGTAAAGCAAAAAGAGTTAACCCTGATTTAATTGAAATTTTACTAGATCACAAGATTGATATATTATTTAATCAGCAACTTCGTTTTAATAATTCAAAGCTGTGTTCAACTCATAAGTGCAACAAACTTATTATTTAGAGTTTCAATAGGGCTAAGGTAATTGAATTTTCTAATAGGTCTGTTATTTATTGATAATTCTACTTGTTTAATTCTTTCATTAGTTACATTTCTTAA
>NZ_JAPZUB010000055.1 GCF_027533505.1 Flavobacterium sp. | reverse complement strand
AACTTCATTATCAAACAAAAAGCCTTCAATAACTTTGTATAATCGGGATTTATCTTCCTGATTTAATTCCGATATTTGGGATAAAATACTGTCTTTCATAAAGCAAATATAATAAATATATTATTTAGACTAAAGCCAATATTAATAACATAACCAAACTCTTTGTCAAAGTTGTAACTTTGACAAAGAGTTTTTAAAAATAAACATTATGAAAAAAATTATAACTTTACTTATTTTGACTACCTTTTTTAAAGGTAATTCACAATGTCCTGCTCCTTCAAATATTAATTTAATAGATAATATTAATCTTTTAAGTACAGCAGAATTGTTTTGGGTTGAAAATGGTACAGCAACTACTTGGGAAATAGCTGTAGTTCCTGATTTCATTGTTGGTTCACCATTGCCTACTAATGTATGGGCTACAGCAGCTACTAATCCATTTGTATTAACAAATATTCCGCCAATCAATGGATGTTATGCTTTTTTTGTAAGATCAGTTTGTTCAGTAACAGACGTAAGCCCATGGATTGCTGTAGGTTCAACAATTTGTACATTAAATGAGTTTAATTATCTTGTTACTTTATCTAATAATAATTTTTCTACAATTAATAGTAAAATAAAAGTTTATCCAAATCCAACAAGTGATTTTTTATTTATTGATACTATTGAAAAACAAATACAAAAAATTGAATTTTTTGATTTACAAGGAAGGTTGATAAAAACAATTAATGAAAATAAAGACAAATATGAAATTGATATTTCTAATTTACAATCAGCAACATACCTTGTTAAACTTTCAACAGAAACGAACAGTGAAACAATAAGATTTGTAAAAAATTAAACCCTGAAACCACAGAAACAGACAGTATTTCAACCTCTCAAATGATTTATGACAGCCGCATTGCTTATTTAGATACCTATACAACTCAATTAGCTTCACATCCAGAATATGCTCCAAACGAAACAGAAATACAAATTGCAAGTTTACAAACCTTACATTCTAGCTTGGTTTCTTTTAGTCAAGCAGTAAATTCAGCAGGTAATGCTTTAATTACTGCAAGAGCAAACAGAAACAATATTTTATACAACAACGAAACAAATGTAATACAACTAATTAAAGACATTAAAGCCTATTTAAAATCATTAGGCGATGCAGGAAAATCATATTACAACGCAATCGTAAAACTACAATTCAAAGAAACAAAATAAAAAAGAAATAAAACAAAAGGACTACAGCCCTTTTGTTTTATTTTTTCTAATATTAACAATAAGCTATAGTAAAATCCTAATAATTAATCTTAAATTCATAATAACGTAAGGTAAAACAATAATAACTAATAGCAAAAACTAAATAACAAACTTGCAATTCCTATTATTAAACCAGTAAATTAATAATAACAAACCTGCAATTCCTATTAACGTATCAGAAGCTCCTAATATTAAACCTGCAAAACTAAATAATGAATAGTAAAAGTTTAATACAGACTCTGAAAAATATAATAATGAAACGTAAAAAACTAAATGCAAAGGAAGTAATCATTAGAACCGACAAATAAAAGGCTTCTTGTAACAGCCGTTTTGCAAGATTGCGGTGTAAGTGATTAATTTAAAGTTTTAGCTTATCAATATAGTTCAGTAATAACCCGCTCTGCGAAGTCTTCTGACTTCGTATCCCTAATTATCCCCACTCCCTAAACTAAAAAATCCACGCTGCCGTGCTCCCGAAACTTCGGGACCTTCGCCTAGTAGCACTTAAATTTAATACAATCCGCAACCCGATAGCCCAGGTTTACAATCCGTGCAAGAAGTATTAAGTCTGATGCAATTCAAAAATAAGATAGTAAACTTTGAAGTTATATAGTTAAATGAATTGAACGTCTGCGCTTTCGGGTTGAGAAAAAAACAAATTATTAGCACACGACATAATCATGAAATTCATGAATATTATCTTCAAAAATTTAACCGTTTTCGCATCTCTTCTAATTTTGATTGGTGTTGGATTTATGATTTATAAAATTTCTGAAAGTAATAGATTGGATGAAAAATTTGAATCGACAAGACTCCATTCGAATAGATCTGAAATAAAAACAAGCTGGGGAATTCCTGATTCTGAATTTAATTATGACGGAAATCGATTGCTCAAATATTCAGATGGCTTGGGTTGGGGAAATTATATTTTTGTTTTTGATCAAAAAAATAAACTAGTTGGTAAATACTTCGATGATTAAATAAACGGCAGGTACAATCTCCCATAACGGTTACTAAAAGCCGCGTCCAATTCCACCTCAAATTCGTACTTTTGCCAAAAAAATTACCGCATGCATTTCATCTCCGAAGATCTAGAGCATTATGTTGAACAACATTCGCAAGACGAACCCGAATTGCTGGTGCGACTTTTTCGGGAAACGCACCAAAAGGTATTGCAACCGCGCATGCTCAGTGGGCATTTCCAAGGCCGGGTGTTGAGTATGCTGTCAAAAATCATTCGCCCTAAACACATTCTCGAAATTGGAACATATACTGGGTATGCCGCTTTGTGTTTGGCGGAAGGATTGGCACCTGAAGGAACTTTGGACACCATTGATATCAAAGAGGAATTGGTGGGTATTCAACAAAAATATTTCGCCCTTTCACCTTGGAAAAATCAAATCACGGCGCACTTAGGAGATGCCCTTGAAGTAATTCCGACGTTGGATAAAAAATTTGACTTGGTCTTCATCGACGCCGATAAAGAAAACTATATTGCTTATTTCCACCTTATTGTACCGATGATGAATCCGGGTGGGATTATCTTGTCGGATAATGTGTTGTGGAGCGGCAAAGTGCTAGAGGAACTGGACCCCCGCGACACGAGTACAAAGGTCCTTTTGGAATACAATGCGTTGTTGAAAAACGACCCGCGTGTGGAAACAGTCTTGCTTCCTATCCGCGATGGCTTGACGGTGAGTCGGGTGCTGTAATTAGTGTTTTAAAACGAACTTGCGATACAACCGATAGGTTCCGTAGCCATAAACTGCCCCAAAAAAGTACCCCGTCAAAATATCCCCCGGGTAATGTAAACCCAAATAAATGCGACTGTAGGCAAAAATCAAAGGAAACAAGAACAACAAGGCGGCATACTTGTAATAGGGCCGCAACAGCGCAAAAATCATTACCGTTGTGGCCATCGAATTGGTGGCATGTCCCGAGTAAAAACTGAAAGAGTGGCTGTGTTTGACCACGCGAATCAACCCTTCGAGTGCTGGCTCATTACAGGGCCGCAAACGCATAAAATAATTTTTAAAGGCATTGGCTGATTGGTCGGTCACCACCAACAACACGGCCATAAATAGGAGTAGATACAAAAAAGAAACCCGCCCCAATTTGCGGTACACTACATAAAAAACCAGGATAAAAAAGGGCGTCCAATGGAGTTGTTTGGTCAAAAACAACCAATAGGGATCAAAGGGTTTGGACCCTAAGTTGTTCAGCCAAACAAACAGCTGTTGGTCCCAAGAAATTAATCGGGCTAGCATTAGCGTTTTCTTTTTATCGGCCCCGTGAGTGATTCGATATCTTCCTCTATCGCTTTAACAGGATTAAGAGGGTCATCAAGCAACGCATTTTCATTCAAATCAATGATTCCGCCGGGAGCCACACTTTCCTTCACCTCCTCCACTTCACGGGTAAACGAGTCGGTCAAGGTGTTCATAGACTTGGTAAGGTCTTCGGTTTGCGCACTTTTTTGAATCTCGTATTTGATTTCATTGGTTGTACTCTTCAAATTGGCCATAAACTTCCCAAACGTGCGCGCAAATTCGGGAATCTTATCGGTTCCGAAGAGCATCAAGGCGATGAAAATAATAAAGAGCAATTCTCCTCCCCCAATTCCAAACATAGTCCTGTGTTTTTAACGACCCAAAGGTACGAAGTTCTTTAATCAAATTTGGATTTCTCCGCTTGTTTTGGCCACACATTGTTTTGGGTGTCGATGTCGGCCGTTTCTTCTTTAGGGTCCACCGTAATCTTCGTAATCGCTTTGGTTGTCGCAAACGTACGGCTCACCTCTTTGTCGTTCATACGCCAAATTTGTGCCGGGAAACGGTGCATTTCGGTGGTACCGTCTTCAAACGTAAGTTCGACCAACAACGGCATAACCAATCCACCGGGCTTGTCAAAAGTGACTTGGTAAAAATACTTCGGCGACTTTAAGGCTGCGCGCTCTTCGGCGGTAAAACGTTCATTGAGATAGGTATCTAACGCTTGGTAGTCTTTAATCACAAAAGGTTTATTGAGTTCGGGTTTGTAATCGGCCGAACCTTCTTCGATCATATAGACCATCGGACCCACAGGCGCATTGCGGCGACGGCGGTTTTTGAGAAACTCCTCTACTTCTTTAGAGGGTTCGTTACTCACAAAATATTTTTTCACTTCTTTGATACCGATATCATTGTAATCGGTCGTAAAGAACCAACCGCGCCAAAACCAATCCAAGTCAACCGCCGAAGCATCTTCCATCGTACGGAAAAAATCTTCTGGCGTAGGGTGTTTGAATTTCCAACGGTTGGCATACACTTTAAACGCATAATCAAACAACTCGCGTCCCATAATGGTTTCGCGTAATATATTCAATCCACAAGCGGGTTTCCCATAGGCATTGTTCCCAAATTGACGGATGCTTTCGGAGTTGGACATGATCGGCTCGAGGTTCTTTTGGTCGCCACTCATGTACGGTACAATATTTTTGGCAGGACCTCGGGTTGCAGGAAACTTCGGGTCCCATTCCATCAAGGCCATATATTCCATAAACGAGTTTAACCCTTCGTCCATCCAGGTCCATTGGCGCTCATCTGAATTCACAATCATCGGAAAATAGTTGTGCCCCACCTCATGAACGATAACCGAAATCATTCCGTTTTTCACGCGATCGGTATACTTCCCGTCGGGATCGGGTCGCCCCCAGTTCCAACAGATCATTGGATACTCCATCCCTTGGTCTTGGGCATGCACCGAAATGGCTTTGGGGTATGGGTAATCAAAGGTGTGGGCCGAATAACTTTTTAAGGTGTGGGCCACTACGCGTGTGGAATAATCCCCCCACAACGGATTTCCTTCCTTGGGATACAGGGAAATAGCCATGGCTGTTTTACCCGCCAATTGCACCGCCATTGCGTCGTAAATGAATTTCCGGGAGGTAGAAAAAGCAAAATCGCGTACGTTTAATGCTTTAAACTTCCATGTTTTCTTTGCCTCAGAAAACCCTTTCTCCGCTGCGATTGCTTCGTCTTGCGTGACGACAATTACGGGTTTATCAAATGTTTTTTCGGCCAAGGCATAACGCTCGAGTTGGGCTTTGGTAAATACCTCTTTTCGGTTGAGCAAATCACCGGTCGCTTCAAGAATATGATCGGCAGGTACGGTAATTTCTACGTCAAAATTTCCAAAAGGCAAGGTAAACTCACCCGACCCCCAGAATTGCTGGTTTTGCCACCCCTCTACATCATTGTACACTGCCATACGAGGGTAAAACTGAGCGATGATGTACACATTATTTCCATCGTCATCAAAATGCTCATAGCCTGAACGCCCGCCGTCGAGCAAATAGTTGTTTACGTTGTACCACCATTTGAGGTGAAGCTCCACTTTTTCACCCTTGGCTAAAGGTTTGGGCAATTCCACGCGCATCATTGTTTGGTTGATGGTATAGGGCATCGGATTCCCTTTGGCGTCGTTGACATATTCGATACGGAATCCCCCATCGAAACGCTCTTCCAAGTATTTACGAGAAAATTGTTTCACGCCCATAGCGGGTTCGGTTCGATCGCCATTTTGTAAGGGAGACAAGGAGGTTCGTGACTGCTGATTTTGGTCCAGTTGTAACCAAAGGTAGTCAAGAGCCTCACGCGCATTGTTGGTATAGGTGATGGTTTCCGTACCATAGACTTTTTGAGTACGGTCGTCCAATTCGACTTTAATTTTGTAATCGGCTTGCTGCTGATAATATTCTGGACCCGGTGCCCCAGAAGCCGTACGGTACATATTGGGTGTCGCCAATAAATCGTACATCTGTTTGAATTTATCAGGATTTCGGTAATTCGGATCGGGTTGGGGTTTGTCTTGGCCCCATGCCGTAAAAGTGATACAAGTGGCGAGTCCGAAAAGGGTAAGTAGTGATTTACGCATGGCCATATTTTTTAGCGCCCTAAAAATACTTTTTTTTACGAGGTTAACTGCAATAGAGCGAATTATTTTAACATTCCTTTGGTGTTTTCGGCTGTGAGGAGTAGCGTTTGCTTGGTCCCGTTGTAGTGAAAATGCATCATGTTTTGTTGGTCCTCAAAAAGCTCGGTAAATACCGTATTCTCAACTTCCAAGGGGGTGGCTTTTGGGACGTCGGGAATGGCGAAATAGCAAACGACAACATTGCCATCCAAGTCTTTACTTTTGAATTGTAAGGCCTTGGGTTGTCGACTTATGGTGAGGCGCAAATGGGCGGTAAAGTACTTTTTCAAATCGGCTACATCCGCCTCCGTTTCTTGGTCGGAGGCGAGATAATGACGCGTTTTGTACTTTTTATCCAAGGCGGAATTTAGGTCGTCGGCAAAGACGCGTGCGGTAATTTCCATGCGTTTTTTGGGGGCATTGTGATCTACTTGAAAGATGGCTACATAAAATTTGTGCTCGGAAAATCCAGAGGTCAGTATCCACAACCCTAAGCATCCGAAAAGCAAGCGTTTACTCATTTTCTTTGGTTTTTAAAAATTCGACCACCAATTGTGCTAATTTGAATTGCAAACGGGTTACATTATTTGTTTTCAACAAATCGCGTACTTCGGCATTTTCGACAGCATAGTATTGAAACGCTTTAATTCGATCGGGGGGAAGGCGAAGTTTATCCGTAAAATAAACCGAATCCAATTGGACTTCCATGGCCTCAAGGGCAAACTCCCGACGTTCAACCTCAAGTTCTTTTTCCAATCGTTTGGTTCGCCCTGTAATGGCGTTGATTAGTGGGTCAAGCGGCATTCCTCCCAGCGGAATTAATAAAAATTGCCACGGGCTAAAGCGTCCCGCGGTTTCCAATCGGCGTTCGGCGGGGGTGTACTTTTTAGGTTTGTAATCGATAATCCCCATTTTTTGCGCGTCCAGGTGAATGATGTTGACCTCATCCAATTGATAAACGGCGGTCTTTAATTTGACAATCACGCGCCCTTGTTGCTGGTGTAAGGGTTCGATACGCAGGTAAAAATCTTCGTAGCCTACCGCACTAAATTTTAAGGCCTCTTGCTGTTGTACGGGAATGCTAAATTTTCCTTGGGCATCGGTAACGACAGTTACTTGCGACACCATATTGGTCACATTGATGTTGGACAATTCATTGCGCATTTCCGAGAGCACAATACCTTCCAACCGAAAGGGCTTGGGTTGCGCTTGAAGCAAGGTTGCCGTGAAAAAAAATACAATCCAGACGTATCGCATGGGGTAAAAATACCGAAATTTCAAAGGGCATCGGTGCTCTTATGCGTCTAAATTTTTGTTAATTGTTACCTTTGCCGTTCACGAAATGCTGCTAACTCATGAAAAAAATGGTGATTGCAAGCACTTCCACGTTACATGGAGGGGCTTATTTAGACTACCTTCTCCCCCGTTTATCGACACATTTTGAAGGCGTCAAAACCCTTGTGTTCATTCCTTTTGCCCGTCCGGGTGGCCTATCGCACGACGCCTACACGGTCAAGGTGCAAGAGGCTTTTGCCAAAATTGGCATTGCCGTGGTTGGGTTACATACGTTTGCCAACCCAAAGCAAGCGGTATTGGAGGCTGAGGCCCTTTTTACCGGGGGTGGCAATACCTTTCAATTGGTTTCGCAATTGTATGCTTTGGACTTGTGGGCGAGTTTGCGCAAGGCGCTAGCACAAGGCACACCGTATTTAGGGTGTAGTGCAGGAAGCAATATTACAGGCCTATCGATGCAAACGACCAATGATATGCCGATTGTGTATCCGCCATCGTTTGAAACGTTGGGGGTGATTCCGTTTAACTTGAATCCGCATTATTTGGACCCCGATCCGAGCAGCACGCATATGGGTGAAACGCGGGAAACCCGAATACAGGAATTTCATGCATACAACAACATCCCGGTGTTAGGTTTGCGCGAAGGAAGTTGGTTGGAAGTGGAGGGCGATTGCATTCGGTTGATGGGACCCTTGACTGCCCGATGGTTTGTGGCCCAGGAACCCCCCGTAGAATTGGAATCGGGCACCGAATGGCCGGTGGAACTTTAAATAAAAAGGCTCTTTAGAACATAAAAAAAACCTCTAGAAAACTAGAGGTTTTTGTTTTGGAGCGGAAGACGAGGCTCGAACTCGCGACAACCAGCTTGGAAGGCTGGAGCTCTACCAACTGAGCTACTTCCGCTTTTGTGGATGCAAATATAAGACGATTGTTTTTATCTGTGCAAGTTTTTTATAAATTTTTTTTGCCCGATATTTAGACTCTCAATTGAGCGAAAGCTAACGATTTTAGGATGAATAATTTATCGCCTTTTTCTGCTGATTTCCATTGCACTCCTGTTTCGTCCGCTGAAGTAATTCCGGTACGGCACGCCGTTTTGCGCCAAGGAAAACCTGTTGCTACGTGTTATTTTCAAGGGGATGACGAATCGACTACCCAACATTGGGGCGCTTGGGAAAATGGGCTATTAATTGGTGTTGCATCAGTATATGCTTTACCCCGGCCCGATGCACCTAGCGATCGAGAATCCCAATTGCGAGGTATGGCTATTTTACCCGAACACCAAGGAAAATCGATTGGAAAATGGCTATTGACGGCCTTAGAAAGCGCACAAAAAGCAGCCGGCGTAGCACGAATTTGGTGCAATGCTCGAACCGCGGCAGTACCGTTTTACGAACGCCTTGGGTATGTGTGTGAAGGAAACGAATTTGAAATTCCCGAGGTTGGACCCCACTGGCGAATGGTTAAAACACTATGAGAAACGCAGGATTTTGGAGCATTGTTCTCCCGGGATTGCTTTGGTTCGGATGGATGACGAAACATCCGAAGGAGATTTCTTGTTTTGAAATGCATCCCACTACGATTGATTCTACCCATGTACTATTTGAGAAAAATGGGTTGCTCAAAGACTTTTACCGCCGCACCCAATTTACCCCCGCGTGGAGCAACACGGCTTTGCGCGACACCTTACTGCTGCACCTCGGGCAAGCCGAATGGGAAGGACTACGGGCTTCTGATTACGATTATACCCTTTTAGCGCAACGACATGCACAGTTTGACAGCCTTACCGACTCGTTGCAAATAGATACTGAAATTCGCTTTAGTCGCAGTGCCTTACGTTGGTTGCGCCATGCGTCGGATGGAAAACTCAATCCAGATTTGCTCTATGAGGATTGGGATGTAAAGCGGACGCCAACGCCGGTGGCACAAATGCTTTATGAGGGATTGCAGAACCATCAACTTTCGGCTTTGCTGACGAACTGTCATCCCAAACATCCCGTGTATCAAAAGCTGAAACGCGCGCTTCGACTGCTGAAAACCTACCCCGATAAATTTATCGGATTGGTCAATTTGAAGGAAGTCATTAAACCCCAACAAAAGAGCAAATACATGCCCATCATCAAAAAACGATTGATGTATTGGGGAGACCTCCCTGAGAAAGACACGCTCCTTACGACGACTTATGATGCCAAAACCCGGGCCGCAGTACTCCGTTTTCAAAAAAGACACGGTTTACGTCCTGATGGTATTATTGCACGAGCAACAATAGATGCCCTGAATTACTCCCGAGACCAGCGTATCGAACAGATTGTAGTGAATATGGAACGTTGGCGATGGTATCCAAAAGATTTGGGCGCGCACTATTTATTGATTAACATTCCCGATTACACCTTGGTTGCCGTCAAAGCCAACGATACCGTTCAAAGGCAACGGGTTGTTGTGGGCCGCGACAGTCGACGAACGCCTGTACTTTCCTCAAAGATTACCAACTTGAATTTGAATCCGAATTGGACCGTACCACCCACCATTTTGAAGGAAGATATTTTCCCTGAGGCTCAAAAAAATCCTACCTTTTTCAAAAGAAAAGGGTTGCAACTAATCGATCGAAACAACCAAGAAGTCGATCCTAGACTATGGCGCTTGGAGGATGCCTATAAATACCGATATGTCCAAAATCCCGGCCGCAACAACTCGCTAGGGCTGATGAAAATTAATTTCCCCAACCGATTCACCGTCTATTTACACGACACCAACCATCGGGATTATTTTTCGCTTTCGTTTCGTTCGTTGAGTTCGGGTTGTGTGCGCTTAGAACGCCCGCTGGAGATGGCTGCTCATTTACTGAATGACACCTTACAATGGCCGTTACAAAAGATAAAGGACACGACCAATATCAAACATTATCAAAAATTGCGGGAGGCTAAAATCAAAGCCTTAGAAAAAAAACAAGCCCTCGTGAAAGCCAAAAACCCAAAGGTAAAACTAGCCCCGATCCAACTGCCGAAAGCCGAATTAAAAACCATTGTTTTAAAAATCAAAGAAGACATTCGAATACACCAATGGTATTGGACCGCTTGGGAGGAAAACGGAACACTTCACTTTAGAGAAGATATTTACTGTCTCGATGCTGATTTATATACGTTGCTGCGCTATAAAAGTTGATTGTTCTAAATAAGTCGCTTGAGGAGCATAAATAAACAGACACGAACCGTTTTGAATGGCAGGAATAATCACTTGCGCATCCTGTTGTGAAAGGGCGGGACATCCCTGACTTCGGCCAAGGCGTTGGTGCCGTTGAATGTGTTGCGCAGAAACATAGGGAGCGCCATGCATCACAATAGCGCGTTCGGCAGCTTTGTCATTAAATCCAGGCTCCATGCCTTTCAGTTTGAGCGCCAAACCGTGTTTCCCAAAATAAGTACTCCCTGTGAGATAGAACCCAAGACTGCTTTGCTGCGACTCTGGGGTATTGGAAAATACTGTGGGAGTGATCCAACCGGAATGACGACCGTGGGCAACATAAGTATGATGGACCACTTTAAGCTGTTGCATATCGATTACCCACAACCGCTTTTGGGTGGAGGGCAAACTAAAATCGACGACCGTGAGGTAGGGATTATTGATTTTCCCGGAAGCGACTAACTTTTGATAGCCTTGTTCGGCGTAAGCAAAACAAGTCCAAGAAGGATACGAACTTGAATGCGTCGTGAGTTTTTGAAAATGAAATTGCGCTTCTGAGAGCGAAAACGAAGGCATCATTTCTGGGGTAGGCACCGTCGAAAAAGAAACCAATACCAGCGATAAAACCAATACAAGACCACGCATTAGGCATCCGAATTTTTAGGTTAAGTAATACGATTTGGGATTTCAAATGTAGGGAGTTGGTTTGGAATGACCAAGAAAAATAGCACAAAAAAGACGATTAAATACTTATTTCATCGACGAAATGCGTTTTTTATGTAAAATAATAAGATTTTTATACAAAAAATGGCAGGTAATTTAAATTCCAATTACCTTCGCACTTCCCGTTACGATTCGGGAATATCGTTATATTTGCACACCAACCCACTGTTAATGAAGCCAAAAATCGGATATATTTTCCTCTTTTTATTGCTTTCGGTTTACGGCCTTGCACAGGCTCCCAAGAAAACGTTGCGCACCCAATTCTCGGATGAGAAGTTTACCATTGATGGTGTGCTCGACGAAAAAGCATGGGCTACTGCGGATGTAGCTACCGATTTTGTGATGGTTGAGCCTGACAATGGTACGTTGGAAGAACCCACCCGTAAATCGGTCGTAAAAGTAGTCTACAGCAATGAAGCTTTGTATGTAGGGGCGATCCTGTATGACAGTCAACCGGAAACCATTTTACGGGAGTTAACCATACGCGATGACTTTGCTACAGCAGATCATTTTGGGGTGATTTTAAACGGGTATAATGACGGTCAACAAGATTTTCGTTTTTTCGTTAGTGCTGCGGGGGTACAACAAGATTGCGTGTATACCGACACCAATGGTGAGGATTTCTCTTGGGATGCCATTTGGGAAAGTGATGTAAAAATTACCGATTTTGGTTGGGTAGCCGAATTTAAAATTCCCTATGCGGCCTTGCGATTCCCTCCCAATGCAAAACAAACTTGGGGTATTAACTTTTATCGCGAAGTAAAAACCATCCGTTTTCAGTATACATGGAACTTGATCGACAACAAAATTGGCACCGAAGCCAATCAAGCTGGGATTTTGGAGGGCATTGAAAACATCAAAACCCCAACGCGTTTGTTTTTCATTCCCTATTCGTCATTTTACCTCAACACCAATAACCGTCAAAAAACCAATGGTGAATTAAAAGGCGGTATGGATGTCAAATACGGCATTAACGATGCTTTTACTTTGGATGCGATATTGATTCCAGATTTTGGTCAAACCAAATTTGACAATGTAGTCCTCAATTTAGGTCCCTTTGAACAAACGTTCAATGAAAACCGTCCGTTTTTTACGGAGGGGACTGAAATGTTCAGTAAAGGCGATTTGCTTTACTCTCGACGTATTGGAGGAACCCCCATTTTACAAGAAAATTTGGGTCCCAACGAAGAAGTTGTAGAGCGTCCTGTAGCCGTAAATTTGTATAATGCCATGAAAGTCTCAGGACGTACTGAAAAAGGTTTGGGCGTAGGGATACTAAATGCCTTAACCCAACGCATGTTTTCGGATATTCGCAATACCGTTACGGGGGAAACGCGCAAGGAATTGGTAGAACCATTAACCAACTACAACTTAATGGTGTTGGATCAACGTTTTCGCAAGAATTCATCGGTGAGTTTGATCAATACCAATGTCACCCGCGAGGGTCATTTTCGGGATGCCAATGTGACGGCGCTTTTGTTTGACTTAAATACCCGTGAGAACACCTTCAATTTGAGTGGCGATTATAAAATTAGCACCATCAAACGTCCTGAAGCACGCGATTTAACGGGATATAACACCTCTTTGTTCTTTGGGGAAACTAGTGGTAAATATCGCTTCGGAGTTGGCGGACAATATGTAAGTACCTTTTTTGATATTAATGATTTGGGCGTCAACTTTCAAACGCATTACCATTCGTTGTATGCCAATGCGAGTTACCGTATCTTGAATCCTACCAAACGATTCAACACCTTTAGTTTGTTTGTGAATGGATATTCTGAATTTGATAACCGAACAGGACGGGTACAGCAACTTAATTTACGGTATAATGTCAATATTGTTGACAAGAAAAACGATTACTATGGGTTTGGAATGAGCACACGCCCCATCAAAGTGTATGATTTTTATGAAGCGCGCACCGAGTTTGACACTCGATTTTTAACGCTTCCTGAAACCTTCAATGTATTTGCGTATATCTCGACCAATTACAACCGTCCGTTTGCCATAGATTTTAATCCTTCGTTCACCTATCTCAACGAAGAAGGACGTCGTTCGTATTATGTGCAATTGGCGCCACGCTATCGTTTTTCCAATAAATTTTCGATGGTGTGGGACTACAGTTATAGTTTTCAAAACAACAATATTGGATATACAGGACAAAATGATATTTTGGGTGCTATCTACATGGGGCGCCGCGATGTCACTACGCACACTTTGGCCATCACTGGAAAGTATTCGATCAATCATAACATCACCATCAACCTTATTGCCCGTTATTACTGGTCGTATGCGTTATATAACCGCTATTACAGTTTGAATACCGACGGATCGTTGACCAATTTGGGAGCCGATGCCTTTGATGCCGACCAGAATTTCAACACTTGGAACTGTGACTTGAATTTCTCATGGTGGTTTGCGCCAGGAAGTCAAATCAACATCTTGTACCGCAATAATGCCTTTTTATTCAATAATGCAGATTTCAATATTGACACCCGCAGTAATTTTGGGCGTGTTATGAGTGCCGATAGCTTAGACCACATTCTTTCGGTGAGTGTTCGCTATTTTGTTGACTACAATTCATTACGAAAAAAGTAAAATTCCTCCTTTATTTTTGAGAATATTCTATGGGTGGAGACTTGATTCAGCCCACCGAATTGCCGTACCTTTGCTTAAATTATTTTGCAATGAATTCAAAAGTTATTCTCATGATATTGGACGGTTGGGGAAAGTCACCCGACCCCAAAGTTTCGGCTATCGACAATGCCCAAGTTCCCTTTATTCAAAGTTTATACACCCGCTACCCCCATGCTGAATTGCGCACCGATGGGTTGCACGTGGGACTCCCAGAAGGACAAATGGGCAACTCCGAAGTGGGCCACATGAATCTCGGTGCAGGTCGTATTGTATACCAAGATTTGGCAAAAATAAATTTAGCCGTTCAAAACCAAACCTTACGCCATGAGCAACCCTTGATAAATGCTTTTGAATATGCCAAAAAGCAGGGAAAAAAAGTCCATTTTTTAGGATTGGTTTCCAATGGAGGTGTGCACTCGCATACATCTCACTTATACGGTTTGTTGGATGCGGCGGCTTCTTACGACTTAGAACACGTGTACATTCATGCGTTTACGGATGGCCGCGATGTTGATCCGAAATCGGCGCAAACCGACTTGGCTAATTTACTTGCCTACACCCAACAGTCTAACGCAAAAATTGCCACTGTTATCGGACGGTATTATGCCATGGACCGAGACAAGCGTTGGGAACGGGTTAAATTGGCCTATGATTTACTAGTCCATGCCGAAGGTGAAAAAACCAAGGACCTCCTTGCCCGTATTCAGCAAAGTTATGACGAGGGCGTAACCGATGAATTCATCAAACCTTTGGTAGTGACGCAAGCCAATGGGGAGCCCACGGCTGTTATCGCGGAAGATGATGTGGTGATTTTCTTTAATTTCCGAACCGATCGCGGACGCGAATTGACAGAAACCTTGTCGCAAAAAGACTTTCCGGAGTTTGGTATGCACAAATTGCCTTTGTATTACGTTACCATGACGAACTATGACGATACCTATGTAAATGTGCATGTCATTTACGACAAAGACAACTTAAGCGAAACCTTGGGGGAAGTCCTTGAAAAAGCCGGAAAAAAACAGATTCGCATTGCCGAAACCGAAAAATATCCCCACGTGACCTTCTTTTTTTCGGGCGGACGTGAAGTTCCCTTTGAAGGGGAAAGTCGCATTTTACGCAACTCGCCCAAAGTGGCCACTTACGATTTACAACCTGAAATGAGTGCGTTTGAATTGAAAGATGCTTTGATTCCTGAATTGGTTCAAGAATCGGCCGATTTTGTTTGTTTGAATTTTGCCAATGGCGATATGGTGGGACACACCGGAATCATGGAAGCGGCGATTAAAGCTTGTGAAGCCGTCGATCAATGTGTTTCCGAAATTATTCCCGTAGCTCTAGCGCATGGGTATACCACCTTGCTCATTGCCGACCATGGAAACTGTGAAACCATGATCAATCCCGACGGTTCCCCCAACACCGCCCACACCACCAATCCCGTCCCGTTGATTTTAATCGACCCCGATCGTAAACACATCGAGTCTGGAATTTTGGGTGATATCGCGCCCACCATTTTAGCCTTGATGGGCATTCCGCAACCCGCAGCCATGACCGGTCGCTCATTGGTGTAATGCAACGCAATTGATACTGTAAAAGGGGCTTTCATTCGGGAGCCCCTTTTTTTTATAATTAAAAGTTAAAATTTCACAATTGAAAGTATTACTATTATCTTTGCGGTAAAATACTTAGATATGAAACGCGGACTACTTTTAGGAATCATCGGTTGCATGCTTTTTTTGGGCATGCCAGTAGCCGCTCAGCAAACATTGCCCGGCTATTTCACCAATTTGGAAGAAGCCAAAAAGAATGCTTTGGCTGTAAAACAACTGGATTTAAACAACTTTACAGGGATTTTACCCACCGATTGGGACGTGTTGTTTCCCAACTTGGAATCGTTATCACTACAAAACGACAATCTTCGTGAAGTTCCCACGAGCATTACCCGTTTAAAAAAATTAAAAGTGCTCAACTTGAGTGGTAATCCCATTCGTTCCATCCCCGAGTCGATGGCGCAGCTTACTACCTTGGAAGAACTTTACCTGAACAACGACACGGCATTGGACTTACCACAAACTTTAAAAGTATTGGCCAAGTTGCCCAACTTAAAGTCGTTGCATTTGGACAATGACGGCCTCGAACAATTGCCCAAAGAGTTATACGCTCTAAAACAATTGGAATCCCTTTATCTTAACAATAATAAATTACCAGAGATTCCGCGCCAATTGGAAGGACTACCGCATTTACAATACCTTGAGATGCGTAACAATAGATTACAACCCGATGTAATTGATACCCGTAACTTAAATTTTGGTTTTAAAATTCAATTGTAATTATGACTGACGCTATTATTGCCTTACTTTCTTTAGTGACCCTTGAAGTAATTTTGGGTCTTGACAACGTTATTTTCATTTCCATATTGGCCGACCGTTTGCCTGAACAAGAACGTAAAAAGTTACGTTTTTGGGGGCTGGGATTGGCCATGATCATGCGCTTGGCACTGTTGACCGTTATTGCGTGGATCATGAAATTGGATGCGACCCTCTTTACCCTAGCCGACATTCCTTTTTCGGGGAAAGGCATTATTTTATTGTTGGGAGGACTCTTTTTGATTTATAAAAGTACCAAAGAAATTTACCACAAAACCGAAGCCGCCAATCCTGATGCGTTGAGCGCTCCCAAAAAAGCTACTTTTAGCCGTTTATTGGGCGAAGTTATTCTTTTGGATTTGGTTTTTTCGATCGACTCAATCATTACAGCAGTGGGGATGGTGAATGAAATTTGGATCATGTATACCGCGGTAATCATTACGGTAGTCATTATGTTGTTTGCCTCTAAACCGATCAGTGAATTTATCAGCAAACATCCATCATTTAAAGTATTGGCCTTATGCTTTTTGATGATGATTGGAGTTTCCTTGATTGCTGAAGGGTTACACTTTGAAATTCCAAAAGGATACATTTATTTCTCGATGGCTTTTGCCTTTTTGGTCGATGTGATTCAGATGAAAACGATTCCGCAAAAAAAAGACTAAACCATGATTTTAAACCAGATCATTATTGCTGTCAACGATAAACTTTACGTTAAAAATCCGGAATCATCCGAATTGGGCCGTAAGATTATCCAGCACAGCATCCTCTTGATTGACGAAATCGGCTTTGATGCCTTTACGTTTAAAAAACTGGGGGAACGCATTGGTTCGAATGAAAGTTCGTTATACCGCTATTTTGAAAACAAACACAAATTATTATTGTACCTTTCCTCCTGGTATTGGGGATGGATGGAATACCGATTGGTTTTGGAAACCAACAATATTCCCGACCCCAAAACAAAGTTGTTGAAAGGCATCGAGATATTGACCGAGAAAGTTATCGACGACTCGGCTACATTGCATATCAACGAAGCATTGCTGAACAACATTATCATTTTGGAATTTACCAAAACGATATTGACTAAAGAAGTCGACCGCGAAAATCGAGAAGGCTTTTTTATGGTATACAAGCGTGTCATCAACCGGTTGGTCAATTTGATTTTGGAAGCCAAACCCGATTATCCGTTTGCCAAAAGTCTGGCTTCATCAATTATTGAAGGTTCATTGCACCAGCATTTTTTGAAAGACCATTTAAAAACGATTACCGATTGCAACGACACCCAATCACCTGCTGTTTTTTATAAAAATCTAATGGAACAAATTTTAAAATAACTATGAAATCCACCCCTCTTCAACGCCTCACCGGCTTATTAAAAGTTGACCGAAAAGATGTGACCCAAATCATCTTGTATGCGGTTTTTGCCGGACTGGTGAGCTTGTCGCTTCCGCTTGGTATACAAGCCATTATCAACTTAATCCAGTCGGGGCAAGTAAGTGCTTCATGGATACTTTTGGTGGTCATTGTTGTTTTTGGTGTCGCCTTGGGTGGCGTTTTATCCGTCATGCAATTGCGAATTACAGAAAACTTACAACAGAAAATTTTCATCCGTTCCTCGTTTGAATTTAGTTACCGATTGCCGAAAATCAAATTTGAAGCACTGTACAACACCTACCCTCCCGAATTGGCCAACCGTTTTTTTGACACGCTCACCATTCAAAAGGGAACCTCCAAATTATTGATTGATTTTTCTTCCGCTTTATTGCAAATCATCTTTGGAATTATTCTCCTCTCGTTGTACCACCCGTTTTTTATCTTGTTTGGGTTGTTGTTGCTGTTTATGTTGTATGCCATTTTCCGTTTTTCCTACCACAAAGGACTCGATACCAGTTTAAAAGAGTCTAAATACAAGTATAAAGTCGTAGGGTGGTTGCAAGAAATTGCGCGCAACAGTATCAGTTTCCGTCGCAGGGAGAATTTTGATTTTGCACTCGACAAAAACGATCATTTGGTTAAAGAGTATTTGGTCAACCGCGAAAAACATTTCAACGTTATCAAACGCCAATACATTCAATTGATTGGTTTCAAAATCTTAATCACCGCTTCGTTGTTGATTATCGGGGGATTCTTAGTAATCAGTAGAGAAATGAATATTGGACAGTTTGTCGCTGCCGAGATTATCATTCTTTTGGTCATCAATTCGGTCGAGAAAGTGATTTTGGGCTTGGAAACTTTTTACGATGTGTTGACTTCGGTAGAAAAAATTGCGCACGTGGTCGAATTGGATACCGAGAAAATGGAAACCAAAGAACCCGAATTTTGTTATACCAACATTCAAATCGTTACCGATCATTTGTGTTTTAAATTCCCAGGTGAATCCGACCCCGTGCTGTCCAACATTAACTTGACCATCAATCCTGGCGAAAAGATATATTTGGACGGACGAAACGGCTCTGGGAAATCAACTCTTATCCGCATTCTTTCAGGTTTGATGCAACCTACTACGGGCTCATTTTCAATCAACGACGACACCTACCGCAAAGTCGATATCAACCAATTCCGTTTGCATATTGGCACCATTTTGCACGATGAAACCCCTTTTGAAGGAACGATTTTAGAAAACATCACATTTAAAAACACGCACGTTTCCGACGAACAAGTCAAATGGGCCATCGACAGTGTTGGTCTAGGGAGCTACATCAAATCACTTCCCGAAGGTTTAGACACCATGATTTATCCGGAAGGCCGTCAATTGTCTTCGTCCAATGCGCAAAAAATCTTGTTGGCACGCAGTATTGTAACCCAACCGAAGATTTTATTTTACGAAGATCCTTTAGATAAAATGGATGACGATGCTGCGATAAAAATCATTGATTTCTTAACCGATTCGAAGCATCCTTGGACCTTAATTGTGACCTCTAAAAATCCGTATTGGAAACAAAAATGCAAACGCATTATCCAAATCACTGAAGGTAAAATTAGTAACGATATAACGCAATAACCCCATGCTTAATCTATCCGACAAAAATCCGATTACCGAAAAAATTGAGCAATACAGCACGGTTAAAAATCTTGCCGACCGTCCCCATTACAAAATACTCAATCGTATCATCCTTTGGGTATCGATTATCATCGTCATCATTTTGTTTTTGCCATGGACGCAAAACATTGGCGGAACAGGATCGGTCACTACGCTCAAACCCGATCAACGTCCCCAAACAGTACACAATGCCATCGCAGGCCGTATTGAAAAATGGTTTGTCAAGGAAGGTGACTACGTGAAAAAAGGCGATACTATTTTGTTTATTTCCGAGATCAAAGAAGATTACTTTGACCCCGAATTGGTGGACAATACCAAGAGTCAAATGGAAGCCAAAGCCATGGCTGGAGAATCCTACGGCGATAAAGTGGTTACGTTGGGAACCCAAATTCAAGCCATCGAAAGTGAACGGAACTTGAAGTTGCAACAAGCGCAAAACAAAATTCGTCAAGCGCTGCTCAAAGTTCAAAGCGACAGTATGGACTTGGAAGCGGTGAAAACCCAACTCAAAATTGCCAACACCCAATTCAACCGGGCGGTGACCTTAAACAAAGAAGGGTTAAAACCGTTGACCGATGTAGAAGAGAAACGCTTGAAATTGCAAGAAGTAGAAGCTAAAATCATTACCCAAGAGAACAAATTTTTAGCAAGTAAAAACGAGTTAATCAATACCCGTGTCGAAATCAATCGTATCGGTGCCGAATATGCCGAAAAAGCCTCCAAAGCACGCAGCGATCGCTTTACCGCAATGAGTAACCAGTTTGATACCGAGGCCCAGGTGAACAAACTCAAAAACCAATACACCAATTACCGCATTCGTAACGGATTGTATTACATCACCGCGCCGCAAAATGGCTATGTAAACCGCGCCTTAAAATCGGGTCTTGGAGAAACCATCAAAGAAGGAACCGAAATTGTGAGCATCATGCCGGCTAAATACGACATTGCAGTAGAAACCTACGTGAGTCCCAACGATATTCCGTTGATTCACAAAGGAGAAAGCGTACGAATTTGGTTTGACGGATGGCCCACCATCATCTTTTCGGGATGGCCAAATATGTCGTATGGAACCTTTGGAGGTCGCATTGTGGCCGTGGAGAATTTTATCAGCAGTAATGGTAAATTCCGCGTATTGATTGCCCCCGATCCCGAAGATCAAGCATGGCCAAAACAAATCAGCATTGGTTCAGGAGCCCAAACCTTGGCCTTGTTAAACAATGTGCCGGTTTGGTATGAAATCTGGCGAACACTCAACGGATTCCCACCCAACTATTACCAACCCAAAGGCGGTAACAAAGGGGAATCCAAAACCGATGGTAAAGGAAAATAATGCGGAACGAATGGCTTGGGCTTCCCTGCCATCGTAGTTCCTGCTTTCTGTTACAATCCGCAGCCGTTTGGCAACGGCCACGGGATTTTCACGGCAATCAGGGTTAAAAAATTCAGGCTTCAGGCCTACTTGAAACATATGAAAAAAATACTTTTCTTCCTCATCACAATACCCGTTTGGGGTCAGAATGTAGAGTCAAACATTCTCACCTACAACGAGTTTTTGGGATATGTGAAAAAATTTCATCCACGGGTAAAGAGCGCCGATTTAAACATCAGCAATGCCCAAGCTAATTTGATGATGGCACGAGGAGCCTTTGACCCTAAAATTGAAGTGGACTTCGACTCCAAACAATTTAAGGGAAAGGAATACTTCTCGTTGTTGAATAGCAGTTTTAAAATTCCAACCTGGTACGGTATCGAGGTCAAAGCCGGTTTTGACAATAGCGAAGGGATTTTTGTCAACCCCGAAAATACGTTGCCCAATCAAGGACTGACCTCTTTCGGTGTCACGGTTCCGCTCGGGCAAGGACTTTGGATAAACCAACGAATGGCCGATTTGCGTAAAGCAAAAATCCAAATCAACTTGGGTAACGCCGAACGTCAATTGGAAGCCGTTCAAGTCCTTTATGACGCTTCGGTAGCGTATTTCAACTGGAAACGAACGTACGACGAGGTACAATTGTATAAGACTTATTTGACTAATGCAGAGATCCGATTCAAAGGGATAAGCGGTTTGATTCGCAACGGTGACAAACCCGCAATTGACAGTGTAGAAGCGGGAATTATTGTCCGCAACCGCAAATTGAGTCTCACGGAATCCCAGTTGAAATTAATGAAAGCCAAATTGGAGTTGTCCAACTTCCTTTGGTTGGAGAACAACATTCCCATGGAGTTACAAGACACCATGATCCCCGAACCCGAACTGGAAAAAACGATCCAGGAAACCTTGCGCACCAACGCTTTGATGGCTGGTGATATTAGTTTGAACAACCACCCCAAAATCACCGCCTTGGAAAGCAAAGTCAATCTGCTCGAAATCGACCGAAAGTTGAAGGCCAATATGCTTTTGCCCAAAGCCAATGTGGGGTATCATTACCTTTCGGAACCGAGTGCCTGGAACAATCGGGATTTTGAGAATTATAAAATTGGCGTCAACTTTTCCTTCCCGCTATTTTTGCGAAAAGAACGGGGTAGTTTAAAATTGGCTAAGTTTAAAGTGCAAGACGCACAATTTGACCTCAATCTGGAACGCGTTCAATTGGGGAACAAGGTCAAAGCGCAACAAACCGAATTGAATTCACTGCTCGAACAAGGATTGTTGACAAATCAATTGGTCAATGACTACCAAGTCATGTTGCAGTCGGAAGAACGCTTATTTTCGTTTGGGGAAAGTTCTATTTTCTTATTGAATTCGCGCGAAAACAATTTGGTAACGGCCCAGTTATCGGCGATTGCATTGAACAACCGTTACCTAATCTCCAATGCCGAACTTTTCCGTATCATGGCGCAACCCGAGTAAATTATTGGAATAATGACTTTTAAAATATCTAAAAAAACGCCCCAAAAGGCGTTTTCTTTTTTTAACTATGTTGAACCATTTCGTAATAGCCTCGCTCGATGGCCTCTTGATGCGTGGGATGGGCAATACGAACTAAAGCATCGGCACGTTGTTTTAATGTTTTACCATACAAGTCCGCAATGCCATATTCGGTAATTACATAATGAATGTGCGCCCTTGTGGTCACTACGCCAGCGCCTTGTTTGAGGAATGGTACGATACGACTTTCGCCGCGTTTGGTAATTGAGGGAAGTGCAATAATCGCTTTTCCTCCCGGACTTAACGAAGCGCCTCGAATAAAGTCCATTTGCCCCCCTACACCCGAATACATGCGCGCTCCGATAGAGTCGGCACAAACTTGACCCGTTACATCGACTTCAATGGCCGAATTGATGGCGACCATATTGGGATTCTTGCGAATGCGCGCCGTATCATTGACCATCGAAGATTCCTTCATTTCAATAAATGGATTGTCGTGTACAAAATCGTACAAGCGTTGGGAACCGATTAAAAAAGTAGCCAAAACCCGCCCGCGAAGGGTTCCTTTATATTTACATGTAATCACTTCTTTTTCAATCAAATCTATCACGCCATCAGAAAACATTTCGGTATGTAGTCCTAAATCTTTATGATGTGTCAGTTGTTTTAAAGCGGCATTGGGAATCGAACCAATTCCCATTTGCAACGTGCTTCGATCTTCAATCAAAGACGCGATATAGGATCCAATCTTTTCTTCCTCGGGAGAAGGTGCATCTACCTCATGCGCATAAATAGGAATATCGACTTCAACCAGATAATCAATCTCTGAAACGTGAATAATACCATCGCCAAAGGTACGCGGCATTTGAGCGTTGACTTGCGCAATGACTATTTTGGCGTTTTCGATAGCTGCCACCGTAGCTTCAACCGATACGCCGAGCGAACAATATCCATGCATGTCGGGCGGAGAAACATGGATAAAAGCGACATCCAAAGGCAGCACATTTTTTCGAAACAGAAGGGGTAACTCACTCAAAAACACAGGGGTATAAGATCCATTTCCGGCTTTGAGTGTGTGTCGAACATTGGCGCCGATAAAAAAGGAATTCACATGAAAACTCTCCGCCAGATCGGGATGCGCATAACGCGCTTCACCTTCGGTGTGCAAATGACAGATTTCAACATTGCGCAACTCCGAAGCCCGATCGGTTAACGCATTGGCCAATTCGGTTGGTGCTGCCGCGGCCGCTTGCAAATACACGCGATCGCCTGATTTAACAACTTTGACCGCTTCTGCAGCCGTAACATATTTACGCATACCTAATTTATTTATTGTCAAAGGTAGGGTGCTTTATTGCGAAAAAACATGACATTTCTCATTTCAATTTCTGAAAAGTTACCCCGCACAACCCATCGGGAGGAGAGGGGTCGCTGCTGTCATTTTTCCAAAAAAAATACCTACTTTTGCGGTCTCATTTTTTAGTTATGATTCAACCCAAAACCCGTGAAGAAATCGAAATCATGCGCGAAAGTGCGTTGCTGGTTTCCAAAACCTTAGGGGAAATAGCCAAAGTCATTCGTCCCGGTGTGACGACCTTACAGTTGGACAAACTTGCCGAAGAATTTATCCGCGATCACGGAGCTGAGCCCGGATTTTTGGGTATGTATGGTTTTCCAAATACGTTGTGTGTGAGTCCGAATGCCCAAGTGGTTCACGGTATTCCGAGCAACAAACCGTTGGAAGAGGGCGATGTGATTTCGGTGGACTGTGGCGTGTTGAAAAATGGATTCTATGGCGACCATGCCTACAGTTTTGAAATTGGCGAAGTGGCTCCTGAAGTAAAAAGACTGTTGCAAGTAACCAAGGAGAGTTTGTATGTTGGTATTCGTGAATTTCGCATAGGCAATCGTGTGGAAGATGTGGGAAATGCCATTCAAAAATACTGTGAGAGTCATGGGTATGGCGTAGTACGTGAGTTGGTAGGACACGGATTGGGTCGGAAAATGCATGAAGAACCCGAAATGCCGAATTACGGCAAACGCGGTCGCGGGAAGTTATTTGTTGAAGGCATGGTGGTTGCTATTGAGCCAATGATCAATATGGGAACCAAGAATATCAAGCAGTTGAAAGACGGATGGACAATTTTGACTGCCGATGGAAAACCAAGTGCACACTTCGAACACAATGTGGCTTTGGTCGACGGAAAACCCGAATTGCTATCTACTTTCCAATATATGTATCAAGCCTTAGGTATTGTGAGCCATGAGGAAGATGAATTCCGAAAAACCCCTTTGGTAGTATGATAAAAAAAGTATTCAAATTTATACTCAACACCCTACCGCGCCCCGTATTAATTCGGTTGAGTATTGTGGTGCGCCCCGTATTGGCTTTTTTATTGAAAGGAAATCGCTTTACCGACCCTATTGATGGGCAAAGCTTCAGCATGTTTTTACCCTACGGTTATGGGTCGCAACGCAACAATGTCCTTTCGCCGAGCACCTTGTCGTTGGAAAGACACCGTCTATTGTGGCTGTATTTGCAACGGGAAACCGATTTTTTTACGGCTACTGAAAAAAAGAATGTTTTGCATTTTGCCCCTGAACAGGAATTTTACAAACGTTTTAAAATGCAAGCTAATATTCATTACACGACCACAGACTTACTGTCGCCACTAGCCGATATTAAAGCGGATATTTGCAACTTACCTTTTGAAGACAATACGTATGACATCATTTTTTGCAACCACGTGTTGGAACATATCCCGGATGACACCAAAGCCATGCAAGAATTGTATCGCGTGTTGAAACCCGGAGGAATAGGGATTTTCCAGATTCCGCAAGATCTCAATCGGGCAGTGACTTTTACGGATGATAGCATCACAGACCCCAAAGAGCGGGCAAAAATATTTGGTCAATACGACCATGTGCGCGTATATGGTCGCGATTATTTTGACCAATTACGCCGCATCGGATTTACCGTTATAGAAGAAAATTATACCCAAAAACTAACTCCTGAGGAAGTTGAGCGCTATTGTTTGGCGCCGGGAGAAATCATTCCTGTTTGTTTTAAATAATTTGGCATTGTTTTAGCGAGTTTAGTATCTTTACGAAACTAAACCACTAAATATGCGCAATCTATTTTGGCTGTTCGGATTACACCTTTGTTTTTGTTGGGGGTGGACGCAAGAAAAAGAAGTACTTCCTCCCTATTACATTAAAACGATTTCTTTTATCCAAAATGGACTGAATAAAGTTCCCGTTTTTCAGTTGGGTGACGAATTTCAATTGCAATTCGACGATTTACATGGCTCGGAAGACAATTACTACTACCGTATTACGCATTGTGATTACGATTGGAAACCTTCGCAACTCACCATTAATGAATATTTAAATGGGTTCAATGACCAACGCATCATAGAGTACACCAACTCGCTCAACTGTTTACAAATTTATTCGCACTACCGCATCGGGTTTCCCAACAAATTCACCCAAATCAAGGTCAGCGGCAATTACATGATTAGCATTTTGAACGAAGACCGTGAGGTCGTTTTTTCACGCAAATTTGTGTTGTACGAAAATCTTGTTTCGGTACCCGTACAGGTAAAACGTGCCCGCCGCAATGAAGATGCTCCGCACAAACATAACCTCGATTTTGCCGTACGTTCGGGTTCGATTACCTTCCAAAGTCCCCTACAAAACGTCAAAGTAATGTTGCTACAAAACGGCAAATTCAACAATGCCAAAACCAACATTCGGCCCATGTTTACAGTTGGGAATGATTTGATTTACAAATACGATGCGGAGACGCAATTTTGGGGTGGCAACGAGTATTTGTTCTTGGAAAATAAAATCATCCAAGCGGCCAACAATTCTATTGCGCGCATCGATACCAACGGCGGTTTATACAATTGCTATTTGTATACCAATGAAGCGCGGGGGAACAAACCGTACACCTTTTGGCCTGATAAAAACGGAAACTTTATGGTAAACAATGTCAACGCGGCCAATTCAGAGATTGAAGCGGATTACGCTTGGGTTTATTTTTCGTTATCAGCACCTGCCTATTTTGCCAATAAAAACATTTACATCACGGGAATGTTCAACAATTTTGTCCTCAATGACGAGTACAAAATGGAGTATAATGAAAAGAAAAAAATATATGAGAAGGCCGTGATGATCAAGCAAGGTTTTACCAATTACAGTTACACCATTGCAGACAGTCGCGGTACTATCGATGAAGAAAATGCCCTCGATGGCAATTTTTTTGAAACCGAAAATGACTACATGGTTTTGGTGTATTACCGCGAAAACAACCAACGCTATGATCGCGTTATTGGAAAAGGAATTGCCTCTTCGGTTGACATCATCAATTAATGATACTTTAACAGGTAATGCGTTGACTGTTACATATTTTTTATAACTTTACGTCACTAAAATGAGGTTATGGTTACCCAAATCACCAAAGGCATAAAAATTTCAGTCAGCACCAATTTTGAAGGCACGTACTTCAAGAATTATAAGTTGCACTATGCCTTTTCGTATGAAATCACCATTGAAAATCACAGCAAAGACTCGGTACAATTATTATCCCGTCATTGGGAAATTTTTGATTCCCTCAACGACTTAGAAACAGTCGATGGTGAAGGCGTTATTGGCAAAAAACCCGTTTTAAAACCCGGAGAAGCGCACACCTACTCCTCGGGATGCTTACTTTCTTCACCCCACGGAGCCATGCGCGGTTGGTTTACTATGGTTAATTTTACCACTACCAAAAACTTTCGGGTCATTGTTCCCGGGTTCCGCTTGAACGCTCCCTACGCATTGAATTAAACTGTTTTAAGTTTATTACCCGATTCCTTATTTATCACCAAAACCTTTGTATTTTTGCGAAAGGGTAACGCATTCGTAAAAAGCACCCCTATTTTTTCTTTATTGTTCAATTTTTAAATCCAACACCATGCCTAAAGGATTTTTTAATGTCCCCAAAGCGGTTAACGAACCCGTAAAAGCATACACCCCCAATTCCCCTGAAAAAGCAGCTGTGCTCGCCGCCTACCAAAAAATGTGGAACGAAACGATTGATGTGCCTATGTACATTGGCAGTCAAGAAGTACGCACCGGAAATACGCGAACCCTATCGGCACCGCACGATCATCAACATATAGTGGGTACCTATCATTTGGGCGAAGCTACGCATGTGACTCAGGCGATTGACGCTGCTTTGGAAGCGCGAAAAAAATGGGCTACCATGCCTTGGGAGCATCGTGCGGCTATCTTTTTAAAAGCAGCTGAGTTGATTGCTGGTCCCTACCGTGCTCGCATCAATGCAGCCACGATGATTGCGCAATCCAAAACGATATTTCAAGCAGAAATAGATGCTGCGTGTGAGTTAATTGACTTCTTGCGCTATAATGTGGAGTTTATGACGCAAATCTACAGCGACCAACCTACTTCGGTATCCAATATTTGGAACCGTGTAGAATACCGTCCGCTCGAGGGATTTGTGTATGCCATTACGCCGTTTAACTTTACAGCTATCGCAGCCAATCTTCCTGCCAGCGCTGCCTTAATGGGGAATACCGTAGTTTGGAAACCGAGCGACAGTCAGGTGTTTTCGGCCAAAGTAATTATTGATGTATTCCAGGAAGCAGGTGTCCCTGATGGGGTAATTAACGTGATTTTTGGTGATCCCGTAATGATTACCGATATTGTTTTGAAACACCCAGATTTTGCAGGTGTACATTATACGGGCTCAACCTTTGTCTTTAAAGAAATTTGGAAGAAAATTGGCGAAAATATCCATACCTACAAAACCTATCCCCGTATTGTTGGGGAAACGGGCGGTAAAGACTTTGTTTTAGCCCATCCTTCAGCCGATGTGAAACAAGTGGTGGCCAACACCATTCGCGGGGCTTTTGAATTTCAAGGACAAAAATGTAGTGCGGCTTCTCGAGCATATTTCCCAAAATCCTTGTGGCCAGCGATTAAAGAAGAAATGGGAAAAGAATTGGCTTCTATAAAAATGGGATCGCCTGAAGATTTTTCCAACTTTGTGACGGCGGTCATTCATGAAGGGTCGTTTGACAAACTGGTATCCTATATCGAACAAGCCAAACAAGATGCGGATGCGGAAATCTTATTTGGAGGAAACTACGACAAATCCGTGGGCTATTTTATTCAACCTACGGTGATTTTGACGACCAATCCCAAATACAAAACGATGGAAACCGAGTTGTTTGGACCCGTACTAACGGTGTATATTTATGAAAACGCCGATTGGAAAGACACCTTAACACTCATCGATCAAACATCAGAATATGCATTGACAGGGGCTATCTTTAGCCAAGATCGTTACGCCATTGTAGAAGCGACACAAGCTTTAGAAAATAGTGCCGGGAACTTCTACATCAACGACAAACCTACCGGTGCCGTTGTGGGGATGCAACCGTTTGGTGGCGCGAGAGCTTCAGGTACGAATGATAAAGCGGGATCGATGCAAAACTTGTTGCGTTGGGTTTCACCACGCACCATCAAAGAAACCTTTGTAACGCCAGCCAACTATCGTTATCCCTTTTTGGGCGAATAGTTTTTAACGTTCCTCGTATACAAATCCGATTCTACCTAAGAATCGGATTTTTTTATTCGCTTGATTCTGAATTTTTTGTACATTCGAGCATCAAAATCCTAACACATGAATCAAATAGTACGCATTTTCGTTTTGGGCTTATGGGGAATGACGCTGCATGCGCAAGACGCTGCTTATGATCTGTTGAAATCCGACTCCCAAACCCATGTGCTTATCGATCGGGTATGGTGTAGTTCCAAAATCAACAAACAAACTCCCAGCCTACTCGATGCCTCTCTTTTTAGACAAATTTACAGTGAAATGCAACGGGCTGATTTTGACCAGCGCTTGCCCGATCTTTCGGTATGGGAAACTCCAAAAGCGATGGGAATCGCACAACATGAAATTCCGCTTGCTGTTTTGGTAACCGATTTTGAATCTATTCCTCAAAGCCAGTTGGCCAGTTTGCAAAAAAACAATCTCGGGCAATGGTTAGCAAAAGGGAATTCCCAGTATTTACAACAACACCATTTTGCGGGTGTGGCCCCCATTATAGGCACGTCTCGCACCAATACAGTGACATTTACGCTTCCTGAAAATTTGGTATTTAGTACGGCCAAAACGCTCGCTTCCTTATCGCTTACTTTTGAAAACGGCACTGCTTTTTCCCTTCAAAAAGGACAAAAACTGCCGATTACCTTTCCCCGTAGCGGACAACACACGGTGGACGTTCAACTTCATTTTACCGACGGAAGTCAATCCCAAAGTCGTTTTTCCCTTATTACCGAAGGGCAAGTGTACGGAAAAAACAATGGTTTTACCGTAGTCCCCAACGTAGTCAATACCCTGAATTCGACACTTACCTACCAAGGTTTTGGCGAATCCGCTCCATTTGCCGGTCGTGGTGAATATGAACTTTTTTTGGATACCACCAATGGCGTTTTGGACAAACCGATCATTCTTGTAGATGGCTTTGACCCTGGTGACTCCCGAAATACCGCCGCTATTTACAATCAATTGACGTATGGAGTGGGACAAAATATGGCCGATGATTTACGCGCTCTAGGGTTTGATGTCATTGTACTCAACTTCCCTAATTATGTTCGTCCAAATAGCACAACAACCGTCGATGGCGGTGTGGACTTTATCCAGCGAAATGCGTTTGTGTTGGTCGAACTCTTGCAGCAAATCAATGCGCAGAAAGTTGGAAACGAGCAAAATGTAGTCATCGGACCTAGTATGGGGGGCCTCATTTCACGTTATGCGCTGCGGTACATGGAAATGAATAGTTTACATCACGATACCCGTTTGTACATTTCGTTTGATTCGCCGCATTTAGGAGCCAATGTGCCCATCGGTTTTCAACATTTGTTCAACTATATGGCCTTTGGGCCTTTGGGCGATACCTCTATGCAGGCCATTGTCAATGGGATGTTGAAAAGTCCCGCCGCTCGACAAATGCTGATTGACCATTTGGAAGGGCACTTGCAAGCGGGTAGTGCTTTTGAGTTTATGACCGCCACCAACGCTTTATTGCCGACAGGGGCGCCCAACTATCGGGATGCCTTTCAAAACGAACTTAATACAATGGGATTCCCCACTACGGTGCGCAATGTCGCAATTGCCAACGGAGCGGGTAATGGTACGATGACGGGCACCCCCGACATGGTCGTTATGGACCATACGTTTAATCAAAGTAGCTCCCAACGGGCCATTATCAACTTACGCTTTACGCCGGCGGCAGGTCAAACCAACCAGGTGAGCCGTTTTCGTGGGCAAACCTTTATCTTGTTTGGATGGGTCACCCTATTAGAAAGCTTAGCCAACTGCCGCTACCCCGCCACCACTGCGGGCTTGGATTCAGCTCCAGGGGGGCGTTTTGACATGTCGGGGTTAGCTACAGGAGCTCCGGGCAACACCCTAATTACGGAGTTTATGGATAATTTGGAGATTCAATTTTTTGATTTTATTCCCACGTTGAGCGCCTTGGCCGTGAGCAATCCCAATTGGTATAGTTCGATTACAACCAACTCGGTTACCCCTTTTGTCAATTACCATGTGCCTACGGTGAATGAAAATCACGTCACCTTAACGACGACCAACCAACTTTTTGCCTACAACGAAATTGTACAAGGGCAGTTGGGATTGAACCCATTAGCTATCGAACAACTGCAAGTAAAAAAACCTATGGGGAGTCAATTGGAACTCTATGCTCCCAATGAAGTGACGGCGTCGACATTACAGCTTACCGACATGACGGGGAAAATCATTTGGACTTCAAGTTTACCCTCTTTTACGGGATTGGTAACCGTTCCGATGGACCTTTCAGTAGGTGCTTACCTGTTGACGTTGTCGAATGAATCGGGAAAAAAAACATTTAAACTGATGAAATCATAAGCAAAAAGTCCCTTTACAAGAGGGACTTTTTTTTTTAGGTTTTATATTTCAAAGGAAGGTAGACTACTTTTTTGGTTTCAAAAAAGTCGTCCTCAAAATAATCTGCTAAATCATACAATACGGTACGCTGAAAAACGGCCAATTCCTCGGTTAAATCTCCGCCTTTTAAATAAAGAATACCGTTATCGAGCGGGTGTTTGGAATGTTTTTTTACTTTGCCTCGCACCCATTTTACAAAATCGGGCATGTTGGTGACCGCCCGGCTCACAATAAAATCAAATTCTTCTTGTACGTTCTCCGCACGCATTTGAGCTGCTTTGACATTGGTCAACCCCAAAGCAGTGGCCACTTCTTGTACCACTTTTATTTTTTTTCCAATAACATCAATTAAATAAAATTGGGTTTCAGGAAAAAGTATGGCCAACGGGATACCTGGAAATCCACCTCCTGTGCCTACATCCATTACCGAAGCGCCCGGTTGAAATTCCATGACCTTGGCTATTCCAAGCGAATGCAAGACATGTCGTGTGTACAACGCGTCAATATCCTTTCGCGAAATCACGTTAATTTTTGCATTCCACTCGGTATACAGCGCTTGCAATTGCGCCAATTGATTGCGTTGATTTTCAGTAAGGTTAGGAAAATGCTTCCAAATTTCTTCCATGCATTGAATTTTGCGCAAAGTTACGTTAAATCGTGAATAAAATATGAGCAATGTCAGGTTTGAAAAAATTATATTACTTAAATTTGAGGCAATATTTAAAATTTAGAATACATGGAAGCAGGAAGTCCTATCTTCTCCAAAAATGATCAATTAAAATTCTTCAGAACGCTTAACAAGCGCGTAAACGACTACTTCAAAGACAACAACCTCAGCCGCACTGGAAACTGGAAATTGCACCTGAAAACGATAGTGATGTTTTCTATTTTTCTAGTGCCTTACTTTTTTGTATTGGCCATGGATATGCCTTTTTGGATGTACCTTTTGCTCAACATCATTACCGGTATCGGTATGGCAGGGGTGGGCATGAATGTAATGCACGATGGCAATCACGGCTCGTATTCGACCAAATCATGGGTGAACAAAATCATGGGCGGCAGTATTTATATTTTGGCGGGCAATGTCTACAACTGGCAAGTACAACACAACGTTTTACACCACACGTATACCAATATTTTAGGCCATGATGAGGACCTCGAAGCGGGACGTATTTTGCGTTTTACACGGGAGGCTAAATGGTATAAACACCACAAGTTTCAACATGTGTACTCCATCTTTTTGTATGGATTGCTTACGTTCAACTGGGCTATTACGACCGACTTTTTACAAATGAAACGCTATTTGGCACGAAAACTATCGTATGGCGATTTCAAAAGTCCAACGTTTCAATGGACTACTTTGATTATTACCAAAGTGATTTATTTCTCTATTTGGTTAGTGACTCCTATGGTGATGGGAATAACGTGGTGGAAAGTGATATTAGGTTTTGCGGTGATGCATTATACCGCGGGTCTTATTTTGAGTATTGTGTTTCAATTGGCGCACGTGGTGCATGAAACCCACAACCCGGTACCCAATGAAAATGGAGAAATCGAAAATACATGGGCCATCCACCAGTTGTATACTACCGCCAATTTTGCTCCCAAAAACTGGTTGGTCAATTACTATACAGGCGGATTAAACCACCAAATCGAGCACCACATTTTCCCTAATATTAGTCACATTCATTACGATAAAATTGCAGAAATCGTAAAACAAACGGCCAAAGAATGTAATCTCCCTTATTATGAGTTCAAAACCATGCGGGAGGCCGTGGTTTCGCATTTTAGTCACTTAAAGGAATTGGGTAAAAAACCCCAATTGGCTTAAATTTTAGGACTATCTTTGCCCGAAATCTCAAAACACAACACCACTATGAATCCGTTATCCGACCGTATCAACAGTCTGACTACCTCCCAAACCCTAGCGATGGCTGCCTTGGCACGCGAATTAAAAGCCCAAGGAAAAGACATTATCAGTTTAAGTTTGGGCGAACCCGATTTTAATACGCCTGATTTTATCAAAGAAGCGGCAAAAAAAGCAATTGATGAAAATTACAGTACCTACTCGCCTGTCGATGGGTACCTCGAACTCAAAGAGGCGATTTGCCGTAAGTTCAAACGGGATAATAATCTCGACTATACCCCAGCACAAATTGTAGTTTCTACGGGCGCTAAGCAATCGTTGTACAACATTGCCCAAGTGATGATCAATCCGGGTGACGAAGTGATTCTACCCGCACCCTACTGGGTTTCTTACGCCGAAATCATAAAAATTGCAGGCGGCATCCCGGTGGAAGTTCCCACTACTGTCGAAAGCGATTTCAAAATTACACCCGAGCAATTGGCACACGCCATCACGCCCAAAACCAAAATGATTTGGTACAGTTCGCCCTGTAACCCCAGCGGCTCTGTGTATAGCCGTGCCGAATTGACCGCATTGTCAGCCATTATACTCCAACACGACAATCTCTACGTCGTTTCGGATGAGATTTATGAACATATCAACTTCTCGGGAACGTTTTGCAGCATTGCTTCGATTCCGGGGATGTTTGACCGAACAATTACCGTCAATGGTGTGGCCAAAGCCTTTGCCATGACCGGCTGGCGTATTGGCTATATCGGTGCCCCCGAAGTGATTGCCAAGGCCTGTACCAAAATGCAAGGCCAAGTAACCAGTGGGGCCAACTCGATTGCCCAACGCGCCACCATTACCGCTGTTGATGCAGACCCTAGTGTGTTAAACGACATGGTAGCCGCCTTTCAACGCCGTCGCGATTTGGTCGTAGGTTTACTTCAGGAGATTCCGGGCATGAAAATCAACGTTCCCGAAGGCGCCTTTTATGTATTTCCCGATGTGTCTTCCTTTTTTGGAAAAACCCTACGTGGAAAATTGATTCAAAACGCCGATGATTTCTCGATGTATTTGCTTTCCGAAGCCAATGTAGCCACAGTAACGGGTGACGCTTTTGGAAACCCCAACTGCATTCGTTTCTCGTATGCCACCAGCGAAGAAATCCTCACCGAAGCCTTACACCGCATCAAAGAAGCCGTTGCATAAACCCATCGCCTCAAGGAAACTTGGGGCTTTTTTGTTTCATTTTTTGGGCGTTCCCTTTCAGGTTGGGTGTTCCCTTGCAAGTCCGTTGCCTCCGTAAACTCCAGCATCCGGGCTTTCCAGTGCACCCCCTAACGCGGCCTCTATTGAATGTTTCGCCTCCCTGATTAAAAGATACTGCATGAAAAAAAAGATTTTACTTTTAGGTTCCGGAGAACTCGGAAAAGAATTTGTTATTGCGGCCCAACGTTTGGGGCAAACCGTAATTGCGGTCGATAGCTACGAAAACGCGCCTGCCATGCCCGTGGCCCATGCGTTTGAAGTGATCAATATGCTCGACGGCGCCGCCCTTGATGCAATTGTAGCCAAACACCAACCCGATTATATCGTGCCCGAAATCGAAGCGATTCGCACCGAACGTTTTTACGACTATGAGGCGCAAGGCATCACGGTAGTCCCTTCGGCCAAAGCAGCCAATTATACCATGAATCGTAAAGCCATTCGCGACTTGGCGGCCCAAGAACTGGGACTACGAACGGCCCATTATCGTTATGCGACTTCAGCCGCCGAATTGGAGCAAGCCGTTGCCGAAGTGGGCATCCCCTGTGTGGTGAAACCCTTAATGAGCTCGTCGGGCAAAGGCCAATCGACGATAAAAACTACCGAAGATATTGCCAAAGCCTGGGCTTATGCGGTTGAAGGTTCACGGGGTGATGTGGTTGAAGTCATCGTGGAAGCTTTTGTGAATTTCCATTCGGAAATTACGTTATTGACCGTTACGCAAAACAATAATCCAACCCTATTTTGTGCCCCGATTGGTCACCGTCAAGAACGCGGCGATTACCAAGAGAGTTGGCAACCGGCACGCGTTTCGGAACGCGACTTGTCCGAAGCCCAAGACATGGCACGAAAAGTTACCGAAGCCTTGGGCGGAGCGGGATTGTTTGGTGTGGAGTTTTTTTTAACCGACGAAGGCGTGTACTTCTCTGAACTCTCGCCTCGTCCGCATGATACGGGTATGGTGACCTTGGCGGGCACGCAAAACTTCAACGAATTTGAATTGCATTTGCGTGCGGTGTTGGGTTTGCCCATTTTTGAAATCACCCAAGAAAAAGCGGGTGCCAGTGCGGTAGTTTTAGCGACAGCAAACTCCGAAAACCCTACTTATACCGGTATTGAAACTGTGGCGGGCTTACCGAAAACCGATTTTCGTATCTTTGGGAAACCAACCTCACGGCCTTACCGTCGAATGGGCGTGGTATTGACCCACGATACGTTAGATACGCCTATTGAGGAACTCGTTGAACGGGCACAAAAAACCGCACAACACATCACTGTAAACCCGTAAGTCATGAAAAAAATAGGAATTACCCTTTGCTTGTTTATTTTTTCCCTCGCCACACAAGCCCAAGAAACCAAAGTGCAACCCAAAACACAAGTGGTTGACGTTTCCTGTGGCCAGTGCCAGTTTGGAATGAACGCCAAAAAAGGCTGTGATTTGGCCGTACGCATCGACGGGAAATCCTATTTTGTAGACGGAACGAAACTAGACGATCATGGCGATGCCCATGCGGAGGACGGCTTTTGTTCGGCTGTTCGTCAAGCGGAAGTGATTGGTGAAATTCGAAACAACCGGTTTGTGGTGACCTATTTTAAATTACTTCCGTTGAAAAAGTAATTTATTTTTGGTGAGCGATTTCGTACTCTTCCATTAACGTCAAGCCATATTTACGAAGCGTGTCAATCACTACGATAGCGCGTAAGCCTCGATCAGTAATGGTATATTCTACACGCGGTGGCACTTCAGGAAAAACTTCTTTGGTTATAAAACCGTCGGCGACCAACTCTTTTAATGCTTTTGACAACATGCGATCGGAGGCATGGGAGAGGCTTTTTTGCAATTCACTAAACCGCCATTTTTTATCTTTTAACCGCCATAGAATAGGCATTTTATAAGTCCCCCCTATTTTCCCCATCGCAAACTCAACGGGATTGTGGTACAAGTGATTGTCCTTTACAAAATCAGGCATACTTACATTTTTGTTAGTTACTTACAAAGATACGCAAGTATTGGTTTCATTGCATAAGGCATTTATTTTTGACCTATCATTTAAAATCAAAAGCAATGCAAACATTACACGAAATCAATCAGTACGTTCATTTTCATGGCGCTCCAACAAAAGGTAAAATTTTAATGGTCGCCAGTTCGCCCAGTACAAGTCAACAAACGGGTTGGCCCATTGGGTTTTGGGCCTCCGAATTAACACATCCGTTACGAGTATTTCAAGAAGCGGGTTATGAAGTAGAACTAGTTTCCACTGAAGGCGGTGATTTAATGATGGATGGGTATTCAAATCCTACTGATGCCAGCGGCTATTCGGCGCACGACATTATTACTTTGGGGTATATGCAAAAACCTGAGTTTAATGCAATGTTGAAAGACACCAAAAAATTAACTGAAGTTGAGGCTAAAAATTATGATGCTATCTTCTTAGTGGGTGGACAAGGACCTATGTACACTTACAAAGGTAATGCAGCGTTGCAAAAGCTTTTTGTTGCCTTTTACGAAAGTGGCAAACCCAGTGCGGCGGTTTGTCATTCGACGACATTATTGTTAGAAATCAAAAAATCTAATGGTGAACTATTGGTAAAAGGAAAAACGTGGACGGGTTTTGCCGATGCCGAAGAGGACTTTGCCGATCAAGCGGTGGGCATGAAGATTCAACCGTATCGCATTGAAACCGAGGCTCGAAAAATAGCGAATACTACCTTTAAAGTAGCAGCACCCTTTCGTTCGTATGCCGTTGCCGATGGAAATTTAATTACGGGACAGCAGCAAAATTCGGGTGCCGCTGTGGCCGAATTGGTCGTTGCCATGTTCCACCAATAATTCTTGGTTTTGCAATGATTGCCTCAACCGATAGCGGTGTTTTCACCATGACAGCAGTTATATAGCGGTATGGAATGTATAGTAAAGAACGTAAAATGACGCAACAAAGTCCCCTTAACTGGGGAAATGAGACTATTAAAAGAATGATAAAATGAAAACAACCTTCTCCTTTTTGTTGTAACATTAAGGCTAAAATAAAAGAGATGCGGAGCATTACGTCACACGAATATCGATTTGAATTTTTACTAGCTGCTTTGGTCTTGTTGCTCTTTAACAAAGCCTTTTTTGCCGAAGAGTTATTTTTTACCCAATACATTTGGCCTTTAAACATGATTGTTTTGGGAATTGCTTCGGTTGGTATTTTTCGAGAGCAGAATCGTCTCATCAAATTGTGTAAAAACATTTTATTCTTGAGCAGTTTATTGATCCCGCTCACTTTTGACTACATTTTACAATTTGATTGGTTGACAAAGATTTCTTTTGTGGTTTATATTGTCTATTATTTTCTTTTATTCTTGGAGGTATTGCGGCAAATTTTTCAACGAAAAGAAACGAATTTAAGCGTGATATTGGGTTCGATTTCTGGTTACCTATTGCTCATTGTGATTGCTCAATTCACTTTTTTGCTGATTGAATTCAACTGTCCGGGTTCTTTTAAAGGAATTACCCATGAAAACATTCCGAGCCTCTATTATCAATTGTCGTATTACAGTATGGTCAACATCACTACGGTTGGGTATGGCGATATTACCGCTACCACGATTACGGCTCGATTAGCGTCAATGTTTTTTACCATACTAGGTCAATTTTACATGGTGGCTTTGGTGGGTATTATCATTTCTCGTTTTACACACAAAACTAATAATCAATAAAAAATGACACTTGCCTTTATAGGGATAGGCAACGTAGGCTTTGCCCTTGCCCATCAATTACAACAAAAAGGACACGCCATTGTTGTGGCCACTAACGACGCACAGTCAGAAACAGTCCAAAAGGCGTTGGCACACAACGTAAATTTTTCACTTAACAGCGTACAAGAAGCCATTGATGAAGCGGATGTCGTTTTTCTAGCCACACCCTTCCAAGCCAATGAAGCCTTACTCAAAGGGCTTTCGTTTACTGGAAAAACGTTGATTGACTGCACCAATCCTGTGGGGCCAGGGATTTCACACGGGCTCAACAGTATCATTTCGGGCAGTGAAAAAGTGCAAGAATGGGCTCCCGATGCTAAAGTGGTCAAAGCGTTTACCATTTATGGTTTTGAAAATTTTGCCAATAGTCATTACCCAAACTACACATTACAACCGGCCATGCTTATCGCGGGAAATGATACTTCGGCAAAAGCACAAACGGCAGGGTTAATTAGCGACCTCGGATTTGAACCAGTGGACATGGGTGGCTTGGATCAAGCGCTCCACTTGGAACACATGACGTTGCTTTGGGTCAAACGCGTTCGGCGCGATGGGCATTCGCCTCATTTTGTATGGGGGTACATGCAACGGGATGAATCCCATTGAGATAATGTGTACCTTTGCAACAACAAACGGACACGATTTGCAACCATTACTTTCGCATATCGCACAACATGTTCGCCTCTCTCCCGAAGAGGCGGCTTTGTTTATGGCACATACCGAAACTCGACGGTACAAAGCCAAATCGGTATTGCAACAAGCGGGCACGGTGTGTACGGAAACCTATTTTATCACATCGGGTTTGGTGCGGAGTTTTTATGTGAACGACAACATTGTAGAGCATATTCTTCATTTTGCTTGCGAGGGTTGGTGGATTAGCGATATGTACAGTTTGTTTTCGGGAAAGCCGGGCGATTTGTTTATCGAAACCTTGGAGGACACGGAAGTCATTGTACTGTCGAAGGCCCAACAAGAACTTCTTTATCAAAAATTACCTCCGCTGGAACGTTATTTCCGTATTCTGGCCGAGAATTCTTTGGTATCGCATCAAGAGCGTTTGCGTGACAACATGAGTCGCAGTGCCGAAGAGCGGTTTGAAAAATTTTGCAAGCGCTACCCTGCCCTGATCCAACGGGTACCGCAAAAGCAGATTGCCTCCTACATTGGCGTTACGCCTGAGTTTTTTAGCAAGATGAAGGGAAAGATGTTGCGGAAGTGATGCTCTTTTTATTCTTTACCCCCCTTTTGTACTTCTTTTTAACTAGTTATATTTGTGGTATATTCGTGCTGTATCAGTGCTATATCAGTGCTATATCTATGTTTAAGCCAACTAAAATATGTATTGTATGGGAAAGTTACGCGGTATTCTTCAATTGACAGGGCAACTTGACGGTTTGTCTTTTTACTTAATGAACGGCAAAATTATCGTTCGGAAAACAGGAGGATTTGACGGTAAAAAAATCAAGCAGGACGCCAACTATGTGCGTGTGCGCGAGAACGGCAGTGAATTTGGGCATTGTGCTGCCGCGGGGCGTTATTTTAGAAGGAGTCTCCATCCTTATTTGACGACTCTTAAAATTCGGTATGTTCACAATCGGGTGTTGTGTTTATTTCAGGCAATTAGTCGGTTGGACTTGGTGCATGAACGAGGGCAACGCCGTGTATTTCAGGGGTTGCAATCGGTAGAAGCCAAGCAAATTATTGCGGGTTTTGAATTTGACAAAGACTGTGCCTTCCGTACTATTTTTCCGTTTACCCCTTCAATACATTTGGACGAGGGTAGGCTCACTATTCCCAATTTTGAAGCATCGCAATTACAAAAAGTTCCTGGCGCGACCCATATTCAGTTGCGTTTTATACTGATTGGTTTGGATTTTGAACATCAACGTCCTTTTGAGCAACAGTGCAGTGCACTAGTTACAGTTTCCTTGGCCACCAACACCTCTGCATCGGATTTGGTTTTACAAGCGAATGTCCCCAGCGCTCCTTTTGTGTTTGGACTGTTGCATGTAGCCTATGTTCAACGCCTTGGAAATATGGATTATACGTTTCAAACGGGCGGATTGAAAGTGGTGGGGTATGGTACGTACGATTATCCAATACTAAACCTGTAGTTTGATGGACTATGGTACACGGGTGGAGGCGCTGTTATTGTTGTGAAAAACTACTAAAAATTAGTAATTTCACTTGGGAGTGTCGTTATTTCTCGTTCTAACACCTATTTAAAATTAGTCCTTTTTTTCTGTTTTTAAACTGTACTTTTTTTGGGGAGCTTACAACAATCGACTCTAAATCGTTTAAAAAGAACAGAAAATATTATTTGAAAAAAAATCTATTTTTTTTGTTTTTTTTAACAAAAATCATAAATTTACAATTGTATAACCCAATTAAGAAAGTTATGAATGTAAGTGTTTCAAAAGTTTTTTTTATTTTATTTTTTAATCCCTTTCTCTTTAAACTTTTTTCTCAGTTAAATTTTACGGATACAGCCAAGTTACATTTATTGAGTGAAAAAAATGTTTTTATTAATGAATTTGCTAATTCACTAAATGAAGAATTATTTACTAGTTCAGAATTAATGAATTTTAATCAAAAATTCTCTCTAAGCAAAGACTTATTTTTAAAAAACAGAAGGGTTTTTTCAAATCAAGGGACCATCTACCTAGTTTTTAAAACTATAAATGGTGAAAAAGCAAAACTCCTTGAGTTATATAGACGTGGAGTTGATTTTGTGATTTCAACTAATGAAATTTCTTCAAGTTTTTCAGAAAAAAAAATTTTATTAAATAACTCTGATTTAGGATTAGTAGTTAATTCTGATTTTTTGTTTTCAAATTTATCTAAATCACAGAAAGGGAAATTGGTATTAAATGATGAATTAAATAATTGTAACATCTATGAAGTTTTGTTTTTTGATCGACTTATTTCTTCCAATGAAAAAGAGATTTTAGACTCTTATTTTTCAATAAAGTATGGGATTTCGCTAAATGAGAATTCTAATTATTATGATGGATTACATAACTTGATTTGGGATTCTAAAAACAATTCTACGTTCAATAATCGTGTTACAGGTTTTGGAATAGACTACAAAACAAAACTGTATCGTAATACATCAATGAATTCTGATTTAAAAAATTCAATTATTGTTAAAACTAACGAATTACAGTTTGAGAATGAGAATCCATTAAGTCAAGAATTTTATTTAATGTGGGGGGATAATAATGGGGAGTTAAATTTCAAAATTCAACATGGATTTGAGTTATTTGATAGACATTGGAAGATAATCAATGAAAAATTAAAGGATGATGTTACAATTTATGTTTCTCCTGAATTATTTTTCGGAATACAGAAAACAGATGCTCTCAAACTTAAAGACATTCAATTGTTAATTTATGAACAAGAAGGTGATCTTGACTTAAAAAAAGTAAAAACAGTTCATGGCAAACTTACTGAGACAGGTTTACTAGAGTTTAAGCTGTTAGATTTGAAGAAGATAAGTTATTTTACTTTTACAAAATCTAATGTAAATAGTTATGAAGATGAAGCATTTATTTTAGGTGAGAAAAATGAAATTAAACTTTTCCCAAATCCAATTACATCAGATCAAAGTTTTAATATTCAATTTGATTTAGATATAGAAAGAGATCTAAGTGTAAATTATTATGATGTTTCTGGTAAATTGATTAAACAATATTTTCTTAAAAGTGTTAAATTTCTTAACCATATCGACACAATTAATACATCGGGTATTTTTTTAATTAGAATAGAAGGACAAGGATTGAAAAAAGAATTTAAGCTAGTGATTCGATAATTTATAACTACAATTTTTTATACCATGAAGAATTTTAATTTGAGTTTAAACAAACAAAAGAAGTTAAAAATACAAACATATATAGCACTATTTGCGATGATGTTCGAGACATTAGTCTCTCCTTGTCAAGCTATGATATATGATGTTTATATTAAAGAGAAATGTAAAGTCCCCACTATAATTTCAGGTGATGATTTCAGAGGCCCTCTAATCTCTGAAAATGATTCCAATTTAAGTTTGAGAACAATTAATGTCTCAAAAAAATCTACTTCTTCAACAAATGATTTTAGCACATCAGATAATCATATTGCTTCTATAGGTTTTGTAAATCTTAATAAGGATAAAGATAATCCTAATGATAATTTTTTTATTGTCAAAAATTTAAAGAATATCGACAAACAGAAAAGATATTTTATTGAATATGAAATTAATGGGGTCGGTCATGCATCTTCTGTGATGAGAAGTGTTAATAATCATTATTGTTATGGTGGCTATTTTATCAACAAAAGCAATTCAGGCTGGATGTTAAAGATTGAAGAAATTGACCCAGAATGGTTAGAAAAAGATGTAAATGTCATATTCTTTAACAGTGTTTCAGGGGCAAATTTTAAATATCAGGTTAGGAATCTAAAAATTGTTGAGGGTGATAGATATAAAGATAACTCTAAATTGATTCTGTCTGAGGTGTTTTGTAGCATAAAAAGCAAGAAAATTTATATAAGAGGTTTCGTTAAAGGAGGGGGAATCGGAGATTCTTTAGAGGTAAATAATCAGAAAATTCAATGTAATGATGGAGAATTTGAAGCCATACTAGAACCTAGTGAGGTAAAAAGTGATTTGTTAATGATAAAGTTGTTACGTAATAATCAAATTATTGAAAACAAAACAGTTAAAGTTAATGAATTATATTTTGAATTAGAGAATAACTCTGAACCAACTAAATTATCAATTGATAAAAAATTGAATTACTGTGAAGATTTTGTTTATGAAAATAAAGGATTTAAATTAAAGTTTGAAGGTGATGATGTATCACATTCTAATTTGATTTCAATTAAGGAATTAAGAAGTTCTGACATGCCATTATTGCCCGAGGGAATAATTAATGTTACAAAAGGATCAATAGGATACAGGGTATCATTTAATAAAAAACAAAAAATAACTGGTGAAATTTCGATTCCCTATGATTTAGATTTACTTCCCAAAAATTTTAATGAAGAAAATATAAAAACACTAGTTTACAATAAAACAGCTCGCAGATGGGAAGTGTTGAAAAAAAAGTTTTTGAATAAGGATGAAAAAGTAGTAGTTTCTGAAGCAGCAGGTGGTGAAGATTACATAAATGGAATAATTAAAGCTCCAGAAAGTCCTGAAACAGCTGGATTTGCTCCTAATACAATGAACGATATTAAAGCAGCCTCGCCGGCAGCAGAAATGTCAATTATTCAACCACCAAGCGCCAGTAATTCAGGAGCAGCTAGTATTTCTTTCCCTATAAAAATTCCGGCTGGAAGAAATGGGATCCAACCTAGTTTGAACATACATTATTCTAATGAAGGTGGAAATGGTTGGTTGGGTTTGGGTTGGAACATTTCCAATCCAATGATAACTATAGATTCAAAATGGGGGGCGGCAAAATTTGATTCTCAGTTTGAAACGGAGATGTATTTGTTAAATGGTGAACAATTGATGCATCCTAAACTTCCAAATGGTCAAGATTGGATGCCCAATAGGCATTTCTCAACCAATGGTCAATTGTTCTCTACACAAGATATTCCAAGATACATAGGCAATGTTAAATTTAGTTTAAGAAAAGGGAGTGATTTTTCAATTATAGAAAGAATTGGAAATTCTACTTCCGACTATTACTGGAAAGTAACAGGGACCGATGGAAAGATTTTCTATTATGGAGGGTATAACGGTGTTGTATCAAACGCTGTTATATATGATGTAGCAGGGAATATCACATCATGGGCTCTACATAGAGTTGAAGATTTGAATGGTAATTATATGACATATGAATATAAAAACCGAATATTAAATTTTCCACCTTTTGTTGGAACAAACTTAGAAGGAGCAAACCAGTTTGAAATACAATCTATTAATTACACAGGCCATAACTCTATCGATTTTTTTTATAAGATAATCTTTTTGGATGAAGACGATTTAAATCCAGGAAATAATTGGCGAGAAGATATATTAATCAATGCAAGAAATGGAGTTAAACTTGCAGACCCTTATCGTTTAAAATTAATTCGTATAATTGATGCAAGAGATAATCAAAATGTTATTAGAGAGTATCAATTTAATTATATCTATGGTAAATTTTCTAAATCTTTATTAAACAACATCCAGGAATATGGTCAATACTCTTTGGATACTAGTCAGAATAATCCAAGAGAGTTGTTTTATCAGCATGATTTTGAATATTATGATGATATGTTGGAACGAAAAGATTTATTTGAAACTTCCGTACCAATAAACATCCCATCTTTTCAATCCGATTTTGCCTTAAATTATGGCAATTTGTTAAATGCTTCTCGATTAAATTCATCGGAAACCTCAGAAATTTCTTTTGATTTGAAAGCATTTTTTGGTGGAGAATTATTTTATCCCACAAAAAATGATTTTCGGAATATAGTTCTTGGTTTGCAATTAGGTTATTCGAATATAAAAAGTTCTGGAAAAATAACTCTTGCAGATATGGATGGAAATGGACTGGATGATATTTTGTTCAAAAAAACGGATCATAACCTTTATTATTACCCCCACTATTATGATCCAGTTAATAACACTCATACCTTTGGTCCCAACTATTTAAAGGTTGTAAACATTAATAATTTTAATAAATCATCGGGTAATACTTGGAATTTACCAACAATTGATTTATCTGTTTTTGGCTTTTATCTTAATTTTAAAAAAACCAAAACAAAGCAGAAAACCAATATTTTTATTACTGACGGCAATGGGGATGGATTGCCAGATATCGTTAACAATGAAGTAGTTTACTTTAATAAAGGCTTAGATTTAAGTACGGGTACAAATGCTTTTGTCACGGGTAGTGAGGAAACTCCAAATTTGGTGATAACGGCATCGCCAAGTACTATAAATCCCGATGATGAACCTCAAATGGATGATAGTGATTTGGCCAATTTAAATTCAGATTATGATGTGGTTAGAGTTTGGAAAGCGCCTTTCAAAGGAGAAGTTGTAATTGACGATATTGTACAATTATTTGGGCCAATAAATTCTGAAACTAGTTGTCAATACAGCATTGAATATAAGCATCCGAAAACTCAAGTGCCAATTCGTCTCTATTTCAAGCAGTTTAATCAATCAACTCAATCCGATGTAATTCATTTAGAAGGTTGTTCAAATTTGTATCCACTTGGTTATCAGGATAATTTTTTGTATGTAGAAAAAGGAACAAAAATCTATTTTAGACTTCATAAAAATAAAGGAGGTTATAATAATGAACTTAAAACTAATCCCAAGATAACTTATGAGTATATTGAACATTTAACCGATAATTGTACATTAACAGGTGTAGACAATATACCGCTAGTGGATCAAAATGGGTTGTCCAATTATGTGTATGACTATGGTAGTGATTTTAAACTTTCATCAGGAGAAGAAATTGTTATCCCTGGAAATGGTAACGTCACAATAAATTGGGATAACATTGCTATTAATAACTTATCCGATGATGTAAACTTTAAAATTGTTAAAGAAATAAGAAACAGCACTGGATTAATCAGTACCACAGATGTGTTAAATGTGAATTACCTTGCATTATCTAATTCTTCTTTAAACCTTTCAACATCTTTATTATCGGGTGGTTATGGCCAAATTGGTAATTTGAATACTGATGAGTCAGTAGTATATAAGTTTATTGCATATTCAGATTCTAATGTGAATTGGGCATCAATTGATTGGAAACCAGTACTTGAATATACTCCTTCGACACAAGCGACAAATAATGGAATTAATGGTTTTGTTAAACATGTTTCTCCATACTTTTCTATCTATGATGTAAATGATGTATCTGATTTTTTCTTGAAAGTTAATACATTATTCAATGGAGTAGTTTGTTCAAATCCTCAAATAATTAATTTAAATTCAATAAGTTATTCTGTATTGCCCAATGTTAATGTGTTAAGCAGTTTACCATCTTTGGGTTCAAACGACTTTGGAGTGTTTAATTTTGTGGTAAAAAAGAATGGGAAAATTATTGGTAAGCGCAAAGTTGGTATAAATGCAGGAGTAATAGTTTTAGATAATGCTACTCCTATAGTTTTTCATCAAGGTTTAGTAGATGTGAATAATCCCCCTCGAATTACATGTGAGTATTATCTTAGTAAAAAAGATGGTCCAAATAATCTAACTGTTTTTCAAAAATTTACTCATGATGTAGTTAATAATGTAATTGTCGGAAATTCAGATGAGTGGTCAAATTATTCAACGGCTGATTTAAACCATTTTCATAGATTCAGAGTATATTCAAACACAGATTACTATGGGCATTTAGGAAGTATGAATCATAATTGGGGTCAATTTTTATATAATGACTCTGCCGATTCAAGTAATAATCCTCAAGATAATTATAGTAAATTAATTAATGATGATATCGTAGATGATCCATTTTCAAGTTTGACAGGATCTACAGGTACTGTTTTTGGATTTGACACAAGCCAATGTAATCAACCAGGAATGACTAATCAAGAGATTAACGATTGTTATCAAAATGGGATTATGAGTAGCTTGGGTATTCCCTCACAGGGAAGCTCTATAAATCAAAGTAATATCACTTCTGTTGTAAATACTATTCTAGCTAACCAAAATTTAAATACAAGCGGTTTATTAAATGCACTTGCATTAGTTCCAATGAGTGCCAATAGAAGCATTCAAAATCAGCAGTTAAATGAAAAGTGGATAGGATTTTATGATTCACAATTTACAAGTCAGAGATCAATGCGCGATGGAGATTTAGCAGAAAGCACTTTAGGTTCTGTTTTTGTTGATCCAACAGATGTAGACTCACCAGAATTAGCTCCAAATCAGTTTACTGGGATGTATGCAATTAATAAATTACAAAAAAGTAAAGCTTACAGTTACCAAGCAGGTTATGGACCTGTAATGTTTTCGTATAGTGATTCAAAATACAGTAATAATGATTCAGATTTTGTGGATGTAAATGGTGATAGATACCCCGATATAATTTCATCCAACAATATTCAACATACACGAATGACAGGTGGGCATAGACCTCCGGTTGCAAATACACAGTTAAATCCGATTAATGCTAATGATAGTAGGAATTTAGCTTTCTCTAGAAGAGGTACTACTCCAGTTGCTGGAAGAATGGAATTAAAGCAATCAGAAAGCGATAATGGTAGACCAAATTACTCCATGGGAACTGGTATAAACGTCAATCTTGATGGAGAAACTAAAGAAAAAGCTTTTTTTACCGATATTAATGGTGACGGTCTAGTTGATCGTATTTTTGAACATAATGGTGCCTATGTTTGCGCCTTAAATATGGGTTCAAATTTTAATTCACAACAACCAATAACATACAATTTACTTGATGTGAATACAACAAAACCCAGTACAGTTGGTGTTAATGCAAGCATTGCAATGTCTGGATTAGTCTCTGGTATGCCATTTAGTTTGTCAGGTGGATTTTCAGCGGCAGGAGGTAACACAAAAGTTGCTTTACAGGATATTAATGGGGATGCATTACCAGACTTGATTTTTTCAAATAATGTTGAAACTAAGGTTCGTTATAACTTAGGAAATAAATTTTCAAATACATTAGAAACCTTAACTTATCCGATTTCACAGTTTAACAATAATGTTAATACTTCAATAAGTTTGAGTGGGTCATTTTTTCCTTTTGTGGGACATAAACTTGTGTTTTTTATTTTGATAATTACACCTTTTTTCTTTTTCTTTTTTCCAATTTGGTATTTGAAGTATGGAGCTAAAATAGATTTAAGTGCGAATCTTACCGTTTCAGAGGCAAAAAAACAAATTCAAGATTTTAATGGAGATGGCTATCCAGATTTTGTAGAAAAAGATGGTACAAATTTAAAGGTCTATCATTCACGAATTAAAAGGACAAATATGCTTAAGAAAGTTACCAATCCATTGAAAGGTAATTTTATTTTAGATTATACGGTCCAAAAGAACGATTATAATTCACCCCATTCTAAATGGACTTTATCAAGTGTAATCGTTAATGATAACCTAAATTTAGTTAATGATGGAATTGATAGCTATATCGTAAACTATACCTATGAAAATGGGAAATATGACAGAAGAGAAAGAGAGTTTTTAGGTTTTGAACATGTGATTGAACAAAAAAATGATGTAAATGCAGGAATAAATCATACTGTTAAATCAACATATTATAACAATTCTTACTTCCTATCAGGATTACTTAAAGAACAAGTTGTATATGCCTCCAATCAAACAAATTCAATTTTATCAAAAACAACTAATTTTTATCAGATTTTCGGAAAGAATAATGATAATACTGAAATCAACTTTTCAAGCCCACAAAACAATAATTATGACGTTGGTGGAACGGAAGGAAGAAGGTCAGGTATAGTGCTTTTGAATAAAATACGGAATGAGAATCACGAACTTACAGGTTCCCCTCAAATAATATCTGAGATTCTTTTCGAATATGATACAAAAGGAAGGGTGCGAAAATACACCAATAAAGGAGATTTAGCTACTTCTGCAGATGATTATTATACAAATATAAGCTACCATTCAGTCCCTTCTCTCAACATCATTTCAATACCAAGAAGAATTTCAGTCAATGGTAATTCAGGAGCTGTTTATCGCTCACGGGTAAGCGAAATTGATCCAGCCAATGGGAATATTTTGGAGGTGAATGCCTACAATAATGGAGGAGTTGTCGCCACAACTTCCATGGAATATGATCAATTTGGAAATTTAGTTCAAATTCAAGGTCCTGAAAATTCCAATCAACAACGAATGTTCTATAAATACACCTATGATACAGCTTATCAAAAATATATTGAACAAATTGATGATGCTTTTGGATATATCTCACATTCATCCTATAATCCATATATTGATAAGGTGAATGAAACTATCGATAAAGCAGGAAATAGTATGCGTTACGATTATGATCGATTTGGGCGATTATCCGTTGTACTTGCTCCTAAAGAGATTCAGTCAGGTGCGCGGTACACAATAGCATTTGAGTACTATCCAAGATACTCGCTTTTACCAACTACGGCTACCAATGTTACGGCTACCAATTTTGTGCCCGTGGCTTTGACAAAGCATTTTGATGTGCAACATCCAAATAACGATATTGAAACATATACATTTGTTGATGGACTTGGTAGAGCTGTACAAGTAAAAAAAGATATTTGGTATGATTTTAGTCGCACTTCTTCACCCAATTTCAAAGAAGCTTTAACTGTTTCGGGGCAACAAATGTTTGATGGGTACGGAAGAACAACAAAATCATTTAAACCAACAGTAGAGGAAAAGTTAGTAGGTTCTAAGTTTTTAATCAATAATTTTAATACATCTATTGCCGAAAGTACTACGGTGTATGACTCATTTGACCGGCCTATAAAAGTTTTTGATGCCAATTCGAACATCACAGTTTTTGAATACGGAATAGATAACGATAACTTTGGTAATCTTGCCACTTATGTTTTAACTGATGTTGACCAAGATGGTTCCCAACATGTGGTTTCCAAAAGTTTTACAGATTGTAATGGCAGACAATTATCGAACAGTGTTGTAGGTCCTAATGGATTAATTTGGACAAAGTTTGATTTTGATGAAATTGGTCAATTAGTTCAATATATGGATGACGAAGGACTTGTCACCAAGTATACTTATGACAATTTTGGTAGAAAAATACAAGTTGATAACCCCGATAGAGGCACCACATTGTACAAATATGACAATGTTAATTTATTAAGTATTCAGACCTCAAATCTTATTAATTCTGGGACCTCTGTTAATTATGAATATTTCTATACCAGGTTAACCGATATAAAATTTCCAGAAAATCCAGACGGTTCCCCCAATATTGCTAATGTTCATTATGAATATGGTAATTCCGGAAATGAAACCGGTAGAGTAGTAGCGCAAATTGATGCGACAGGTTTCCAGCGTTTTGGCTATGGTAATATGGGTGAACTCACCTTTAACTTAAGAAATATTGTGGGTCCCAATATACCCATGAGACAGTTCTCTACGTTTTATACTTATGATAGTTGGAACAGACTTTTAGAATTAGATTATCCCGATGGAGAACGTCTGTTTTATAATTATGATTTAGGGGGTAACGTAACTGCTATTTTTGGGGATATTAATGGAACTCCAACAAATTATGTAAAACGAGTAGATTATGATTACTATGAACAAAAAACATACATGCAATTCGGTAACGGAACAGAAACCTATTATACATATAATAACATTGATAGAAAACTTGATAATTTAAAAGTCAAGACTTCAAATGGGAATGATTTGTACAATAATAGATACTCCTATGATTTCATAGGAAATATTAAGTCGATTCATAATACTGCTCCTTCCACAAGTAATGATATGGCAGGGTACTTTTCCCATAATTTTAAATATGATGTATTAAATCGATTGACTATTGCATCAGGTAATTTTACGGGAAGTAATAATCAACTGGCCTTAGGGAATGATGCCTCAAGCTCCTATGATTTAACAATGGACTACAATACTACCCATGGAATTACATCTAAAATTCAAAAACATGTAAAAAACGGCAGTATTGCTGGTGATAATACGTATTCAAACAACTATGAATACTATACAGGTACCCATCGTTTGAAA
>NZ_JAPZUB010000020.1 GCF_027533505.1 Flavobacterium sp. | reverse complement strand
CAATCTAAAGCTCCGATTTAACCAAATTAAAGAACTAATTATTTTTTGGTTACAATTATTGTTCAACTTTTTCACTAAAAATAAAACCACTATTTTAATCGAAATTTAAAATAGTGGCTTTTTAAGGAATGACTAATTATAAACTATACCCGTTCATTTTTGATTTCTTCTACAATTTCAGGATTCAAAAGTGTAGAAATATCGCCGAAATTGCTAAAATCTCCTTCCGCAATTTTACGTAAAATACGACGCATAATCTTACCGGAACGTGTTTTTGGCAAACCACTTACAAATTGAATTTTATCTAATTTGGCAATGGGTCCGATTTGATCCGAAATCAATTGGTTAATTTCTTTGGCAAGATTTTCACGGTTACGGGTCTCTCCCACTTCTTTCAAAATGATAAAGCCATACATTGCGTTTCCTTTAATATCGTGTGGAAAACCAACAATGGCACTTTCGGCTACCGCTGGGTGCTCGTTGATCGCATCTTCTATTGGTGCAGTACCCAAATTATGGCCAGAAACAATAATTACATCATCTACGCGACCCGTAATTCGGTAATAGCCTACTTCATCACGTAAGGCACCATCACCTGTAAAGTATTTTCCAGGAAAGGCTGAGAAATAGGTTTCTTTATACCGTTGATGATCGCCCCAAATGGTACGTGCCATACTTGGCCAAGGGAATTTGATACACAAACTTCCCGTTACTTGATTGCCTTCAATTTCGTTGCGCAATTCATCCATTAATACGGGTTGAATTCCAGGTAACGGTAACGACGCATAGGTCGGTTTTGTTGGCGTTACAAAAGGTATGGGGGAAATCATAATACCTCCTGTTTCCGTTTGCCACCATGTATCAACTAATGGGCATCGTTTTCCACCTACATGATCGTTATACCAGTGCCATGCTTCTTCATTGATGGGCTCCCCAACTGAACCAATTACTTTCAAGGAAGATAAGGGATATTTTTGAACATAATCCAAGCTTTCTTTGGCTAATGCGCGAATCGCTGTGGGCGCTGTATAAAATTGATTTACATTATGTTTTTCAATCACTTCCCAGAAACGACTGAAATTAGGATACGAAGGAATACCTTCAAAAATCACCGTTGTAGCCCCATTCAAGAGCGGTCCGTACAAAATATAGGAATGTCCCGTAATCCAACCGATATCGGCAGTACACCAATACACATCGTTTTCTTCGTAATTGAAAATATTTTTAAAGGTATAGGCCGTATAGACCATATAACCTGCTGTGGTGTGCAACATTCCTTTGGGTTTACCAGTCGAACCCGATGTGTATAGGATAAATAATGGATCTTCGGCATCCATGATTTCAGCCACATTGTTGGGAATTGCATCATCCAATAAGGGTTGCAACCATAAATCACGTCCCGCTTTCATCGGTACGTCTTGATTGGTTCGACGGGCTACCAGAACGGTTTCTATGGTTGGACATTTTTCTAATGCTTCGTCAACGATACCTTTAAGGTTGATGGTTTTATCACCACGATAACCTCCATCGGAAGTAATGACCATTTTAGCTTCACAATCTTGAATTCGAGCTGCCACCGCTGATGCTGAAAATCCAGCAAAAACAACGGAGTGAATGGCTCCAATGCGTGCACAAGCTAAAACTGCAACAGCTAACTCTGGAATCATCGGAAGGTAGATACAAACACGATCCCCTTTTTTAACACCTTGGTCACGTAACACATTCGCCATTTTTGCCACACGAGCATACAATTCATTATACGAAATGTGCTGTGCTGCTTCATTTGGATCATTGGGTTCAAAAATAATAGCGGTTTTTTCCCCCCGTTTAGCTAAATGACGGTCGATACAGTTTTTGGTGATATTCACTTTAGCATTCACAAACCATTTGAAGTCCGCTTCCTGCATATCAAATTCCAAAACCTTATCCCATTTTTGATACCAAGTGAAATTCTCATCCGCGATGCGATCCCAAAATTTTCGGGGTTCACGAATGGATTTCTTATACATTTTAAAATAATGTTCGAGATTATTTATTTTGTAATAACTCATTGTAAATCTTGTTTTATATTTTTTTGGTTATGTAAATATAGCCATTCTACGAGTGCAGAAATGAAATATTTTGCTAAATAGATATATATGTTTATTGCACGCGTCTGCCTATTTTTCTGTAATGAATTATTTGAAACTTCCTATTTTACCTTGCACTACCACTTCGATAATTTCATCAATAATGGCTTCATCGTCAATGGTGGAAGGAATTTGGTATTCAACACCATCAATCATACTGCGCATTAATTTTCGCAATATTTTTCCAGAACGTGTTTTCGGCAATCGTTGTACGACTAGTACCTCTTTTAAAGAGGCTACAGCTCCAATTTGCTCGCGGACTTTTTGAACCACTTCATGTTGCAACTGAAAATGCTCGATGGGTTCCCCCGATTTGGTAACCACCAAAGCCAACGGTATTTGTCCTTTCAACTCATCATTAATTCCAATCACAGCACATTCAGCTACAGCAGGATGCGCCGCCACAATTTCTTCCATTTCGGCGGTAGATAAGCGATGCCCTGCGACATTGATGACATCATCTACCCTACCGGTAATAAATATATAGCCATCTTCATCTTTAAAACCGCCATCCCCAGAAAAATAATAGCCTGGGAATTTTGACAAATACCCTGCATGAAAACGGGCATTGTCCTTCCAGATATCCAACAAAGTTCCCGGAGGTAATGGCAATTTAATGACAACGAAGCCTTCCTCATTGGGTCCTAATTCTTCTCCATTTTCGGAAAAGATTCGAATATCATATCCAGCCACCGCTTTAGAAGCCGAACCTGGTTTTACAGGAAGTTGTTCGACCCCCATCATATTGGAAATCATGGGCCAACCCGATTCCGTTTGCCACCAATGGTCAATAGCGGGAATAGGAATATGTTGGTTGTACCATTCTAAGGTTGCCACATCGCAACGTTCGCCGGCTAAAAATTGGGTGCGTAAGCAAGACAAATCGTATTGTTTGATAAAATCTCCATTAGGATCTTCTTTTTTAATGGCTCGTATGGCGGTAGGTGCCGTAAACATAACACTTACCTTGTGCTCCGAAATTACACGCCAAAACGTACTAGCGTCTGGTGTTCGTATTGGTTTACCCTCAAAAAGTACCGTAGTATTTCGATTAATTAAGGGGCCGTAAACAATATAGCTGTGGCCCACTACCCACCCTACATCGGAGGCAGCCCAAAAAACTTCTCCTGGTTGTGCTCCGTAAATGTATTGCATAGAAAACTTTAAAGCCGTTGCATAACCGCCCGTGTCCCTTACAATGCCTTTTGGTTTTCCTGTGGTACCCGAAGTGTACAATACATACAATGGATGGGTTGCCAAAACAGGGACGCAGGCTACTTCTTCCGATCCGTATATCAAAGCGTCATAATCGACATCGTATTTTTTAAACGGAATCCGAGCGCCGAGTTTTCGGTTTAATACCACTACTTTTTTCGGTTTATGGTTGGCCAAAGCAATCGCCTCATCGACCAAGGGCTTGTAGGCAATTAATCGGTCGATTTCAATTCCAGAGGATGCAGTGATTATCACTTTTGGCGTACAATCATCGATACGAATAGCCAATTCATGCGGTGCAAATCCACCAAAAACCACAGAATGTGTTACCCCTATCCGCGCACAGGCCAGCATTGCAAAAGCCGCTTGGGGTATCATGGGCATATAGATTACCGCTGTATCACCTGTTTTTAGTCCCAACGCTAAGAGTCCTCCCGCCAATCGAGCGACTTCGGACTTGACTTCGTTGAAGCTGTATTTACGAATGGTTTGGGTGACTGGCGAATCATAAATAAGTGCAATTTGTTCGCCATACCCGGCTTCAATATGTTGATCCAATGCTAAATAACAAGCATTGGTTTCTCCATCGGCAAACCAAAGTGGATAACCGTTTGTATCTTCTGATAATATAGTGCTTGGTGCCTTAAACCATGGAAGTGCTTTACTTTGTTTTTGCCAAAAGACTTCTGGTTTACCAAGACTTTCCTGGTAAAATTCGGTGTAATTCATACGAAGTTGGATGTTGTTTTACGCGAGTAGTTCGGATACTTTCTCGACTACTTTTTTCAATGAAAAGGGTTTTGTTAAATAAGCATCAGCCCCCAGTGCCAGTCCTTTTTCGATATCACTTTCTTTGTTTTTTGCCGAAAGAAAAATGACTTTGCAATGGTTGAGCTGTTCATTTTGGCGAATGTGTTGTAAGGTTTCAAACCCATCCACCAAAGGCATCATAATATCCAAGATAATCACGTCGGGCAACTGTGACTTTAAAATCTCTAGCGCTTCTTGGCCATCGCGCGCAATAAAGACTTCAAAATTATTTTTCTTGAATGTGTATTCGAGTGTCATGACAATGTTAGGTTCATCGTCTACTATAAGTATCTTTTTCATAGTTGCTCTTTTTGGGGAAGGGTGAAATGAAGGCAAGCTCCGCCAGTACTACTATTGACGGCCCATATTTGTCCCTTATGCATTTCAATAATTTGTTTACAAATGGCTAATCCGAGTCCACTACCAATGGGTTTTTTAAAATTTTGGTTGGTAGATTGGTAGAACTTATCAAAAATAGTTTCAAAATCGCCTTTGGCTATACCTTTGCCGTTGTCGCGAACTTGTACTTCGATGGCATCAGTTTTTTCTTGGACTGCGATGACAATAAGTCCGTTCTCCTCTGGGCAGAATTTGATTGCATTGGAGACTAAATTGGTGACGACTTGAAAAATTCGATCTTCATCATACCATGCCACGAGGGAAGCTTTACCTTCCAAATGAACGGCGATGTTTTTATTGGAAATAAGCTGTTGCAAAGGTTCTACCGCTCTCACAATCGTATCCAAAATTGGATGTGGGGCTACGTGAATCTCTTGTTTACCCGTTTCAAATTTTTCCAAATCCAACACCTTATCAATCAATCGATTTAACCTGTCGGATTCCGAGATGATGTTTTGTAAAAATTGTTTCCGAAGCTCTTCTGGAATTTCTTCATCTTCAATCAAAATTTCACTGGCTGCCCGAATCGCAGTGATTGGCGTTCGAATTTCATGAGTAACGGTATCTAAAAACTCGTCTTTTTGTTGATCTTTTTGAATTAACGAATCGTTGGCTTCTTTTAGCTTGGCGGTTAATTCGTGTAATTCCCGAGACGTTTCGGTCAATTTTTTGTTGATGATGATATTCTCTTTGGATTCTTCCAAAATTTTCAACACTTCCGGCAAGGTAATTTTTTCCTCTTTTACTACACTGGCAATCAATATTCGTGCGGAAGCTGTACCGATATATCCTGTAAGCAAATTTTCAGCAAATTTAACCAAGCGTGCATCGGCCAATTCTTGTTTTTGATCGACATTGTATTTGACATTGAAAATATTCATGGCGCGTCGGGTGCGTTCTTCCCCCATAAAGCGAACTAATACTTTTTCGATATCATTTTTATACGCCGTACCTTTCCAAATAAAAGCATTTTCGTGATTGGTGCTGTAGCGGTTGATATCCACAAACATTTCAGCGTAATTGCGTTCCCGATAATTTCCTTTAAAGCTAACCGAAACCGCAAAGTAAGTGATGAAATTAAAAAACAAACTCCAAAACAAGGCATGAGGTACGGGTTGCAAATAGTCTAATCCAAACAGTTGAAACGGTTTTAACAGTGAAAAACCCCATAGTCCATCGTTGATAAAAGGCGCATTGGTATTGGATGTACCCATGGCATAAGGAAGCAAAAGGGTATAAACACAAATCACAAAGCCCATGATAATACCCCAAATAGCGCCTAAACGAGAGCCTCTACGCCAAAATAAAGCGCCAAAAAATGAAGGACCCAATTGGGCAATAATCACAAAGGCAACCATTCCTATCGATACCAAATTATAATCCAAACCGAAAAAACGGTAGATGAGATAAGCGAAGATAATCAAGCAAAAAATGCCAATTTTTCGGCTATTAATGATACGTTGACTGTTGATAGATTGCGCTGACCCACTTAAATTTCCCAACAAGTTGTAGGGAATAAGCACATTGTTGGTTAACATGTTTGACAACCCAATCGACGAAACGATAATCATCGAAATCGCTGCTGAAAACCCTCCTAAAAAGACCAAAACTGCCATAGCCGTATTTTGGAAATGCAAAGGAATAAGCAAGGAATAAGCATCCGAATTCACATTTTTCCCTTCAAAAAGAATATTACCTCCCCAAGCGATGGGATACACAAACAGGTTGAAAATCAACAGGTATAAAGGGAACAACCAAACTGCGGTTTTGAGGTGGTTTTCACGATTATTCTCAACGACAGCTACGTGAAATTGGCGCGGTAATAGAAAAATTGCAAACATAGAAAGGATGCACAGCAATCCCCAATTCATCGCTTGCGGCAATCCCCCAATGGTATTTCGTGCCACAAAATCAGGTAAATGTTGCGCTTTTTGATAAATATCATCAAATCCGTTGTATACGCCATAAGTAACATAGAGTCCGACTACCACAAAAAAGACCAATTTCAAAATACTCTCCAAAGCAACGGCGGTAACGATCCCTCTTCGTTTTTCGGAGGCATCCACATACCGTGTTCCATAGTAGGAGGCAAACAACGCTAAAGCAATGGCGACATACGTCGTATTATCATCAAAAATATTCGTTCGAATAGGGGTTTGAGTAACCACATGAAAGGTTTCGGCAATCGCTTTGAGTTGCAACCCAATATAGGGCACGATTCCTGTGAGACAAATTACGGTGACAATAGCCCCCAAAAAACGACTGTTTCCGTACCGTAAGGAGATAAAATCGGCGATACTTGATATTTTATTGATCCGTGAGATCCGAATGATGCGTCGTAAAATAATAATCCATGCGGGGGCAATAATTACGGGACCTAAATAAATGGGTAAATAACTTAATCCGCTATCTGCTGCCACTCCAATACTACCATAATAGGTCCAAGCCGTACAATAAACGGCTAAGGACAAGGTATAAACGTAGGGATTATTGGTCATAGGTGAGCCTTCTTTTTTTTCTGCCCAATGCGCAATAAAAAAAAGCATCCCCAAATAGAGCCCCAAAATTACGATAAGTACAAGACTACTCATGGTAACGTTTTACAATTATCAACGTAATCAAACTAGCAAAAAGCCATAAAGAGAAAAGATACACATAAATGAGCGGAAACCCTCCGATGGATGTGGCCGAATCAAAAAGTAACACCAACGGAAGATTGAATCCTAATCCAAGGACTAAGGTGATGATCAATAATTTTTGTTGGTGTCTTTTTTTCATGACTAAAAATACCCAAAGCCCTTATGAAAGAGCTTTGGGTGTAAATTAGGTGTTATTTAATCGTAATCTTCATCATATTCATTGGTTAGGCAATAATACCCGAAGAGTCCTAAGCCTGATACAACCAAAGGTAGCAAAATAAAGAAGATAATAATTCCAAAAACCAAATCATCTTGCTTACCTGAAGACAATTTTCCACCAAAAATGGCGATACAATAATAGGACACTGCTGCTGCGAGTAGAATCCAAATAATTCCTAAAAGTTTTTTTAATGCATTCATAGCCCAGCGTTTTATTCGTGAAGTGTGTTAATTTTTTTATCAATATAAATCATCCCAATGACAAAACAGACCCCTGCGATGATAATCGGATACCATAATCCCTCGAGGTAAAATTCAACATCGCCAGCATCTTTGGCGGTTGTAACCAAGTAGGTTGAAATGGCAGGAAGCAAACCTCCAAAGATTCCATTTCCAACGTGATAAGGTAAGGACATGGAGGTGTAGCGAATTTTCACCGGGAACATTTCCACCAAGAAAGCGGCAATTGGACCGTAAACCATGGTTACAAAAATCACTTGAATGAAAACAAGGAAGACTAACATCCATCGATCAGCATTGTTAATTTTCTTGGTGATTTTGGTTTCAACTTTCTCTTTTCCTTTGTCGTCCAAAAGCACTTTACCGGCTTCCATGTGTAGGGTTTTGATCTCTTCTACCGTTGTTCCATCCGTATAAGCGCGATTGGTGGTATATATAGAATCTACTTTGGAACCTTCTATTACTTTCATGGAGGGAACGGTGGTCGTTTTTTCAACTATTTCCGTTTTCTTTGTCAAATCGGTAGTCGTGTACATAGCGCGATAGATGGGTCGGTAAGCGATAATCGCAATCAACATACCGAGCATCATGATGTTTTTTCGTCCCACTTTGTCACTTAATTTTCCGAAGACTACAAAGAAAGGAGTGCCGAGAACAAGCGCGATACCCAATAAAGTGTCAACTTGTGAAGAGTCAATAGCTTGAACGGTTTTTAAGAAATTCATGGCATAAAACTGACCGGTATACCACACCACCCCTTGTCCCATGGTGGCTCCAAATAAAGCCAATAAAACAAATTTTAGGTTGTATTTATTGCCAAAACTTTCTTTCAACGGATTAGCGGCCGTTTTTCCTTCCGCTTTAGCTTTGGCAAAAACAGGCGATTCGTGCATTCCTTTTCGAATATAATAGGAAACCACAACCATTAAAACCGATACCCAGAAAGGCACACGCCATCCCCAATCTTCAAAAGCTTCTTTACTCATAACGGATTTGGTAATCAAAATTACCATAAGCGACACAAAAAGACCTACGGTTGCTGTGGTTTGAATCCAAGAGGTCCAATACCCACGCTCCCCTTTGGGTGCATGTTCAGCCACATAGGTTGCCGCTCCGCCGTATTCACCTCCTAGGGCAAGACCTTGCAAAAGGCGAAGTATCAAAACCAGTACGGGCGCCATAAATCCGATGGTTTCGTAGCTAGGAATACAACCGATTAAGAAGGTGGCTCCCCCCATTAACATCAAGGTTACCATAAAAGTGTACTTTCGTCCGATAAGGTCGCCCAGACGTCCGAAAAATAAAGCCCCGAAAGGACGAACCACAAAACCAGCCGCAAAAGTGGCTAAGGTGGACAAAAAGGCTGCTGTGGGATTGTCGGATGGGAAAAATTTGGTAGAAATAACTACGGCTAAACTCCCAAAGATGTAAAAATCGTACCATTCAATCATGGTACCCATGGAGGAAGCGGAAATTACTTTCCAAATTCCTTTTGATGATGCTTTGCTCATATTATTGTTGGTTAAAATTAGGTTATAAATAAATCTGCAATTGAACTAAAATCTCCCCTTTGTAGGAATCGATTTTATCTACAGCAGTGTACACGGGTCGCGTTGAATATTGAGCGGTAATTTTGGCATGATGGCCATCCAAGAAGAAATTGGTTCCAATATCAAATTGACTGCTGGCTTTTTTCAACGCATCGAAGTCTTTGTAGGTATAAGCAGCAAAGGGTTGCACACGTACTTTCGGTTTTTCATCTTTATTTGGGATCAAATAACCGGCTTGGGTGTACCAAATCGTTCCTGAGCCCACCATTGGTTGTAAATTCCCTGGGCCAGCCAAGGCACGCGTACCAGAATAGGTATTATCCACTACCCCTTCGTTCATGATACCGATATTGCGTAAATAATTGGGGCCGAAGTCGTAATCATACAAAACACTATAGGCGGTAATGGCTGCTTTTTTGGCTTTGTCTCCCACGGGTAGATCAAGAAACACATCCCCCGAAAACAAATTGATATCATGTCGCTCGGTGACCCCGTTTACTGAAGTTTTCGTTCCGCTCGGTGCCGTGTAGAATCCTGCTCCGATGTTGAACATTTTTTTGGTTCCCAAATAGGTTCCTACTTTGAAGGGTAACAAATTGGATTCTTTATCAAAAAACTGGTATTCAAAGTAACCCGCTTTGGACCAACGGGCATTGTTGTTGTTATCAACTGCTACGGCTACATTCGGATCGGTTACATTGACGGGAGTTACATTGGTAGCGAAAGGTTTGTTGATACTCATGCGGTACTCCAAACGATTGTATTTACCTTTTACGAAGATTCCCATTTGACGGGCAAATTGATCTGAATTTTCGATCAAAGGCCAGTTGAAAATCGGCGCATCTATGGTCATATAGTTTAAAGTAGACGACATGGTCATGCGGGAAAGTCCCATGTAATAATGTAATCCAGCACCGACCGACAAACTGAAGGGTTTATTTTCTTTGGGTAAAACTACGGCATATTCATTCCATGCATCGTGAAAGAACAGGCCTGGTTTTTTTCCAGCGCCGTATCCGCCGGTGTTTTGCGAACCTGCTGCCCCACCATTGATAAAGGTTTGGTTGTTAATCCCTATGTGGGTGACAATCATGTATCGGGGAGAAATTTGCGCATAAGCCAAGATACGCAATCGACGTAATCCGATATCTTCTTGTTTCGTAGCCCCTTGTTCTCCAATCATGGTGCCCGGATTTAATTCGGAAGAACGCGCCCAGATTTGATTCCATGCAATGAAACGCATGTACTTGGAACCTTCCGTGTTCAAATTGAATTTTAACCCACCTCCATAATCGGGTGAGCCTTGTGCGAATGATAAAGCAGCACTCCATAACGCTGCTAAAACAATTCCTTTTTTCATACTTTAAAATTTGGTTAGTAATACATTTTGCAGGACCAAATTCTAAATATTTGTTAAAGGAAAAAATTAATATATATATTTCTGTAAAGCGTATAGGTTAATCCTTAAAACGTTCCCATTTTATGAGCATGAACTTGTCCCCTAGTTCGGTAATGATCATCCCTGCTCCTTTTAATTGCTCTTTATTTTTGAGGAATTCCACCAATTCCAAATGATTATAAATCTTGTAGGTGGGATGGTAGTCGGTATGATTAGGTTTACTTATCTTAAACTCTTTCACCCAGTTGCTTACGGTAACGTGGGACACCCCGATAATCCGTTCAATTTCACGAAAACTCAACCCCTCCAAGTACAATTGAAGTGCTTTGGTGACGTAGTAGCTGTCGATCTTTTTCCCCAATTTATTCACGGTAAAGAAGTAGTTGCACGATTTACACAAATACCGCTGGCGCTCTTTGATGACACCGCTTTTAACAATAATTGTGTTTTGACACTTGGGACAGGCTGGAATATCCATATATATAAATTTTGCATAAATATACTAATTTAGCAAATGTATAAATGCATAAATCAAATTTTTTTCAAAATATTTTTTCACTATTAAAATAAATTAGCGCTAAATATCGAAGAATTATCAGTATTTTAACGCTAGTCGACTTGTGAGCAGGTGTTTTTTCGCCCTTTTGTATCTAAAATTGTAGATGTTCCTATGTTTTATTGATTCATTATCAAAGGATTGCTTTGTTTGGTAAATAATTCTCATTTTTTCATCGCTTTTTTTTATCTTGTCTGAAAATTATAAAACATGCAATTTGATCCTGAAAATCTGGAACAATCCGCAATTTACAAGCTATTAACCGGCACCATCATTCCCCGACCTATCGGTTGGATTTCTACGATTGACGTACATGGAGTAAACAACTTAGCTCCCTTTTCGTATTTCAATCTTCTCGGTGATGATCCCCCACACGTTATGTTTTCGACCCGTCGGGATAATGATTCCAACAAAGACACCTTGAACAATGTTTTGACTACTAAGCAATTTGTAGTGAATATGGTAACCGAAGCCGTTGTCGAACAAATGAATGCCACTTCGGACAAATTACCTCCAGAAGTCGATGAGTTTGTCCATGCTGGGCTCACTCCTATTCCTTCAACTAAAATCAAACCCATGCGGGTGAAAGAGAGTCCGATTCACCTGGAATGCGAACTCGTGCATCATTATTTTTTAGAAGGGCACCAACAAGGGGGCGCCTGCGTTCTTATTGGTCGTGTCGTGATGCTGCATTATGCGGATGAAGTACTTTTGGATAACTATAAAATTAATTTGGAAAATTACCGTCCTGTAGCGCGTTTGGCAGGAGCCAACTATGCTAAATTAGGCGAACAATTTGCCCTAAAACGAAATACCTAATATGAAGATTACAGTTATCGGTGGGGGACCTGGCGGACTCTATTTTTCGATTCTTACCAAAAAAGCAATACCCTACTGTGAAATTGATATTTACGAACGCAACCGTCCCGATGATAGTTTCGGATTTGGAGTCGTGTTCTCCGATGAAACTTTAGGTGAATTCCTAAAACGGGACATGGAATCTTATGAATTGATTCGCTCCAATTTTGCCTATTGGGATGATATTATCATTGCTCGTGACGGACAAGAGGTGAGTATCGCGGGCAACGGATTTTGTGGTTGTTCTCGTAAAACCTTGTTGAAATTGTTACACCAACGTTGTACCGAAGAAGGCATTCGCTTGCATTTTGAACAAAATGTAGCCGATCTAGCTCAATTTGCCGATTCCGATATTATCTTGGCTTCCGACGGTATTGGTAGTGCGATTCGCTCGCAATATGCTGCAGAATTTGGCACACATATCGAACTCAAAAGCAACCGTTTTGTATGGCTAGGTTCGACCAAACCTTTGGATGCGTTTACCTATTTCTTTCGATCAACGCCTCATGGAATGATGGTTGCCCATTCTTATCAATACGAACCGGGTATGAGTACCTGGATTTTTGAATGTGCCAATGATACTTGGGAAAAACACGGTTTTGAAGTGACCAATGAAGCCGATACCATTGCCAAAATTGAAGCGATTTTCAAAGAAGAACTCGACGGCCATGGACTCATTTCCAATAAATCCCATTGGCGTCAATTTCCCCATGTGACCAACAAAAAATGGTATCATAACAACATCGTACTATTGGGTGATGCCAAAGCTACCGCCCACTACTCGATCGGTTCAGGAACAAAATTAGCTATGGATTGCGCCATCGGACTCTCGGATGCGGTCATTGCCAACCCGAATAATGTACAAGCGGCTTTCCAACAATACGAACAAACACGCCGAAATACGGTCGAAATGATTCAGTATGCTGCAACCGTATCTTTGGATTGGTTCGAACATATGGATCGCCATAGCCAACATCCCTTTTATCAATTCGCTTTTGGTTGCATGACCCGTTCAAAGAAAGTGACTTTTGAAAACTTAATGATTCGGGACAAATCGTTTACAGATAAAGTTATGGCCGAATTTAAGGGTAATGAAGAGGCAAAACCTGCCGCATTTCACCCCTTCCAACTCCGAGGAACAACGTTGCCTAACCGCATTGTAATGGCGCCTATGGGACAATATCGTGCGGAAGAGGGAGCTGTGAACGACTGGCATTTTCAACATTATACGTCACGTGCTTTAGGTGGTGTCGGACTCATTATCACCGAAATGACGGCTATTTCAGCTACAGGTCGCATTACTTTAGGTTGTGCCGGTTTGTATACTCAAAATCATATTGATAGCTGGAAACGAATTACCGATTTCATCCATCAAAATACTGCGTCAAAAATCGGAATTCAATTGGGTCATTCCGGTCCGAAAGGAGCAACGAAACGGCCTAGTGAAGGAGTAAATGAACCCATAGATTCGCCTTGGGAGTTGATAGCTGCTTCCGCCCTACCCTATGCTGAGGGAATGCCTACACCCAAAGCCATGTCGGTAGCAGACATGGATAGAATTACCTCGGATTTCGTACAAGCAACACAAAAAGCTGATCAAGCCGGATTTGACCTTGTCGAACTTCAAGCCCATCACGGATTTTTGCTTGCTTCGTTCCTATCGCCCTTAACCAATCAACGTACGGATGAATTTGGCGGAAGTATAGAAAATCGCTTAAAATTCCCGCTTCGTGTCTTTGAAGCCATGCGTGCCGTTTTCCCTAAAGAAAAACCCATGTCAGTTCGCATTTCCGCTTGCGATTGGGCTGAAGGAGGCATTACCGAAAGCGATGTCTTCACTATAGCCGAAGCCTTTAAAAAAGCGGGGGCCGATATCATCAATGTGTCGACAGGAAATACCGTGAGTTACCAAAAACCATTGGTCGGACGCATGTGGCAAACACCTTTTTCAGATGCCATTCGCAATACCGTATCCATTCCAACAATTACCACTGGATACATTCAAAATATCGATCAAATCAATACCATTTTACTCAACGGACGCGCTGATTTAGTCGCGTTGGGTCGCCCTTTACTATTGGATCCGTATTTTGTACGTCACGCACAAGCGTATGAGAATTTCCGACCCACCGATATTCCGGATTCCTATTTTGCAGGCACCTCGCATTTATATCCCTATCAAGCAGCTGAACGCAAGCAAATGGAATCGATGAAACGGGCTTTGAAACCAAAAAGCAATAAAAAATAAACTGTCATGAAACACTACACCGATACGTTTGCTCATGATCATTTGCCCGAACTTTCGGCACAACCCAACTATGCTTTTTTGGACTTACCCCAGTTTCAACGACCTAAAATGCTAAACTGTGTCGATCGTTTGTTGGACCAACCTATTCGCGAAGGCAGAGGAAATCACCCTTGTTTACGCACTTTTGAAACGACTTGGACTTATCAAGAGTTGTACGAAAAAAGCAATCAAATTGCGCAAGTATTGGTGAACGAACTGGGACTCCAATCGGGTAATCGGGTGTTGATTCGTTCCGCCAATTCCCCCATGATGGTAGCCTGCTGGTTTGCCATTCTAAAAGCGGGCGGAGTAGTCGTGGCTACAATGCCTTTATTGCGTTCAAAAGAACTAACTACAATAATTGATTGCGCCGAAATTTCACATGCCTTCTGTGCCGCCGATTTAGAGGAAGAAATGCATTTGGTGAAAAGCGATCATTTACAATCCGTTTGCTATTTTGGAAATGGGCAATTGGAAGCCTTAATGGCGAAATACGAGCCTGTTTTTGATAACTTTCATACCCATTCTGAAAGTGTGGCCTTAATCGGTTTTACCTCAGGAACCACTGGCTTACCCAAAATGACCGCCCATTATCATAAAGATATTCTCAACATTTGTGAAGCCTTTCCTGCCTATTCACTCCAACCCACTTCAGCTGATATTTTTATGGGTAGTCCGCCTATCGGATTCACTTTTGGACTCGGAGGGTTGGTGTTGTTTCCCTTGTATTACGGCGCTTCCACATTTTTAATTGAAAAACCCAGTCCCGACTTATTATTACAAGCCATTCAAGAACATAAAATCACCATTTGCTTTACCGCCCCTACCGCTTGGCGCGTGATTACTGGTAAAGTACACGAATATGATATTTCAAGTTTGCGCAAATGTGTATCTGCGGGCGAAACCTTACCCTTAAAAGTTTGGCAAGATTGGTATGACGTGACCGGACTCAAAATTATTGATGGGATTGGCGCGACAGAAATGCTGCATATTTTCATTTCTTCGAATGAATCCAACATGAAACCCGGCGCTACAGGCATTCCTATCACAGGTTATGAAGCCAAAATTATTGATGCGTACGGAACAGAAATTACCGATGGTACTCCCGGAAGACTAGCCGTTCGCGGCATTACGGGTTGCAAATATTTAAACCGTCCCGAAAAACAAGCCGAATATGTTCAATATGGTTGGAATGTAACTGGAGATATTTTTCGAAAAGATGAAGACGGTTATTATTGGTTTGTGGCGCGCGGTGATGATATGATTATTTCCTCCGGTTATAATATTGCGGCCATCGAAGTTGAAAGTGTCTTGATCGGACATGAGGCTATTGCGGAGTGCGCAGTGGTCGGACTACCCGATGAGGAACGCGGGATGTTGGTTTGTGCCTACATTGTACTAAAAGATCCTTCTAAAGCATCCGATGTACTGAAGAATCGTATACAGCACTGGTTCAAAGAAGTAGCGGCACCGTATAAATATCCGCGGGTGATTCATTTTGTTGAAGCATTACCCAAAACCGAAACAGGAAAAATCCAACGTTTTAAACTAAAAACCCAAGATTAATGTATCTTTGAATAGCTTTTTTTTGGAGCTATTTCCTGCTTTCCGCTGTATCTCTCCGCTTCGCTACGAGGATGCCGCTTCAATCAGGGCTAAAACAACTACTATTCATGAACTATTTTACTAAAGAAGAAAAAATTCGTTTTCAACATATTGACTATGCAGGGATTGTTTTTTATCCGCGTTTTCTAGAAATGCTCAATGCCTTAGTCGAAGATTGGTTTGAAGAAGCCCTCGACCGCCCGTTTCATTTAATGCATGAAACCAACGGCATCCCTACAGTCGATTTAAAAGTCCAATTTAAGAGTCCGGCCCGTCTAGGCGAAACCCTCACCAAACACTTATGGGTAAAGGAATTGCGTAATTCATCCATGGTTTGTGGTTTTACATTTGTAAATGCAACCCAAAAAACAGTGCTAGAAGGCGAAGTCACCTTAGTGAATGTTAAAATCGCTGAAGACCGCCAAACCATCAGTTCAGAAGCTTTTAATGAATCGATGAAATCAAAAATTGAACTTTATTTGCAATAAAGCTATGGAATTTAAAAAATTTAAAGCCGCAACGGTACAAACGGCTCCCGTTTTTCTCAATGTTTCAGGAACAATTGATAAAGCCATTCGTTTTATTAAAGAGGCGCATGAAAATGGTGCAACCTTGATTGCATTCCCTGAGGTTTTTGTAGCGGGCTATCCCTATTGGAATTGGGTGATGACGCCTGTGCAAGGCAGTGCTTGGTATGAACAACTCTACCGAAATTCAGTAGCCGTTGAAGACCCTGAAATGCAACCATTGTACCAAGCTGCACGCGATTACAATATGCATATCGTCATTGGAATTAATGAACGTGGTGCAAGTTTTGGCGAAATTTACAACACCAATTTGATTATTGATAATCAAGGTACCATCATAGGGAAACACCGTAAATTGGTTCCCACATGGGCCGAGAAATTAACGTGGACTTCAGGCGATGGATCTTCGTTGAAAGTGTATGATACCGAAGTGGGACCGATAGGCACTCTAGCCTGTGGTGAAAACACCAATACGTTGGCACGTTTTACACTATTGTCACAAGGCGAATTGGTGCATATTGCCAATTATATTTCTCTTCCTGTGGCTCCCCCTGATTATGATATGGCGGAAGCAATCAAAATTCGGGCTGCGGCCCATTCTTTCGAAGGAAAATTATTTACTATAGTATCGTGTTCAACCATTTCTCCAGAAATTAAGGATGCGTTACGTGCCGAAGTGCCCACTATTGATGCCTTATTGGATCGTAAAAGTTCGGCATTCTCAGGATTCATAGGTCCTAATGGAGCGGTGATCGGGACACCTTTAATTGATGATGAAGGCATTGTCTATGCTGAAATTGATTTGGCCAAATGCATCCAACCCAAACAAATGCACGATATCTTAGGGCATTACAACCGATTTGATATTTTTGATTTACGGGTTAATGTCGCAGCCACCCGCAAGATTACCTTTGTGGATGGAACCGAAAAGGAATAAATAATTCAGACCTAACAGGTTTTAAAAACCTGTTAGGTCTCCAAAAAACAAAAAAATGAAAGAGCAACACTATTCCGATGATGTCTACGGAAGAGCGCGTGTGAGTGATACGCCTGAACTCGAAGCCTATTACAGCGAGTTAGAAACTTTAGGTGCCGGTGCTTTGTGGACCGTTGCCAACGATATCGAACCCTGGGAGCCGCGTCCGAATTCCGTTCCGATGCTCTGGAAATACGATGATTTACGCTCGTTGGTACTCAAATCAAGCGAACTCGTGACACCCGAACAAGCAGGACGCCGCGTAGTCTATTTGGTTAATGACAAACGCAAAGACGTTTCTGCTGCTGTAGGTTGGCTCTATACCGGAATTCAAGTGACGCGACCCGGTGAATCCACTTCGGCACACCGCCATCGTGCTTCTGCCCTGCGATTTATCATGGAAGGTAGTAAAGGCTATACCGTGGTGGACGGTAATAAAATTATGCTCGAAGTCAACGATTTTGTAATTACACCCAACTCGACTTGGCATGAACACGGCGTGGAAGCTGATGGTCAAACCTGTATTTGGCAAGATGGTTTGGATATTCCCTTAGTGAATGCTTTAGAAGCCATTGATTATGCGGTGTATGAGGGCAAACAACCGTTGGATGTTCCGTTGAATTATTCACCAAAAACGTATAGTGGTGTCGGACTCATTCCGGCTGATGTGCAATGGGATAAACCCTATTCGCCCCTTTTTAAATATTCCTGGAGCAAGGTTTATCCAGCACTTCTAGAAGCTTTAGAAGTGAATCCTATCGATCCGTTTGATGGGATCCACCTTCGTTACAGCAATCCATTAACGGGCGGCCATGTGATGCAAACCATGAGTGCGTCCATGCAATTGTTACCCAAAGGATTTCAAGGCAAAGCCCATAAACATACCGGTTCATTTGTGTACCAATGTGCGAAAGGAAGCGGCTATACCATTATCAATGGTCAACGATTTGATTGGAAAGAACGCGATATTTTCTGCGTCCCTTCGTGGGCTTGGCACGAACATCACAATGCTTCAGAAACGGAAGATGCGTGTTTGTTTCATTTCAATGACTTACCCGTAATTGAAGGGTTGGGCTTGTATCAAGACCGCATTTTAACCGAAAATAACGGACATCAAATAATTGATTAAAAAAACAGCTATGAAAAAGTGGGTCATTTGTTGCTTGTTTTGGGGAATTGGACAGCTTTGGGCACAAGATTTTAAACTCGATGCTGGAAAGATATCCCAAAAAGAGTTCTTTGAGGAAGTCAGTTTTGAGTTTGAACATGGAAAAATTGTCATTCCGGTAAGTTTGGCGGGACAAACCTATCGGTTCCTATTAGATACTGGCGCGCCAAATATCATTTCGAAACGATTAGCCAACATCCTTAATCCAGCCTCCAAAAGAGACGTCAATGTAGTTGATGCCAATAATAAAACGCAAAATATGGTAATGGTTCCTTTACCAGAAATGCGTTTAGGGTCCTTACAATTTGAGAAGGGTGTAGCCATTGTGGTAGATTTAGACAATCATCCCGTATTAAAATGTTACCGTTTGGATGGATTTGTAGGTAGTAACTTCTTTAAAAATGCGGTTTTACAAATTGATTATACTGGCAAAAAGTTGCGAATATCGCATACCGTGAAATCATTTTCACCAAAGACAAAAGGCTTTTCTTTGCAATTAATTGGCCAACAATTAGCGCCTTACATCGCTTTGGAACATCAAAGTGAAGGCTGCAATGAAGGTAGCGAATTTGCCTTACTCGATACGGGAATGGATGGTTTTTATGATTTATCAAATCGAGTGTACGCGGATTTCAAAAAAGGAGAAGTTGTAAAAACACTTGGCGAATCAACAGGTGTAGTTTCGTTGGGACTTTTTGAAAAGTTGGAACCAAGCCCCCACCGTTTGGTTCAAATTCAAAAAATGAAAATTAACGGAACAACGTTTACCAACATTATCAGTGAAACTACTGATGATGACAATTCCCGTATCGGACTGGATGTGTTTAAATTAGGAAAAGTAACCTTGGATTTTCATAAGAAAAAGTGGTATTTCGAAGCACCAACGCAAAATGACTTAACTCAAAAAACACCCCAATTTACACCCACCCTAATCGATCAAAAGCTTGTCGTAGGTATCGTGTGGGATAAAACACTCAAGTCTAAGATTCAATTTGGAAATCCTATAATTCGAATTGACCAACATCGTTTAGAAAAGCTATCCGTTTGTGATATTGTAGGACTCAAAGAACTTATCGCAACAAAATCCTCACTAGAAATAGAAGTAATAAACAACGCCGGTGAAACGGTGACCATAAAAAAAGATACCAAATGAAATTAGTTACCTACACCCATCAAAATCAAGAAGCCCGTTTGGGGTTTATATTTAACGATTTAGTCATTGATATGGAGGATTTTGGCGAAGTAGCCAATTTTCCTTTACCCGATGATATGCTCGACTTGATTGATATGGGCATTGAAGTTGTCGATGAGATAAATGATTTGATTGCTGATACACCCGATGAATTTATCATAAAAATTGGAGTCCCTTTGGAAGAAGTAACGCTACTCGCCCCTATTCCAAGACCTCGAAAAAATATTATCGGAATTGGGTTGAACTATACCGAACATGTGGCTGAGAGTGCACGAACCTTGGATACTACAGGGAAACTCCCCCAGAAACCCATCATTTTTTCCAAACCTCCTACAACGGTTACCGCTACTAAAACCGAAGTAATCAAAAATACAAAACTAACCTCCCAATTGGACTGGGAAGTGGAACTGGCAGTAATCATCGGAAAAACAGGAAAATATGTATCCAAATCGGAAGCGATGGATTATGTGTTTGGGTATACAGTGATTAACGATATTTCCGCACGGGATTGCCGTCGCGAGGGCCAATGGATTGTTTCCAAAGGACAAGATACCTTTGCACCGATGGGCCCCTATTTGGTGACAAAAGAGGAGATTGAGAATCCGCATAACTTGAATCTTAGTCTGAAGGTTAACGGAATTGAAAAACAAAATTCCAATACGAAATTCATGCTGTTTAATATCCCTGATTTAATCGAAGACTTAAGTACCGTGTTCACGATTGAACCCGGTGATATTATTGCAACAGGAACGCCTGCTGGTGTGGGTGCGGGTCGTGATCCTCAGGAGTGGCTTCACGATGGTGATGTGATTGAAGCAACCGTGGAAGGAATCGGGACGATTATGAATACCGTAAAAGAGATTTAAGCAGGGATTGCAATAGGGATCGAAGCAAGGTACCGCGTACCGCGTAGAGCCCGGGCCGGAGGCATTGCCCTATTCAGTGATCAGTATACAGTATGCAGTGGGCAGTGGGCAGTGTTCAGTAGGCAGTAAATAGTTAACAGTAGAATTATCAGATAATGAATAAAAAATATAGAATTGGACAAATTGTTCCGTCGTCAAATGTGACGATGGAAACCGAGATCCCGGCGATTTTCAACGCACGGCAAACAATTTTACCCGAACGCTTTACCTTTCACAGCAGTCGGATGCGTATGAAGAAAGTTACTCAAGAAGAATTGGCTGCGATGGACGCGATGAGTTTGAAATGTGCGATCGAACTTTCGGACGCGCAGGTGGATGTGATGGGATATGCTTGTTTGGTGGCCATTATGAGTATGGGACGGGGCTATCACTGTGTATCTGAAGTGAACTTACACCAAGAGACGATTGCTAACGGCTTCCCTACCCCGATTGTGACCTCGGCTGGCGCGCTGATTAACGGACTAAAGGTTTTAGGGGCGAAACAAATTTCGATTATCACGCCCTACATGCGCCCGTTGACGGATAAAGTGGTGGACTATATTGAACACCAAGGCATTAAAGTAAAAGAAAGTATCGCTTTGGAAATTCCTGATAATTTAGAAGTCGCCGCACAAAATCCGCTGAATTTATTAGAAATATATAAGCAACTCGACTTAACGGACGTTGACGTATTGGTGGCTTCGGCTTGTGTGCAAATGCCCTCTTTAGAAGCGATTGATCAAATTCAGGCGGAGTGTGGGATTCCGGTTACCTCGGCAGCGGTTTGCACTACGTATGAAATGATGAAAAAACTTGGAATTGAAGCCAAATCAACTATTGGTGGAGAATTGTTGAATGGCAAGTATTAAGTATCATTTGTTAGAATCCTTTTAGTAGCCATTGATAATGTTCAATGTTGCTTGTATTATAATCAATGGCTTTAGTCTAAATAATATATTTATTATATTTGCTTTATGAAAGACAGTATTTTATCCCAAATATCGGAATTAAATCAGGAAGATAAATCCCGATTATACAAAGTTATTGAAGGCTTTTTGTTTGATAATGAAGT